>NZ_JBJDOA010000002.1:349638-697319 GCF_044900785.1 Pseudomonas sp. NPDC087358
GTTTAACGATCTGGAGGGCGATAGATGTCGATCGCTTCTGCCCGGAGGGCGTGGGAGTCTGGCTTGCCGACGATCTGGCGCGAAGCGTCAGCAAACCGGCGACCACGATATGCCTGACCCACCGAGCCGCCTTGCACTGCCGGTGCCCGGCAGCGCGGGGCAAGCCCGCTCCTACGGGCCTTCGCCCAGAATCAAACACGGCCCTCCGATGCATTAACGATCTGGAGGGCGATAGATGTCGATCGCTTCTGCCCGGAGGGCGTGGGAGTCTGGCTTGCCGACGATCTGGCGCGAAGCGTCAGCAAACCTGCGACCACGATATGCCTGACCCACCGAGCCGCCTTGCACTGCCGGTGCCCGGCAGCTCGCGGGGCAAGGCCGCTCCTACGGGCCTTCGCCCAGAATCAAACACGGCCCTCGGCCAGTAACAGGGCGATACTGGAAAAACGGCCAGAAAAAAGCCCCGCTCCTCCTTCGAGGGGCGGGGCTTTTTATCGCTGCAGAGGCTTAGACCATTGGGTCGCCGACGTGCAGGATCTTCATGCCGTTGGTGCCGCCGATGGTGTGGTAGCTGTCGCCCTTGGTCAGGATGACCCAGTCACCTTGCTCCACCAGACCGCGCTTGACCAGCTCGTCCACAGCCGACTGGCTGACTTGACCGGCCGGCAATGCGGCTGGGTCGAACGGGATGGTGTAGACGCCGCGGAACATCGCCGCACGAGCCTGGGTGTGGCGGTGCGGAGAGAACGCGTAGATCGGCACCGAGGAGCGGATCCGCGACATGATCAGCGGGGTGTAGCCGCTTTCAGTCAGTGCAATGATCGCTTTAACGCCCGGGAAGTGGTTAGCGGTGTACATGGCCGCCAGCGCGATGCTTTCGTCGCAACGGGTGAACGAGTGACCGATACGGTGGCTGGAGGTCTTGCCGGTCGGGTGACGTTCGGCGCCGACGCAGATGCGCGCCATGGCTTCCACGGCCTCGACAGGGTAGGAGCCGGCAGCACTTTCAGCGGACAACATCACCGCGTCGGTGTAGTCGAGCACGGCGTTGGCCACGTCGGACACTTCGGCGCGGGTCGGCATCGGGCTGGAAATCATCGATTCCATCATCTGCGTGGCCACGATTACCGCTTTGTTGTGGCGACGGGCGTGCAGGATGATTTTTTTCTGAATGCCGACCAGCTCGGCGTCACCGATTTCCACACCCAGGTCGCCACGGGCAACCATCACCGCGTCACTGGCGCGGATCAGGGCATCGAGGGTTTCGTCGTTGGCCACGGCTTCGGCGCGTTCGATCTTCGCCACCAGCCAGGCGGTACCGCCCGATTCGTCGCGCAGCTTGCGAGCGTATTCCATGTCAGCGGCGTCACGCGGGAAAGACACGGCCAGGTAGTCCAGGTCCATCTCGGCAGCGAGCTTGATGTCTTGCTTGTCTTTTTCGGTCAGCGCCGGTGCCGTCAGACCGCCACCGCGGCGGTTGATGCCCTTGTGATCCGACAGCGGACCGCCGATGGTCACGGTGCAGTGCAGCGCGTCGGCAGTCTGGGTGTCGACGCGCATGACCACACGTCCGTCGTCGAGTAGCAGTTCGTCGCCTACGCCGCAATCCTTGACCAGATCGGGATAGTCGATACCGACGATGTCCTGGTTGCCTTCGGTCAGAGGATGGCTGGTGGAGAAGGTGAACTTGTCACCGACCTTGAGCTCAATCTTCTTGTTGACGAATTTGGCGATACGAATTTTCGGGCCTTGCAGGTCACCCAGCAACGCAACGAAGCGGCCATTCTTGGCAGCGATGTCGCGGATCAGCTTCGCGCGAGCCTTGTGCTCGTCGGGCGTGCCGTGGGAGAAGTTCAGGCGGGCGACGTCCAGGCCGGCAAGAATCAGCTTCTCGATGACTTCTGGCGAATTACTGGCAGGGCCTAGTGTTGCTACGATTTTGGTGCGACGAACGGACATGCACAAACTCCTTAAATGAAGCGCAGCGAGAGGCTACTACTGTATTGGTCTGTAGTCATTGTTCCTTTGCACTACCTTGTCGCGTTATGACTGGGCAATCGGCCCAGCTTGCGGAGAAACTCCCGCGCCCGACAATGCGGCGTCAAACCAAGCGGGAAATGCTCACTCAGCACGGCTGGACTGCGTGTTGTCGCCCGCGCATGCCTGGCGTAGTCCTCCCTCGTGAGGTTTATACGCAGGCTCGACGACCGCCGGCAGACGATCGACCTTGAAGAAATCCCGCGATGCGCCGATACATTGCAGAGCACAGGAGACTCTCATGCGAATCGTGATGATATTAGTGGCGCTGATGGCGCTGGGCGGTTGCACCCGTTGGGCAATGAACAGCCATCTTAACAACGCCAACCGTGCGTACGCCCAGGGCGACTGCGACGCGGTGATGTACAACCTGTCAAAGGTAGACCGTGAAAGCCGGTCGCGTCGCTATGTACAGCCGGAAGTGTCGATGCTGCGCGGACAGTGCCTGGAGCGCCAGAAGTTATACGTGGATGCAGCCCAGACCTACCAGTTCATCATTAGCCAGTACCCGTCCAGCGAGTACGCCTTCAGGGCTCAGGCCCGCCTGGACACGCTGCACCAGTTGGGGCACGACAACCTGGCGCCGCCTGCCATCCCGCGACCTGCTTCACTCTAGTTACACCCGGTTGGATGGACGGTCCCTGTTTCGGGTGGATGACCCGCCAGCATGAGCTAGGCTCAGATGCGTAGGGACCTAAGATTTCATCACAGGAGTGGCGAAGGACACTCTGATTATCGCAAGCGCGTGGTTATCGCGAAATCGAATAATCGGATCAGTGACTTCGGTAACGGCTGGTGAGTCAGATGACGTCCCTGTTGTAATGAACAGGTGGATTCGTTTGTTTACGTCGTCTGGGCAGTTTCAGGTGCGACCGAATCTCAATGCACTAGCGCGATCATGCTCAATGATCAATCCAGGGCGAGTGTCCAATGCTCAACGAAAGACGAATCGAGCGGCATCAACTGCCGTATTACCTGCAGGTGTTCAACCGGCACACCGATAAACCACTGGGTTGCCTGGGTAATGTCTCGGAACAGGGCCTGATGCTGATCAGCGATCTGCCGGTTCTGGTGGGCGCGGATTTCCAACTGCGCCTGAAAGTCCCGGACGGCAAGAACGGCCTGTATCACATCGACATCAATGCCAGCTGCTTGTGGTGCCAGGAGGACGAGACGCCCCGCGTTTACGACTCCGGCTTCAGACTTCAGGCGGCGCCTGTGGAGTACTACCATCTGATCCAGGCGTTGCAGCGCTACTTCAGCTTCTATTCGCTGGAGGCCTCCGCCTGAAGCTGCACCTTCATAAGGTGCCGGCTTTTTTCCAGCCCAGATAACGGTTGATCAACTGCGGCCCCAGCTCTGCGGGCCGCACATCCAGCACCGGTATGCCGTGGGCGCTCAAACGCTCATGCAGACCGGCCCGCGCATTGAGAAAATCCACCGTGCCGCAGTAATCCAGCGCCTGCTGCCAGGTCTGTACCGGTGCCTGTCGTCGTTGATCCAGAACCTCTTCACGCAAGCTGGCGACCAGTACCCGATGGTGCCGGCTCAGCTGTTTGACAGCGCCGAGCAACTGCTCGTCGTCTTCGTCACGCAGGTTGGTGACCAGCACCACCAGCGCCCGGCGTTTCTGTCTGATGAGCACCTGACGAATCGCTGCGCTGTAGTCGGCCGGTTGCTGGGTGCTGTGCAGGTCATAGACGTGATTGAGCAGCACATTGAGCTGCGCCGTGCCCTTGACCGGCGCCAGGTGACGGTCCTGCTCGGCCGCGAACGTCGACACGCCCACCGCATCGCCTTGCCGTAGCGCCACGTAGCCGAGCAACAGACAGGCATTGAGGGCGTGATCGAAGTGGGTCAGCTCACCGTCCTGGCTGCGCATCCGGCGCCCGCAGTCGAGCATGAAAACAATCTGTTGATCGCGTTCGTCCTGATATTCCCTGGCAATCGGGGTGCGCTGCCGTGCGGTGGCCTTCCAGTCGATCTGCCGCAGGCTGTCGCCCTCGCGAAACTCACGCAGCTGATTGAATTCCAGGCCCAGGCCCCTTCGCTGATGCTGGCGCACGCCGATCTGACTGAGCCAGTTGTCCACCGCCAGCAACTGACCGTTGTGCAGACGGGCGAAGTCCGGGTACACCCGCGCCACGTCAACGGCTGGCAGGTAACGTCGTGACAGCCACAGACGCAAGGGGCTGCGCATCTGGACCTCGATTCTTTCGAAGGTAAAAAGCCCGCGGCTGGTCGGACGCAGGCGGTAGCTGATCTGCGCCTTGCGCTGGGCACGCAGCAGGAGGTCCTGGGGCAGGTGCTCCAGTTCGAAGCAGTTTGTCGCGCCCTCAGGGCCGTGATCGAACAGCGTCAGCGGCACAGCGCGCAGCCAGTCATGCTCAACCTCGATGCGCACCTCGCCCCAGCGCCCTAGCGCCAGGCTGCCGGGCAGGTGGCGTCGCAAACGGGGCGAGGGCAGCCGCCACAGCCAAAATGCGTCCAGCGCGGCCAGTGCGCCAATCACGCACAGCAGTGCCCAGAACAGGCCATCGAGCTTTGCGGTCGGCCCGCGCCCCAGTGATTGGAACACGCCGATCAGCACGGCGAAACCGGCCAGCACAGCCAGCCACCAGAGCAAGCGTGTCGCCGGCTTGAGCAGTTGTTTCATTGGCGCGGCGCCGGAACCTGATCGAGCAGTTGCTTGAGCACCTGATCCACTGACATGCCTTCGATGTCCAGTTCCGGCGACAGCCTCACGCGATGGCGCAACACGGCCAGCGCACAGCCTTTGATGTCATCGGGAATCACGAACTCGCCACCGCGCAACAATGCCCGCGCCCGCCCGCCACGGACCAGCGCGATGGAGGCCCGGGGCCCGGCACCCAGCGTCAGGCCGGGCCAGGTACGGGTGGCGCGTGCCAGGCGCACGGCATAGTCGAGCACCTGTTCATCCACCGGCAGGTCGCTGGCGATGCGTTGCAGCGCTTGCACATCCCTGGCCTGCATCAGGACCCGCAGCGGTTGTACGTCGAGCATGTCCGAGCGGGTGGAGCGGGTGACCTGGCGCACCATGTCCAGTTCCTCCTCGGCCTGCGGATAATCCATGCGCAACTTGAGCATGAACCGGTCAAGCTCGGCCTCGGGCAGCGGATAGGTGCCTTCCTGTTCGATGGGGTTCTGGGTGGCCAGCACCATGAACGGTTGCGGCACCGGCAGGGCACGGCCCTCAAGCGTAACCTGGCGTTCTTGCATGGCTTCGAGCAATGCCGCCTGAGTCTTGGCCGGGGCGCGGTTGATCTCGTCGGCCAGCAACAGGTTGGTGAACAGTGGGCCCTTGCGCAGCTTGAACTGCTCGCTGTGCATGTCATAGACGGCATGGCCGGTGACATCGCTGGGCATCAGGTCGGGAGTGAACTGGATGCGCGCGAATTCGCCGCCAAAGCAACGTGCCAGGGCGCGCACCAACAGGGTTTTGCCCAGTCCTGGAACACCCTCGAGCAGGACGTGACCGCCGCCGATCAGCGCGGTCAGCACGTCGTCGATGACCGCGTTCTGACCGATCACCGCTTTCTGCAGTTCGTGGCGCACGGCCTGGGCCAGGTGGATGGCGCGTTGACGCTGCTGGTGCGGATTACTGGCCGGCGCGGCATGGGCATCGCCGTCCCGGCTTTCGGCGACAGGCGATTCATTGTGATCGACGGGGTTTGCGGCGCGGCTGGACGGTTCGGGCGGGTGCTCGCTCGTTATTTCCGTAACCTGACTGACGGTTGAAAACGATTTCTCTGTCATAGATCGATCACTTACCTGCTATCACTTTTTCAGTTTTGGTTCAGTGTGCTCAGCGAAGGTGGCCTGCCAAGCGTTGAAAGATTGTAAAGACGCGCCTGGGTGTCTCCCACTGTAATCGCATTCAGTTGCACCCAGTGACCGGGGATGGAAGGGAAGTCATCCGCAGGGTAGCTGCTGCTGATCAACCACACCCTGCCCGGGCCTGGCCCCAACTGCTCGAGGCTGTCGAGATAAACCGCATCGGCCTTGTTCGCGACGAGCGTTCCGAACCCGTAGTTGCCCGGTCGCCCTGAGGCGCCATTGCCGTTCTGTGGCGTATACAGCAGAGGCAGCGCGCCGGTCTTGTTGTAATAGACATAGCTGAAGTACCAGAACAGATCGCTCACAACGATACGGTCGCCCGCGACAAATCGTTGATTGACCTGGTTGACCAAGGTGTCGAACTGTCCATCTTCCACGCGGTAATCATTCCGCAAACCGCTCAATTCCGTGAGCAGCATCGCCGCCAGAAGCGCCATTGCGAGATAGCGAAAACGTTGCCCGACTCGATCAATGACGATTGCCACCACGATCGGCAAGCCCAGGGCCGAGAACGTAAGATAACGTTCAACCAGAAGCGGCACCTCCCACGAGACCAGAAATAAAACGACCAGCGGCAGGAAGGTATAGATCACCGATAAGGTTTGAAACCTGTGAGGGCTTGGGTCGTGTCGGCAGATAGCAGCGGCCGCCAGTGCCAGCGCAAGCGGCAGCAGGAAGTAGGGGAGCCAGTGCAGATCCAGACCATCGGTGAGGGTCAGATACTGCCAGAGGGTAGAGGGCAGTGAATAAAGGGTCACCGGCTGGATCCAGCCGATGTCTCCTCCCTCTTTCAGCTGTGGCAGGTGTTGGAACAGGTCGATCAGATTGGGAATCCATGGGACATACAGCAAAACGATCATGCCATGGGTGATCCACCAGGCACGCCGCTTGATCAGGTGGTCGGGTTCATTGCGGATCAGCGCAAGATAAAACCAGTGTGACAACACGCAAAGACCCGTGAAGTAATGGGTATATAAACCTGCCGTTATCAGCAGCGCATAAATAACCAGATAGCGTCGGCACTCAGGCTTCTTGACCCATTGAACCAATGCGATGGTTGCACCCAGCAGTAACAGCCCCATGAGCGAATACATGCGCACTTCCTGGCTGTAGCGCACCGCAATGGGTAGCAATGCCAGTAACACACCGGTCAGGACTGCTACACGCCGGCTCGCGATCAAACAGGCCAGCCAGATGCCCAAAGGCACTGTGGCAATACCGGTGAGCACGCTCAGGAATCTGAGGGCGAAGATGCCGTCCCCCCATGTGTTTATCCAAAAGTGCAACAGCAGAAAATACAGCGGGGGATGGACATCGTGGGCGCTGTGAAACCAGATGAGCGAGGGCCAATACTGGCTCATCATCAGGCTGGAGCCCTCATCGCACCAGATGGCGGAGGCGGTCGATCCATAGAGCCGAGCGACGCTTGCGAGCAACAGCATGGGTATCAGCCAGAGCGCCTTGGACAACACGATCAACTCCCTGGCTGTGGCCTGAGTACCACCCCTCTGACGGCATCGACGGGATCAGGAGCGTCAAGCCGCCCCCAGGCACAATTGAGCATCGTACTTATGAACGTCTAAGGGGTTTTCAATATGGCAGACTTCCTGCCTTTTTCCAGTACCTGATCACAGAGCATTCCTGAGCGTTTGCAGGTACGCAACTTGGCGGATGAATTCGCTGCTGGACAGGCGTTCCTCAACGCGCGGCCGTAACGCCTGGCCGATATGGCTGGTCGGCTGGCGCGTCATGCGCCCCAGCAACTGCCATTGTTCGGTGACCGGCAGTGCCTCGAAGCCGGGATGTCGTTGTCGGGCGCGACGCAGAATGTCCTGTTGCAACGCGCGCAACAACGCGTGCTGGCCTCTGCGCCGAAGCATGAAATCGGCACTGGCGCGCAGGTGCTCGCTCAGCTGCCGTCGGGCCCGCGACGCCACAGGCTGCAAGGGACCCTGGCGCACGCCGGCGTGCCATAGACCGGCGACCAGGCACAGCGCCAGGGCCAGCAGCGCTTGCGGGAAATATCTCCAGAGCAGGCCGAACAGATCATCGTGATCAGTGCGCAACAGCAGGGTTACGTCGCTGTCCTGGCTCAGATACCACAGCAACCAGGCGTTGTCGTATTTGCCGATGGCGCGGGTTTTCCACAGGTCGGCATCGGTCAGCACGGTAATCAGCCCGTTGCCATAAACCATTTGCAGCAGGTGCGTGGCGTCGGCGCTGTTGGCCCAGGATTGGGCGTGGTCCTGCGGGTCGTCCAGATGAAAGGCCGGATCGAAACTCATGTATGCCGGGTCGCTTTCATTTTGTACGTACAGTCGGGTCAGTTCCGGCCAGGGTGTCTTGGGTGCCTGAAGTTCAGGCGTGCTCAGGGGGATCACCGGTTTGAGCTGCTCTCGCTCGCGCCGACGGTCCTGTTCACGCAGGTCGCGGGTGAGAAATTGATGGATCTGCAACTGGTCGAGCAACAGATCGCCGCTGCGGCCTTTGCTTTCGTCCCACAGTTGCTCGGCGACGAACAGCAGGCGTCCGCCAGCGCGGGTCCAGGCCAACAGCCGTCTGACCTCGGCCGGCGTCATTTTTTCCCGGCTGTCGAGCAGCATCAGGGTCTGTGCCTGCGGGGCAGTGTCGGGGAGCGTGTTGAGCGCCTGGATCACCTTGACTGACATGCCTCGCTGGCGCAGGAAGGTTTGCGCTGCCAGGTAAGGGTTGGCCCGGACTTGCGGCGCCGGGCCTTGATCGACGACTTCCTGGTACTGCTCCAGGCGTTTGAGCAGCGGCAGGCTGATAATGGCGATGCACCCCAGCGCCAGCACGACGAGGCCGATCCAGAACCGCCGGCTCATGACGCTGCCCCGTCGGCGAACAGCCGCCGCCAGTTTTCACACAGCGCTTCGTGCACGTCAGCGGCGGGCAACTGGTGACCATAGGCCAGGTTCTGCCAGTGGCGCATGAGTTCACGGCTGAAGGCATGGAGCGAGGGCTGATCGAGCGTGGCGATCTGCTCCAGCACCTGACCTTCGGTGTCGGCGTTTTTCAGCGGCAACCGGTAGTCGGTCAGCAAGCGGTTGAGCAGGGCACGGTAGAGCAGGCTCAATGCTTCGCGAGGCGATTGCGACCAGAGGTGTTCAGCGGCGCTGGCGACGTCCTGCGGCAGGCTTTCGCTGTCCACTTGCAGGCCGAACAGTTGCCGTGGCGTGGCGTGCCTGATTGGCGGTTTGCGCTGTTCACGGCTGACGAAAGTGCCAAGCCAGGCGCGATAACGCCAGATGATCCAGGCTACGCCGAGGGTGATCAGCGTCCACAGCAGGGCTTCGAACACGCTGGACAGGGTCTTGCCGAGGTTGAGCAGACCGACCGCCAGTTTCGCCAGCCAGCCGGGCGTGTCGCCGGTTTTTGCGCCCTGTTGGTGTTCAGGCAGGCGCCAGCCGGAGACCTGCCTGGGATTCTTGAACGGCGGGTTGTCGAGCACGGTCTTGATCGCGCTTTGCGAGGCCTGGCTGGTCAGGGGTTGGCTGAGCAGGCGTGCCGCGCCGGGGCCTGCGACCTGATCGTCAGTCTGCGGCAGGTCCAGTGGCGGCAGCGGGCAGCTGTAGCTCGAAGGGTCTGGGCTGTCGTCCGCCAGCGCGCCCGAAGGTGCAGTGCTCAGGGTCAGTGCCACGGCAATCCCGATCAGTAGCGCATAGGCACTGCCGATCACCCGCTGGCGCAGGCGGCGGAAGGCCAGTTCGATGTCCCAGGCCTCCAGCGTGGTGCGGCGATTGAGATACAGGGCAAAGCCGCACGCCACGTATATCGGCCCCCACAACACCAGCACCAGCGCGTAGAAAGCGTTGGTCAGATGTTCCAGCCAGGTCCAGTTGCCCTCGATGTTCAGCAGGCTGCGCCATGACCAGTCCAGTTCGACCTGTTGGGGAATCAGCATATAGAACAGCACCATCGCGCCGACCCACAGACACAGCTCCAGCGTGCTGCCCATGGAGGTCAGCAGCCGCGCAACACGCAGGCTGTTCTGACCCAACAGGGCAATGCGTTGTGCACGTAACACGCCGTCCAGACCTTCCAGCTGTTGAACCGGCAGATTGAAGCTGCGGCTCAGACTGAAGCGACGCCAGGTCAGGCTGGCGATCAGCTGCGGTTTGAGCGCCCGCGGCCATGCCTTCAGCGCTTCTTTAAGCGACGGCGCCTCGCCGAACAGCGCCTGCGACAGGATCAGCAGCGCCAGCCGCTCGTAGGCCGGCTTGAACCACCAGAACAACAGCACCGCCAGGGACGGATAGTCCCAGAGCGCCAGGGAAAGCAAGGCGAAGACTGGCAGCGTCACCATCGCCCAGCTGGTCATCAGCAGGCGGCGATGCTGGCGCGCGAGCAACACGCCCAGGTCGATGGCTTCCCAGGCATTGCGCGGACGGATGACCACGGTGGCCTCAGTCAGGCGCATGGGCGGTGCGTCCGGCAAAGATCAGGTAGGCCGCGACCAGCGCCCATAACGCGGCCCCCACCAGATACTTGGTGGTCGCCTGCGGCCAGGTCATGGATGACCAGTAAGCTTCGATGAAGGCGGCGATCAGCAAAAACAGGATCACCCCACCGATCAGTCGCACGCTGGTTTTCGCGGCAATTCGTAACGCCTCGCCGCGACGCAACGCGCCGGGTGCCAGCAGCGCCCAGCCAAGTTTGAGCCCGGCTGCACCGGCCAGGGCGATTGCGGTCAGTTCAAATGCACCGTGACCTACCACGAATGGCCAGAAGGTTTCGCCAAAGCCGACGTCGCTGAGATGACCGGCCACCGCGCCAATCATCAAACCGTTGAAGAGCAGGAAAAACAGGCTGCCCAGACCGAACAGCAGGCCGCTGGCAAAGGTCTGAAAGGCAATGCCGATGTTGTGCATGATGTAGTAGCCGAACATCAGCCAGTCGGTGCTCGATGCGCGCTCTGCGGCTTGGCCGATGCGCCGCGCGGCAGGGTCGTACATGGCTTCCATCTCGCCCACCTGAGCGGGGCTGACGACGCTGTAGATCAGATCCGGATAGCCGTACACCAAAAGCCCCATGACCAGCAGGCTGCCAAAAAAAAGCAGCGCCGCCAGCGCAACCAGTCGCCATTCGGCGCGCACCAGGCGGGGAAAGTCGGCCAGCACGAAACCCAGCAGTTGCGCAGCGAACTGGCTGCGGTGGCGATACAGTTGCTGATGACCGCGCATGGCAAGTTGTTGCAGCGGCTCGACCAGGTGTGCGCTGTAGCCGCGTTGCTGGGCCAGTGCCAGATGCTGACAGATTTGCCGATACTGAGCGGTGAAACCATCACCGGCCTGGTTCTTGTGGCGGCTGCGCTCCAGTGCCTCAAGTCGCTCGGCGAAGCGCAGCCAGTGGTCCTGATGGCGTTGTTCGAACTGGCTCTGCTTCATCGGCCATGCCTTCTCATATCGACCCTGCCACACCGCGGGCGATGCCGTTCAACTGACCGACCGCGTATTGGGGATCCGGGTCCGCGTGCATCTGCAAGGGGGCGACGAGGATCGCCGCCAGCTCCTCGACGCGTGCCGGGGAAAGGCCTTGTTGACGTTCGGCGAAAGCCAGCACCGCACGTTGTTCATCAAGGGTCAGGGCCAGCGCGGGCAACAAGGGTGGTACCTGAGGCAAGAGCGGACGCTGGGTCGGGGTATCGCTGTAGATCACCAGTGTGCCCGCGGCCAGATCGCCCAGGCGTTTGAACAACGGGTGCTGCAGACAGCTGAATGCGCCCACGCTGTAGCCAAAAGGCAGCATGTCGATCAAGCGCAAGAGGTTACGCAGCAAGGATGCGGACCAACCGACCGGAGTGCCGTCATCGTGAACCACGCGCAAGCCCATGAGCTGTTTACCCGGCGTACGGCCTTGATGAAGCACCTCGAACAGCACCATGTACCACCAATTGATCAGAAACAGCGCCAATGCGAACAACCCGCCGCCGAATTCGCCGAGTGCGTCGAGCAGAAAAAACAGCGCCACCAGCAGTACGCCGCGAATCACCAGGTCGATGCCCAACGCCAGTGAGCGCGACAACAGACCTGCCGGCCGCAGCGCCAGATCGATGCCTTCGGGCGTTTCCAGGCGAATGCGGGTGTCCAGCGCCGCAGACTGCGTGGCGGTCCTTGGCCAAGCTTTCGAGGGGGACATTGTCGGGAGGGGTGCGCCTGGAAATAAAGTCTGATGCTAGCCACGGTGGCAGAGCTAAGCAACCGGATGATGTGCATGGCGCCGGGCCGGGCTGTCGCAATCGGCCAGCGAGCCCCATCTGTTAGACTTGCCCGGTCTCTTGTTCAGGATCAGCCCGTGACCTCCAGCATCTTCTGGTACGACTACGAAACCACCGGGATCAATCCGCGTAACGACCGGCCCCTTCAGGTCGCGGGCATACGCACCGATGATCAGCTCAACGAAATCGCCGAGCCGATCAACCTGTACTGTCAGCCCAGCGATGACATTCTGCCCCATCCGGCGGCCTGTCTGGTCACCGGCATCACGCCCGCACGGCTTGCGGAAAAAGGTTTGTGCGAGGCTGATTTCATGACCCGCGTGCATGCTCAGTTGGCACAGCCCGGCACCTGTGGCGCGGGCTATAACACGCTGCGTTTCGATGACGAAATGACCCGCTACAGCCTGTACCGCAACTTTTTCGATCCTTATGGCCGCGAGTGGCAGGGCGGTAACAGCCGCTGGGATCTGATCGACGTGATGCGTACCGCCTATGCCCTGCGTCCGGAGGGTATCGTCTGGCCGGAAGAAGAGGGGCGGGTCACGCTCAAGCTCGAACGCCTGACGGCAGCCAACGGTATCGATCATGGGCAGGCGCACGATGCGCTGTCCGATGTCCGCGCAACTATTGCACTGGCACGTCTGGTTCGCGATAAACAACCCAAGCTTTACGACTATCTTTATCAGTTGCGCAGCAAGCACAAGGTTCAGGAACAGATACGATTGCTGCAGCCGTTGGTGCATATATCCGGACGGTTTTCCGCCGCCAGAAGTTATGTGAGTGTTGTATTGCCCCTGGCCTGGCATCCGACCAATCGCAATGCGCTGATTGTCTGCGACCTTTTTCATGATCACAGCCCCTTGTTGGACGAAGAGGCCGAGGTCTTGCGCCAGCGCTTATATACCCGTCGCGAGGATCTGGGCGACGGCCAGTTACCGGTGCCGCTGAAATTACTGCATATAAACAAATGTCCGGTAGTCGCGCCTTTGAGCGTACTGCGCGAAGAGGACCGTCAGCGCCTGCAATTGGACATCAGCGCCTATAAAGAGCGAGTCCTGCGCCTCAATGAAGGCCAGGCGCTGTGGCAGGACAAGTTGAAAAAGGTTTATGCCAGCGACGACTTCGCCGGCAGCGAAGACCCGGAACAACAGTTATATGATGGGTTTATCAACGATCGGGATCGTCGACTTTGTGAGCAGGTTCGTATGGTCGAGCCGCAGCAACTTGGCACTGAAGCATGGCCGTTCGATGATCCGCGCCTTCCCGAGTTGTTGTTTCGCTACCGTGCGCGCAACTTTGCAGAGACCTTGAACACCGAAGAGCAGCAGCGCTGGAGGACCTTCTGTCAGCAGCGACTGACTGATCCGCAGGCGGGGGCGCCCAACACGTTGAAGGCCTTTACCAAGGCGCTGATAGCCTCGTCGCTCAAGGCAACACCCGAGCAGCTGAAGGTACTCGGCCAATGGCAGGATTATTCTCTGCAACTTCAACAACGGCTGGGGTTGTGAGTTCCAGGGACCGAAGCGGACAATAAAAAACGCCAGCTTCTGCTGGCGTTTTTCAGGGTTGTACATTGTTGTACAACGGCGCTATCAACCTGCAGGCTATCAGCCCAGCAGAGTTGCCCAGCCTTCAACCTCATCACCGCCCCACTTGGCTTTCCACTCTTTGAGCGTCTTGTGGTTGCCGCCTTTGGTTTCGATGATTTCGCCGTTGTGCGGGTTTTTGTATTGCTTGACCTTGCGCGCACGCTTGGTGCCGGCAGGTTTTACCACGGCGCCACGTGGGGCCTTGGTTTTAGCGTCAGGATCGAGCAACGCAACGATGTCGCGCAGGGATTTCTGATATTCGCCCATCAGTGAACGCAGTTTGCCTTCAAACTCAAGTTCAGTTTGCAGTTTACCGTCTTGTTGCAGGTTTTGCAGGCGCGCCTGGAGTTCTTTGATGGCTTCTTCTGTAGCGCGGTATTCGTTGATCAGGGACATGAGGGCTACCTGTTGTGATGAGCATGGCGTAATGACGCAATAATAGTCACAGCGTTTGCGCAAGTAAACATTTAAGGAAACTTTTATTTGAAGCATTTTGAAATAGCTAAGCGTTATGCGTCAGACAGGAAACAAATGTAGTGCGAGTGTCTTTCATAATCACTGCCTCTATTTAGTGCCTGGTCCGCGCCTTGTTCAGAACGGCGTGCGCGATCTCGGAACAGTCCACCATTACCTGCGATCGGATCCGGATCGCAGCCAGGCGAAAAATCAGTGTGATCGGAATACTGCAGAGTCGCCGGACAATCGCTAGAATGGCCGCCTTTGCGAAGTACTCTGGAGTTTTCCCACATGCGCACTTTTCGTCTGGTGATAGCTTGCCCGGACCGCGTCGGCATCGTTGCCAAAGTCAGTAACTTTCTGGCGTCCTACAATGGCTGGATTACCGAAGCGAGCCATCACTCTGACAATCTCAGCGGCTGGTTTTTCATGCGTCATGAAATGCGTGCCGATACCCTGCCTTTTGATCTCGAGGGTTTCCGCGAGGCGTTCAAGCCGATTGCCGAAGAGTTCTCGATGGACTGGCGCATCACCGATTCGGACCAGAAAAAACGCGTGGTGCTCATGGCCAGCCGCGAGTCCCATTGCCTGGCGGACCTGCTGCATCGCTGGCACAGCGATGAGCTGGATTGCGAAATTGCCTGCGTGATTTCCAACCACCAGGACCTGCGCAGCATGGTCGAGTGGCACAACATCCCTTATTACCATGTTCCGGTTGATCCCAAAGACAAAGAGCCGGCATTCGCCGAAGTGTCGCGTCTGGTCAAACAACATGAAGCGGATGTCGTGGTGCTGGCGCGCTACATGCAGATCCTGCCGCCGCAGCTGTGCCGCGAATATGCGCATCAGGTCATCAATATCCATCACAGCTTCTTGCCATCGTTCGTCGGTGCCAAGCCTTACCACCAGGCGTCGCTGCGCGGCGTGAAGTTGATTGGCGCCACGTGTCACTACGTCACCGAAGAACTGGACGCAGGCCCGATCATCGAGCAGGACGTGGTTCGTGTCAGCCACCGCGACAGCATCGAAAACATGGTGCGCTTCGGACGGGATGTCGAGAAGATGGTATTGGCCCGCGGGCTGCGTGCGCATCTGGAAGACCGTGTGCTGGTGCATGACAACAAGACGGTGGTGTTTGACTAAACTCGACATCCAACCCATGTAGGGGTCAGCTTGCTCGTGATATCGACAGGTCTGTCAGCACATCAGGTGCCTGATGCGAGCGTATCGCGAGCAAGCTCATTCCTGTAGGTAGGGTGAGCTATTCAAGAGGGCAACCCTGTGACCGACCCGCTCGACAAAGCCACATCCAAGGCCCCACCGACTCTGGGCGGAGGCTGTCTCAGTCGTTATGACCCGGATGCGCTGTCACCTGAGGATGGCACCGAGTTCGAAGGCGCGGCGCAATTGTGGGAACAGCTCAAGCCTGCCGTCATCGTCGAGGATGACGAGCCATCAGACAGCCTTGACCCGCAATAGCTTGAGCAGCAGCGGCCTGCCAACCATCAGCAGGAACACTGGGCCACCGGCCACCAGATAGAAGTAGTAAGTCACGATTCGCCAGATGAGAATCGCCGCCGCAGCGGTCGATTTGCCCACCATCGGGGCCAGCAAGGCGGCCGAGGTCAGCTCCGCAGCACCGGCACCGCCGGGTGACAGGCTGAATTGTCCGGCACTGAGTGAAAGCATCTGCACCAGGAATGTCCACGCCCAGTCGATGTCGACGCCCAACCCCTGAAGCGCCAGGTACATCACGCTGTAGCGCAGGCTCCAGTGAACGCAGGTCAGCGCAAACACCTGCAGCAAAATACGGTGAGGCATCTTCCAGGTTTCCGCCAACGCATCGCGAAAGTGCAAAAGCTTGCGCGCCCAACGAATGCGCGTGCTGTCCTTGCGCTTCAGACGTTTGAGCAACTTGCCGTTGAACAGAATGATGCGCCGGTGGTAACGCGCAAACCCGGCACAGGCACACAGACCCGCACCGATCAGCAGAGCACTGGCGATGAGCATCCACTCCAGGTTTTCACTGAGCTTGTGGAACACCGCATAGATCAGGATCCCGATCAGGGCGAGGAGGAAAAACACCAGGTCATTGAGTTGGTCGGTGGCGAACGCTGCGGTGCTTTTTGCCGGGCCGATGCCGCTACGCGATAACAGCGCGACCAGGGTCAGCGGCGCGCCACTGCCACCGGGCGTGGCGCAATAGGCGAACTCGGTGGCCATCACCACGCCCAGGCTCCTGCGCATACCGAGCCCGCTGGCGCTGTCACCCAGCAGCAGGCGCAAGCGCATGGTGTTCATGCACCAACCCACCAGGACCATGGCGAACATACCCAGTAGCAGGGTCAGGGGAAAGTGACGCAAGCGGTGAAAGAGCTCGGCACCGCCCATGAACACCGGAATCAACAGAGCAAGCAGCAAGGCTATGGCCAGCCAGACAAGTCGCTTCACGCGGCGGACCTGAAAGCGGGTTGCTGCTGCAGCCAGGTGAATTTGCTCATAGGCGTGCGGCCGCCCTCGAGCAGACGGGTGAGCGTGTTCAGCCAGTACGCTCGGGAAAATTCGTGACGCATGTCCACCGGGTGCAGGCCCAGGCGAATGGTTGGGGCAGTTTGCAAATGAGCCTCACGCTGATCACTGATGAGTTTCGACAGGCCGCGTCGCCAGGCGCTGCGAGCGCTCCAGACGATGCCCGGAGCATCGATTGGAGAAAAGTCTGGCAGACGATACAGATGTTGCGCGTCACTTGTGTAGTCCAGTGGCAGCTGACGCAGGGCATTGCGGGTGCCTTCGCTCATCAGCCAGGCCGGCGCGACGAAGCCATGCAGCGGCCAGTCGTTGCGCCGAAACAACTGCATACCGGCCTCCAGTCGCTGCAGCGCCTGCGCCTGGTCGAGGGTATAAAACTCGCCCTCCCAGGTGTAAATGCGGCGCATGAAGTAGTCCGCCGGCGTACGCGGGGCAGGGCTGTCATCGCAGTGGTAATACCCGTGCAGCGCCAATTCGTCACCGCGTTGCAACCGCGAATGCATCAGACGCTGGAAGTCGGGTGCGCGCTCGATGCAATCGGCTTTATGGAAATCCGGCACGACCAGCCAGGTCATCGGAACATTGCCCAGCGCATCGACAGCCTCGACAAAGGGTCGATAGTCCGGCCAGGTCTGCGGAGCGACGTCATGCAGCACCAGCAGGACCGAGCGCCATGGGGCATTCATCGGATCAGCCATGGGCGTAAGCCGCTTTGTCGACACGGGTGCTGCTGCCCAACACCGCCTCATAGTGCCCCAGCAAGCCGCAAACCACTGCATCCCACGCATAATGCCGTTCGACATGGCGGCGTGCGGCGAGCCCCATGCTCGGCGCATCCTGCCTGAACAACTGCCGCACCGCTGCGGCCATTGCCCTTGGCTGGTTGGGTGGACACAGCAGGCCGCAGCTGTCGGGAATGATTTCGCGAAACGCGCCAGCATCCACCGCAACCACTGGGGTGCCGCTGGCCATGGCCTCCAGCACCACCAGTCCGAAGGTTTCCTGGTCGCCGGCATGCACCAGCGCATCGGCGCTGGCCAGCAAACGCGCGATCTCGGCAGCGGGGCAGAAGCGATCGATCACCGACACATTGGACGGCACGCCGCTGGGCATGTGTGAACCGACCAGCAACAGGTGAAAGCCCGTGCCGAGCAACTTCATGCAGTCCAGCAGGACTGGCAGGTGTTTCTCCCTGGAACCGCGCCCGGCAAAGATCAGCAGGCGGGTGTCGTCATTCAGGCCCAGTCCGGCTTTGAGTCCGGGGTCGCGGTGCGCGGGATCGAACGTCTGCAGGTCGACGCCCAGTGGTTGTACGTGAACATTTTTCACCCCCAGGCGGGTGAGCTTCTCGGCCATGACCGTGCTCGGTGCCAGGACTCGGTCGAAGTTGCCATAAAGCTTACTGACATAGTTCTCCACGTTGGTGCCCAGCCAGGTGCCGATGCGGTTGCTGACCAGCAGCGGCAAGTCCGAGTGATAGAAGCCGATCACCGGCACATCTAGCTGACGGCGCGCGTCCAGCGCTGCCCAGGCTGTCAGGTACGGATCTCCGGCTTCAATCAGATCGGGCTGCAAATCACGCAAGGTGTTCAGCCAAGGCGTTGCCCGCAGGGGAAACCGATAGCCATTGCCAAATGGCACTGGCGGCGCGGGCACCCGGTAGACACCGTCTGCATGGCTGCTGCCGGCACCCGGAATCAACAAGCTGTGGCGAACACCGGAATAAAGCGCCAGGCGATGATGCTTGGCATCCAGATAGGTACGCACGCCGCCGCTGGCAGGGGCGTAAAACATGGTCATGTCAGCAATATGCACGATGGCCTCCTTTGCGCAGTGCTTCGTCCTTGGTTGACCTCTCTGAATAATAGATGTTCGGTCGGGAATCGTTGGGCAGGACGGGTACCGCAGGGGGCATCCCATTGCTCTAGCGGGCATGAACTAGAGTGAAGGTGTCAGCTGTGCACGGCGCTGTCGGGGGTGTGTGCATCGATGACGCTGGCGCCTGGTTATTTGCAAGGCAACCAATGCAACTTGCAGGAGAAGATATGCCGGATTCTCAACAACTATTGATCGGTGCGCGCATTGACGGTGAGCCCGTGGGGCAGGCGCTGCGTCTTGCCAATCGCCACGGGCTGATAGCAGGTGCGACGGGCACCGGTAAAACCGTGACTCTGCAGCGCCTGGCGGAGGCGTTCAGTGACGCCGGGGTGGCGGTATTCGCCGCGGACATCAAGGGTGATCTGTGCGGGCTGGGTGCGGCAGGCAATCCTCAGGGCAAGGTCGCCGAGCGAATTGCCGGTATGCCCTGGCTGAACCACACCCCGCAGGCCTATCCGGTCACGTTGTGGGATGTGCATGGTCAGTCCGGCCATCCGTTGCGTACGACCCTGTCGGAAATGGGCCCGTTGCTGCTCGGCAGTTTGCTGGAGCTGACCGACAGCCAGCAGTCTGCGCTTTACGCGGCTTTCAAGGTGGCCGACCGGGACGGTTTGCTGCTGCTGGACATCAAGGATCTCAAGGCGCTGCTCAATCATCTGCGTGAAAATCCGCAGGTGCTCGGCGAGGACAGCGCGCTGATGACGACCGGCTCAAGCCAGGCGCTCTTGCGGCGTCTCGCGGTACTGGAGCAGCAGGGCGCCGAAGCACTCTTCGGCGAGCCGGCGTTGCAACTGGAAGACATTCTACAACCGGCCAGTGATGGGCGAGGGCGGATCCACCTGCTCGATGCCAGTCGCCTGGTGCATGAGGCGCCAAAGGTCTACGCGACCTTTCTGTTGTGGCTGCTGGCCGAGTTGTTCGAGCAACTGCCCGAGCGTGGCGACGCCGACAAACCACTGCTGGCGCTGTTTTTCGACGAGGCGCATTTGCTCTTCGCCGACACCCCCAAAGCGTTGCAGGACCGCCTCGAACAGGTGGTTCGATTGATCCGCTCCAAGGGCGTTGGCGTCTATTTCGTCACCCAGTCGCCGGGCGATCTGCCAGACAACATTCTGGCGCAGCTGGGATTACGTATTCAGCACGGCCTGCGGGCTTTCACCAGCAAGGAGCAAAAGTCCTTGAGGGCTGTGGCGGAGGGGTTCAGGCCCAATCCCGAATTCGATGCGCTGTCAGTGCTGACCGAGCTGGGCATCGGCGAAGCGCTGGTGGGAACGTTGCAGGACAAAGGCACGCCGGAGAGGGTGCAGCGGGTCCTGGTCGCACCCCCGCAATCACGAATAGGCCCGTTGACCGACGCCGAGCGCCGGGCGCTGATCGCTCAATCTCCGCTGGCCGGGCGTTACGACAAACCCGTCGACCGTGAATCCGCCTATGAAATGCTGCTGGCACGCAAGGGCGCGCCGACCCAGCCTGAACAGCCGCCCGAGGCCAAAGCCGAAGGCGGGTTCGCCGATATGGCGGGAGGCTTTCTCGGGGGATTGGCCGGGCAGGCAGTCAAAAGTGCCATGCGTCAGGCCGCCAATCAGATCGGACGGGAGCTGGTGCGAGGCTTGATGGGGTCCTTGCTGGGCGGGAGCAAGAAGCGCCGTTGAGTGCGTTCAACGAAACGGCTTGTTGGCGGTGATCCTGCGAGCGTCAAGTTGGCGTGCGCAGCCGCTGGAGGTGATGCCTGAATTAAAAAAATGCCCATTCATTGAATGGGCATTTTCAGATCACGCGGCCAGTTGAATCAGGCCAGGGCCTTGGACGCCAGCCAGAATAAACCCGCCGACAGAGCGACGGTGGCGGGCAGGGTCAACACCCAGGCCAACAGAATGTTACGCACGGTGCCGCCTTGCAGACCGCTCTTGTTGGCGACCATGGTCCCGGCGACGCCGGACGACAGGATGTGCGTGGTCGAGACCGGCAGGCTGAACACGTTGGCCAGGGCGATGGCGCTGGCTGTGGTGATCTGCGCCGACATGCCCTGTGCATAGGTCATGCCCTGCTTGCCGATCTTCTCGCCGATGGTCAGCACTACCCGTTTCCAACCCACCATGGTGCCGACACCCAGCGCCAGGGCGACAGCGAAGATCACCCAGAACGGTGCGTATTCGGTGGTGGTGGTCAAATCCTTGCGCAGTTTCTCCAGGTCGGATTTTTCGCGCGCATCCAGCGTCGGCAGTTTGCCGACCTTGCGAGCGGTGTCATCCAGACACAACAGGTAGCGACGAACTTCAATGCGATGCTCGGGGGCGAGACTGTGGTAGTCGGTCACGCCTTTGAGGTTGTTGAGCAATGCATCGATGGTCGGTTCGGTCTGCTCAGGGTTGCAGCTGAATCGCTCGGGCAGGTCGCCCGTCGTGGATTTGCCAAGGGCCAGGAATTCACCCAGGGTTGCGTTGTTGCGCTGGTAGAACTGGCTCAGGTGCAATGTCGCGTCGCGGGTGCGTTCGATCTGGTAGGTGGTGGTACTCAGGTCCAGGACGAACTGCGCCGGTACGATACCGATCAGCACCAGCATGATCAGGCCAATGCCTTTCTGACCATCGTTGGAGCCGTGCACGAAACTGACGGCCATGGCCGAGATCACCAACACCAGGCGATTCCAGAACGGCGGGTGCTTTTTGTCGTCGAGCTTGCGGCGCTGCTCAGGTGTCTTGTGCATCTTCGACAACGGACGCCAGGCCTTCAGGCCCAACAGCACCAGTGCCGCGACGACGAAACCCAGCAATGGTGAGAACACCAGCGAGGCACCGATATCGATTGCCTTCTGCCAGTTGACGCCATCGGCCAGCGGAATATGGTTGATCAGCGCGTTGGCAAGGCCCACGCCCAGGATCGAGCCGATCAGGGTGTGTGAACTGGACGCGGGAATGCCGAAGTACCAGGTCCCCAGGTTCCAGGTGATCGCGGCGGCCAGCAGCGAGAACACCATGGCCAGACCATGACCGGTGTTGACATTGATCAGCAACTCGACCGGCAGCAAGTGGACGATGGCATAAGCGACGCCGACGCCGCCCAACAGCACTCCGAGAAAGTTGAACACACCCGAAAAGAATACGGCCAGATGCGGCGGCATGGCTTTGGTGTAAATGACTGTCGCCACCGCATTGGCGGTGTCATGAAAGCCGTTGATGAACTCGAAGGTGAGGACAAAAGCCAGGGCGAGCAGCAGGCTCACAATCACCCAAGCATCCAGTCCGCTGAATAAATCGATCATGGAAGGTTTTCTGACCCGGTATTAAGGGGGCGGGATTATGACAGAAAAAAAACTAATCGATAGGCAAGCCGCCAATTGGTAGCAACCTGCAACGAAATTTCTCTTCAGTGACCCCGTTGACTTCCTGTCAGGAAGCAAAAATGCAAACGTGCACGCTTCAACCTTAGCTGAAATTGAACGAAATCAACCAGGCTTCTGAGCATCATCCCACGGCTGGTCTTTTTACCCACCCGGGGTTCAGGGCTCTTCTTTGAGCTCGCTTTCCATCTTCTCAAGCTCTTGCTTGAACGCCTGGTCGAGCAAGCTCGCGCGTTTGCGCCAAGGCTTGCGCTCAGGTTCGGGTTGAGCGGCGTAGGTGGTTATCTCGCCGCCGTAGACTTCCTTGTAACGTTGTTCCTGGCGCTCTAGTTCTGCGCGCAGTTCATCTTTGGTCACGTTATTACCTGACTGAGTAGAGTTTGATTCTGGTGATAACGCCGTGGCTGGAAGTCTCGGCAGCCATCGACCGGCTGCTGGATTAAACGTTCGCGATGAGTTTCGGCGAAAGTGTTAAACACTTCTGTCACATGCGGCTACGCGCACCAGAACGACAAAAACTGTCGTAGCTACATTCGTGTTTCATTTGCCAGGATAGTGGCTGATCGACCGGGCTTATGGCCCGTTTATCGCTGCGCAATGCACTGGGGTAGTGCAAGCGGCGGGTAGATTGGATCCACGCCAGATTGGGCGGTGGTGTCATCTACGCCGTAGCGTTAAAGCACGTCAATTGCCGAGTACTATCTCCAAGAAGGTCCAAAGAGTCAACTGTAGTGGGGTCTCTATTCATTAATCGAGGATAAATACTGTTTTTATGTACGAAGGTTCCGAAGTTGATGCCGGTCAATGTGCGACAGAACGTTGTTATTCAAACAGGATTAATCCATGGACAAAATTCTGACGACGTAATTCCTTCAAGAGGGGCTTGAGGATTTGCGCGGGAATGTATCCGGATTCTTACAGAGAGCGGCGGGGAGAAGCTGAGACAAAAACGGCCTTGCGGGTAGCAAGGCCGTGCCTGGGACTTCTCAGTGGGTACCTGACCAGTATTTCCAAGAAGCCACATGGTGGCGTGTGAAAGGTATAAGCAACTGCGTCACCGGTCAATTGCGATTATCGCCCAGTGGTTCGATAATCGCCCAAATTACCCTTGCCGCAGCTCGAAAAAGAGATGAGAGTGGCGTTATACAAGGCCTCTGTGGCCGCGACGAACGGTATCGACATGAACGACCAACTGCGTAATTCCTTCGCTTCGCTGGCCCCGCCCATCGTCGCATCGCCAGCCAAGCGGATTCAGGCCCTGACCGGAGATCCGGATTTCATGACCTCGCTGGCGCGCGGATTGGCGGTCATTCAGGCCTTTCAGGAGCGCAAGCGGCATCTGACCATCGCCCAGATCAGCCATCGCACCGAGATTCCTCGCGCGGCGGTAAGGCGTTGTCTGCACACGCTGATCAAGCTGGGCTACGCGACAACCGACGGCCGTACTTATTCGTTACTGCCCAAGGTGCTGACGTTGGGTCACGCCTATCTGTCGTCGACCCCGCTGGCGGTTTCTTCGCAGCCGTATCTGGATCGGATGAGCGATCAACTGCATGAGGCCTGCAACATGGCCACGCTCGAGGGCGACGACATCCTTTATATAGCGCGATCGGCCACCACCCAGCGGCTGATTTCGGTGGACCTTGCGGTGGGCGGGCGTTTGCCGGCCTATTGCACGTCCATGGGCCGAATCCTGTTGGCCGCGCTGGATGATGTGTCGCTGCACGAATACCTGGAGCATGTCGACCTGCAGCCAAAAACCAGCCGCACGTTGCGTACTGCAGAGGCCTTGCTCGAATGCCTGCAGCAGGTTCGTCAGCAGGGCTGGTGCATCGTCGATCAGGAGCTGGAGCAGGGCCTGCGCTCCATCGCGGTGCCGGTCTATGATGCATCGGGCCAAGTGTTGGCGGCGCTCAATGTCAGCACCAGCGCCGGGCGTGTGGCGCGCAATGAACTCGAGCAGAAATTTCTGCCGATCATGCTCGATGCCAGCCGCGATCTGAGCACTCAGTTATTCACATGAGCAAGGTGGCATGGGCGGTATTGGCCTGTGCGGTGCGACCGGATGACCGTGACATGATGCGCATGCCTTCGTAATCACGTTGTCGATCACTCTGTGTTCGGTTATCGAACACAGAGTCGATTATCGGATTGTCGCGCCTGACGCTCAGGCATAACCTCAGCACCCTGCATTGAGGCGTTGCCCACGAACAGGGAGTCGCCGCCACCGGCCGGTCAGTGCGTCTTGCCTACGACATTGTGTCTGCGCGCGGCCTGCCCATTTTGAAATGACTGCTTTGCCTGACCTGACAGCGCCTGGCGCAGCAGCTCACGGCCCCACCAGGAGAAGCATGATGCGTGACGTGTTTATCTGCGATGCAATCCGTACCCCGATCGGCCGTTTCGGTGGCGCGTTGGCCACCGTTCGCGCGGATGATCTGGCGGCTCTGCCGATCAAGGCGCTGATGGAGCGCAACCCGTCAGTGGACTGGAACGAGGTTGACGAAGTGTTCCTCGGTTGCGCCAACCAGGCAGGCGAGGACAACCGCAACGTCGCGCGCATGGCAGCGCTCTTGGCGGGCCTGCCTCACAGCGTGCCGGGCGTGACGCTCAATCGTCTGTGCGCTTCTGGCCTGGACGCTGTAGGCAGTGCCTTCCGTGCCATTGCCTGCGGCGAGATGGAGTTGGTCATTGCCGGCGGCGTCGAGTCCATGTCGCGGGCACCGTTCGTGATGGGCAAGGCGGACACGGCTTTTGCTCGGGCTCAGAAACTTGAAGACACCACATTGGGCTGGCGCTTCGTCAACCCGCAGATGAAAGAGCGCTATGGCGTCGAAACCATGCCGCAGACCGGTGACAACGTTGCCGAAGACTTCAAGGTTACCCGGCAAGACCAGGATGCGTTTGCCCTGCGCAGTCAGCAGCGCACCGCCGCGGCCCAGGCTCGCGGCTTTTTCGCAGAGGAGATCGTGCCAGTGCGTATCGCCCACAAGAAGGGCGAGACCATCGTCGACCAGGACGAGCACCCGCGGGCCGACACCAGTCTTGAGGGCCTGGCAAAGCTCAAGCCGGTCAACGGTCCGGGCAATACGGTGACCGCCGGCAACGCTGCTGGCCTGAACGACGGCGCTGTGGCGCTGATCCTGGCCTCGGCCGAAGCGGTCAAGAAACACGGTCTGACCCCGCGTGCTCGTGTGCTCGGCATGGCCAGTGCCGGTGTCGAACCGCGGGTCATGGGCATCGGTCCGGTCCCGGCGGTGCGCAAGCTGGTCAAGCGTCTGGGCCTGACCGTCGCGGATTTCGATGTCATCGAACTCAACGAGGCCTTCGCCAGCCAGGGTCTGGCAGTCATGCGTGAGCTGGGTATCGCTGACGACTCGCCCAAGGTCAATCCCAATGGCGGCGCCATCTCCCTCGGTCATCCGTTGGGCATGAGCGGCGCGCGCCTGGTGCTCACGGCGTTGCATCAACTGGAAAAAACCGGCGCCAGCAAGGGACTGGCGACCATGTGCGTCGGCGTAGGGCAGGGCCTGGCCCTGGCAATAGAACGATAAACGACGCGCTGCCAGGCCTTCACCCGAGTCATCGATTGCCTTGTTGAACGGGCGACCTGATGGCTCGGGCGGTTGTCCTTGTGATGTCGAAGTGTTACTGCTTAAGTCTTAGTGTTGCAGACTATGTCGTAGACTAGCCCGAGGACTTTGTCCGATATGGCTGGTCTTTATAAAAACTGGGGAAAAATAATGACAACGACTCACTACACCGGAGAAGAAAGGAGCAAGCGGATATTTGCGATTGTAGGTGCCTCTTCCGGCAACCTCGTGGAATGGTTCGACTTCTATGTCTATGCCTTCTGCGCGATCTACTTCGCACCGGCTTTCTTCCCGTCCGACGACCCGACCGTGCAGTTGCTCAACACCGCCGGGGTGTTTGCCGCAGGCTTTCTGATGCGTCCTATCGGTGGCTGGCTGTTCGGGCGAGTGGCCGACAAGCATGGCCGCAAGAATTCGATGATGATCTCGGTCCTGATGATGTGCGCAGGCTCTCTGGTCATCGCCTGTCTGCCGACCTATGCCTCGATCGGTGCCTGGGCGCCGTTTCTGCTGCTGATCGCACGGCTGTTCCAAGGGTTGTCGGTCGGTGGCGAGTACGGCACCACGGCTACCTACATGAGCGAAGTCGCGTTGCGGGGGCAGCGTGGGTTCTTCGCATCGTTCCAGTACGTGACACTCATTGGTGGCCAGTTGCTAGCAGTGTTGACCGTGGTCATCCTGCAGCAGTTTCTCAGTGCCGATGAGCTCAAGGCCTACGGCTGGCGGATCCCGTTTGTGGTCGGCGCCATCGCGGCGGTGATTTCCCTGCTGCTGCGTCGCTCGCTGAAGGAAACCACCACCGCGGATGTACGCCAGGACAAGGACGCTGGCAGCATCACCGCGCTGTTCCGTGACCACAAGGCTGCGTTCATTACCGTGCTGGGTTATACCGCCGGCGGGTCGCTGATTTTCTACACCTTTACCACGTACATGCAGAAGTACCTGGTCAATACCGTGCACATGGACCCCAAGACCGCCAGTTACATCATGACCGGCGCCTTGTTCCTCTATATGTGTATGCAGCCGGTGTTCGGCGCCCTGGCGGACAAGATCGGTCGCCGCGCTTCGATGCTGTGGTTCGGTGCTTTGGGTACCCTTTGTACCGTACCGTTGCTGATGACCCTCAAGACCACCACCAGCCCGGTCATGGCGTTCGTCCTGATCACGCTGGCGCTGGCCATCGTCAGCTTCTACACCTCGATCAGCGGTCTGGTGAAAGCCGAAATGTTCCCGGTGCATGTTCGCGCGCTGGGGGTTGGCCTGGCATACGCCGTGGCCAATGCGATCTTCGGTGGCTCGGCCGAATTCGTCGCTCTGAGCTTCAAAAACATGGGCTCGGAAAACATCTTCTATTGGTACGTGACGGGCATGATGGCGATCGCCTTCCTGTTCAGCCTGCGGTTGCCGAAAAAACCGGTGTATCTGCACGAAGATCACTGATCCATCACGCGTGCGCCTGTGACAGGGCGCGCGTCATCCACACGCTTGAATGACTTTCACGCAAGTGCTCGACAAAGGAGCTGCTATGGCATTCGTACAACTTCAAGAGGGTGAAATGCATTACCAGATCGACGGCCCTGCCGGCGCGCCGGTGCTGGTGCTTTCCAATTCGCTGGGTACCGATCTGCATATGTGGGATGCGCAAATCGCCGCCTTCAGCAAGTCGTTCCGGGTCGTGCGCTATGACACCCGTGGTCACGGCAGATCCCTGGTGACCCAGGGCCCGTACACCATCGAGCAGTTGGGGCGCGATGTGCTGGCGTTGCTCGACGCGCTGAATATCAAGCAAGCGCATTTCTGTGGTTTGTCCATGGGCGGTTTGATCGGCCAGTGGCTGGGCATTCACGCCAACGACCGTCTGCACAAGTTGATCCTGTGCAACACCGCCGCGAAGATCGGTGGCCCTGAGATGTGGGGGCCACGGATCGACATGGTCGAGAAGGGAGGTGAGCAGGCGATGAAAGATCTGGGTGCCGGTGCTGTAGGACGTTGGTTCACGCCGGAATTTGCCAAGGATCATGCCGACAAGGTCACGCCGGTCACCGATGTGCTGGCCGCCACGTCGCCCCTTGGCTACGCAGCGTGCTGTGCGGCTGTGCGCGATGCTGATTTTCTCAAGCAGGTGGGCTCGATCACAGTGGATACGCTGATCATCTGCGCCAGCCATGACTCGGTCACCACGATTGCCGATGGGCACTATTTGCAGAACCATATCCATGGCTCGCAGCTGTCCGATTACTATGCGGCGCACCTTTCCAGTGTCGAGTTGGGTGAGACGTTTGCGCTGCGTGTGACGGAATTTTTGTTGAGCTGAGTTGTTAGGATTCGGAATACACCCCCGCACCCCTGTAGGAGCCGGCTCGCTGGCGAACGTGGTGTGTCAGCCATCGATGTGTTGTCTGACATTGCGCATTCGCCAGCAAGCCGGCTCCCACACGTTTTGCGGCTTCCGGGTTGTGCCTACCCATAAAAAAACCCACCAGTCGGTGGGTTTTTTCTTCAAACGTTAAATCAGAACATCCGCATTGCCGGCACATCACCCGAGGTCGGTTTTTTCTCACCGTTCTGGGTCTGTTCGTACCAGCCGCCGCCGAGGGCGCGGTACAGGTTGACCTCGCTGCTCAGTTGCGAGAGACGATCGGTGATCAACGATTGCTGCGCGTTGAACAACTGACGCTGGGCGTCGAGGAAGGTCAGGTTGCTGTCGATCCCGATACGATAGCGACGCTCGGCCAGACGGTAGTAGTCCTGGTTGGCTGCGACGAAGTCGTTTTGCGCCTTGAGCTGATCGGTAAAGGTCTTGCGCGCAGCCAGGCCATCGGAGACTTCCTGGAACGCGGTCTGGATCGCCTTCTCATAGTTGGCCACGCCAATATCCTTCTGGATCTTGGAGTAGTCCAGGCTGGCGCGCAGGCTACCGGCGTTGAAGATCGGCAGATTGATCTGCGGCTGGAACAACCAGGTACCCGAACCGCCCTTGAACAGACCGCTCAAATCGCCACTGGCCGTGCCGGCATTGGCCGTCAGGCTGATGCTCGGGAAGAACGCCGCGCGTGCGGCACCGATGTTGGCGTTGGCTGCCTTGAGGTTGTGCTCGGCCTGGAGGATATCCGGACGACGTTGCAGCAATTCCGAAGGCAGGCCTGCCGGCATTTCATTGAGCATGTCAGCACTCAATGGTGGAGACGCGGGCAGATTGGCTGGCACGCCGGTGCCCAACAACAGCACCAGGTTGTTCTCGTCCTGCGCCACCAGGCGCTGGTACTGGGCCAGCTTGACCCGGGCGTTTTCCACCGAGGTCCGCGACTGCGCAAGATCCAGCGCCGAAGCGACACCGACTTCGTTGCTACGCGCAGTCAGACGCAGGCTCTCTTCGAAAGCGCCGAGGGTGTCCTGGGTCACCTTCAGCAGTTCCTTGTCCGCCTGCCGGGTCAGGTAAGCGTTGGCGACGTTGGCTACCAGACTGATCTGCGTGGTGCGACGCGCTTCCTCACCGGCGAAGTAGGTCTCAAGCGCCTGCTCGCTCAGGCTGCGCACGCGGCCGAACAGATCCAGCTCGTAAGCGCTGATGCCAAGCCCCACCGAGTACTGGCTGGTGATACCCGCCTGACCGGTTTGCGACAGGTCGCCCGGCACCCGTTGACGAACACCGGAAGCCTCGGCGGCAACGGCCGGGAACAGGTCAGCCCGCTGGATGCGGTATTGAGCCCGGTAGGCGTCGATGTTCAGCGCCGCGACACGCAGGTCGCGGTTGTTCACCAACGCAGTCTGGATCAACTGCTGCAGGGCCGGGTCACGGAAAAACTGACGCCAGCCTTGTTCGACCGCTGCCTGGTTGGGCGCGTCGGCCGGCGAATACGCCGGGCCTTGCGGGTACTGAGCGGCCACCGGTGCTGCGGGCTGCTTGTAATCGGGGATCAACGAGCAGCCGCTGAGAACAATCGCGGTAACTGCCAGAGAGATCAGGGACTTGCTCATTGGCCAGCCTCATCGTGTGGGATGTGTTTCTGTTTGCTCTTGAACAGCGCGGATACCGACACAAAGAACAGCGGTACCCAGAAGATCGCCAGGATAACGGCGGTAATCATACCGCCGATTACGCCCGTACCAATCGAATGTTGACTGCCCGCACCGGCACCCGAGGAGATGGCCAGAGGGACCACACCCAGGATGAATGCCATGGAGGTCATGACGATCGGTCGCAAACGCATCCGGCAGGCTTCGATGGTCGCCTCGACCAGTCCTTTGCCCTGCTCATGCAGTTCCTTGGCGAACTCGACGATCAGAATGGCGTTCTTCGCCGCCAGACCCACCGTCACCAGCAAGCCCACCTGGAAGAATACATCGTTGGACAGGCCGCGCAGGCTGGTCGCCATCAACGCTCCGATGACACCCAACGGGATGACCAGGATGACCGCGATCGGAATCGACCAGCTTTCATACAGGGCCGCCAGACACAGGAAGACCACCAGAATCGACAGCGCGTACAGCGCCGGCGCCTGGGATCCTGACAGACGTTCCTCGTAGGACAGACCGGTCCACGAAATACCGACACCTGCTGGCAGTTTCTTCGCCAGTTGCTCGACTTCGGCCATGGCCTGGCCGGTACTGTAGCCCGGGGCTGGCGTACCCAGTACTTCTTCGGCTGGAACGCCGTTGTAACGCGACAGTTTGGGCGATCCGAATACCCACTCGCCGCTGGCAAACGAGGCGAAAGGCACCATCTCTCCGGAGCTGTTGCGCACGTACCACTTCTTCAGGTCTTCAGGCTTCATTCGTGCGCCAGGCTCACCCTGCACGTAAACCTTCTTGACCCGACCGCGGTCGATGAAGTCGTTGATGTAGTTACCGCCCATGGCAATCGACAGCGTGGTGTTGATGTCCGACAGACTGACACCCAGTGCCTGGGCCCGTTCGTCATCGATCACCAGCTGATACTGCGGCTCATCGCTCAGGCCGTTGGGACGAACGCCCGCCAGCACCTTGCTCTGCGCAGCCATGCCGAGCAGCTGGTTACGCGCTTCCATCAGCTTGGCATGACCCACGCCACCCTGATCCTGCAGGTAGACGTCGAAACCGGTGGCGTTACCCAGTTCCAGTACCGCAGGCGGTACCACAGCGAAGGTCATCGCGTCGCGGAAGCCAAAGAAGTGTTGTTGGGCGCGTTTGGCCAGTTCAAACACGCTGTTGGACGAGTCGCGGGCTTCCCACGGCTTGAGCATGATGAACGCAAGGCCGGAACTCTGCCCACGACCGGCGAAGTTGAAGCCGTTGACCGTGAATACCGAGTTCACCGCGCCGGATTCCTGCTCCAGCAGGTATTTGCGCATGTTGTCGATCACCACCTGGGTGCGCTCTGCCGAGGAGCCGGGTGGGGTCTGGACCTGAGCGAAAATCACGCCCTGGTCTTCTTCGGGCAGGAATGCGCTCGGGATCCGGGTGAACATCCAGACGGTGCCGCAGATGATCAGCAGATAGACCAGATAAGCCGGGATCTTGTGCTTGATCATGTGACCGACGCCACGCTCGTAGCTGACTACGCTGCGGTCGAAGGTGCGGTTGAACCAGCCAAAGAAGCCACGCTTCGGTTGCCCGTGCTTTTCGTGGTCGATGGGCTTGAGCAGTGTCGAGCACAGGGCCGGGGTGAAGATCAGGGCGACCAGTACCGACAGCGCCATCGCCGAAACAATGGTGATCGAGAACTGGCGGTAGATCACACCGGTCGAGCCGCCGAAGAAGGCCATTGGCAGGAGCACCGCCGACAGCACCAGTGCGATACCGACCAGTGCACCCTGGATCTGCTCCATCGACTTGATGGTCGCTTCCCGGGGCGAGAGCTTGTCTTCGGCCATTACCCGTTCGACGTTCTCCACCACAACGATGGCGTCGTCCACCAACAGACCAATGGCCAGGATCATGCCGAACATGGTCAGGGTGTTGATGGTGAAACCGGCAGCGGCGAGGATGCCGAAGGTGCCCAGCAATACCACCGGGACCGTCATCGTGGTGATGATGGTTGCGCGGAAGTTCTGCAGGAACAGGTACATCACCAGGAACACCAGTACGATCGCTTCACCCAGGGTGTGAACAACCCCGGAGATCGACTCCTGGACGACTGGCGTCGTGTCGTACGGATAGACCACTTTCATGCCAGGCGGGAAAAACGGCTCCAGCTGAGAAATGGTGGTGCGAATCGCCTTGGCGGTGTCCAGCGCGTTGGCGCCGGTGGCCAGCTTGATCGCCAGACCCGAAGCCGGTTTGCCGTTGAACTGAGCGTCGATGCTGTAGTTTTCACCACCCAGGCCAACCCGTGCCACGTCCCTCAGGCGCACCTGGGAGCCGTCCTGCTTGACCTTGAGCAGAATGTTGCCGAACTGTTCGGCGGTCTGCAGGCGGGTCTTGCCAATGATGGTGGCGTTCAGTTGCTGGCCCTTGAGCGCAGGCAGACCGCCGATCTGGCCGGAGGACACCTGCACGTTCTGGGCGGTGATAGCGGCTTTGACGTCGACCGGCGTCAGCTGGAAGTTGTTCAGCTTGGCCGGATCGAGCCAGATACGCATCGCGTACTGGGCGCCGAACACCTGGAAGTCACCCACACCGGAGGTACGGGAGATCGGATCCTGCATGTTCGACACGATGTAGTTGGACAAGTCTTCCTTGCCCATGCTGCCATCTTCGGACACCAGGCCGACCACCATCAGGAAGTTCTTCACCGCCTTGGTCACGCGGATACCCTGCTGCTGTACTTCTTGCGGCAGCAGCGGGGTCGCCAGGTTCAGCTTGTTCTGCACCTGAACCTGAGCGATGTCCGGGTTGGTCCCCTGGTTGAACGTCGCGGTGATGGTCATGCTGCCGTCGGAGTTACTTTCCGAGGCGACATAACGCAGGTTGTCGATACCGTTGAGCTGTTGCTCGATCACCTGGACCACGGTGTCCTGCACGGTCTGCGCGTTCGCGCCCGGGTAGGTGACCTGGATCGCGATGGCCGGTGGTGCGATGGCCGGGTACTGGTTGATCGGCAGTTTGAGGATCGAGAGCGTCCCCACCAGCATGATCACGAGGGCAATTACCCACGCGAAAATAGGCCGGTCGATAAAAAATTTCGACATGAATTACTCCCCTTTACTGCCTGCGGCTTTATCAGTTGCCGGGGCAGGGGCCGGGTTAGCTGCCTTGACGTTCGTCGCTTCGGTGGCCTTCACCTCGGCGCCGGGTTTGACGTACTGCAGACCTTCGGTGATGACGCGATCGCCGGCGTTCAGGCCTTTCTCGACCAGCCAGTCGCTACCGATGGTGCGGTTGGCGACCAGGGTACGGGTTTCGACTTTGTTGTCCTGATTGACGATCAGCGCCGTCGGCGTGCCTTTGAGGTCGCGGGTGATGCCCTGTTGCGGCACCAGGATCGCATTGGCCGCGACACCTGATTGCAGGCGCGCATGGACGAACATGCCCGGCAGCAGGGTGTGGTCAGGGTTCTGGAACATCGCACGCAGGGTAACGGAGCCGGTGGTCTGATCGACCGAAACCTCGGAGAACTCCAGCTTGCCCTCTACCGGGTAGACGCTGCCGTCTTCAAGTACCAGCTTGACCTTGGCGGCGTTGTCGCCGGCCTTCTGCAACTGACCGCTTTCCAGCTCGCGGCGCAGTTTGAGCATGTCGGCGGACGACTGAGTGACGTCGACATAGATCGGATCGAGTTGCTGGATCGTCGCCATGGCGTCTGCCTGCGCGCTGCTGACCAATGCGCCTTCGGTGACCGAAGAGCGGCCAATGCGACCGGAGATCGGTGCATAGACCTTGGTGTAGCGCACGTTGATCTCGGCGGTCTGCACGGCGGCCTGGGCTTCGCGGGCTGAACCGACGGCGGTGTCGTACTCCTGGCGGCTGACGGCCTGCTCGTTGATCAGCTGCTTATAGCGACCGGCCAGCGAGTTAGCCGACTGGAAGGTCGCCTTGGCGCTGTCCAGGGTCGCCTGATAGATCGACGGATCGATCTGATACAACTGCTGGCCGGCCTTGACGTCGGCGCCTTCGGTGAACAGACGCTTGAGGATGATGCCATTGACCTGTGGGCGCACTTCGGCGATCCGGAACGCAGTGGTGCGGCCCGGCAGTTCGGAGGTCAGGGTGTAGGCCTGGGTTTTCAGAGTGACGACGCCGACCTGAGGGGGCGGTGGTGCAGCGGCCGCTTCTTCCTTTTTACTGCATCCGCTGAGCAGCGATGCCAGGGCGACGGCAGTGACCAGTACGGTAACAGCTGGCTTGAATTGCATGAAGATCCTCGGGTCAAGAGCCTTCGCTCATGAAAGTGAAAGGGTGTAGAAAGCTTTCCGGCTGGATAAGTAGCAAGCTAATGAATATACTTACGTTCACGGTTGTTTGTAAACACCCACGACTGCGACATACAAACGCAGCGAGGGCATCGATTGTAGGTCCGGGACAAGGCATTACAAAGGCCGTCCGGCATGCTGTTCAGGCCACTCGACCAGAGAGCCTGATGCATTTTTATTGAGGTTTTACTGCCATGGTCCGACGCACGAAAGAAGAAGCTCAGGAAACTCGCAGGCAGATTCTGGAAGCTGCCGAACAGGCTTTCTACGAGCGTGGCGTCGCGCGTACGACCCTTGCAGACATCGCGACGCTGGCGGGCGTTACGCGCGGCGCCATTTACTGGCACTTCAGCAACAAGGCCGATCTGGTGCAGGCGATGCTCGACAGCCTGCATGAGCCAATGGAAGAAATGGCCCGGGCCAGCGAGAGTGCGGACGAAGTCGATCCGCTGGGATGGACGCGAAAGCTTCTGGTTCATTTGTTTCAACAAGTTGCCATGGATCCAAAAACCCGCCGCATCAATGAAATTCTTTTTCATAAATTCGAATTCACCGATGAAATGTGCGACATGCGGCGCCAGCGTCAATTCGTCTGGCTCGATGCCAACGAGCGCATTGCGCTGGCCTTGAGCAACGCCGCACGCCAGGGGCAATTACCCGTCGACTTGAACCCGCAACGGGCAGCCATCTGTTTGCATGCTTATATCCACGGCATTCTAGGCCAGTGGTTATTGGTGCCCGACAGCTTCGGGCTGTTTCAGGACGCCGAACGCCTGGTCGACATCGGTCTGGACATGCTCCGTTTCAGCCCTGCCTTGCGCGATACGCCGGCGGAGCGGGCGACGGGTTCGTACTAAGGGCGACGAAAGCCTGCAAGCCACGCCGTGCGGCCGTACGCCCGGTCGACTATAACCGTGTGGCGCTTAGCCTGCATCTATACAGCTGTTCAATCCGGTTGAACAGGTGGTTTACCTGTCCTTTACCCGATTTCATCCAGCGCATTCAGCCTGCCGACAGCCTCAGCCTGCCTCCCGTCGTTATCGGCGAGTCGTGCCCCGACAGCGCGCCGATGATGATACCGCCACTGAATACGTTCCGATTGGCATCCGCCGTCTACGCTTGCTTGCAAACCAACAAGAGCGGGGGTAAGCGTGATGTCTGTCGTTTTTCAGTCTGCAGCGTGGAAGAAACTGGTGTTCGCTGGATGTGTCTGTCTGTGGGCCTGCCAGGCATGGGCCGCCGGCGACGAGGCTCAGGAGTCGGCAGCCGCCAAGAGCCTGCTGACCAAGGCCGTTGCCCATTACCAGCAAGTGGGGGACAAGGCGTTGGCCGAATTCAGTCGTCAGGGCGAGTTCGTCGATGGTGAGCGTTATGTCTTCGTCACCGACACCAATGGCGTAATGCTGGCCAGCGGCGGGCCGTCAGTGGTGCTTATCGGTCGGGATGTGTCGTCGGTCCTTGACCCTGACCTGCAGAAGGCGTTCAAGGATGTGCTGAAAACGCCGGAAAGCGCTGGCATCCAGCAGGCGGAGTACCGCTGGCAAAACTGGCGCGACGGTAAGGTTGAGCGCAAGCACGTGTATTTCCAGCGCATTGGTGATCGCATTCTTGCGGTGGGTTACTACCTGCCACGCGCTTCACCGGAGCAGGCCAGAGCCTTGCTCGACAAGGCATCCAAAGCGCTGGAACAGGATCAGGACGGCACGCTCGAGTCGATCAACAACCTCAAGGGCGGTTTTTTGCAGGACGACCTGTATGTCTTCGTGGTGGATGTCGGCACCAAGCGTTACGTCGCCCACGGCACCAACCTGCGCCTGGTCAACACTGACTTCAGCAAGATCAAGGACCCGGAGGGCAAGCCTGTGGGCATCCCGATGCTGGAGATGATCAAGAAACAGCCAGAAGGCGAGTACGAATACCGCTGGCGCAATCCGGTCACCGGCAAGATCGAACACAAGCATGCGTACATGCGCAAGGTCGGCGATTTTCTGGTCGCGGTGGGGTATTACAACGGGTGAGTGGAGGCCTGAACGGGCGGTCGCGGATAACCTGAAGGAGCGTGGCTTGTCCCGCGATCGGCGACGCAGTCGTCATAAAATCACGCGACCCGGTTGTCTCTGGCTTTACCAGGGCGCAGGTTTCTGCGACCGGTGCCCGGTAGCTCGCGGGACACGCCACGCTCCTACATGAAGTGCGTTCGATGCCCGTAAGCTCAGCGATCCCTGTCGTCGCGCCCGCGCAGCAGGTGGTTGGGCATCGCCAGGGCTGCCGCCAGACCGAGCAGGGAAACCGCCGCACTGCCGATCAGCAGGTGCTCGAAGGTGATCGACAGTTGCCCGCGCAACAACTCCAAGGCCGGCCCGCTGACTGCATGCAGGCTGTCCATCAACAGATTGCCCGAGCTGGCTTCCCCGAGCGGGCTGCCTGCCGACGCGCCGAGACCGGAACCGGCCAGCATCGCCAGCAGCAATGCGGACATGCTGGCCACACCCACCGCGCCGCCCAACGAGCGAAACAGATTCGTGGTGCTGGTGGCAACGCCCATGTCTTTCATGTCCACCGAGTTTTGCGTGCCGACCAGTGAGGTCGGGAATTGCAAGCCACTGGCGATTCCGGTGAGCACCATGAACAGGCCGGTCAGGATGACGGACTGAGGAGGGGTGAAGGCGATGCCCAGAATGGCCAATGGCATCAGCAGCGCGCCGGTGAGAATGATCGGCTTGTACCGACCAGTGAGCGAGGTGCGCCGCCCGCCGAAGTAGGCGCCCATGGGCATGCCGATCGCCAGTGGCATCAGATGCAGGGCCGCGCTGTCCGCGCCGCCACCTGTCACGGTCTGAAAGCGCAGTGGCAGCAGCACGATCAGCGAGATGGCCTGGAAGCCGGTAAAGAAGATCGTGCACCAGCACAACACCGCACTGCGGTTGGCGAACAGGTGCATCGGCAGCAGTGGCTCGCGGGTGCGACGCTCGTACAGCACAAAGATCACCAAGGCCAACAGTGCCACGCCCAATTGAGTCAGCACCTGGTCATCACGCCAGCTGTGCCCCTGACCGATTTCGGTAATACCCAACAGCAGTGCGGTGAGGCCGATGATCATCAGTATGGTGCCCAGATAATCGATCACTGGCTTGCGCTGCGGAATCGGCAGACCGGTGAGCGTCTTGCGCGCGACCCACCATGCCAGCAAGCCCAGCGGCAGGTTAATGATGAACACCCAGCGCCATGACAGATACTCGGTCATGAAGCCGCCCAGCACCGGGCCTGCAACGCTGGCTGCGGCGTACATGCCGCTGAAATAGCCTTGATAGCGACCGCGCTCGCGGGGCGGCACGATATCGCCGATGATCGCCTGACTGACCGAAACCATGCCGCCTGCGCCGATCCCTTGCAGCACGCGGGCCAGTACCAGTTGCTCCATGCTTTGCGCCATGGCGCAAAACAGCGAGGCGACGGTGAACGTGCCCAGCCCGATGAGCATCAGACGCCGCCGGCCGTAGAGGTCACCGAGTTTGCCGTAGATCGGCACGGCGACAGTCAGGGCAACCATATAGGCCGAGATCACCCAGGCCAGCAGGTCGAAATCCTGAAATTGAGCGGAGATGGCGGGCATCGAGACCGCGACGATGGTCTGGTCCAGTGCGCTGAGGAAGACGGCCATCATCAGGGCGAAGAGAATGCTGCTGATGTCCGGGCGGGTTTGATTGAGGCTGGTCACGAACGAGGACTCGAACTGGCAGGTTGACCCGCCGAAAACCTCTGCGGGAAATGTGCTCAGTCTAGTCCGTTAGCTTGCTAATCGATAGCTGCCTTTATCGATTCACTCAGGCCTTCGAGCCTGGCAGGAAGGTCAGCGTAAGGCGCTGAAGCTGGCGTCTGACGGTACGCAATGGCCAAAGGTGCAGACCACCGCCATGCGTGGCTGTTGGCGCAATTGCTCGATTCGGTAAGCGCCTGCCGCGTAGAGGCTGAGCACCGCTGCAACAGCCACCACGTATAAGCATTGTCTTTTTATTGTGGTTCTCATGACATGTGCCTCGATCCGGTTAAAATTATTTTTCGGATGGATAGATCGAGTGTAGGCCGTATTTGCCCTCAGCGGTGGAGCGAGGGGGATTGAAAGTTTTTATCGGTGGCAGGTGGCTTGAAGTTTCATTGACTCAGCGCCGCGCCCCGAAAAACTTGGAGGACAAGCATCATGACAACCCCGCTCAATGTTCTGCACGTTGCGCCGCCTGCGCGAGCAGCCAGTCCAGCAGTTCCTGCAACTGCGGTGACGAGCCGGCACGATTGGGGTAAACGAAATAATAGGCTGCGCCGGTTCTGACCTTCAGATCGAATGGCGTCACCAGCCGTCCGGCTCCCAGATCCTCTCCTATCAAGGCCCAGTCCCCGATGGCTACGCCCGAGCCCTGCGATGCAACCGTCATCGCCAGGTCCAGCGTGTCGAAATGCTGCCCCTTGCCGATATTGCTCAGGGTCGTGCCCGCCGCCTTGAGCCATTGTTCCCAATCACGCTGGTCGCGGGTCGGATGCAACAGCATGTGCTGCTCAAGATCGGCCAGCCGGGTCAAGGGGGCAGGGCCATCGAGCAATGACTGTGAACAGACCGGGGTCAGTTGTTCGTCGAAGATGTGGTGAACCTGCATCGATCCGTCAGGACGGGCGCCATACACCACCGCCGCGTCAAACTCCTCGCGGCGAAAATCCACCGCATGCTGAACCGTGGTCGTCAGCTCCACCGGTACGTCCGGGCGTTCCTTCTGCCATTGCAGCAGGCGCGGCAACAGCCAGCGCATCATGCAGGTGGGCGCCTTGAGTTGCAGCGCTTCGCGTTTGACCCCGACCTGATCCACCGCCTCGTCGATCAAGGCGAACACCTGCTGGATCCGCGGAAACAACTCCCGGCCTTGAGCAGTCAGGCTCAGGCCCCGCGCCTGGCGTTGGAACAGGCTGTAACCCAGATGACTCTCCAGCCCCGAGATCTGCCGACTCACTGCGCCCTGGGTGATGTGCAGCAGCTCTGCGGCCCGCGTGAAGTTGCAGCACTGGGCCGTGATCAGAAAGGTATGCAGGGCGGGAAGAGGAGGCAGACGTTTCATCGGTTGCGCAGGCATGAGTGGAGAACATGCCTAAGCATGACATTTTTTGCGTTGTCACCGATATGCCCGCACGGTTCCAATTGGCCTACATCTGCTGCCTTGGGCATCGACCCTGCGGGCAGCTTCGGAATACGGTCTTTCAGAACGAATAAAGGTCCAGAAAAAATGGCGACGTGCGGCGAAGTATTGGTCAAGTTACTCGAAGGGTACGGGGTCGAGCAGGTGTTCGGTATCCCCGGCGTGCATACCGTGGAGCTGTATCGCGGGCTGGCCGGCTCCTCGATCAATCACGTCACCCCGCGCCACGAGCAAGGTGCTGGCTTCATGGCCGACGGTTATGCGCGCACCAGCGGCAAGCCGGGAGTGTGCTTCATCATCACTGGCCCGGGCATGACCAACATCACCACGGCCATGGGCCAGGCTTACGCCGACTCGATCCCGATGCTGGTGATTTCCAGTGTGCAATCGCGCAGTCAACTGGGCGGCGGGCGTGGCAAGTTGCATGAGTTGCCTTCGCAAAGCGCGCTGGTCGCCGGTGTTGCGGCGTTCTCACATACCCTGATGTCCGCCGCCGAGCTGCCGTCGGTGCTGGCGCGCGCTTTTGCCCTGTTTCAGGCCGCTCGTCCGCGCCCGGTGCACATCGAAATTCCGCTGGACGTGCTGGTGGAAAATGCCGATGCCTTGCTCGACAGCCAACCGGTGTCCATCACCCGCGCCGGTCCCGCGCCTGCGGCGATCAAGCAAATGGCAAGCCTGTTGGCCAATGCCAGACGACCTTTGATCCTGGCCGGCGGTGGCGCCATCGATGCGGCTGCCGCCCTGACCCAACTGGCTGAAAAGCTCGATGCGCCGGTTGCCTTGACCATCAACGCCAAGGGCATGCTGCCGTCTGCGCATCCGCTGTTGATCGGCTCGACACAATCGCTGGACCCCACCCGCGAGATCATCGAGGGCGCCGATGTGGTGCTGGCGATTGGCACCGAACTGGCCGAGACCGATTACGACATCACCTTCCAGGGCCGCTTCAGGATTCCCGGCACCTTGCTGCGCATCGACATCGACGCGGATCAGACGGTACGCAACTTTGCGCCCAAGGTGGCGCTGGTGTCCGATGCACAGACTGCCGCTCAGGCGTTGGTCGCGGCGTTGGCTGATGAACGCCTTGCTGAACGTCAAGCCGACTGGGGCCACAGGCGCGCCGCTGCGCTGAAAACCACGCTCGATGCCTCGTGGGATGAAGCCACTCGCGGTCAGACGCTGTTCCTCAAAACCGTCCTGCAGGTGTTGCCGAACGTGGTCCTGGTCGGCGATTCCACGCAACCGGTCTACACCGGCAACCTGACGCTGGACCTGGATAAACCGCGCCGCTGGTTCAATTCCTCCACTGGCTACGGCACCCTCGGTTACGCCTTGCCCGCAGCGGTTGGCGCCTGGCTCGGCAGTCAGGATGCCGGTGAGCGCAATCCGGTGGCCTGCCTGATTGGCGACGGCGGGCTGCAATTCACCCTGCCGGAGCTGGCCAGCGCCGTTGAGGCGCGCACGCCGATTATCGTTCTGCTCTGGAATAACCAGGGCTACGAAGAGATCAAGAAATACATGGTCAACCGCGCCATCGAGCCGGTCGGCGTGGATATCTACACCCCCGACTTCATTGGCGTCGCCAAGGCGCTGGGTTGTGCGGCCGAGGCCGTCTGCGGGGTCGAAGCGCTCAAGGCGGCATTGCATGCGGCGAGTGACCGCCAGGGGCCAACGGTTATCGAAATTGACCAGCGCAGCTGGATGCAAGGGTTGAAAGCATCGTGAGTGAGACATCTGTGTTGAGCCCGGTTTCACCTGGTCTGTACATCGACGGACAATGGCGCGCCGGTGGCGAGCCACTAACGGTGATCAACCCGTCGACCGAAGAGCGCCTGGCGATCGTTACCGGCGGTGATGCGCATGCCGTGGATGAAGCGGTACAAGCGGCACGCGCAGCATTTGGCGCATGGTCCAAAACCACCGGCGCTGCGCGGGCAATGATCCTGCGCAAAATCGCCAGTGGCGTCGCGAGCCGACGAGAGCGGCTGATCGAGTTGCAGTCGCGCAACAACGGCAAGCCGGGTTTCGAAGCGGCCATCGATGTCGACGATGTCATCGCCACCTTCAACTATTACGCCGAACTGGCCGAGGCCTCCGACGGCCAGCAAAACCGGGCGGTGGAGCTGCCCAGCGAGGACTTCAGTGCACGTCTGCGGCGCGAGCCGTGCGGGGTGGTGGGGCTGATCGTGCCGTGGAATTTTCCGATGGTGACCACGGCCTGGAAGCTGGCGCCGGCGCTGGCGGCGGGTTGTTGCGTGGTGCTCAAGCCTTCTGAAGTCACCCCGCTGGCCGAGCTTGAACTGGCGCAGATCATTGCGGCAAGCGGCCTGCCCACCGGTGTGTTCAACGTGGTGTGTGGCCGCGGTTTGTCGGTGGGTGCGCCGCTGGCTGAGCACCCGGGCATCGCCAAGATCTCTTTCACCGGCAGCAATGCGGTGGGTGTGCAGGTGATGCAACGCGCGGCAGAAACCGTGAAGGGCGTGAGCCTGGAACTGGGTGGCAAGTCGTCGCTGCTGGTAATGGCCGACGCCGACCTGGATATGGCGGTGGAACTGGCCAGCGGCGGCGGTTACTTCAACGCCGGGCAGATGTGCTCGGCCACCAGTCGCGTGCTGGTCGCGCAGGCACTGCTGGAGCCGTTTCTCGAGCGTCTGGTGGCCAAGGCACAGTCGATCAGGGTCGCAGGGCCGCTGGAGGAGGGCGCCGAGATGGGGCCGCTGGTCAATCAGGCGCAATATATGCGCGTGATTGCCCACATCGAGGCCGGTAAACAGGCTGGCGCGCGTCTGTTGTGCGGCGGCAAGCGGCCCGCCGATCTGCCTCGTGGATACTTTTTGCAACCGACGGTGTTCACCCACGTGCCCCTGGACAGTGCGCTGTGGCGTGAAGAGATTTTTGGCCCGGTGCTTTGCGTGCGTGGTTTCAGCTCCGAAGCCGAGGCGATTGCGCTGGCCAACGACAGCCAGTTCGGTCTGGTCGCCAGCGTGGTCAGTGGCGACGTTGAGACGGCTGATCGGGTCGCCAACGCTTTGCAGGCGGGGCTTGTGTGGATCAACGCGCCGCAAGTGATCTTCCCGCAGACCGCTTGGGGTGGGTACAAACAGAGCAGTCTGGGGCGCGAGCTGGGGCCTTGGGGCATGCAGGCTTTTCAGGAAATGAAACACGTGGTGCGCGCGGTCTGAGTGGGTCGAAAATCGTCCACGCATGCCTCGTCATAAGGCATGCGCCGAGCACATGGCTCCAATGCAAAACTTTCGATTGTTGAGGAACCGGCGTCACCGCAGGATGACCCCGCTGACTTGCTGAACACCCCGCCAGCCGGGGCTTGGAGTGAAGTCGGCTAGCGCGCTGCGGTGCGATCTCCCTCAACCATGCGACAGAAAAAAATGGAGTCCGACGTGGACAAACTTGATCTGAACAGACGGCAATTCATCAAGGCAGTGGGTGTCGCATCAGTGGGCGCGGCGGCCATGTCCATGCCCTTCATCGGCGCCCGTGCCAGCGACGGCAAATTCCAGGGCAAGACCCTGCGTCTGCTCACCTGGTCGGATGACACCGGCCTTGCGGCCCTGCGCAACATTGCCGCGACCTTTGAAGCCAAGACCGGCGCCAAAGTAATCGCCGACCGCACTGGCAGCACCTCTGAAATGGTCGCCAAACTCAAGGCCGGCGGGGATCGTCCGCAGTACGACATCATCACGCTGGCGGGTGTCGGCGCCGAAGGCCTGGCTGCGGCCGGTCTGCTGGAAAAACCCGACCTCAACCGCATCCCGAACATTGTCGATGTTCCGGAAAAGTACCGCACCGGCGCCAACGGCCACGGTATCGGTTACCTGCTGTGGTGCAACAGCCTGGTGTACAGCACGCGCACCGTCAAGGAAGCGCCGGACAGCTACGCCGCCCTGTGGGACAAGGACATGGCGCCGAACATCTTCCTGCCGCCGCCGAACTGGACCGAGGCGATGGACCTGATCATCATCGCCGCCAAGCTTGCAGGCGGTGACGAACACAACATCGAGCCGGGCTTCAAGAAGCTGGCCGAGTTGAAGGATCGCGTGGTGACTCTGGGCGAGAACCCGAACCAGATTGCCGAGCTGTTCCGCACCGGCTCCCTGGACATGGGCGGTCTGTACGCCCCGGCGTTTTTCCCCAAGCAGATCCGCGACCCCAACTACGGTCTGGGTGCCACCTTTGGCATGAAAGAGGGTTTCTACACCGACCTGATGCAATCGGTGATGCCGAAGAATCGCCCGGGCGATACCGATCTTGCCTACGCCTTTATCGACCACTCTCTGGACCCGGTCGTGCAGGGCAAGATGGCCGAAGACATCTACAACGGCCCGGTCAATGCCAAGGCGGTGATCTCCGCTGAAGCGCGCAAGAGCCCGTACATCCTTACACCTGAGCAAATCGCCGACAAAGCCATCATGCACGACAACGCCTTTTTGGCGACGGTGCATGACCAGTGGATTCGCCGCTATACGGAGATTTTCTCCTCCTGATGCAGTGCCCGTGAGATGGCGTCTGGCAGAGGGTTTCTGGACTCTGTCCTGACGGCATCGCGAGCAAGCGAAGGCCCACATCTGGTGTTCCTGCACTGGAAACGGCGGAACACTGACGGCGTGAGTTTGCTCGCGCCAGGGCTCAGACAGGCAACACATGCATCTCTGACTCACCGCGAAACCGAGATCAAAACCATGCACAACCCACCTATAACGCGCCAGGAAGACGCTGCCAGACCGCGTCGAAACCGGCCATGGTCACAGACGGCTCGCGCCTGGCTGTTTCTCACCCCTTCGATGCTGTTTCTTGCCGTGCTGATCGTCGCCAGCCTGCTGGTGTTGCGCATGAGCGTCGGCACCAAGGGCGCCGAGTGGAGCGGCTTCAGCCTGGACAGTTACGCCCAGCTGTTCGAACCCTATTACCTGAAATCCTTGCTGCTGACCTTGCGTCTGGCGCTGATCAGTGCGGTGATCGCAGTGATCCTGGCGATCCCGGTCGGTTACACCATGGCTCGCTTGAAATCGCCGCTGGTACGGCGTGTTTTCCTGGCCGCCGTGCTGCTGCCACTGCTGGTCAATCTGTTGCTGCAAAGCTACGGCTGGCTGGTGATTCTGGGACCTGCCGGCATGCTCAACCAAGCGCTCAAGGGGCTTGGGTTGATCACCCGGCCAATCATGATGCTGTACAACCAGAACGGCGTGTTGATGGGGCTGGTCCAGACCGCCTTCCCGCTGGCGGTGCTGCCCATTGCCAGCGCCATGCGTGGCGTCTCGCGCAGCTATGAAGAGGCCGCCGCGACCCTGGGCGCCAGCCGCTTTCAGGTGTTTCGCCAAGTGATCCTGCCAATGAGCCTGCCGGGCATCATCACCGGCGCCACACTGGTGTTTGCCTACAACGCCAGCAGTTTTGTCGTACCGCTGCTGCTGGGCGGTCGTCGTGTGCCGATGCTGGCGGTCATGGTTCACGACCAGATCGCGCCGTTGATGAACTGGCCTGCCGCGTCAGCTGCGGGTGTCGTGCTGATCGTCACCACGCTTGCGATCATGACCCTCTCCGAGTTCGTCACCGGTCGCCGTCGGCGCATGCTGGAGGCTTCGCAATGAGCAAAAAACTTCTGCGTTCCCAACCGCTGTTACCGGGTGAAACCGGACGCTTCGCAGCGATTCTGTCGGCGGTGATTCTGTTCCTGGCCGTAACCCCGATCCTGACCATGATCGTCATGTCTTTCAGCGGCTCGTCCAATCTGGACTTCCCGCCCGCCAGCTACAGCCTGCAGTGGTACAAGGCGGCCTGGCAGACCTTCGTCTCGCCCGATCAAAGCGACGTGTTGAGTCTGGGCAAGGCGATGACCACCAGCCTGCTGGTGGCATGTCTGACCATGATTTTCGCCACCTTGATCGCAGTACCGGCATCCTATGCCCTGACCCGCTGTGAGTTCCGCGGCAAGGCGTTCGCCATGCAGCTGATGTCATTGCCGCTGGTGTTCCCGATGGTGGTGTTGGGACTGGCGTTGTTGCTGGTGTTCGACAGCCTGCCGTTCCAGATGAACACCTCGCGCCTGGTAATCGCCCACGTGATTCTGGCGCTGCCATTCGTGATCAAGAACTGCACGGCATCGATGACCAGCATTGGCAGCGAAGTGGAGGAGGCTGCGCAGATGCTCGGCGCTTCCCCGACCCGGGCCATCATCGATGTGGTAGTGCCGTTGATGAAATCGGGGATTCTCGCCGGGATGCTGCTGGCTTTCATCGTCTCGTTCAACGAGTTCACGGTGACCTACTTTCTGTACAACATCGACGTCATGACCGTGCCGATCTGGATGTACAGCCGCACTGTTTCTTCGCTCGATCCCACCGTTTTCTCGTTCGCCGTGCTGATTGTGCTGATCGACTTCGTCCTGATCTGGGCGCTGGAGAAGCTGGTCGGTGAAGGTGGCGTTTCGTTCTGATTTGAGGTTTGAAGCTATGACCGGACTGATTCTGGAAAACGTCGAAAAATACTACGGCTCGGCCTGCGCCGTCACCGACGTCAATCTGCACCTGCCAGAAGGCAAGCTGGTGTGCTTTCTCGGCCCCTCCGGCTGCGGCAAGACCACGCTGTTGCGCATGATTGCCGGCCTTGAAACGGTGACCGGCGGCGAGATTCGCCTCGATGGCGAAGACGTCAGCCACACCCCGGCCCACGAGCGCAATTTCGGCATGGTGTTCCAGTCGCTGGCGCTGTTCCCGCACATGACGGTGGGTGAGAACATCGCTTACCCGCTCAAGCTGCGGGGTGTCGACAAGGCCGCGCAAAAGGCCCGGGTCACCGAATTGCTGGCGATGATCCAGCTGCAACAAATGGTTGATCGCCCGGTGGCGAAACTGTCCGGGGGGCAGCGGCAGCGTGTGGCCATTGCTCGCGCCATTGCCTCGCACCCCAAACTGCTGTTGCTTGACGAGCCGCTGTCGGCGCTGGACGCCAAGCTGCGTGAATCGATGCAGGTGGAGATCCGCCAGCTGCAAAAACAGCTGAACATCACCACTATTCTGGTGACGCACGATCAGCGCGAAGCCATGACCATGGCCGACATCGTCGTGGTGCTGGGTGAACACCGGGTGCAGCAGGTGGGCACGCCCATCGAGATCTACCGCAACCCGGCCAACGCCTTCGTGGCGGACTTCATCGGCTCGGGCAATATTTTTCCGGCCACGGCGCTCGGTGGCGGACGTATCCAGTTGCCTGGTGGAGATGCGCTGCAGGTGCCGATCAGCGACACGATCCAGGCCGGCGCCGAGATCAGGATGCTGGTGCGCCCGGAAGACCTGCAACTGTCGACCTTGCAGCCCGGCGACGGCAACCGGCTCACTGGCACGGTCACGTTCATTCGTGACATCGGTGCAACCATCGAAACCACGGTCGAGTGCGGTGGGGTCTCACTGACCGCGTTGAGCACGCCCAATCAAAGCCTGGGGCTGAGCATTGGTCATCCGGTGTCGGTCACCATCCCTGCCCAGGCGTGCCGGGTGCTGAGCGCCTGACGCAGGGTTGGCAAAGACTCAGAGCGTCTTGCGCAGGCGCGCCAGATCCCGCAGCGGTGGCGCGCCGAACAAGCGGCTGTATTCACGGCTGAATTGCGAAGGGCTTTCATAGCCGACCTTGTACCCGGCGGCAGACGCCTCGAGCCCGTCGGACAACATCAGACGGCGGGCCTCCTGCAAACGCAGCTGTTTCTGGTACTGCAACGGGCTCATGGCGGTCACCGCCTTGAAGCGATGGTGCAGGGTCGAGACGCTCAGATTCACTTCCCGCGCCAGTTCGTCGATGCGCAGCGCCTGCTGAAAGTTCTCGTTGAGCCATCTGATGGCTTGCGTGACGCGGTGAGTCTGACAGTTGGAAATCGCAATTTCGTACAGCCGATAGCCTTCACTCCCACGCAGCAGGCGATAAAGAATCTCGCGAGTGATCAGCGGGGCGAGCATGGCAATGTCTTTGGGGCTGTCCAGCAGGCGAATCAGGCGGATCACCGCATCGAGCAGTTGCGCATCGATACGCTCGACATACATCCCGCGACCACTGGGGCGAGTCGGTACGCTCATGGGGCCGGCTTCGGCGATCAGCGCATTGATGTCTGCCGGGTCGATGTCCAGACGCATGGCCAGGTGGGGTTCTTCCGGGGTGGCATAAATCACCTTGCCGCTGATCGGCAGGGCCACCGACAGCACCAGGTAATTGAGCGGATCGTAGGTGAACAACTCGCCACCCAGCGTCACGTCCTTGCGGCCCTGGGCCATGATGCACAGCGCCGGTTGCACCAACCCCGGCACCGATTGCTGCGGCCGGTCGTGACGCACCATGAACAGCGGCTTGATCACAGTCTGAAAGCTGCCGTCGGTCGGGGCATGACGGCGAATCAATGCGGCGAGTTCGGCACGCTGCTGTTCCATCTGTGCGCTCAGTTCGGGCATTGGCCGGGTGTCAGGCATGGCACTCGGCGTAGCGGGCTCGGCGGCGGTTGGCAGCATGGGAAACTCCTTGGTGAGGCGTCGGTGCAGCACAGCTTATTTTTGTGCAATCGCCAGCGTTAGGCGAATCCTGCCGGATGATTGCCTGATTCTGCAGCAGGTTCACCTGGCGTGCGACCGAAGGCCCTGTTTATCGAGGTGGATTGCTTGAAAGTCCGTGGCGGCGAGCGCCAAACACGCGCTGCAATCCCTTGGCCTGGACCTGCAGCGGCGCAGAATCAGGCAATAACCGCGCAGTAATTGGCTACCGGCCTTGGCATGTCGACCCCTAATCTTCACTTCCAGCCGCAACGCTTTCTCCGATCGCGGCTGTATCAAGGGAGCACACACCATGCACAGCACTTCAATCGTGAGCCATCTGCTATCCGTTCGTGCCGGAGCCGGACACAGCGCGCAATTGGGTGCGCGCCTGAGCGCATTGATCGGGCCTTCCTCCAAAGCCGCCGGGTGCCTGCACTTTGCATTGCAGCAATCGATGACCGAGCAGGATGTCTGGGTCATCAGCGGTTTGTGGGCCGACACGTCAGCAATGAATGACTGGTTCACGGCCCCGGAGTTGGGAGTTTTTTCCGAGCTGGTAGCCGAACGGCTGGTTCGCAGCCTGGACTTTCAGACCTTTTCTGTGGTGACAGCGCCCCAGGCGCAGGCAGGGTATGGGTTGTCTGAGTTGAGGAGGGCGGGTTGAGGCTTTTCTGGCTGTGCCTGTCTGATCGCGAGCAAGCTCACTCCTACAGATAGCCGGGGCGCTCGTGCAGGAGTGAGCTCGCTCGCGACGCCTTGCATCAAACAAAGAAAATCTAGCGGCCCTTTCCCTTGCTCAGGTTTAAAATCCTCGTCTTTCTCTCTTCAAGGCAGGATCTCCCTCCGATGGCACGCAAAGAATTCCAGCACCACGAAGCCGTTTCCGCTGCCGTACCGGGCGACGATGGATACAGCGCGGCAATCGCAGTCAAAGGCCTGGGTGCGGGCGGTGCGCCGACTTTCAATCCTGTACTCCAGGGCCAGACCTTCAAGACGGCACTGGCTGCCGATCAGGCCGCTGTCCAGGAACTGGAGCGGCTGATCGACGTGACGTCCGAAGGCGAGTTGATGTTCGCCCAGGACTGATCAGGCTTTGGGCCTGTGCATCTGGAACAGCGATTCGGGGCCCAGCTGGAAATAATCGGCTGGGCCGCCGCCGCGCAAGATAGGTTCGCCCGCCGCGGTATCGTAGACGCCATCCTTGAGCAACCGCTTGGCGATATGGATCGCCACCACTTCTCCCAGAATCAACCAGCTGGGCACCACTTGCTTGTCGGCGCGCTGTAGCTGGACGATCTGCGTCACCTTGCACTCGAACGCAACCGGCGTCTCTTTCACGCGTGGCACCGAAACGATTCGTGACGGCTGCGCGGTGAGATTGGCCAGTTCGAATTCGTTGACGTCCGCAGCCACGGGTGCACAGCTGATATTCATCTGCTCGGCGAGGGTGCGCGTCGCCAGGTTCCAGACGAACTCGCCGGTCTGCTCGATGTTGTTCAGGCTGTCCTTGCGACCGATGCTGCAGAAACCAATGATCGGCGGCACGTAGTTAAAGGCGTTGAAGAAACTGTATGGGGCAAGGTTGAGTTTGCCCTGCGCGTCCTGCGAGGAGATCCAGCCGATGGGCCGCGGGCCGACGATGGCGTTGAATGGATCGTGAGGCAGTCCGTGGCCTTTGGAGGGTTCGTAAAAGTGAATGTCGTCCGACATGGCGCATTTCCTGTTGAGGGCAGAGCCGTACGCGGCAGCGCGGCGTAATGAGCGGCTTGCGCAGAGAGTTAGGCCGTCATAGTGCAAGGCAATTCCCTGCGGTTCCAGACCAGCAGCATTTCGCGCTCAAAAAAAAGCCCGGCATATGCCGGGCTATAAAGGGAGTTCAGGAGGTGAAACGTGTAGAGCGGGTATCAGCTGACGCGGTTTGCACCGACGTGATCGGCACCGTCTGCGGCCAAGCGGTTGGCACCGACGTGATCAGCGCCATCGGCAGCCTGACGGTTGTTGCCTACGCGGTCGGCGCCGTCAGCAGCCAGGCGGTTGGCACCGACGTGATCAGCGCCATCGGCAGCCTGACGGTTGTTGCCTACACGGTCGGCACCGTCAGCAGCAAGGCGGTTGGCACCAACGTGATCGGAACCATCGGAAGCCTGACGATATGTGCCAGTGTGCGATGCATTGGTGTGAGAAGAACCACCTTCAGCAACCACAGTACCGTTCAATGCAGCGTGATTATCGGAAACAGGCAGAGCGAATGCGCTCGATGCCAGAATTGAAAGACTAAGGCCAATCAGAATATTCGAAGTTTTCATGATGTTTGCTCCAACTAAGTTCAATAATTTTTTCAACTTGGGTATGGAGCTAATCTTACGCGCGCACAGATTAAGTGGAAGTTAACAAGGTTGCTAACCATCATCGCCAAAAATGATAGTTGGCTGCAGAGCCCGATTTTAGAGCGTCTGGGGCGTTTTTGATCTGAAATGGGGCGATTTCTGTCTATTCTGACAGATTAGGCTCTTGACATTTGTGTATATTTGCTGATTGTTTTTCTGCGCCCGACCTCGGGCGGTGGTGCTTGTCATCACCTCAGACTGGAACGAAACGAGGGCAAGACGCGCTGCTTGACTGCAAACCCCAGCAAATACGAGGCTTTCAAAGGGTATTAAGGCGCCAAAAACTAAGCCCGGCATAAGCCGGGCTGGAGTGGGGACTGCTTGGGAATCAGCTCAAGCGGTTTGCACCAACGTGATCTGCGCCATCAGCAGCGAGGCGATTTGCACCAACATGGTCAGCACCGTCAGCAGCGAGGCGATTTGCACCCACGTGGTCAGCACCGTCAGCAGCCAGGCGATTTGCACCGACGTGGTCAGCGCCATCAGCGGCCAGGCGGTTTGCACCGACGTGGTCAGCGCCGTCAGCGGCCAGGCGGTTGGCACCGACGTGGTCAGCGCCATCTGCAGCTACGCGACCGATGTTGGTATGCGAAGAGCCGTTTTCAGCAACTACAGGTGCATTGACGTGTTTGCTTGCATCAACAGCTGGAAGTGCGAAAGCGCTACTGGCCAGGATCGAGAAAGCCAGGCCGAAGATCAGTTTGTTAGTTTTCATGTTGGTTTTCATGATAGTTGCTCCAGATCGACTTGATTAGTGGGTAACTCGGTATGGAGTTAACTTTACTCGGCTCTGGATTATTAAGAAGTCAATCGCATTAGTAGCGATCATCGCTGAAATTGATACTGCAAAAAGCTACTGCCCATTCAGCTACTTAGCCCTGCCATGGCGACAAAAAAAGGCAGCTCACTGATGTGGCTGCCCCTGTTTTTGCGTTCGATCACCTGTTCAGTACGGCTTGCCGACGGCAGCATCGGTGTCATCGGTGTCATCGGTGTCATCGGTGGCGCCGGCAAGCCGACCGATACAGGTCGGCATTGCTTCAGGATGCAGTCAGTCGGTCTCGATCCGGGAATGCTTGCGCGTGTCCTTCATGAACACGTAAACCAGCAGCGAGCAGGCGATGCATGCCGTGACGTACCAGTAGTAGCCGGTCTCCATACCGATGCTCTTGAACCACAGCGCAATGTATTCGGCGGTGCCGCCGAAGATCGAAACCGTCAACGCATAAGGCAGGCCGACCCCCAGGGCCCGGATCTCGGTCGGGAACAGCTCGGCCTTCACCACCGCATTGATGGACGTATATCCGCTGACGATGATCAGCGCCGCCATGATCAGGAAGAACGCACCCCACCAGGTCTGGATGGTATGCAGGGTGGTGAGGATCGGTACGGTGCACAGGGTGCCCAATACGCCGAAGGCGATGAGGATCGGCCGGCGACCGATCTTGTCCGACAGCGCACCAATCACCGGTTGCAGGAGCATGAACAGGAACAGGGTGGCTGCCGAAATCGTGGTGGAGTCGGTGATGCTCATACCCACCGTGTTCACCAGATATTTCTGCATATACGTGGTGTAGGTGTAGAACGCCAGGGTCCCGCCCATGGTCAGCCCGACCACGGTCATCAGTTCCTTGGGATGACGCATCAGCGTGCGCATCAGGCTCTCTTTGGGCTTTTCCTTCTTGCGGTTGAACGATTCGGTTTCTTCCATGCCGCGACGCAGGAACAGCGCGACCACCGCACACAGTGCGCCGATGGCGAACGGAATACGCCAGCCCCAGGCGTTCAATTGCTCGGTGGTCAGCGTCTGTTGCAGCACGATCAATACGCCCAGGGCGATGAGCTGACCGGAAATCAGGGTCACGTACTGGAAGCTGGAAAAGAAGCCGCGACGTTCCTTGGTCGCCATCTCGCTCAGATACGTCGCCGAGGTGCCGTATTCGCCGCCTACCGACAGCCCCTGCAACAGTCGGGCGAGCACCAGCATGATTGGCGCGCCAACGCCGATGGTTTCATAACCCGGGGTCAGGGCAATGATCAGTGAACCGAAGCACATCAGCAGCACCGAGGCCATCAACGCGGCCTTGCGGCCTTTGCGGTCAGCGTACAGGCCCATCAGCCAGCCACCGATCGGGCGCATCAGAAAGCCCACGGCGAAGATCGCGGCCGTGTTGAGCAGCTGTGCGGTGGTGTCACCCTTGGGGAAGAAGACTTTGGCGAAATAGAGAGAGAATGCAGCGTAGACGTACCAGTCATACCACTCGACCATGTTGCCGACCGAACCGCTGAAAATGGATTTCAGACGACTTCCGGTGGTTTTTTCGACGGCGGGCGTGGCAGCCGATCCGTTGGAGACAGAGTTGGGGATAGCCATTGGTTTTCCTGCAAGTCATTGTTTTTAGAAGGAGCGCAGCGATGCGGCCTGATGACGGTGATAGCAGGAGCTGTGCCAAGCTGTACAAGGCCCGGTCTAGAGGGGTTGATCAGCAATGGATAAGCGGAAATCCGCTCAGATCTAACATGGATATAAGCGGAAAGCCGCCGAGGGGGCCAGGTTTGATTCCTGTATCAGTCCGGCTTTTCGGCGCAGGCGATAACGACGTCGTCACCGCCGGCAAGCCGGACGGCTACAGGGGGTAGGCGCGGCTGAGGCTTCGGTCGTTTTCATGGCCAAAAGGGTCCGCCTATGCGTCGTTCTCCGTGATGAAATCCTCCCGCAACAACCCATGCCTCTGCATCTTTTCGTTCAGAGTCCGACGCGGCAACTGCAGGTCCTGCAGCACGGCCTTGATGTCGCCCTTGTGCCGACTCAGCGCCGAACGCAGGCAGTGAGCTTCAAAAGCCTCTTGCTGATCGGCGAGTGACTGGCCGCTGGGAATGGCGACCGAGGCCGGATTCTCAAGGCCCAGCACCTGTCGCTCCGCAGCATTGGCCAGCTCGCGCACATTGCCCGGCCAGTCGTGACTGAGCAAATGACTCAATTGGCCACCGCTGAGCAGTGGCGCGTTGCGGCCCATGCGCGCTGCCGCCAGGCGCGAGAAATGGCCAAACAGCAACGGGATGTCCTCACGCCGCTCACGCAACGCCGGCAGGCGCAGTTCGGCGATGTTCAGGCGATAGGCCAGGTCTTCGCGGAAACGCCCGGCACGGGCTTCTTCGAGCAAATCCGGTTTGGTCGCGGCGATGATCCGCAAATCCACCTCGATGCTCTGGTTGGAGCCCAGCCTTTCCAGGCGCCGGTCCTGAATCACTCGCAGCAACTTCACTTGCTGAGCCAGCGGCATGCTTTCGATCTCATCGAGAAACAGCGTGCCGCCATGGGCAAACTCCAGCTTGCCGATACGCTTGCCCTGGGCCCCGGTGAACGCCCCGCTTTCATGGCCGAACAGCTCGGCTTCGAATAGCTGCTCGGGAATTGCGGCGCAATTGACGGCAACAAAGGGCTTTTTCGACCGAGGCCCGAAGTCGTGCAGGCAGCGCGCGACCATTTCCTTGCCGCTGCCGGTCTCGCCACGAATCAGCACGTTGACCGGCAGCTGCGCGAGGTCCAACACCTGACGGCGCAAGGTCTGCATTGCGGGCGAAAGCCCGAGCAGTGTCGTGTCGAGCCGGCTGCGGCTTTCGGCCTGTTCGTGCAAACGCCGGTTCTCGAGAACCAACTGACGTTTTTCCAGGGCGCGGCGCAGGCTGCCCAAGAGCGTCTGCGGGGTGAAGGGCTTTTCTAGGAAGTCATAGGCGCCGTCGCGCATCGCATCGACCGCCATTGGCACATCGCCGTGCCCGGTGAGCAGGATCACCGGCAGATCCGCGTCTCGACTCTGCAGTTGACTCAACAGCTCAAGCCCGCTCATCCCAGGCATGCGCACGTCGCTCAGAATCACGCCGGCAAAGTGCTCCGGCAACGCTGACAGGCAGTCCTCGGCGCGACTGAACAGTTGCACTTCAAAGCCCGACAGCGACAGCCATTGCTCCACGGCTTCGCGGATGGGAGCCTCGTCATCGACCACGATCACCGAGTTCAGCATGGGCAATGATCCTCCATGACCTTGCCAAGACAGAATGAGAAATGTGCACCGTTGTTCAGGTTTTCCGCGCTCAAGCGACCTCCCAGCTCATGAATGATGGCGTAGGACACCGCCAGACCCAACCCCAGACCGTCGCCCACCGGTTTGGTGGTAAAGAAGGGGTCGAAGATGTTGGCCAGGTGTTGGTCGGCAATCCCGCCGCCGCTGTCACCCACAGTCAGGCGCCAGCGCCCCTCATGTTCGTCGATGCGAATGTGCAGACGCTTGAGCGGTTTGTCGCGCATCGCGTCCAGCGCGTTGCGCAGCAGGTTGATCAGCACCTGCTCAAGGCGGATGGCATCGCCTGATACCCAGGCCGGGCGCGTCAGATCCAGCACGCAACTGACCCGTTCCTCGCGAATGCGCGCATCGAGCAGCAACAGCGCCTGATCGACCACGTTTGCCAGATCCAGGCGTTCGCGCAGACCGCTCGGGCTTTTGCGCGCGAACGTCTTGAGGTGACCGGTAAGGGCGGCCATTCGTGTCAGTTGCTGGTCGAGCAGCGTCAGGGCCGTGTAGGCGTCGTCCACCCGGCCGTGATCGAGCAGCAGCCGCATGGTCGCCAGTTGCATGCGTTGCGCGGTCAGTGGCTGGTTGATTTCATGGGCCAGGGCTGCCGACATTTGCCCCAGCGCAGCCAGCTTGGCCGACTGCACCAGACCGTCCTGGGCCGTTTGCAGATCCCGGGTGCGCGCCTGGACCAGCTGCTCCAGCTCTTCCCGGCTGCGCTGGCGCATGCGGGCCAGACGCCAGCGCTGATAAAGAAACAGTCCGAGAAACACCAGTGTCAGCCAGGTGCCTGCCGCTGCCAGCGCAGCGTTGCGGGTGTCTTCGGCGGCGATCTGGGGTTTGCGCAACAGGTGCAGGGTCCAGCCTTCGGCCGGCAGGGGCAGCGATTGCCAAAGGTAGTCGGCCGGCCCATCGGGCGCGTCAATGCGGCTGAGCTGACTGTGATCGTTGAAGGTATGCAGCGCTTGCCGGAGCAACGGCGCCAGTGGCTGCTTATCGTACTGGCGTGTGCTGGTCAGCTCGGCGCGGTCCTGATCTGACAGCGGCAGCAGCGCGCGGTACCGCCAGCCGGGTTGATTGGCAATGAACACGATGCCCTTGGCGTCGCTGACCAACAGCAAGTCGTCGCCCTGTGCCCAGGTGTGCTCAAGGTCGGGGAATTCGAGTTTGACGACCATGGCGCCAACGAAGTGCCCATCGTCGTCCAGTACCGCGTTGGCCAGAAAGTAGCCTGGAATCCCGCTGGTCACGCCGACCGCATAGAAACGTCCGACGCCGTTGGCTTTGGTCTGGGTGAAGTAAGGGCGAAAACCGTAGTTATGGCCGACATAGCTGCTCGGCAGTCGCCAGTTGCTGGCGCCGATGGCCAGGCCGTTGCGATCGAGCAGCTCCAGGGTCGATGACTGCGCTGCGCCGTTGATCCGCTCCAGCTTCAGATTAAGCGCCTGCGTGGTCTGCGCGCTGACCGGGCCGTTCAGCGCCTCACGCAGTTGGGGATCGAGCGCAAGCACGGCGGGCAGCGCCCGGTAGCGTTCGATGAGGGTCTGAAGGGTGTTGGCGTAGAGCGACAGCTGGACCTGCGCGCGGCTGGCATCGTCTTCCAGTGAGTGGCGTCGAGCCTGATGCATTGCCAGGGTCGCGACGATCACGGCACCGGCGAGGATGAGCAGGGTAGACAGAAGAAGGCGGGCGAATCGCGGCATGGCGGCTGGCTTCTCACAATGAGCGTGTTGTCTGCGAAATCGCGTCGCCACCTGGTTTGTAGCCCTGCGGCTTGCCAGCGGGTGCGGTTCGAAAACCCCACCGCCGGCAAGCGGACTGCTACAGGGGTCGTGACGCGATCCTGGGACCGCGTCATCGACGGCAGTCTTTACAACAGAGTGAAGGTCGTTGTCTTCACATCCTCGGAGTCCAGGCCGATCATCAGCTTGAAATCACCGGCTTCAGCCGCGTACTTGAGCGAGGGGTTGAAGAACTTGAGGTCTTCCTCGGTCACGGTGAAGCTCACGGACTTTTCTTCGCCCGGCTTCAACATGATTTTCTGGAAGTTCTTAAGCTCCTTGACCGGACGGCTGAGCGACGCTGCGATATCGCGCAGATACAGCTGAACCACGGTTTCCCCAGCCACCTTGCCAATGTTCTTGACCTGGACGGTGGCGGTCAGCTTGTCCTTGCGGGTCATCTTGCTGATCGACAGGGTGATGTCCGAGACGCTGAACTGCGTATAGCTCAGGCCGTAGCCGAACGGGAACAGTGGGCTGGTGGGCTCCTCGAAATAGTTGGAGGTGTAGTTCGAGTCGTTGACGCGGTACGGACGACCGGTGTTCAGGTGATTGTAGTAAGCAGGCACCTGACCGACCGAGCGTGGGAAGGTCATCGGCAATTTGCCCGACGGGTTGTAGTCGCCGAACAGCACGTCGGCCAGGGCGTTGCCGCCCTCGGTGCCCAGGTACCAGCTTTCGAGCATGGCATCGGCCTGCCTGTTTTCCTCGCCCAGGGCCAGTGGCCGGCCGTTCATCAGCACGATGACCAGCGGTTTGCCGGTGGCCTTGAGCGCCTTGATCAGGTCACGTTGACGCCCGGGCAAGACAATGTCGACCCGGCTGGCGGCTTCGTGGGACATGTTGCGCGACTCACCGACCACCGCGACCACCACATCGGCTTGCTGGGCGACCTTGACCGCTTCGTCGATCATTTCCTGCTCTGGACGTGCGTCGACGTGAATCTGGTCGTCCATCTTGTTCAGGTAAGCGATGGCTTCCTGGTTGTCAGTGATGTTGGAGCCGGCAGCGTACACCAGCCTGGCTTTGTCGCCAACGGCATTGGCCAGGCCGTCATAGGCGCTGACGGTCTGGCGTTCAAGGCCAGCCCCCGACCAACTGCCGAGCATGTCCAGCGAGCTCTTGGCCAGCGGACCGATGACGGCGATGGTGCCTTGTTTCTTCAGTGGCAGGGTGTTGTTGGCGTTCTTCAGCAGCACCACACTCTTGCGCGCAACATCCCGGGCCTCTGCACGATGCAGGCGGTTTTCGGCGTTGCGATCAGCCGGGTCGTCGACAGCCGCACCGATACGCAGATAAGGGTTGGCGAACAGCCCCATGTCCCACTTGGCGCCGAGCACCTCGCGAACCGCGTTGTCGACTTCCTTGACCGAGACGTCACCGCTCTTCACCAGAGCCGGCAGTTCCTCGCCATAGGCCTTGTCGTTCATGCTCAGGTCCACACCGGCCTTGATCGCCAGCTTGGCTGCCTCGCGGAAATCCTTGGCGACCCCATGGTCGATCAACTCCTTGATCGCGCCGTGATCGCTGATGGTTACGCCCTTGAAACCCCAGTCCTTGCGCAGCACATCCTGCAACAGCCAGGCGTTGGCGGTGGAGGGCACGCCGTTGATCGAGTTGAGCGCGACCATCACCCCGCCTGCGCCCGCATCGATTGCCGCACGGTACGGCGGCAGGTAATCCTGTTGCATGCGCACCGGGCTCATGTCGACCGTGTTGTAGTCGCGACCGCCTTCGACTGCGCCATACAGCGCGAAGTGTTTGACCGCCGCCATGATGCTGTTCGGCGCCTGGGTGCTGGTGCCCTGGAAGGCGCGGGTCATGGTGCCGGAGATGCGCGACACCAGGTAGGTGTCCTCGCCGAAGCCTTCGGAGCTGCGGCCCCAGCGCGCGTCGCGGGTGATGTCGACCATTGGCGCAAAGGTCATGTCCAGACCGTCGGCGGCGGATTCTATGGCCGAGACCCGACCGGTGCGGGTGATGGCGTCCATGTCCCAGGTCGACGCCAGGCCCAGGCTGATCGGGAAAATGGTGCGCTGACCATGGACCACATCGTAGGCGAAGAACATCGGGATCTTGTTGCGGCTATGAGCGACTGCGGCGTCCTGCATGGCGCGGTTGTCAGGCAGTACGACCGAATTGAACGTGCCGCCGATCCGGCCTGCGGCGATTTCCTTGAGAATCTCCGGCTTGGGCATCTCCGGCCCGATGCTGATGAGGCGCAGCTGACCGATCTTTTCGTCGAGGGTCATCTGCTTCATCAGGTTGGAGATGAAAGCATTCTTGGCTTGCAGCGTGGAGAGGTTGCTGGCGGTGCTGGTGGCGGTCTCGGCCCAGGCGGACTGACTGACCAAACCGATGACGAGACTCAGTAGACACAGCTTATTCATGAATGTTTTTCTCAAGGCGTGAGCCGGCAACTCGCGTGTAATACCGGGCGGCCTATGTCTTTGGTGTGAAACCTTTGGTTTTTATTGTCATCAGGACCGGGGTGGTCGCTGAACTCCCGACGCATCTGAGCATCAGTAGCGCAACGACTTTTATCTGATTGCAGCCTGGCAATCCAGTGCCCTGACGACGCGATGGGTCAAGATTATGCCGGGGATCGCCTGATTTGGCTAAAGTCATGACTGACGGAAAGATTTTTAAAGCACATCAAGGAGCGCACAGGCTATGCAAATAGAGCGTTACGGGCACGTTCGAGGCAGTCGTTACAATTTGTCACTGACGTTGCTGATGCTGCTGAGCACGTTGCTGGCCGGTTGTGGCATCAACAACATTCCGACCTATGACGAGCAGGTCAAGGCGGCCTGGGCGCAGGTGCAGAATCAGTATCAGCGCCGTGCCGACCTGATCCCCAACCTGGTGGAAACCGTGAAGGGCTACGCCAAACAGGAGCAGGACACGCTGACGGCAGTGATCGAGGCGCGGGCCAAGGCCACGTCGATCCAGGTCGATGCCAATACCCTGAACGATCCGGCCAGGCTCAAGCAGTTCCAGGAAGCGCAGGGTCAATTGACCGGTGCGCTGAGTCGTTTGATGGTGGTGTCCGAGCGTTATCCGGACCTCAAGTCCAATCAGAACTTTCTTTCGTTGCAGTCGCAGCTTGAAGGGACGGAAAACCGCATTGCCGTGGCGCGTCGGGATTTCATCGCTTCGGTGGAGCGCTACAACACCGAGATTCGAACCTTTCCCGGCCGTCTCTGGCATTCGGTGATGTACAGCGATCTGCCGATCCGGCCTAACTTCGAAGCCACTGCCGCCGACGCTGACAAAGCGCCTCAAGTGAAATTCTGATGGCGTGCGCGCGGCGGGGCGTGTGGATCGCGTTGCTGGCGGTGGGGGTCGGGCTGTTCGCCCAATGGGCCCGGGCCGACCTGAAGTTTCCGGCGTTGAGCGGCCAGGTGGTCGACAGCGCCGGAATGATCGACAACGACAGCCGGGAGCGTCTGTCACAGATGCTGCGCGCCCATGAAGAGTTGACCACCGAACAGGTGGTGGTGGTCACGCTGCCCAACCTGCAGGGCTCGACCATCGAGGATTATGGTTACCAGCTGGGTCGTTACTGGGGTATCGGTCAGAAGGGCAAGGACAACGGCGCACTGCTGATCGTCGCCAAAGAGGAGCGCAAGGTGCGCATCGAGGTCGGCTACGGCCTGGAAGATCGGCTCACCGATGCGCAATCCTCGGTGATCATCAACCAGATCATCACGCCGGCGTTCAAACAGGGCGATTTCGTGGGCGGCATCAGCAAGGGCACCGAAGCGATGGTGCAGGTGCTCGGTGGCGATCCGCTGGCCGAGCCGGTGGTCGGGGCCTCGGGTGGCGACGATGTCACTGACTGGAAGATGAGCCTGCTGTTTTTCGTGCTGTTCGTGGTCTTCCTCTACATCAATACGCGCTGGGGGCGCGGTCTCGGCGCCCTGGGTGGCGGCTACATCGGGTCAGGAGGGTCGGGCGGCTTCGGTTCCGGTTCCGGCGGTTCAGGCGGCATGCGCGGTGGTGGTGGCAGTTTTGGCGGCGGCGGTGCCTCCGGTGGCTGGTAGTCGGTAGTTCAATAAAAGGCGTAGCGCATGGCATTACTCACTGAAGACGAACAGCAACAGGTGGCCAGGGCCATCGAGGTGGTCGAGCGTCAAACCGATGCCGAGCTGGTCACGGTGCTGGCCGCCAGCGCCGATGACTACGCCTACGTGCCGCTGATATGGGCCGGGCTGGTGGCGCTGCTGGTGCCGGGGCTGATCAATTTCTACCCGGGCTGGCTCAACGCCAACGAATTGCTGTTGACGCAGATCGCCACATTTATCGTGGTGGCGCTCGTGTGCCGTTTACCGGCCGTCATCACCCGGCTGGTGCCCGGCCCCGTGCGTCATTGGCGGGCCGGCAGTCTGGCACGCCGACAGTTCCTGGAGCAGAACCTGCACGCCACGGCCAATGGCACAGGCGTGTTGATATTCGTCAGCGAGGCCGAGCGTTACGTTGAGATCATCGTCGACGACGGCATCGCCCGGCACGTAGATGACATGGTGTGGCGCTCGATGGTCGACGTGTTTACCCGGCAAGTGAGCGAAGGGAAGATTCTGGAAGGTTTTCTGGGCTGCATTCATTCGTGCGGCGAGGTGCTCAGCGACCAGGTGCCAGTGACTCAGGCGCGTAATGAGTTACCGAATCGGTTGGTGGTGTTGAGATAAATATCGCCGCTACACCTGTGTAGCGGCTCGGTTCGACGGCGGGCGCCCGGGCCGAAGCAGCGCGCTGGCAGCACTTTCCTCGGGCAAGCGCAATCCGACCTGTGGAACTGCCGCGACTTGAATTAAATCCACCACAAGCGCTCAACCCGCCTAAAATAGCGCCCTCGCATTTTTTGCTCCCGAGGCTGCGCCCGATGTCCGCTACTGCACCCACCGCCACTTCTTCGCAGGATCATCGCGAGCAGTTTCTCAGTCAGCTCGACATTTGCCTGACCCAGAACTCGCTGATCAAGCTGGTGCTGGCCAAGTACGTGGGCAGCGAAGCCGAACTGCAGCGAATCATCATCAAACCCGTCACCGTCAAGGATCAGCCCTGCCTGTCGTTCGTCTACCGCTACAAGACCCGTGATATCACCAAGAATCACCCCTTGGCTGATGCGCAGGCATTGATCGCGCAGCTGTTGCCCGAGTCCTTCAAGAACGCGCATCTGCTGTCGCTCACCGACGAGCTGCAGCTGGAATTCAGCAAAAAGGGCAAGAGCACTCTGTTCCGCAATACCTCGCAGCAACAACGTCAAACACCCTCGGCCGACCATGACCGCGAGAAGAAGCGTTACCTGGAGTTGAGCCGCCCGTTTCTCACCGATCTGGGCGTGACCAACAAGCAGCACGAGCTGATCCCGGCCATGTCGCGCAAATGGAAGCAGATCAACAAGTTCATCGAGGTGTTTTCCCACGCCCTGACGACTTCGCCAATCAAGCTCGATCAGCCGGTGACGGTAGCGGACTTCGGATCGGGCAAGGGCTACCTGACTTTCGCCATCCATGACTACCTGCGCAACACCTTGCAGGCGCAGGGCAACGTCACCGGCGTCGAGCTGCGTGAAGACATGGTGACCCTGTGCAACAACGCGGCGGCTCGGCTCGAGCATCCCGGGCTGGTATTCAAGTGTGGCGATGTGCGCTCGGTGGCGCCGAGCGAGCTGGATGTGATGATCGCGCTGCATGCCTGTGACATCGCCACCGATTACGCGATCCACACCGGCATTCGTTCCGGCGCGTCGATCATCATGTGCTCGCCGTGCTGCCACAAACAGATCCGCTTGCAGATCCAGAGCCCGACCCTGCTGCGGCCGATGCTGCAATATGGCCTGCACATGGGCCAGCAGGCGGAAATGGTCACCGACGCCTTGCGTGCCTTGTTGCTCGAAGCGTGCGGCTACGAAACCAAGGTGTTCGAGTTCATTTCGCTGGAACATACCAACAAGAACAAAATGATCCTGGCGGTCAAGCGCGCCACGCCGGCCGATCCCGCCGAGCTGCTGGCGAAGATCCAGGAACTGAAAACCTTCTACGGCATTTCCGAGCAATGCCTGGAGAGCCTGCTCCAGGCGGATGGCCTGCTCGGCTAGATCCGGGTCGCGGTCAGCGGTTTGGGCGCAATCACTGCGGTTTTGCGCCCGATGGCCAGGGTCACCACCACGCCAGCCGCGAAGATCCAGGTCGTCGGATCGATGTGCTCGCCGAAGAACAATGCCGAAAACGCCATGGTGAAGAACAGCTGCACCAGCTGGATCTGACTGACCCGGGCGATGCCGCCCATGGCAAGCCCGGCATACCAGGCGAAAAAACCGATGAACTGTGAAAACAGCGACACATAACCGAATGCCCACCAGGTGCCCGCCGAGATCGGCCCCTGATGCTGCGCAGCCAGATAGCCAACCGGCACGATCAATACCGGAATCGAGATCACCAGCGCCCAGCAGATGACCTGCCAGCCGCCCATCTGTTTGGCCAGTCGTCCGCCCTCGGCATAGCCCAGGCCGCCGATCGCAACGGCACCGACCATCAGCAGATCCCCCGCTTGAAGATTGCCGGCGCCGCTGATCAATGCGTACCCCAGAACCAGCACGCTGCCCATCGCGGCGCACGCCCAGAACGCTTTCGAGGGCCGTTCATGGGACAACCACGCCGCATAGATAGCCACCAGCAATGGCTGCAAACCATTGACCAGCGCACCATGAGAGGCTGGCAGGGTTTTCATCGCCCAGGCAGAGAGCACCGGGAAGCCGACAATGACGCCCAGGGCGACCACCATCAAGGCTTTGAATTGCGCGCGGGTCGGCCATTTTTCCCGCCGCCACAGCAGCAAGGCGGCGGCCGGAACGGCTGCGAACAGTGCCCGGCCCAGGCCGTTGAGCAATGGATGGATTTCCTGGACCACGATACGGGTCATGGGCAATGTCAGGCTGAAGATCACCACCCCGACCAGTCCGAGGACCATGCCGGTGTTTTCGCGAGAGGACATGTTGAATCGTGCCTTTGTTGTTATGAATAAAGAGCAATGGATGAAAAAAAACAGGCATTCATTCAGCCACAGATCCCACGCTGATCGCCTTAACAGCTGACGACAGAATCGGCCGTACACTTCGGCTCCAAGGGGGGAAATGCCGTATATGAGGATTTTTCGACGGCGACCCTGACGAGCCCCGATGTTGGTGCAGAATTTGAATGCCATCTCCCTGCAACAGGTTGCAGGTCAAATGGTTGCCGTCGAACTCAGTCAGGAGAACAATCGTGTCGGACATAGGAAAGTGGGCGTTTCAAGGTGTCGTGGTGTTTCTGTTTGCCTGGATGGCAACCGCAGCGGCCCAGTGGTCATCCAGCGTGGTCAAATCAACGAGCAGCGACCGCCTTGCCGTCCTCAGCAGCGTCCGCTTGTCGACTGAGTCGATCGCCGCCAGCGTCAATAAAAAAACTCGTGGCGCGACAGTCGTGGTGGGCGCTTTGTCGGAAAGTAACGAATAAGCACGCGGCGCTGGGAAGAATGGGAGCGTTGTGATTGAGCGAAGCGTCAACCGGACCTGAGAGGTCCGGTTGTTGTTTTGGGTTGAAAATGGCTTTGCGCCAGGGAAATTTTTTCTCTAGTGTCCGCCACCATGGCTACCGTACAAAGCGACCGAAATTGGAAGATCAAAATATATCCGGATGACCATCCCCGCCGCATTTCCACGTCCTGACCCCGGATGGTGAGTCGTTAGTACAAATCGACGGCCTCAGAGTGCTCGGCAAAAAGGTGCCGAGCCTGAAGCGCTTAAAGGCGCGTTGATGTGGGCCCGAACCAATACCGCAGAACTGTGGCGGGTTTGGTATGAGCAAAACCGGAGGATTTGATATATGGGGAGCAAATTACGTATCGCTGCCGTGCGACCCGTTGTGGGCAAGCATGCGCTGGTCGTCGACTGGAGCAACGGCAAACAGCACACGGTTGATTTGTCAGCGTTCGTTGAGCAGTTCCCTGCACTGGCGCCGTTAAAGGATGCCCGGCTGTTCAGCCAGGTGTCGTTGGGGGAGTGGGGGTTCGATGTGACTTGGGGGGATGACCTTGAGGTTGCTGCATCGACGCTTCATCGGCTGGCGCTTGAGCAAACCGGTCAGGTGATGCCGACCAGGGATTTCAAGCAATGGATGGCAAAGAACAACCTTTCGCTGTCAGCTGCAGCGGTGGAGCTTGGTTTTACGCGGCGAACAATTACCGCATATAGCAGTGGTGCGGCGTTGATACCCAAGCACGTTGCATTGGCGTGCAGAGGATGGGAGTACGAGCACCGCTGAAGGCGGTTCTCATCTGCTCAGCCCTTCCTCAACTCCACCGCCTCCTTCAGCCGCGCCACTGGCACCGACAGGCCAGGGCTGCCCAGCGGATGGGTCGTGGCGTCAAAGAACTCAAGCTCAATGTTCTGCCCTTCGAACAGCGCGCTGTAGTGGCGCTTCTGATGCTGAACGAACGCCTCGCTTCGCGGCAGGATGGAGATGGCGAGGGTGCTCGGCCGGGCCTGCAGGACGGCGTGCAGAATGTGCCGATCCTGTTTGCCCAGCTGATGGCCGAAGATGCACAGCGCGCCCTGGTGTTGCGCCAGTTGTGCGTGGCAGTAGGACAGGTAGTCCGAGCCGCGGATGATTTTCATCTTGTCTTCACTGCGGCCTTCGCAGACGAACAGCGGTACGTCATCCAGCGCGTTGATGGCGAAACTTCCCAGCAGCGTGCTTTCCGATGACAACAACTTGCGCGCGCTGGCGTCGAAGTTTTTCACCAGGTGCATGCCGCCGTGCAGATAGAGGATGCGAGTGGCGTGGCTCGCGGTGCGATGCAGGTTGAAAACCGCATCATCGTCGAACAGGTCGTCGAAAGGCTGAGCGCCATGCAGGACGGCCCAGTAGGCCAGCAGGTCATAGTTGGTCGAATAGACGGTTGCGTACTCGCTCAGCGCCTTGCTGATGTGGGCAACGGTCGATGCTTCGACCAGACGCCAGGGAATGTGCGCCGAACGAATGCCGTGGATCAGCGCTTCCTTGATGGCGAAATAACGGTTGCGCGGCGACGAAGAGCTGACCGTCAGCGCGGCATTGACCCGCATCGCCACTTTCAGCCCACTGAGCACCGGCTCGAAGTTTTCGGTCTCCATCGATTTGAACAGCGCAAGCTCGGTCGGGCTCAGCGGCTTGTTGCGAGTGGTCTGGGCCAGTTCGAACAGCGAGTCGTAGGCGAAGTTCTTCCATACCGCCAGGCTTGCGCCATTGCCCAGCAGCAAGCCGGAACAGGGGTGGGCACTCTGCAATTGGTTCCAGTCGGCCAGTTGGGCATCAAAATCGGTGAATTCCATCATCTCGCTTCGCTTTCAGGTGAGCTGGTACTGACCGGGTCGCCAGAACGCAGTGACTTATAGAAACACGGGCCGGGCTTGTCAACGCCGCACCTTGCGATTCGCCGCCGGGCAGAATCTTCGAACCCCCGGAGCCGGCCTCGCTCTAACCCTTGAACCTAAAATCCGGTTCGCTTGAGAGGTAGCCATGAAGACCGATCCAGTGAATACCCCTGCTGCGCAAAGCCCCGGCCCCAACCCCAATCCCATGGAAACCACGCGCGGCAGTGATGCCGAGCGCCAGGCCCGTGAATTCGAACGGGTGGAACACACCGATGATGCCGAGCGCGAAACACCACCCCCGCAAACCTGGAAACACCCGGACGACGGAAAAAGCCTGTCGCAAACGGATGAAGAGATACCGCTCAAACCCTGACCACCATCTGTCTAACGCTCATTTACATGGCGCTGGCGGGGAGTAAGGTCGTGGAGGAAAATCCATAACACTCTCTGAATGAGAGCGAGGCAAGCATGCACAATGCGACGCTCAGCAAAACGCATTTCAATGGTTATGACGTGATCAACGTCAACAACGGCCCATGGCGGGTCTGTACTCATCAAGACCGTCTCGGATCGTTCGGCACACGCGAGGAGGCCATGGCGTTTGCCGCCTCGTTGTCTGCTTATCATGAACGAACGGCGATGGCACCCCGGCCTGAGCTTGCCGCAGGCTCTCATGGTGCTGCGACGAATCACAAAGCCAGGCACTGATGAGGTCACCGAGCCCCGGTCACGCCGGGGCTACATCAATGCTGCTCGCAGGACCCACCCCCATCGCAACAAATCCTCTGCTGACCGCATCTGCCGGCTTGCTATCTGCAACATCCATTTGCGCAGATTCATGCAAGCTGCACGATCAGATCGTCTGTCGTTGGGCTCAAGCCATTGATTTAACGTGGAATTATCAGACAGATCATCCGGCACGGTCGATGCAACTTCCCTTTGGCATAAGCAGGATCGACATTCAGATCGATCCCCAACTCGTGATCCCAGAGGAAATGACATGAACGCTATCGACCTTCTCAAAGCCGACCATGAACGAGTCAAAGCCATCCTTACGCAACTGAGCGAATCCACTGAACGCGGGGTGAAAAAACGCACCGATCTGCTGGCCAAACTTGAAATGGAAATCACCATCCACACCAAGCTTGAAGAGGAAATCCTCTATCCGGCGTTCAAGGAAGCAGGCTCCAAAGAGCAAGACATCATGTATTACGAGGCCAAGGAAGAGCACCGCACCGTCGATTCCCTGGTGCTTCCGGACCTCAAGCAGACTGACCCTGGCACGCCGGAATTCTCGGGCCGGGTCAAAGTCGTGAAGGAATTGCTGGAGCACCACATCGAGGAAGAAGAGACCGAGATGTTCCCGCAGGCGAAAAAGCTCCTGGGCAAAGCCAAACTCGAAGAGCTGGGAGCGCAGATGGAGGCCATGAAGGCTGACTACAAGAAGTCCATGCTGGCACCAAGCCTTGCCGCGTGATCATTGTCTTACGAAAAAACCCGGACTCGTTCCGGGTTTTTTTCACGCAAAAAAAACCCATACGACAGAGAGTTCAGGTTCGTATGCGTGGGGTTGTGGGGATTAAAAAGAGGTGCAGCGACTGCGAAGGGAAAAGGCTGGAGCGGGTGAAGGGAATCGAACCCTCGTTATCAGCTTGGGAAGCTATGGTGGGTGCTGTATCAGGTAGACGCGTAGGGTATGCTTTCATGCGCTTAAGCCATCAAGATCAAGGCTTTGCGCGGTGGTTGGAGTTTCATCTTGTACCACCTCAATCCCCTATATTCCGGCCGAATGGCCCCCAGATACGGCCCCCAAATGCTTACGGATAAACAAATCAGGGCAATGAAGCCTGGAGAACGGGAATACACCATCTCTGACGGCCGCAGCGCGAAAGGTGAAGGTGTGCTGATGCTCAGAGTCAGGCCCACTGGCACGAAGGAGTTCTATTTCCAACGCCGGCTGGATGGCAAAAAGATCAAGTCGAAGCTCGGCACCTGGCCGGCAATGAGCCTTACTGCAGCACGAGATCTCTGCCGAGTGGAAAAGGAAGTGGTGATTGCCGCCGGTACGTTTCAGAACCTTATCGACGCATACATCAACAAGCTCGAGGGTGAGCAAGCCGCTTCAGCAGACGATGTGAAATGGTCGCTCAAGCACTACGTGAGCGAGGCGTTTCCTGATCTAGTGTCACGACCTGTTGCGCTGATTGGACCGGGCAATATTCGGGACATCCTTTCTAAAATGATCAGTGACGGCGTGACCACTTACTGCAACCGAGTGCGATCGCAGTTACACGCGGCATTTCAGGTCGGCCTCGAGCAGGAGTTCAATCCGCGCAGCTACCAGAAGACGGCTTTGAAATTCGGGCTTACCAGTAATCCCGTGGCCAGCGTCCCGGTGCAGGCTGATTGGGAGAGGCCTGGTGATCGCGCATTGTCGACCCAAGAGCTGGCCACACTTTGGCATTTGCTGCCGGAACACCTCACCCTGGTTACCTCGGAGCTTCTTAAGTTCCTGATCACATCTGGAGGGCAGCGCCCAGAACAGTTGCTCACAAGTGAGCGCCGGCACTACTTCAAAGATCACATGGTAATCAGAAATAAAAAGGGCAAGGCGGGCGAGCGGTCGCTGCATGTGGTGCCGTACAACACACTGATGCGGCGTAGCCTGAAGGTCATGGACGAAATCAGTGAAACCAGCGTTTACCCTTTCGAGGGTAAGGTTATAGGGAAGGCCTTGCACACACAGTCACTTTCCCGAGCGGTCACCAAACTTTACGGCCGGCACGTCGATAAATTCAGCGAGCCGTTCACGTTGCGTGATATCCGGCGGACCTGCAAAACGCTGATGGGGGTTGCTGGGTTAAGCAAAGAGCTCAGGGATCGTATCCAGGGCCACGCGTTCGGCGATGTTTCTTCCAAGCATTACGACCGACACGACTACTTCAAAGAAAAGCAGGAAGGGTTGCTCAGGTGGTCCGTGTGGCTGCACAGGAATGTGGTGGATCTAAAATAAGTGAAGCCGCTTAAGCGGCTTCGATTGGATCAGAAGATTTCCAGCGTTGGGGATCTCGCTGCCAAACGGCAATCGACGATTCCCGCCAACCTACCCGCCCCGGCGATATGGCCACAGCCTTTGGAAACTTCCCCTGCTTGATCACCCGCCAAAGCGTTGTCCTGGACAGGGAGGTAGCCTCGAGCACATCCCGTTCACGCATAAAACGATCTAGCTTACTCACCTCAGTTACCTCCCTTTCTATTCTGGTCCTGCCGCAGCGCGCTGAGCGCCTGGCGCCGCTTGCTGCACTTATCGTGATTGCCTTGAGCTCTGTTTTTACCACATTGGTCGCAGACGGGCGTCACGTCCATGTTCCAAGGGAAACGTCTTCCGTTCTCAGCCATCATCGATCCTCGCTATGACTGTTCATTGGCGGGAACCTTGGATAGCAGGCAATGCTTTCTGCGATTCGATAAATCCTGTGCTGACACCGTCGCCGTCCATCACTTTCATGTACATCACTTCAACTTTCGCAGAGTCGACCAGCACTTTGCCAACCTCCGCAATCGCTTTGGCGCGCTCGATATCCATTGGTTTCTCCTGATCCTGCAGAGCCTCAAGCGTTGCGAAAAGATGGTTTCGCAGATCCGTCATTTTGTTATTCATGGCTGGCCTCGATGGTGCGTTTAAGTTTTCCAAGCAGGCGGATCGCGCCCTTTACATCTGAGGGGTAACGCTGAATGGAGTTACGGCGCATTAACTCGCTGCGCGTCACCAGCTCGAGGTTGTCGATATCGCAATTGGTGCGATCGGGGACCTTGAATACCAGGGCCATCCCCTTCGGAATGGGGCCATGGGCGGCCTCCCAATTGCGCCTATGGGTCCACTCCCATTTGTTGGGTTCTGCGACTTTGATCTTCAGATAACCATCGGTGGCCATAACCTCTGTCCCGATTGGCACATGGTTGTGAGGTACGCCACCTTGAGCGAACTGAGTCTCCGCCGATCGGCCAGTAGCGGGCCGCGACATACCTTTGCTCCAGCTGGGCACACCTTTCTGAAACCGTGTAGAGGCGCCACGGGCGCCATCAAGCCGGCCAGACAAGGGACCATTCAGAAATGCTTCACTCTTTTTCAATCCCAGCGCTTTCGCTTTGGAATGGATAGCACTGATCGGCCGATCTAGAAGCTGGGCAATCGCCGCTGCCTGTTGATCCGGATAGAGCTCAGTCAGGATTTCGATTTCTCGATTCGTCCAAAAACGCCTGGCTGTAGGGTTACTGCGTGCGCGGTCCAGAGCCTGCTGCGCAATAACACTCATGGTTTGTTCAGACATGATGTCGGTCCTGCAAATGCGGGGTGGTATGAGTAGCGAGCACCTTGGCAACGACAAGTGCTTCGACGTCAGTTAAATCCCCTTGGGCCTGGGCCATGGTGGCCAAGGACTCAAGGCGGATTCGAGCGTCGGGCGTCTTGCGTACCTGGTAATCGAAGATCGCCGTGCCGACGATCCGGATCGTCATCAAATGCCGAGCTGCCTGCTCGTCCGGATACGTCGATGTGATAGTCTTCAAAGCGCTGCTGCTTTGGTGCTGTGCTTGCATGGTGTTGCCCTCTGTGGTGGTTGGTGCCGAGGGGTTGCACCCCCTCGACGCCTTTCCTATTCCGGCACTTGCCGGCGTTTACTTGACCTGGTGGAATTCGCTGTCGCGCTTGAACAGCAACTTCACGTCTTCCAGCCTGTAGCACCCTCCGACGCCACCTTTAACGATGTACCCGGAAGGGTCCTGTTCGAACCGAACTGGAAAGGGGTAGGCGTTGCGCAACTCCATCCAGCCGATCTGCGATGCGTATTTGCTGGTCGGTTTGATTTCCGCGTACAGCTGCTGGCCGATCACCCGCGCAGGATTGGGTTTTGCACCTTCTAGGTAGGCTTCAAACACCAGCTGCACTGTCTTGTTCTCGAACCTCTCCCCGTCGTGTGCCAAGTTCTGAGGTGCGATTTTTGTAAACATCGCTTCCTTGAACGCGTCGACGTGCAGCTGCTGTTCCAGCTGTTGTTTCTCATCTTCATGCATGGGTTTGCTCCTCTTGTTTACGCACCAGGTGAATCACCAAATCTTCAAACTGTCCGTCGTCTTCGCAGGAGTTCCACTCCAGAACCCCCTGGACGTGTGCCCGCGAACAGTCCATCACCAGAATTTCGCGTTCGCCCCGGACTGCACGCACTTCCAGAATCCCTATCAGGCCGTCGGCGGCGTATGCCCCGGCATGCACGATCGGAAGGCCGTCAGGCGTTTGTTTCAGCCCTGCGATGACGGTCGCGATCACGTCGGATGAATCGTCAGTTCGCGAACTGTTAATCACTTGAATCTGCATCGCTTCCTCCTCACGCTGCCTGGAAAATCCAGCACCGTACGGTTTTGGGTTTGTTGGCGGCGTCGACGTCCCAGGACGAACACACGTTTCTGTTCGTCTCCACAAACTTCGGGCACTTGCTGGTTTTCAGGTGGCGTTTGAGTTCGGTCAGATCCGGCACTTTCTGCCGCTTCTCTGCCGCCTCTTTGGCGAAATCGTTCAGGTTGACTGCAATCAATCCGTCATTGCGGGAGTGGTTCAGTCCGCCGGCAGCGCTGTTCAGGTACTCGTACAGCTCCCAAAACTCGACGACGATCGGATGATCAGCGTTGATGGCCAGCTGTCGTTCCTTGGCCATGTCCTGAATCTCGGAATGTGCCGCCTCGACCTGGTGCTGCTGCAGGGGCACGACATGAACCAAGGCGTCGACCAGGGCATGCAGTTGAGCGTGGTTTTTCGCGATACGGACGGTGCGAATCTCAGGCAGCTGCAGCAGCTTCTGTTCGTAGGTGGGCACGCCCGCTTTAACGGTCTGCATCACCTGCGCCTCCCTGGTAGTCGCCATCAAAAGAAACCCGCTCACCTTGTCCACCGGCATCTGCTCAAGCTCTTCCACCAGCAGTTTGGTTTTCGCGGTCTGACCGTCCTTCGTCATGCCGACGTGGGCAATACGCTGCAGGATGGGTTCAGACGCGTTGACGGCATGGTTCTGGGCGAAGACGAAGGCACCGCGAAATGGGGGTTCACGCGTGTCGTTGCCGTTGTTCTTCACGCCCGTAGACCGCACGCTGCGCCCGTTGTAAGCGGTTTTCAGCTCGTCCCAGTCGTACTGTTTGGTGGCGCTGCCATCGGTCTTTTCACGCTCGGACTCGATCAGCACGACGGGCAGGTTCCCGACTTGGGCGAAGTTCCGAGCGCGGGCAACCGGTGTGCCCTTGGATGGGTCGAAGCCTTCGTAATCGAGGCGCCCGAGCAGCTTCCAAAGGAATTCGATCAGTGTCGACTTACCCGCGCCGGCCTCACCGACCACCTCAAGGAACAGGTAGCTTTTCTGGTGTTGCCGGATCTGCTCTGCGAACAGTGAGCCCAACCAATAAGCCAGGACAACAATCCCTTTGGCGCCGAAGCACTGCCAAAGGATGTCCAGCCACCGGGTGGTGAACTTGTTCAGATCGGTGTTGATGTTCAGGGCGACGGATTGGCTAAGCGTCTTAATGCTCAGTTTGTTCATGTCGAAGAAGTCTTCTTCGTTCAGCTCGTAAACCTTGCCGTCACGCACCGCCACGTCGCCGTAGACGTACGCGCCGTGCTCACGGGTGTAGCCGGTGAAGTCGATCGTCTGAACGGTCTTGAGCGCATTGGTTTGCTCTTCAATGAACGCATCCAGCTGCTGCGTGGTGCCGGTGAACATCCCACCAGGTGCAATGCCCAACAGGCGTTTTTTGAATTCGGCGGACGATGCGATTTGCGAACTGGTGAAAGTGTTCTTGATCGGCGCTGCGTCGTGCGCGAACGTGATCCGGAAGTAGTACCAGGACTCGTCTGTCAGCTTGTTTTCCTGGTAGTACAGGGCCTTCGGGTTACATGTGGCGATCCGTTGAATGGCGCCGCACTGCTGCATCGCTTTGGCCCGACGCTGCTTGTCGTTCATCAACTGATCGTCCTGGTGCTCGCTGTCCTCGAGGTCCTGGATCGCACGGTTATATTTTTCAAGGTCGAGCTTGAACCAATACAGCCGGTTGCCGAACTCCAGGTGAAATTCGCTACGGCGATTCCAGTCGAAGAGCACCAGTGCTTTTTCAGTCGCGTTGTCAGCAATCAGCAGGGCGCCGTGGTGACGCGCAACCGCGAGGTCTTTCGTAACCTGTGCATCACGCTTCTCACCCGTGTCCAGAGCCCACCAGCGCTGATGCAGGTCATTCCAGTCAACCTTCCTGCCGTCACGCTGGGGGATCTGTGCAGCTTCGCAGACAAAACCCAACTCACGCGCCTGGCGCACCCAGCGCTTGGTGTAGGCGTGTGCGCCTGGCTCGTTGTCCAATGCCCAGATCAGCTTCGGCATGTTGCCGGCGCGGTCGACGGCGAGCTGTCGCAGGGATTCATCCGGAAAGGCGTTGGAGGACATCGCCGATACAGCGGGGATGCCGTTATGCACCAGCGCGATCGCGTCGAAGATTCCTTCAACGATCCACAGTTCTTTGACGTCCAGCAGCTCGACGCACGGCGGGCACCACCAGACGCCCTTGTAGCTTTCACCAGGCTTAAACCGGGCCTTCATTTTTCCGAATCGTGCCGGGCGGTCGATCAGACGTTCCCAGTACCCGCCTTTATCCAGAGCGAAGCGGACTGTGGCGCTGCCGGCGTCGTGCTGAGCCGAAAAGTAAGTTTCTTGCGTGAACCACCCTGCGATCACCGACATATCGAAACTGCGCGCAAACTCAAGATACGCCCGAGCTGTGGCCGTTGGTGCGTTGTCAGTGGCCGGGGCGCGCTTGCTCCAATCCTCGAAAAGGTCGTCGTAGATTTCTTTCACATGCAGGGTGTGCCCGCACTTTTCCTGTCGCCCACAGATCAGCTGCCACGGGCTGTCAAAACGGGTGTACAGCTCCTTTCTATTGCACTTGGGGCACGTGCCGCCGCGCATGTAATTGGTCGTTGCGCGGTGCTTCAACCCGTAGTCGAACTGAATGCGCTGTAGGACGTCGTGACGGAGATCGTCTCTCATGATTGCTTCACTGCTTTGAGGCTGAGGGACAGCGCGGCCATCAGGCGTTTTTGCGCTGCCATTGCCGGCTTTTTCTTGAGAATCGAGCTGTGCCTTACGTCCGAGGGAACGCACCGAAACTCATCGGCGTACCAGTGTTCGTTGAGGCTCATGCTGTAGTGCGTGCGCATTGATACCAACAGCGCTTCGGCTTCTGCAGGTGGCATCTGTGCGGTGATTTGAAGTGCGTTTCCCATCAGGAACCTCGAATTCGGGCGCAGCTCACCCAAACCCACGGGAAGCGGGGCAGGGCGTTGGGTTAGGGGGTGTTACGAATCGGTTACGCGAAAGCGCCCGTATTCCGGTGCTTTGATGATGCGTTCGTAGATCAGGCTGACCGGGATAGCCCAGGCATTGCCAGTGAAGGGGTCAACAATCACCGAGTGCGTGTCACTGCTGTTGGCGACATCGAGGCGCTGACGATCGCGGATGGCGTTCAAGTCAGTCAGAGCAAGGCTAACGACCTGCTCGGCTTTGCTGGTCAGCAGGTCGAAGTCGTTCACCAGGTGCTGAACCGCTCGGTCGAAAAGCATTTGGTCATTGCTCAGGTGTTCGGAGTGGTGCCGCTCCAGAAAAGCGAGCGCTGCCGCTTTCAAAACGTCCTGGTACTGCTGGGCTGCCGGCGTTTTCATAGCGACGACTCCGAGCGGTGGCGATGCAGTTCGATCGCGGCAAGTACTTCCGCGTGCCGTGCTGCCATATGCAGGTTGTGGGCAGACAGAATCGCGTTGGCTTCGCTTTCGTTGATTTCACCGTCGTCCAGCGCTTTGGCGATGATCTGGTCAACCGTTCCGCGTTTAGCTGCGACCTGAACTGACATGGTGTACAGCTCGACCTTGTCCAACGAATCCGGGTCCGCAACAGGCACAAATATCCCGCCGTATAGAGCGGCCACGTAGTTGGCCAAGTGCGTCGACTTCGTTTCCTGCTCCAGCTGGTGGATCTGGATTTCAGTCAGCGGACGGATGTTGCCGTTCTCGTAGGCGTGGTTGTCGAACTTCTTCAAATTCATGCCGAGCCGTGCAGCAGCGCACTCACGCCCGCCGGGATAGGCGCAGATGATCGTGCTGACCACTTCCCTTAGCGTCGATAGAACCGGAATTTTCATGTTCTGGTGTCCCCTGAATGACCGTGCCATTACTGTGCAATCACGCCGTCTTTGATACCGAGTAGTACGGCGGCGCGATGTGCCTCCCCTCGGTGACCTTTGATCCGACCGTTCAATAGGTCACTGACCAAATTTTTGTTCAGCTCATGTTGTCGGCTGAATTCAGCAATGCTGATCCCCTTTCGCTCAAGATCGGCGCGGGCTTGCTCGCGTGTGACGGTGGCGGGCATGATGGCTACTCTGTTTGTTTGTGTTGGTTTCTGTTGATTTGTGGCGATTCTTGGTCAAAATTTTGATCTTGTAAAGGGTGGATGAATAAAAAAATGCTCATAGCGGATGGAGTGGGGGACCGCCTCAGGGATGAGCGCGAGCGTTTGGGTTTGAACCAAACAGATTTCGGAACGCTTCTAGGGGTCAGTCGCGGGACCCAAAAAAACTATGAACTGGGGGCAAATTCGCTTGACCTTCGATACGTCGCCGCGCTGGTCACTCATGGCGTAGACGCCGGTTTCGTACTCACCGGCAGACGCTCGCCATCGCCCGATAAAGGACTTTCGGAGACTGAACAAACCCTCGTAGAGCAGTTCAGGACAGTACCGGCGGACGATCAAAAAGCCATTCTGCGTTTCTTGAAGGCAATGTTCGACGATGCAGTGAAAGGTTCGAAGTAAGTTGTAATAAAATGTGTATGTCACCTGTCATTTACCTTTCTCAATTCAGCGGAGTGGTCCGATAACGTCGATTCAGCAATGCACTTATGGAGAGAAAAGCATGTTGGATCGCACCAAGGTTGAAGACCGTTCCGTTGAAGTGATCGAATTTGAATGGCACGCACTTACGAAAATCGAACGTCGTCTGATTACCCTCTATCGCCGAATGCGCGCAGAGGAGCGACAGCAATTGAGACGCCTTACGGAAGTTCTGGTTGGTCACCCTGACGAGGCTGAGAGCCTATAAAACGCGGCATAGCGCCAGGCTCTGACGCACTCGACCGCCGGCTTTGATGCTGGCGGTTTGCGATTCAAGCCACTGCCTGCGACCCCAACTGCTCGAACAGCTCCCGCTGCTTCGCCCTGGGCAGATCCTTCAATCGATCAAATAGCATCCGATCAAATGTCTGTGCTGACGGGCTCAGCGTGTGCGAGTAAGTCAGGTTTGCCACCCAGGTGTGCCCGCACTTTGCGTCCAGGCATTGGCAGTACAGCTTGACGAACATGCTCGAAACTTCTTCGCGAGAACTGATGCGGCCCTTGTTACGGCAGCTGGTGCAGTAGATGCGCATGTGTCCCTCCCCAGGGTCAAATGAATAGCCATCATTTTGCCATGTTTTATAGGGCGAATCTCTTAGCTAGACACTAGATGTAGTGTTTTCAACTGGTAAAGTCGCTTCTCGCCACGCAATTTGCCTGTCGGCGCGAAGGGTATCGTTCGCCTGCTCGAAAAGTTGACAGATGGGCCGAATCTCGTTGCTGGTGTACACCCGATCGATCTTTTCAATGTCCCCAAAGCCGGCGCTGTTCTCGGGAATAATCCCGGCCAGCGCGGGATTCATGCGCCAAGCCGCGATCACGTCGTTGCGCGTGATGTTCTTGACCTTCTCCAGCTCGTCCTTCGCTTGGAAGTCTCCGACCGGGATGATCTGGATTGCCTTTTCGGCGCCGCCCGGGATGTTCACGAACATCGATCTGAAGTTACCGACACCCTTGCTGGCGGTGATTTGGGCTTTCAGCTCGTCTTCGTCCTCCTCCGTCAGATTCGGGTCGTTGGTGTAGAAGATGTAACCGGCGTGCGCACCGTTGCTGTAATAGCGCCGGCGGAACAGGGTGGCCGCCTCATTGAGCAGCAGCGCCTGCAGGCCGCCCAAGTAATCGGGCACCCCGTAGATGTTCTGTTCCACGTCGTAATTCAGGATGTGGTCAATCTCGTCCTGGTCAAACACAACTTCTTTGCCGTTGGGCAACAGCTGGACGAACCCGCCGCCGATCTTCACGCGCATGTTGATGGCGGGCAGGTGTTCCATCTCGATGATCTGCCCGAACGCATTGGGCTTGCGATACAAATAGGTCTCGCCGAACACCATGAAATCCAAAGCCGACCGGCTCATGGTCGCAGTGGTGAAGCCTTGGGACGGGATGAACTCACGCAGCAATAGGTTGCGCTTGAATCCCGGAATGGCGCCGTGGTGCGCGTTGGCTTTCAGCAGTTTGGCAAGGCCTTGTCGCGACACTGGGGGCGTGTAGATGCGTCCGTCGTGGCTGGCGAACACGCCGAGGTATTGCCCGATGTTCTCCGACAGAACCGCTTCGGGCGCACCGAACGAAAACGCGCGCATCGGTCCGGATGGCTGCGGTTTTACCTGCTGACTTTTGTGTCTTTTGCGTCGATCCATTGTTTGCTGATCCGCTGAGTGCGTAGCGGCTACGCCGCGACTTGTTGGTGTTGAGAGGTTCGTTGGCGAGCGCGTGCATGATTGCCCACGCAATGTCGGCGTGACCGGTGGCGTCGGTACGCGAGGCGCTGTAGGTCACCTGGCCGCTGCCAGTGGTGCCGCGCTTGATCGTCAGGAACGCCTGGGCGATATCGCTCCAGCCGGCGTCCCACTCGATCCTGCTGCCCTGAATCGTGTCCTGCGCCTTGAGCACCAGGGTGTTTTTGGTTTCGAGGCTGTAATGGATCGAGGTGGCACGCGAGTAGAAGTCGCGCACCAGGTCAAATACGCCGTAACCGATGCCGGTCGTATCGATGCCGATGTGCTGGACGTTGAAGCGCTCTGTGAGCTTCTTGACCTGTTCCGCCTGGTACTTGAAGGACTGGCCCCGCCAGCTGTGTTTTTCCAGGATGCGGAACTTGCCGCCGGTTTCCAGTGGCGGCGCGATGACCACGCAGGTGGCGTCGTCCCTGGTGCGGCTTGGGTCGTAGCCGATCCACACGGGGCTGTTGCCGAAAGGTCGCGGATCGTCGGGGTCGTAGTCCGTCCAAAGGGACAGGTCGGAGTAGCAACGCTCCAGATCGGCCAGACCGAAGGCGCTCTGTGTGCTGTCGATGAATTTGCACATGAACAGCTGCTCGAACTTGTCTTCGTCGTACTCCAGCTGCAGCTGCGGCAGGTCGAACAGATCGCAGCCCCCGGCCATGGCGTCGAGAATGGTGATGATCTTGCGCCACTGGCCATCCGGACACAGCGCACCAGACGCAATGTGTTTGTCGGTCGGCCAAGGATCCTTCGCGTTCTTACGCTTGCTGTTGCGAAATTTCTCGCCGGTCCAGAACGGATAGGCCTGGTGCGACACCGCGCTGGGCGTCGAGAAGTAGGTTTTGCGCCACTTCTTGTGGGTGGCCATCGCCGACGCAACCGTGTTCAGCTTCTCGAAATTCTGAATCCAAAAGTATTCGTCGACGTAAACGTGTCCGTGGTGACCTTGGGCTGTGCTGCTGTTGGTGCTGAGAAAGCGCAGCTCTGCCCACGGCTTGCCGTCCTTGCTGAGCACGATCGGGTTGCCGGTCAGCTCCATGCCAAACCATTCCTGGGCGAACGAAATGATGTAGCTGCGGAAGATTTCGGACTGGGCGCGGCTGGCCGACAGGAACACCTGGTTATCGCCGGTCAACACCGCGTCCATGAACGCTTCGCCGGCGAAGTAGTACGTCAGGCCAACCTGCCGGCTTTTGAGGATGTTGCGGATCCGCGCTGTCAGCGGGTTCAGCTTTGCCTGGTACAGCTCCTTTTGGTAGCCGTACATCTTGCTGATGAACTTGTCGAGAAAGTCCACTTCGGTCAGTTCGCTGACGTCGTTCTTGACCTTCTTTTCCCGCTTTTTGCCGCCCTTGCTGTCTCGATCGCCTCGGTCACGGCGATTGCCACGCTGATCGTCGCGGCGCTGGCCACCGTCCTCGGGCTGATCAGCTGGCGCCGCCGGCGCAGGTTTGGCGCATTGCTTGACCAGGCGTTCGCGGACCGTTGTCAGCCGGTCCAGTTCGTCCAGCTCGCCCTTGGTCAAGGTGACCTGCTTTTCCAGCAGCAGCGTGATGCGCCGGCTGACGGCCGTCAGCGGTTCTTCGTCCGACAGCATGTCTTCCCAACTGCCTTGGCGCATCCAGTAATAGACGATCCGAATGTTGGGCAGGTTGAGTTGCGCCTGGATTTCCTTCGCCTTATAGCGGCGCAGGAAAAGGCGTTTGGCGGCTTCTTTGACTTCGGTTGAGTAGTACATGGGCCGCAGTCTATGCGGCGAAAACGCTGGAAACGCGGGGTTAATTTCCGGGATTAACCTACTTCTCAATTGTAGGAGAAGCGCGCAAGTGAACCGTTTGTTTGGCGGTCTGCAGCTCCCTATCTTGGCGGCTCAAACCACCGATTGAGCGCAGTTAACGCCCATGCCCCGTTCCCTTGTTTCGTATTGGAAACGCGTCGCCACCAGCGGCCCGACCGCCGATGGTCGCGAGATCCTTCCCCAGGAGCTGCGCGATATCGCAGAGACCTACAAGGTCTCGACCTACACCGCCGTTATCTGGTGCGAGCATGAGCGCTGGTGCGGCTCCCATGGCACCGTTTTCGCCGTGCGCCTGGTTGAGGATGCCGACGACCTGCAGCCTGGTCAAATCGCACTGGAAGCGCAGTTGAAGCCGAACGACAAGCTGCTGCGGCTCAACGACCAAGGCGAAAAGCTGTTCACCAGCATCGAAATCACCCCGAATTTCGGCCTGTCCGGCAAAGCGTACCTGACCGGCCTGGCTGTCACTGATTCCCCGGCCAGCCTGGGCACTCAAGAACTCTACTTCTCCAGCAAAAGCAGCAAGGCCGCGTTCTTCGCCATGCCCGTTGCCCTCGGATCACTGCGCGAAGACCTACCGCATAACGACCCGGAAGGCCTGCTGGCCAGCATGTTCGCCAAAATCTTCAAGCGCTTTGCTGTTGACGAACAGGAAGCGTCCACGTCGACCGACACCCCCACCGAGAGCAAACCCCCAATGGATGAAGCTACAGCCAAGGCGCTGAAGGCCTTGAACGAACAGCTGGCGGTGATCGTCGCCGGCATCGCAGCTGTGATCGCACCCGCTACTGATGAAGTCGTAGACCCCGTCGTTGACGAGGTTGACGACGTGCAAGCAGCCGTCGACGCCATCGTCACCCAGGTCGAGACCGACCGTGATTTCAGCCGCCAAAGCAAGACCACCGCCGCGCTGTTGAAAGGCATGGCCGAGATGCAGAAGCAATTCTCGGCGCTGGTCAACACGCCCAAAGGTCGCGACCTGCAGGTCACTACCGGCGCCAACGACAACAAAAAGCGGGTGCTTTGACATGAGTCAATCTCAAGCATTGAGCAATCGCGCTCTCAAGCAATACAACGAGCTGCGCGAAGCGATCGCCGAAACATACAGCGTCGACGTCAACCGCCAGTTCTCGGTCGAGCCGAGCATTGCCCAGGAACTGAACGACAAGATCACTGAGCGCGCCGACTTCCTGGAGCGCATCAACGTCGTGCCGGTCACCGAGATCAAGGGTGAAAAGGTGATGTTCGGCGTCAATGGTCCGGTGACGAGCCGCACCAACACCAAAACCACCGACCGTGAAGCCAAGGACGTGTCGGATCTGAACGGTTTGGGCTATGAACTGCACTCGACCGAATCCGACGTCGCTCTGCCGTTTGCGAAAATCGACAGCTGGGCCAAATTCCCGGACTTCGCCGATCGTTATTCGGCTGCAGTGCAAAAGCAGATCGCCCTGGACCGCATCATGATCGGCTGGCATGGCGTGTTGGCAGCGGTGCAGACCGACCTGACTGCGAACCCAATGCTGCAGGACGTCAACAAGGGCTGGTTGCAGATTGCCCGCGAGGAGATTCCTGAGCAGGTTCTGAAGCAAGGCGCTGTCGCCGGCAAGATCACCCTCGGCGAGGGCGGCGACTACGAAAACCTCGATGGCCTGGTGCATGACACCAAGCAAATGATCGATCCGGTGTTCCGCGATGGCGGTGACCTGGTGGCAATCATCGGCAGCGACCTGTTGGCGCATGACAAGGCGAAGCTCTATTCGAACCAGGCGGGGAAACCCACTGAGAAAGAGCGCATCGAAAGCGCCCAGGTGATCGCCACTTACGGCGGTTTGCCAGCCTTCACCGTGCCGCACTTCCCGACCAACGCAGTCGTAGTCACCAGCTGGGACAACCTGTCGATTTACTTCCAGGACAGCAGCTGGCGCCGTCATTTGCTCGAGAACCCCAAGCGTTCCCGCGTTGAGGATTACAACGCCCGTAACGAGGGCTACGTGATCGAGCAGCTGGAGAAATTCGCAGCAGCTGAAAACGTGGAGCTGATCTGATGAGCCTGGCACTGGCGCACAAGCGGCGCGTACTTGCAGAAGGTCCTGCGGCAGCTGTCGCCAGTGCCGGCGCGGGGAGCTATACGCCCTCCGCTGCACTCTCCAGCCCGGCCAATGGGCGCAAGCATCTCAAGCTGATGGAAGACGCACTGGCGGTGGACCTGGAGCGCATCGCCGCTATCAAGCCGCACGAACTCCGTCAGCAGCTAAAGCGCGATGAGCTGCTGCCCAAATACCAAGAATACGTACAGCGGTATCGCGATTCCGGATTGAGCTTCCCGAACTCGGTGCTGGTGTACGTCCTGATCTGGCTGTTCGACACCGGTGAGTTCGACAAGGGCCTGGAGCTGGCTGACTTCGCCATGTCCCAAGGCCAGCCGCTGCCTGAGCGCTTTAACCGAGACATCCCGACGTTCGTTGCCGACGAGGTCATCACCTGGGCCGAGGCCGAATACAAGGCGGGCCGCAGTCCTGAACCCTATGTCTCGAGCCTGCTGCCCCGGGTTGATGGCGAATGGAAGCTCTATGAGCGTATCCCTGCCCGTTATCACAAGGTCCTGGGAATCATGGCCATGGATGCCAAGGACTGGCGCACGGCAATCGCCCGTTTTGAGCGTGCCGAGGCGCTGTATTCGAGCATTGGCGTTGATGGTCGCTTGAAAACTTCCCGCAAAGAATTGGGGAAAGAGGCTGTTCTGCTGGCTGAAAAGGCCAAAGAGCAAGCCGAAACCCCGAACCAATAACCGACTACCCCCCCAGCGGGGAACTGCTGAGGTCATCCAGTTCACTTGTGACCTGGTGATGCCGTCGACGCAGTTTCCCCGCCCTATTCGAGCGCCCAGCAATGAGCTTTTCAGGTAAACCCACCACGTTTGTGGAACAGCAGATTGAGAACGACGGCTTTTGGCCGGACCTCTCCATGTCTGAGTTTCAGAAGGGTTACCGCCTGCCGGCGGAGTACCTGGGCGAGATGCTGGTTGCTGACCTGACCACCGCAATGATCGAGGTGAACCAGGATCTGGCCAAGCGCAAAGCCGCTTGGCAGAACGTGGGCATCACCAGCGTGGAATCCGCAGACCCTACGGTGCTGCAGGAACGCACATTTCACGCAGCGACGTATAAGCGCGCCGTGTATACCCGCGCCAAAGCCAGCTTGCTGACCCAGTTCGCCACGGTGACCCGCCGTGAAAGCGCCGAGAACACTGGCAAGGAACTGCCCGAGCGTTCCGAAACCTTCCTGGCTTTCAGTCAGCAGGCCGTGCGCTCGCTGCAGGGCCGTGGCCGCATCACGGTGAACCTGCTGTGATCAAGCTGCAGGCGTTGACCGCCTACCTGATCGAACGCCAGCTGGTGGCACCGGAGCAGCTCGACAGCTGGACCGACCAGGTGCAGCTGGAGTTGATCTGGAAGCCCGACGAAAAGGGCATGCACATGGGCGACATGAACTACGGCGCCACGATCGCACTCGAGCGCTTCGCCGATAACCCGGCGCGCCTGATGGCATTGGTGGGCAGCTGGCTGGAAAACACTGACCAGGATCGCGACGGCCTGCCTCAGACCGTGTTCGACATCACCATGCTCGATGACGACCTGGCCGACGTCGACATCAAGCTGCAGTTCACCGAGCCGCAGTACCTGGCAGAGGATCCTGACGGCGAAATCCTGACCTTCGGAAAGACCTGGTCATTCATCCCGTTCGACCTGTGGATTGCCGAGAAAGGCGAGGTGACCGGCGATGGCGCGTAGCACCTTCGAACTCGACGTGCGCGGTTACCTGGGCGTCCAGGAACAACTGGCATTGCTGAGCCTGCCCCCGCAATTGCGCCGGCGTTTGCTCAACAACGTGACCAAGCGTGTGCGCAGCATGAGCCGCCAGCGGATCCGCTCCCAGCAGAACGTCGACGGCACCGCATTCGCAGCGCGTAAAGGCGACGGCAAAGGCAAAAAGAAGATGGAAGCCGGCCTGGGCAAATTGCTCATGGTCACCCGTCTGAATGCCGACGAAGCCGAGTTGGGATGGCGCAACGCACTGACCCGTTGGGTTGCCTCCCAGCAGCACAACGGCGTGTCAGAGCGCCGTACCGCCGCGCAGATGCGCAAATGGAACAAGGTGCCCGAAGGCCTGGCCGCGACCGAAAAGCAGGCCAAGCGCCTGCGTCGGCTCGGTTTCAAGACTCGCCAGGCGGGCAAGAAATCCCTCACGCGACCTTCGGTGGCGTGGATTAAAGAGCATGTGAACTACGCCAAGGCGGGTCTGCTGATCCGCATCCTGGACGACGAACAATCCGAATCCACTGGCAAGCAAAGCTGGGACATCACCCTGCCCAAACGCCAGTTCCTCGGCGCGAGCACCAATCAGGACACCAGCTTGCTGGTGAACCAGGTGCTGCAACAAATCCTTCATTCCCCCCGCTAACGAGGCACTGCATGGCACTCGGTCAAGTCAGCGTTAACAACCTCAATCTCAGCCAAGGCGCTGTGACGGCGGTTGAACGCTATTTCCTCTTCATCGGCCAGGCTGCGAAAAGCCCAGGCCAACTTATTCCACTGAACACGGACAGCGACCTGGACGTGATGCTGGGCATTCCGGCCAGCGATCTGAAAACCCAGATCACCGCAGCCCGGGCCAACGGCGGCGATCGTTGGGCGTGCTTGGCTGCGCCACTGGCTGCAGACGGCACCTGGCAGAAGACGCTGGAGACGGCGCAGCAGCAGGGCTATTCGGTCGAAGGCGTAGTGATCACTGCGCCTGTCACTGCCGGCGCGGCGCTGTCGGCCATGAATGACGCCGCCGTGGCACTGAACAACACCTACGGACGTCGTGCGTTCGTGATGGCGTCCACTGCCGGCATCGATCCTGCCAAGTCCTGGTCGGAATACCTCACCGCGCAGAAGGCGATCACCGCCGGGTTGTCTGCACCGCGTGTCCTCGTCGTGCCCCAGTTGCACGGCAATGACCTGGGCGTGTTGGCCGGTCGCCTGGCAAACGCTGCCGTGAGCATTGCTGACAGCCCGATGCGTGTGGCCACCGGCGCCGTGTTGGGCCTCGGGCCCGTACCGAGCGACAAAGACGGCGTGCCGCTGTTGTCAGCCGTCCGATCGGAGCTGGACAAGGCGCGCTTCTCGGTCACGCAGACCTATCCGGATTACCCGGGCGTGTACTGGGGCGACGGCAACATGCTCGACGCCCCGGGCAGCGACTTCCAGGTGATTGAGTACCTGCGCATCGCCGACAAGGCATCGCGCCAGATCCGTCCGCTGCTGATTCGCCGCGTGGCTGACCGCCGCTTGAACAACACCCCCAACAGCATGGCCGTGAACATCAACGCGCTGATGGCGCCGCTGCGCGCCATGGCGAAGTCCACGACCTTCGGTGGCCAGCTGTTTCCGGGCGAGATCGAGCAGCCCAAGGACGGCGACATCGTATTGACCTGGACCAGCAAAACCGCCGTCGAGGCGTACATCAAGCTGCGTCCCCTCAACTGCCCGAAAGACCTGACCGCGAACATCGCGCTGGATCTTTCCACCGGCGATTCGGAGTAACCCATGGCAGCAAAAATTGGCGGTAAGAACTTCACCGTGAACCTGGGCGATCTGCAGGTTTACGTCGAGAGCTGCACCCTGGACATCACCGACAACACCGCAGTCGCGATGACCGGCGGTGTGCCCAACGGGCATGTCGACGGTGACGTGGCCGCTGCAGGTGAAATCGAGCTGGACACCACGAACTTCAACCTGTTGATCGAATCGGCCAAAGCCGCCGGCAGTTTTCGGGAGCTCGAACCATTCGACGCGGTGTTCTATGCCAAGGCCGGTGAAGAAGAGTTTCGGGTGGAGGCGTTCGGCTGCAAGTTGCGCCTGACCAGCATCCTGAGCATCGACCCGAAGGGCGCCGAGAAGAACAAGCACAAGATCCCGTACGACGTCACCAGTCCGGATTTCGTGAAGATCAACGGCGTGCCGTACCTCTCCGCTGCTGAAATCGAGGGCCTGACCTGATGGTTTGCCCGTTCGACCGTGCCCAGGCGCTTGAGCTTCGGCAGCGCGAGCAGGCCATTACGGCTGTGCTTGCGCGCAAGCGGCCGATCGGGCCGAGCCTCACCCATTGCAAGGACTGCGACAGGGAAATTCCTGCAGCGCGCCAGGCGCTCGGCGGCATGACCCGCTGCGTCCCTTGCCAGTCCATTTTTGAACGAGAGGTTCGGTGATGAGCGCGAATCAAGCCGCCCAGGACACTGCGATCGCGTTGGCAAAAGTGTCGCCTGCGATCGGAGTAGCCGCCACCGGTGTGACCGGCGCCGTCGACTGGTCGGCGGTTGCCTACATGCTGACTGCCTTCTACATGGCGCTGCAGATCCTGCTCCTGGTCCCCAAGTACCGGCAGATGTTGCGAGATTGGAAGGTCAAGGGATGAGCCTGCGCCACAAGATCGCCATCGGCGCCCTGGTGCTGGCCGGCAGCACGTTCACCGCGTTCCTGGGCAAATGGGAAGGCACCGGCCAGAACGTGGTTTACGCGGACCAGTTGGCCCGTGGTCTGCCGACTGTGTGCAAGGGCATTACTCGCTACACCAGCCCAGTGCCGGTCGTGGTGGGCGACTACTGGTCCGACGCCCGCTGCGCCGAGGTGGAAAGCCTGGTGGTTTCGAAAGGGCAGTTGGCATTGGCGGACTGCCTGACCAATCAGGCGATCGGCCAGAACACCTTCGACGCCCTGAGCAGCCACGCGCACAACGTAGGCACGGCCAACACCTGCGCCAGTCGCGCCGTGGGCTTGATCAACACGGGGCGGATCCCCGAAGGCTGTCAGGCGTTGGCCTGGGCCCCGGACGGAAAAACCCCGGTTTGGGCGTATGTGACCGACGTGCGAGGCCGAAAGGTATTCGTGCCCGGGCTGCACAACCGGCGACTGGCCGAAGCGGGGCTGTGCGCCCAATGACCATCAGCCCGTTGCGCCTGCTACTGCTCGTCGTGCTTGCCGGCCTTTTGACCTGGTGCGCGTTTGACTGGGTGACCGATCAACGTGACACCGCACGCCGGGAGCGTGACAGCGCTGTGAATGAACGCGATGGGTTGCGCGAGGCCTCGCGTATCAGCGGGGAAATGCTCGCCACCCGTGACCAGATTGATCAGCAACACACGAAGGAACTGAACCTTGCGAATGCTCAAATTCTGGATCTGCGCCGCGACGTTGACGATGGCCGTCAGCGGCTGCTCATCCGTGCCACCTGCCGACCCGCTCCCGCCGCCAATGCCACCGGCACCACCGGCGTGGCTGATGCAGGATCCGCCGAACTCGCAGCAGACGCTCGATCGGATTATTTCACCCTCCGAGGTCAGCTCGCCCTAAGCAGGCAAATGATCCTCGGCCTGCAGGACTACATCCGCCAGGTGATCCAGCGATCACCGGCCACCGCAGCACCCCTTAAACCAATGGAAACCACGCAATGACCGACGTAAACCGCGACATCACCCTGGAAATCGGCGACAGCGAATTCACCTTCCACCTGACCCCGGCGGACGTGACGAAGTACTTCAACGCCACCACGAACAACAACAAGGTCGCGCCGGCCAACAACCTGTTGGTGCAGACCGTCCTGCAGGAACAACGCGCCGGCCTCAAACCGTTTTTGACCAATCCGATCACCGTGATGGAGCTGGCCGGCGCGCTGCTCGAGGAGTACTCGCCGAACGTTGAAATCATCGTAAAAAAGTCCTCGGACACGCTGACGGCCTGACCGAAGACGGGCTGGGCCAGCTGCTGGCTCTGACTAACCGCTGGTTACCTGGTGCTGAGCCCTCAATCGAAAACATGGGCACGGCCAAGTGGCTGGAAGATGAACACTGGCGCCGGATGGAGATAGCCGTTGCAAACGGCATCGCCTTCGCGCTGAACGGATAAATACGCATGGCCGACCGCGCTGCCCGCCTGGCTTTCATCCTGAGTCTGACCGACAAGGTCAGCGCGCCCCTGGGCAAGGTGAAAACCAGCTTCTCCGACCTGGCCAACCAAAGCCAGCAGAACATCGTCAAGGTAGGCGCAGGGCTGGCCGGGATGGTGGGCGCGGGCGTGGCCATCACTGAATCACTGGAACCAGCGCTGGAAATGAACCGGGCGCTGGGTCAGGTCCGATCGCTGGGCGTTGCCGAAGACGCCCTGGACTCGCTGAACAAGAAGGCCCTGGAGTTTTCCGTGGCCTACGGCGCGCACGCCAATGAATTCGTCGAATCGGCCTACAGCATTTCCGGCGCCATCAAGGGCCTGACCGGGGACCAGCTGGCCACCTTCACCAACACCAGCAACCTGCTGGCCAAGGCTACCAAATCCGACGCCGAAACCCTCGGCGAGTACCTGGGCACCATGTACAACCTTTTCAAAACCCAGGCCGACGCGATCGGCAAAGACACCTGGGTGGAAAAACTCGGTGGTCAGACGGCGCTGGCCACCAAGTTGTTCCGCACCAATGGCGCCCAGCTCAAGGACGCCTTCAAGGAAGTCGGAGCGATCGCCACGAGTTTCGGTGTGGATCTGTCTGAGCAGTTCGCGGTGATCGGCACCTTGAGCAGCACCATGGAAGGCGGCGATGCCGGCGGGCGCTACAAGGCGTTCTTCGAAAACGCTGCCAACGCTTCGAAAACCCTGGGCGTCAAACTGACGGATCAGAAGGGCAATCTGCTGCCGATCCTCGATGTCCTGGACGTGCTGAAAGGCAAGCTGGGTGATCTGAACAGCTCTGCAGCCAGCGCCAAATTGCTCGCAGCGTTCGGCGGCGAAGGCGCCCAGGTGATTGGCGCGCTGGCCAAGGACACTGACCGGCTGAAAAACGGCCTCAATCAGCTCGGTCAGGTGCGCGGACTGGAAAGCGCCGAGAAGATGGCGAAAGCCATGGTCGACCCGTGGCAGCAGTTCGGCGCCGCCGTGCAGGCGCTGCGCATTGCGTTCGGCCAATCGTTGATTCCGCTGTTGACCCCACTGATGGAACGCCTGGTGGGCATCGCGTCGACGCTGACCCGCTGGACGCAGATTTTCCCGAACATCACTCGAGTAATCGGCATCGTCGTTCTGATCATTTTGGGACTGGCCGGCGCGATGGCGGCGCTTACCACGGTGGTGGGTCTGAGCCGGCTGGTGTGGTCGGCCCTGGTCACGATCTGGAAGGTGCTGACCTGGACGGGATTGCGCAGCATCGCGATGTTCCTTTATCACACTGTACTGATCGCAGCGTTCGTCGTGGGCATGGTCGCCATGTACACGTGGATGGCGCTGGTCCGCACTGGCATGTTGCTCTGGCAGGGCGCTATCTGGCTGGTCAACGCTGCACTGCTGGCCAACCCGGTGCTGCTGATCATTGCCGGCATCGTCGCGTTGGTCGCCCTGGTGATCGCGGCGGTGGTGTATTGGGATCAGTGGACCACGGCCCTGATGAACACGGCGGCATTTACGTGGATCACGGCGCAGCTGCAGAAGCTGTCGGACTGGTTCGGCACCATTGGCGGCTGGACCGGGCTCGCCAGCGCCGCGTGGGACGGGATCGTCGCCATCTTCAAGGACGCGATCAACGGCCTGATCGAGATGCTGAACAAGATCCCCGGTGTGAAGATCGATGCAGTGTTCGGGGACATGCCCAAAGCGCCGAATCTGCCAGGGATCACCGCGCCTCTGATGGCGTCCCCTGAGCCTCCGCGCCTGGTGACTACGCCGCCGCTGACTGAACAGGCGGAGCAAGCCCGCGAGCGGATGAACAGCACCACCGTGGGCATCTCGCCTGCGCGGCCTACCGCCGTGCCCCAAGGCGGTCTGCTGCGCACGATCCAGGCCACCACCAGTGCGCAGCAGGCTCGCCCAGGTGTTCACGTTGAAACGCTCAACCTTACCAACACCAAGCCCCTGAACAACCTCGAGCTGGAAAACATGCTCGGCATGGCGGTGGGCGGATGAGCGAGTACCTGGACCTGCTGATCGTCGACAACGACCTGTCGCTGGATCCTGCCCGGCAGCCGCTGCTGGTGGAAGACCGCGCCTGCATCGCCCAGGACATCGCCCACATGATCCGCGACAGCGGCCTGTTGGTCACGTTGGTGGCCGAGCGCAACCGCCTGAAACAGCGCGACTGCATCCAGCAGTTGGAACTGCTGGTGGAAAACGACGTGCGCCTGGTACCGGGCACGGCCTCGATCACCGAGATCGGCGCCGGCCAGTACCTGGTCACGGCCAAAACCCTGGAATTCGGATCGATTGAGGTAACGCTTTGAGCGACGTGGATTTTAAACAGGCGCTCGCTGATGCGGGCATTCCGACAACCGAGGCCGCTCTGCGCCAGGCGTGGGAAACCGAAGTCACTGACCAGGGCGGCAAGCTGCGCAACACCAGCGCCTATTCGCCGTTCTGGCGGATCATGACCGCGTTGGTGACCAAGCCTGCGCTGTGGCTGATGACGTTTGTCAGCGACACCGTGTTGCCGAACTTCTTTGTGAAGACGGCCACCGGCGACTGGCTGGACATGTTGGCCTGGGCGGTGAACGTCGAGCGCAAGGCCCCCACCAAGGCGATCGGCTCGCTGTTGTTCACCCGGGCGTTGCCCACCGGCTCGCTGGAAGTGCCGGTGGGTACCCGCGTGCAGTCGGCAGCGATCAATGGCCACGTTTACGAGCTGGTCACCACGCTCGCCGCCAGCTTCGTCGACGGCCTGGTCCAGCTGCAGGTGCCGGTCACGGCGATCGATGCCGGCAGCGGCTACAACCTCGCACCTGGTTATTTCGCCATCTTGCCGGTTCCGGTACCGGGCGTGGTCCAGGTGGTGAATGTTGATGGCTGGCTCGACACTCCCGGATCTGACCAGGAGCCCGACGATCAGCTTCGACTGCGCGTGCGCAACCAGTTCAGCGCCGTGAACCAATGGCACACCGATTCGGTGTACCGGGCGCTGATCGCGGCGTTCCCTGGCGTATCGGCGGATGGCGTGTATTTCGAGCACAACGCACCCCGGGGCCCAGGCAGCGCGAACGCCTATGTACTGTTCGAAGCCGGTGTGCCGGCGGACACCTATCTGGCGCAGATCAACGCCCGGATCATGGACGAAGGCAACCATGGCCACGGCGATGACCTGCTGGTGCGCACCATGCCGGAAACCCAGCAGGCGGTCAGCGTGCAGGTCTGGCCGGTGGCGAACCTTACGACCGGCGAGCGTGACGGACTCAAAACCGAGGTGGCGTTGTTCATCCGTGCGGCCTTCCGCGAAAGCACCGGGCGCGATTACAGCCCGACGCTGACCTGGCCGCAGTCGCGGTTTTCATTCAGCCGCCTGACCGAGGAGCTGCACGAGCAGTTTCCGCGTATCGCCTCGATGCGCTTTGCGACCACCGACATCATCTCGACGCTGAACATCCCACGGCTTAGCGGGTTGACGGTGACGCTCAATGATTAAGCTAGAGCTGCCGTTCTGGCTCGACGCCGGCGAGCTGACCAAATTGAAGGCAAGCGCCCAGGCTTGGTGGGAAACCGCCGAAGGCTGGATGCGTTGGCCGCTGCTGCAGCTGGACGCCGAAACCTGTCACCTGACCATTCTGGATCTACTGGCCTGGCAGCGCGACATCAGCCGTTTTCAGGGCGAGCAGGAAACGCTGTACCGCAAGCGGGTGAAATACGCCTTCGTCAACGCGGTCGACGCCGGATCTGTCGCCGGCTTCAAACGCATCCTGCAGCGCCTGGGCATCGGCTCGGTGGACATTCTCGAGCGTCAGCCTTACCGCGACTGGGACATTGTGCAGCTGCACCTGACGGACCAGCAGCTATCGGATTACCCCGCGCTGCTCAACATGATCATTCAGCAATACGGACGAACCTGCCGCCGGTACGAGCTGGTGGCCACCTCGATCGTTTCCCTGGTGCTGGGTGCCTACGAGGTCGGCAACGACCAGATGACGCTGACAGCCCGATTCCACGACACCAACACCGTGACCCTGCGCATGACGCTGCAGGAATACGGCGGCGACCAGCAAACCATCACCGCCAAATTCAACCACACCGAAACGGTAGGCCTATCCCTGGCTGCCCTTGAGTTCAACCACGACCACATGACGCTGGTCACCCGCTAAAGGAAACTTCCCCATGGGGGCAAGCATTACCCTGGCAGGCGAAAGCCTGATTGCAACCAAACAGAGCAAGCGCGAAGTGTTGGCCGTTGCACGCTTCGTGTTGGCCAACATTCCCGGCCTCGATACTACGCTGGCTGTCGACCGGGCTGCAGCGCTTCCGCCGGCGGCGCAGGTCGTGAAAGAAGTGGTTGTAACCCGTGAGGGCTACATCAGCCCGAACAAGGTGGTTTACAGCCTGATGCTGGACACCACCATCGGCGATTTCGATTTCAACTACATCGGCCTGGTGACCACTGAAAACGTGTTGCTGATTGCGGCCTACGTGCCCCTGCAGCAGAAGCGCAAAGAGATCGTGCCGACGCAGGCGGGCAACAACCTGACCCGCAACATCGTGCTCGAGTACAACGGCGCACAAAGCCTGACCGGGATTCAGGTTCCGGCCAGCACCTGGCAGTTCGACTTCACCGAGAAATTCAGCTCGATCGCCTCGGACATGGCCCAGCTGCGCCTGGACGTCGACAAGAAGCTGAACGCCGATGCCTTGGGATCGGTCAAGTCGGTAAGCCTCGACGGCCCGGTGATCGTCTACCCGGGCAGTACCAACACCTACAAGATTACCGACTACAACCGGTTCAGCACCTTCAAGGTGGCCGCGTCCGTGGGCACAGTCGCGATCAGCGCTGACACCATCACCCTGACCATTGCGACCGGTACCGCATCAGGGCTGATTACCCTGGACGTCACCCGCGACGACGTGAAGGTTTCTTTCAAAGTGCCCCTGGGCGTTGCGGCGATCGAGAAACCGACCCTGACAGTGCCGGCGAACATGGCCACCGGCGTGGGCTTTGAACCGACCCTGACGAGCTCGACATTCAGCGTGCTGCCGGCGGGCTTTGAAGCCCAGGCGAAAACCCGGTGGCAGATCGCAACCGACGCCGCGTTCACGGTTTTGGTGATGGACAAGGAAGGCACGACCAACCTTAAAAGCATCACCCTGTCTGACGTTGGCGTGCGCCTGAATCCGTCGACCCGCTACTACGCCCGAGTGCGTTACAGCGGTCCTACGCTGACCTCTGACTGGTCGACAGTGATCTACTTCAACACTGCGTCGGTCTACGTGCGGAAACCGGCGATCACCTTTCCGGTGGATGGCTCTGACAAAGTGAGCCTGGCCGGTCGTTTGAAGGGCGATGCGTTCAGCGTCTACGGCGGAGCGGATACGCACCAGGCTAGCCGCTGGCAGATTTCGACCGTCGCGGACTTCTCGACCGTTGTCCAGGACAGCGGCTGGTCCACTTCACAGCTGACCGAATTCGTCCCGCCGTCGAGCCTGACACGCAAGACCCAGTATTACGCCCGTGTCTCATATCGCGGTAACGCGACACCACAAAGCGAATGGTCTGCCACTGTGGGTTTCATCACCGCTGAACCGCTCAACGGAACGTCCACACTGGTCGGCAGCGGCGCGACTGCTCGCGACACGCATACCCTGACCAGTATTGCCGGCGCTTTGTACGCCATGGGCGGCTATTCGACGGCGGTCGGGGTTAACCAGGGCAAAACCCTCTGGCGCTATGACGTTGCCAGCAACGCCTGGCAGCAAAAAGCTTCGGCACCGATCAACCGTTCTCGCCACGCTGCCGCAACCGTGGGCGGCATGCTGTACGTATTTGGCGGCAGCACGGACGGCGGCAGCACGCTCACAGCTGACTTCTCGCGATATGACCCGGCGTCCGACACTTGGGCAACGCTGCAAGTTGGCCCGTCTGCCCGGGCTTGGGCGGGAATGGTTGAGGTCGGCGGCGATCTGTATGTGCTGGGCGGTGGCGCCGGTGCAGGCGGTTCCAACACAAAGGATGTCTGGAAATACACGGTTGCGACCAATAAGTGGACGCAATTGGGGGATATGCCGGCGGCTTTAAACTACTCACTTGCCGTAGCGATCGGGGGGAAGGTCTACGTTCTCGCAGGCTTCGTTCACTACATCTGGGATGTGGCTTCCAACACATGGACCTCTGGAGCGGCCCCGATCGTGAGCGTCGATCGGGGCGCCGGCGCGGGCGTGTCCGGATTCCTTTACACCGTAGGCGGTACCGGAGCGGTGTCGGGTGAGTCGTCCACATACAACCACGTTCAGGAATACGACCCGGCGACGGACAAGTGGCGCCGTCTGGCGAACCTTCCAGTTACGCGGTTTTTGGTGCCGGCGGCAGAATGCAACGGCGCGTTGTACGTCTTCGGCGGGCAACAGAACAGCCCGAACATCGTCACCAACACCCTTTATCGAATCGACTGAGGCCTGTCCATGTACAGAGTTGAATACGTAGCAGACGGTTACGCCATGATCGTCAACGAAAGCGATTACCGTTCGGAGTGGATGGCCCAGACCGAGGCTGAAGGCGAGCAGATCGCTATTAGCCTGAACAAGCCAGAAATGCTGAGCACCTTGGCCGACGTTCGCTACCAGGTGGAAACGGCGCCGCTCGAACTGGCAGACGGTCTGCAGATCCTCACCGATCGAGAAAGCCGCGCTGAGTTCTGGAGCACATACGACAACCTGAAAAACGAGCTGATTCCGGACACCGACTGGAAGGCTGCGAACGGGTGGAAGGTGGTCACGCTCGCCGAGATGCACCCCATTGCCAAGGCCATGGCAGCGCACGTCCGTGGCTGCTACGCCGGCGAACGTCAGGTAGTGACCGCCATCAAAGGCGCGACCACCATGGTGCAGATCGAGGCGATCAACATCGCGGGGCAATTCAGCCAGGCATACCAGGCGGCTGTCGACCAGATGATGACTGCCGAGCCTGACGCATGAACTGGACGCCGGTGAGCATGCAGTGGCCCACCGAGGCCACGCAGTGGATGGACAAACTCGCAGCGGCCAAGGATCTGGCCGCAAGTGAGCTGCAGGGCGCTGGGCAGCGGCTGTCGGCCCTGACGACACTGGTGACCACCGACCTGAGCCAACTGGGTGACATTGCCAAGAACGCTGCCGCTGTCGGGCGCGCTGCGCTCGATGGCCAGTTTGGTGAAGTCCCGATGTGCGTAGTCGTGACGCCGTTTCAGAGTGGCGTGGGGCAGGGCACGGGCTACCAGCGGTTTCTGTCTGCGCCGAACCTGTTGCAGCGGCTGGCTGACAAGCTGCAGGACGTTACCGATCCGGCGCGTCCGGTGGGCGAGCAATACGCCCTGGTGGTGATGTTCCTGGGCACGCGGTTCGATCAGTTGTCCGGCACCTTGTCGAAATTCAATGCCCTTATGCCGATTCCGGATCTGCAGCGCGCCGAGCGTCGATCGTCCAACCTGTTCAAGCTCGAGGCGGAAAAGTTCGAGCTGCCGACGGCGGGCATCCTGCCGCGTTGGGCCGGCCTTCCGCTCGAGCGCTGCACGGTGCTCAAGGACGCGGTGGAATCGTTCAACGGCCAGCTGGCAAGTCTGGAGAGCTACGCGGCCAACAGTTCGCCGCTGAGCGATCTTGCGCAACTGGCCCAGCGCAAAGCGCAGCAGGCACTGGATCAGAGCACTGAGTTGACCGCGCTCAAGGATCTGCTGGCCAACGGCACCGCCGATGCAAGTATGCAGGCGCGGTTGATTGGTCCAGGTGATGCCGGCGAGCTGCGCAAGCAGCTACTCGAGGGCGACGATGCACCAGGTCATGAATGGGTGTTGTCGTCGGGCATGATGCTGGTGGGATCGTTGACGGGGCTGAGCTTCGTGCGCGAGCTGGTGGGCCTATGACTCTGATGCTCGATGGGGAACTGATCACTGGCCACCGGTTGAAGGTAACCGGCAGCTTGAAGATCGAGAGCGATGACATGTCCGGCCAGACCAGTGCCACCGACAAGTCGCACAAGGGCTTCAAGCCGAAAACGCTGACCGTGGCCCTCATGATCCCGTTCAAGGACCAGCAGAACCTGCGCACGCTGATGCGCCTGGCGGAAGGCGTTGCAGGCGGTGGTCAGCCCAAGACCTATCGGATCGTCAATGACACTGCAGAAGCGTTCGGCATTCGCCAGGTGCAGTTCAGCGAAGGCGTGAGCGCTCGCGAAGATGACACCCTGGCGCAGTGGATCATCCAGTTCACTCTGTCCGAAAAGCTCTCCAATCCGGAGAAGGTCGAAAACCGTCAGGCGGGGAAGAGCGTCAATAGCCAGTCCGCACCTGGTGACGGCGTGAACGGATCCGGAAGCGGCGCCGGCGGATCTGGGGCCCCGCAGGAACTGACCGGGTTTGAAGGCGTGTTGAAAAACGTCGACAACTGGCTGGGCAAAACCCTGTGAGCATGAAGCTGCATAAGGTGCTGACCATCGATGGCCAAGTCATTCCCCTGGTGAAGGACGAAGTGCGCCTTGAGCTGAAAACACCCGGGCGTGCGATGTTCACCATCCAGGCCGGCGCGACGGTGAAAGGGCTGGTGACGCTTGATATCGGCTACAACGAAGCCCCGCTGCAGCGTCACTTCATCGGCTACGTCGAGCGGTCCACCGCGGTGAACGGGATTCAGCAGGTGGTGTTCTGCCGTGAACTAGCCGCGGTACTCGCCAATCCGTTGCCGCTGAACCTGCGCCATGTGGATCTGCGCGCCGTGCTGGCGGAGGTCAGCAGCAAAACCGGCCTGAGCTTCCGCGTTCCGGATCAACCGTACACCCGAAAAAAAGCACCGTTCTTCTACAGCCTGGCGGCTGGATACCAGGCGATGGACAGCCTGGCGAAGGTGTTCGGCATCCCGGACGGGATCTGGCAGCAGCAGGGCGACGGCGAAGTCTTCGTGGGCAGTTGGGCAGACAGCTTTTTTGGGGAGCGACCGCCGCTGCAGCTGCCTGAAAAGCTGTTCGACAACTACCAGGGCAACCAAAGCGCGATGATTGCAGCTCTTCCCGGGTTGCGACCAGGTGCAACGATCAACAATGGCGAGCGGATCACCACGGTCACGCTCGACGGCACGCAGATGGGTATCAAATGGACAACGCAATCAAAGGCAGCGTAGAGCGCCTGTTTCCGGAATTGACCGGTGGCTATCACCTGCCGCGTTTTGCCCGGGTTATTGGCGTGCCGGATGCGCCCGCCGGCGCCGGGATCTGCGACGACTTCCGGCCACGTTACGCGGTCGATATCGAAGTGCTGACAGCGGACGGCGATGCGGATCCGGCATTGCCGATTCTGTCGGGCGTGCCGCTGCCGGTGCCCACCGGCGGCGAGGAAATGGGCGTGTTCGGCTTTCCGGAGGAAGGCACCCGCGTAGTGGTGTGCTTTGCCTACGGCCTGCCGAGCTGCCCTTACATCCAAACGGTGCTGCCGCACGGCCTGAGCTTGCCAAAGGTGCCCAAGGGCGACCAGGTGTGGCAACACAGCGATTTGGTGCAGCAGCGCGTCGACGCGGACGGCAATTGGACCCGCCTGACCGACGGCAAGATCCGTGACCAGGCGATCGAGCGCGAGGTGGAAGCCCTGGGCAACAGCGAGCGCTATCAATCCCACGCCCAGGACGTGAAATACCATTCGACGGAACAGGTGGGGGGAATCAAGCGTATCGATGCCCTGGGTGCGCTCAAGCTCAATTCAGCCGGCACCGCCACGCTTGCTGCCTTGGACGACATGCACCAGGCAACCGGTCGGGATCTGAACCTGGTAGTCGGCAAGAAGCACAACGCCTCGGTCGGTGGCGACATGCAGGAACAGATTCAGGGCCTGCGTAAAAGCGTGGCCGGGATGAGCCAACGCCTGCAGGCGCCGAAGAACTGGGTAGGTTCGGAGACGGTCAACATCTTCAAAGTGCTGTGCGACACTCTTGACCTGGTACAACTGATGGCCACGCAGATAGCCACTCATACCCATCCGACCGGTCAGCCGCCAACGCAGGCGGCAGTGTTCACGGCGGATGCGGTTAAAGCCAAACTATTGTCGGTCACTTTGGGTGCGGTCACTTTGTAAGGACGTCACTGCGAGGCAGGCGGGGTATAAATATGGTTTACGTGCTCAGTTTTTATATACCAAGTGGAAGCAATATTTATTGCCTTTGACTCTTTGAGTATTTTTTCAGACTCAGGAAAAAGCTCAATATATGAATGTATCAAATGAGCCAAGACCAATATCCCGCAGTTGAGAAAGCTTTCTGCGAATCTTTTCTGGGAGTGGATATCGGGAGTGTCACGAATTTGAAGGATGCTTATATAACTCCCGTGAGCGTGATTGCTCAGTCCGTTATATATGTCCCTGAAATACGTGGGATGTATAGCAGCAAGCTCACTCAAGTATTTCCAACCATCTGCTGGCTTCCACTTCCCTTCTATAATGCTTCTACCTCTCTTTGGTGGATGTGTCTGGTGGTGGGGATGAGCCTCCAGCTCCCCGATTATCTGAAGGATAGCCACTGCCTCTTGAGCGAGTACTTGCTTGGTTTCTTTCGTGTTAGCGAGCAACCTGCTGCGGTCTATCAATCCTGCTAAGCGCCATGCCTTGTGACGGTATTGGGTGACTTCTGGATCGTCATTAATGAATACATAGTGGAATGTCAGATAGCTTTCAAAAGCTGTCCTTAATAAAACGGCAATTGAGGATATGTCTATATACTCAAAGCTTTCACCCTGACCGAAATTGAAATGACTACCATTATAGAGTTGCTGTGCCGAGGCTATATTTTTGAATATCTTTGCACACAATACTTGGCCGTCATTTTTCCAATTTGACGCCTGAGTATTTGGCTTGCCTGATTCGGAGTCGATCAGTTGGAATGTTAAATAGGTCAGGTGTTCTAGATCTTCAACGTAATTCATGCAGTGTCCCTTGCAGTTAGATCGGTGAGAGTCAATCGCTTTAGGGCAGAGTCCTTAATGTCTCCATCCTGGCTTCACTTGCTGTTTCAAAGCCAACGTACATCGCCTCGATCATATCGCGCTTTAAGGCCTCTGCAGTTTCAAGCCCCAACACAAAACCTTCGGCACGGTTCACAGCCATACGCACCGCTTGGACGCTCTCTGCTACCTCAATTGCTGCGAGCAGCCGGAACACCTGGTTTCGGATCCCTACAGGCATAGTCAAGCTACGTAGATCAGCTTTCATCATATAGCCACCCCGTACAACGTCTATGCAAAAGCCCGCTACACAGAGCGGGCTTTTGGTTGTCAGTTTTGGACTAGTTTCGTCACCCTCCGATTTTACTCTTTGTGTATGGATCAGGGAATAAATTACTTCCGGTTTTGAGCCTCGTGAGGCACGGACGAGCAGGTTGCTGGGTTCATGAGGGATTCCAAGGCCTCGGACTGCTCGTTGGTGATCAAGTCCAGCGCTAACAACGCATGCAGCTGGCCCAGCGCATAAGCACGCCCTCGCGGGCTGACGTTGTCACCTTCCGCTTCAATGTCGGCCCGGATGGATCGTAGGCGCTCCGCAACGGCTGAGTCTTCAATAATTGGCATCGGCGAATTCCTTTCGGTCTGGTGGTGTGCCGCTGAATGTCGGGCATCGTGCCTCCGCTGTCAAACTCGCCCTGGTAAAGAAAAAGCTGCCGAAAAAGCACTAATCCCCCTCCCGCCGACGGGCTTTGCGTCCGTTTTTTGTGCAAATCCTCAGACAGTGCAAACAAAGCTGCAGCCCAGGCGGGCCACGGGGCTCCGTGGGCGATCGCGCATTTCACAGTTTGCAAAGTTTTGCGAAGAAATGAAGCGCGGCTGCACGGCCATCCGATTCCGCCTCAGAAGGCGCGAACGCGGGATACCCCCGGCTTTGCTGGGCGAAAAATTGAAAAACGAACGAATAGGGATGTTTTCGAAATCGGGATCCGTCGCGAGCTGGCGGCATTTGGCAAGGCGACGACTTAAAGGTGGACGACTGAAAGCCCCGTTCTGTCTGCCCTGCAGGCTGTTTCGTAGCGTCGGGCAGGCTGCACAACGCTGCACAGAATATTCGCTTTAACCAGGTCCTAGATTCGACCTGAAAAATACCGCATTTAACGAGAACAGTTCTCAGGATGATGGGGGCGTTTTCAGAAAGAGCGATATCGGCGATATCAGGCTAGAAGGATGGCTGGAGACCCCGGTTTTAAAGGGTTTCCGGTATTACACAGCGAAGTAATATTAAGCGATATGAAAAGTAATATTTTGCCCAACCCCCCGGATTCATTGGGTTTTAAGGAATAGAAATATAGCTTCTTTAAAAGGTAATACTATCGCCTTCTTATCGCTTCAATATCGCCTTTTCTAAAAACCGCTGAAAGCCACGGAACACAAGGGCTACAGCCATTTTTTGATAGGCATATTACTAATATCGCTCTTTTTTCTGGGGGGCACAGATTTTAGGAAAGAGTTCCTAAGATAGGTCGGGGGGAGTCGGCGAGGCTGTGAGCGTCAGGTTTCAGCAAACGGTCCCCAATACGGCCCCCAGAGATAGAGGCGAAGGCACGAACGTGGCTGGAACCCTTGAAAATGCTGGAGCGGGTGAAGGGAATCGAACCCTCGTTATCAGCTTGGGAAGCTGGAGTAATGCCATTATACGACACCCGCTTTTGACGCCTTGGAGCGGCTGACTTTGTACCAGATGCGGGCGGCGAAATGAAGCGTTAAATGTCGTGGGGCGCAAATCAGTATGGGGTCAGGTGGTGCTGCAATGGGGTACGGGATTCATTCGCCAATGGCTGTTGGATGGGCGCTGGCGAATGAATCCGTTCCCTGAGACCTTCACGGTCAGATTGCAAATGCATGGTGCGTCTGTACCTGTCGATAGCGGGTTCGGCTGGGTTCAGGTGCCGGAGTGAGGAAACTCAGCACGGCGTTCTGCGAATCCAGGCACGCGGCCTTGTGTTCCATGTCCAGAAAATGCCCGGCGCTGTTGATGGTGGTGAAATGGCAATCACGGATGTGATTGGCGAACAGCCTGGCGTCTGGCGCTGCGGTGTACTCGTCCCATTCGCCGTTCATGAACAGCACCGGCACATTGATGCGCTTGGCGGCCTTGATCTGGTTATGCGTGCTGACGTCCAGTACATGGTTGATGTGGTGATGCATCTGCGCGTATTCGTGCAGATCCAGAGAGCTTACGTGTTTGTAGTTGAAGCGCTTGAACAGCGACGGCAGGTGTTTGCCGATGGTGCTGTTGATCAGGTTGCCGACTTCAAGGCGATCGAAGGCGCCCAGGTGCTGCTGGCCACGGGTGAGGTAGTCGTGCATGTGCTCATTGATGATCGGCGAGAACGAGCTGATGACCGCTTTCTCGATGCGCTTGGGCCGATGCGCCAATGCGACCAGTGCTGCCGCGCCACCCCATGAGAACGACATGAGGTGTTCAGCGTTGAAATGGTCGATCAGCTCCAGCAGGATCTGGCCTTCGATTTCCTTGGTCAGCGGACGTTCGTGAAGGTTGTGTGGTTTGGACTTGCCCGCATAGGGCTGGTCGTAGAGCACCACATTGAATTGCGGATGCAGGTTACGGACGGTCTGGGCGAAAGATGCTGTAGTGGCCAGTGAGCCGTTGACCATGATGATGGTCTTTTCTGCGGCATCTGCGCGATAGAACTCCGTGTAAACCCGAAACTGGCCTTGTATATCAAGCACAGCGATTTCTGGCCTCATATCCATGTCTCCTGACGTTAAAACACATGTGCGCGCAATGACGTTGCACGAGTTTCGTGACAGGTAGGCAGTTGCCTTGCAAGGGGCCCATGTCGGTCCGGGACAGTCTGTCCGACAGGTATTGTTATTGGCGGGCGATTTGCCGAGCGCAAAGGGTGCTGACGACGGCAAAAGGTTTCTTAGAATGCATCAGTGACTCATCAGTCACATGTGGACCGACAACTGGATTCAAGCAGGCCTGCGCGGAACCCGCAAGCGCCTTTCGTGAATTGCCCGGATCATCTGCCGGGCGGTCGGAAGCGGTCAGATGAGTTCGATCTCGTCGCGACGCAGCGCGCGATATTGGCCGGGCTCTAGCGCGGGGTCGAGCGCCAGAGGACCCATGCTTTCGCGGTGCAGGCGCAGCACTTTGTTGTCGAAAAAACCGAACATGCGTTTGACCTGATGATAGCGGCCTTCGACGATACTCAGCCTCGCACGGTGGCTGCCCAGAATCGTCAATTGAGCGGGCAGCGTGGTGAGGTCCTCGAAAGCGAAGTAAAAACCCTCGGCGAATTTCTCGAGGTAATGCTCACCGACCGGCTGCTCGGTTTCGACGTAATAGACCTTGGCCAGCTTGGTGGTCGGCTGGGTCAGGCGGCGCGACCATTGCCCGTCGTTGGTGATCAGCATCAGCCCCGAGGTGTTGAAATCCAGGCGCCCGGCGATGTGCAGGTCGTGCTTGTCCGGCTCATGGATCAGGTCGAGGACGGTTGGGTGTTGCGGATCGAGGGTTGCGCTGACACACCCGGGCGGCTTGTGCAGCATGAAGTAGCGAGCGGGTTTGCCGCCCTGAAGCATCTCGTCATCGAGCAGGACCTGGCTGAAATCGCGGACTTCATGCAGCGGATCCTTGATCGTCTGACCATCGACGATGACGCGGCCGGCAAGCAGCGCCAGGCGCACTTGCTTGCGGCTGAAACGGGGCAGGTTGCTGAGGAAGCGGTCGAGGCGCATGGGCGGTATCGTGAGGCGGTCAGGGAGGCAATGGTACGTCATCGGTGGCGCTACGAAAGCTCTGCCTGCGCACGACCTGTCGCGTCATGGTACGGCTTGGCGCCGATAGCGACTGATGCAACGCTAGCGCCGGCAAGCCGTCCTGCTACAAGGGTGTTGCGGTCACGTTCTCGACCAGCCCCGCGCACCGGGGACACAGACATGCCCGGTCGCGCAGTTCCGGGGGCAAGGCCGCCAGCACGGCGGGGTCGATGGTTTCGCTGAAACACCAGCAAGGCTGATCGACGGTGCGCGGATCGGCCAGGGTGCAGCGATTGTTCTGTCCGCAGGCAGGGCAGATGTCGGGGCTGATCAACGCAGTGCTCATGCCGGTTCCGCCATTTCGATACAGACCCGGTTACGGCCATTCTGCTTGGCGCTGTACAGCGCCTGGTCGGCACGGGCAATCAGGCTTTCCAGGGTATCGCCGGGATGCAGTTCGGTCAGACCCAGGCTGACAGTGACCTGCAGGGCTGCACCTGTGAATACGTAGGTGTGTTGCTCGGCCAGCAGGCGAATTTTCTCGGCGACGCGTCGGGCACCTTTGTTGTTGGTGTCCTGGAGCAGGATGATGAACTCTTCGCCGCCCCATCGGCAAATGATGTCGCTGTCGCGCAGGCAACGTCTGACGTCCTCGGCAAAGCCGGTGAGCACTTGATCGCCCGCCAGATGGCCGTGGGTGTCGTTCAGACGCTTGAAGTGATCCAGGTCCAGCAACATCGCCGACAACGCTTTGTGTTCACGACGGGCATCGGCAATGGCGTCCATTGCGATCTGGTCGAAACCGCGACGGTTGGGCAGGCCGGTCAGGCTGTCGAGCATCGCCTGGGTCTCGATACGAATCTGGAAGCGGCGGATGACCCGGTTCAGCAGGTACAGCACCAGCACCAGCACCACCAGGCAGATCGACAGGTTCAGGTACAGCGACCGGCGAATATCATCCAGGGCGCCGTCCTCGCGTTTGTCGACGAACAGATACCAGTTCAGTTCGGGGATGTAGCGTACGTTGAGAAAGTGCGCGTCCTCTGGCGACTCATATTGGTAGGTGCCGCTCTTGGGCTTGGGCATCTGCTGCTGCAGTTGCCGCAGGCTGGGCAGGTCGCGCAACACCTGACCGATCTTCGCGCCTTGCGGGCCGCCTTCGGCACCGGTCAGCACCAGCCGGCCGAAGGTGTCGACAAAGTACACGCTGCGTTGGTAGCGCTGCTGGTAGCGGTCGATCAGCTTGATCACCGCATCCACGGTCAGCCCGACGCCGGTGGCGCCGATGAAGTTGTTGTTGTAGTCAAAGACCTTGTAGTTGATGAAGAAGGTCAGGTTGTCCTTGTTGGCCAGGTCCGGATCGACGTTGATCTCGTAAGGATCTGCCATGTCGCGCACCCGGTAGTACCAGACATCCCGGGGTTCGTCGGGGCTGATCTTCTTCAGCACGCCTTTGGCCTGGTAATAAGTCAGGCTGTGGTTGGAGACGAAGAACGCGGTGTAGGCGCCGTAATGGTCCATGACCTCCTTGAGGTAACGGGTCATCTGCTGCGGGTCCTTTTCACCGGCCACCACCCAGTCACGCACGAACGTGTCGCGGGCCATCATCGAGGAGATCAGCACCGGGCGTACCAGATCCTTCTGGATCTCGGAGTAGACGGTGTCCGACGTCAGGGGCAGTTCGGTATTGACGATGCTGTCTCGAATGGCGTCCCGCGAGGCGAAGTAGCTCAACAAGGATGTCGCCAGAAAGCCGCTCCCCAGAAGCATCACTAACGTCAACAGCAGGGAGCGTTGTGAGTGGAGCGTGGAACGAAGGCGCATGACCAATCCGCTTGATTAGGTAATCCATTAATCGAGACATGCTAGCCTGAGGCCACCCTGTTGCGCCATCGGCGTCTGCACTTTGCGGCTGATCGGTCGCTGCCACACCGAGGGCGACTGCTTGCGCAAATCGTCGCCCTCACGCACAGGTCAATCAACCCACAGCGTCTGCTTTCTCAAGTACCACCACACGCTGACCGGCTCGTACCGCAGAGCCGGGCTGCACCCGCACCTCGCTGACCACACCGGCGATCGGCGCGAGCAGGGGTATTTCCATTTTCATGGATTCCACAATCACCAATGCCTCACCCGCTTCGACGCGCTGGCCGACGCTGACCTGCACCTGCCAGAGGTTGCCGGTAATGTGGCTGTCGACGCTGGTCTGGCCGGCTTGCAACGGTGCTTGCTCGGTCGATTCGGCTACCGCTTCGTCGCTGTCGAAGGTCGCCTGGCCGCTGGCGATCCAGCGCTCGCGCTCGGCGTTGAACGCGCCTTGCTGCTGGTTGCGAAAGGTCGCGATGCTCTCGGCCTGCGTGGCGAGAAAGGCCTGGTAGTCCGCCAGATTCAACGTGCTGTGTTCGATTTGCAGCGGGTAGCGGCCCAGGGGGAAATCGCGACGGATCCTCAGCAACTCATCCGCACTGACCGGGTAGAAACGGATCTGGTCGAAGAAGCGCAGCAACCACGGTTTGCCATCGAAAGCCTCGACTGCGCGGTAACGATTCCACATCTGCAGGGTACGGCCAACGAACTGATAACCCCCTGGCCCCTCCATGCCGTAGACGCACATATAGGCACCGCCGATGCCGACCGAATTCTCAGCGGTCCAGGTGCGCGCCGGGTTGTATTTGGTGGTCACCAGACGATGACGCGGGTCCAGTGGGGTGGCGACCGGAGCACCCAGGTAGACGTCGCCAAGGCCCATCACCAGATAGCTGGCGTCGAATACGGTGCGCTGCACTTCGTCGAGGTTTGGCAGGTCGTTGATCCGCCGGATGAACTCCAGGTTGCTTGGGCACCAGGGCGCGTCCTTGCGCACGGTGGTCATGTATTTCTCGATGGCCAGCTGGCAGGCGGGGTCGTCCCAGGACAGCGGCAGATGCACGATGCGCGACGGCACTTCGAGATCCCGGCTGGCGCAGACTTCGTCCCATTCACCGGCGACAATGTTCAGTAACTCGGCCAGCGGCAGTTGCTCGGGCTGGTAATGCACCTGCAGGGAGCGGATGCCCGGCGTCAGGTCGATCACACCGTGCAGGTTTTTGCTTTGCAGTGCCTGCATCAGCGCGTGCCCGCGAAAGCGCAAGACCAGGTCCAGCTCAGGGGCGCCTATTTCCAGCAGCAGGTGGGTGTCACCGGAGAGGCGGGCGACCAGGCGGGTGTCGTCCTGGCCGATGTCCAGCACCATCGGCGAGGTCAGCGCTGGCCTCTGTAGGAGTGAGCTTGCTCGCGATGACGGCGGTAGGGGCAATACCTCTTCTGCGTTTGTAAGATCGCTATCGCGAGCAAGCTCACTCCTACAGGATTGAGGTTGGCCCGGGAGGTGTAATGCACGTTCATCCCCACCGGTCATCAGTGCTCGGGCGGCTTCGATGCTCACCGGATGAAACCGCACCTTGTCCCCAGCCTTGAGCTGGCCCAGCTGCCACAAGTCCGCTTCGATGATCGTCACCGGACACACGAAGCCGCCCAGGCTCGGCCCGTCCGGGCCAAGGATGACCGGCATGTCTCCGGTGAAATCCACTGCACCGATCGCGTACGGATTGTCGTGGATGTTCGACGGATGCAACCCGGCCTCGCCACCGTCTGCGCGGACCCACTCGGGCTTCGGACCGATCAGGCGCACGCCGGTGCGACTGGAGTTGAAGTGCACTTCCCAGTCGGTTGCGAAAAAGCGCTCGATGTAGTTTTCCGTGAAATATTCCGGGGCGCCATGGGGCCCGTAGATCACCCGGATGTCGCGTACTGCTGGCAGGGTCGCGATCTGCTGGCTGGCGAGCTGCTGGCCTGCGCGGCGGTCTTGCAACGACGCCACATGCAGGACATCCCCGGCGCGCAGTGCCCGACCGCCATGACCGCCAAATTGCCCCAGGGTGAAAGTGCTCTTGCTGCCCAGATAATCCGGCACATCCAGCCCGCCACGCAGGCACAGATAACTGCGCGCGCCTGCCCCGGCGATGGTGCCCAGGGCCAGTGTCGAACCGGCGTGGATCAATATCGCCTGGTTCATTGGCTGCGCCTGACCTTCCAGCACCACCGGGATCACCGCGCCGGTCACCACCACCACGGCGTCGGTGTTGAAGCGCAGCGTCGGCCCGCTCATGGTGATTTCCAGCGCCGCGCACCCTTCGGGATTGCCCAGCAGCACATTGCCCAGACGCAGCGAGCGGCTGTCCATCGGCCCTGAAGGCGGCACACCGACGGCCCAGTAACCCAGGCGTCCCGGATAGTCCTGGACGCTGGTCTGGGTGCCGCCGCTCAAGACGTCGAAGGTATCAGCGCGATAGGCCAGGCTCTCCAGGCATCGGGTCCAGGGCTGGCCGCTGGAAAAGGGCGCATCGACAATGATCTGCCGCAGGTAATCGCGGTTGGTCTCTACCCCGTACAGGCGTGTCTCGCTCAAGGCGCGGCTGAGTCCGGCGCTGGCAGCTTCGCGGTCAGGCGCCCAACTGATGAGCTTGGCAATCATCGGATCGAAAAACGGCGGGATTTCGCAACCGGCCTCGACCCAGGTGTCGATCCGCAGGTGTTTGCCGTCAGCAGGCGGGAAGTGCACGGCCGTCAGCAAGCCTGGACTGGGCTGGAAATCGCGGCCCGGGTCTTCGGCGTACAAACGCGCCTGAATCGCATGGCCGCGGGGTTGCAGACCCGCTTGCAATTGAGCCAGCGCCGGCAGATCACCGGCCGCCAGCTGCACCATCCAGCTCACCAGATCCACGCCCCAGACCTGCTCGGTCACACCGTGCTCGACCTGCAGTCGGGTGTTCACTTCAAGGAAGTAGAAACGCTGATCGTCGCTGTCGAAGACGAATTCCACCGTCCCGGCGCTGCGATAGCTGACCGCTTTGGCCAGCTTGATCGCCGCCGCGCACAGCGCCTGGGCCATGCCTGCCGGCAAATTCGGCGCCGGGGTTTCTTCGAGGACTTTCTGGTTGCGCCGCTGCACCGAACAGTCGCGTACGCCCAGGGCAATCACCTGGCCCTGACCGTCGCCGAATACCTGAACTTCCAGATGCCGGGCGCGCTGGATGTATTTCTCGATGAACACACCGCCGTCGCTGAAGTTGTTCTGCCCCAGGCGTTTGACGGCATCGAATGATTCGCTCAGTTCGCTGGCGCTGCGGCACACACGCATGCCGATCCCGCCGCCGCCTGCGGTGCTTTTGAGCATCACCGGATAGCCGATCGATTCGCCAGCGCTGAGCGCCGATTCGATGCTGTCCAGCAGCTCGGTGCCTTCGAGCAGCGGCACGCCGTGTTGTCTGGCCAGCGCGCGGGCGGTGTGCTTGAGGCCGAAGACCCGCAGCTGCTCGGGCGTCGGGCCGACAAAGGCGATCCCGGCGTCCTCGCAGGCTTGGGCAAAAGCAGCGTTTTCGGACAGGAATCCGTAGCCTGGATGGATCGCCTTGGCGCCAGTGGATCTGGCGATGGCGAGGATCTTGTCCACCGCCAGATAAGTACTCGCCGCACCGCCTTCGCCGAGGCTATGCGCCTGGTCGGCTTGAAGGATGTGCAGGCTGGCCGCGTCGGCCTCGGAGTAGACCGCCACGCCTTCGACGTTCAGCGCGCGCAGGGTACGCAGGATGCGGCAGGCAATGGCGCCGCGGTTGGCGATCAGCAGTGTGTCGAACATGGTTATGACCCCAGAGACCGACGTTCATCGATCCCGAACCGGGAAGCGGGCCGTCCCGCTGTTGTACTGTTTGCACGAAGGCCGTCCCTCGCGCCAAAACGTCTGGGCAGTCAGCGCGCGAGGTTCAATCCCGCACCTGCAGCTGGGCCGGGGTCGGGTTGTAGCCGTTGCACGGGTTGTTCAATTGCGGGCAGTTGGAGATCAACACGATCACGTCCATCTCGGCGCGCAGTTCGACGTACTTGCCCGCGCCGGAGATGCCGTCTTCGAAGGTCAGCCCGCCTTCGGCAGTCACCGGCACATTCATGAAGAAGTTGATGTTCGGGCTGATGTCGCGCTTGCCCAGGCGACCGTCGTGGATGCAGGCGCGCAGGTAGTTGTCGCGGCAACTGTGCATGTGGCGCTTTTCCAGGGCGTAACGCACGCTGTTGCTCTCTTGGGCGCAGGCGCCGCCGAGGGTGTCGTGGCGCCCGCAGGTGTCTTCGACAATCGTCAGCATTGGCCTGCCAAGGTTGGAATAGAGCACGCTGCCCTTGCTCAGATACACGTTGTTCTGCCGCCGCAGGGTGCGTTGCACGTCGTAGCGCTCGCGCGGGTTGGCCAGGCTGTAGAACAGCGTGTCGACCGCCTGATTGCCCTCGAGGTCGAGCAGACGCAGGGTTTGTCCGGCCTTGAGCTCGGTCAGCGAAGGCTCGCCCGCCGGGATGTGGGTGATGCAAACCGGGGCGTTGAGTTCAGCAGTATTCATGGCGTACCTCCTCAGGCGAACAGGCGATCGGTGTTGATGAAGCCGCGGATGTTTTCTTCACGCGAGGTGCGGCAATGTTCGGCGACGCTGGCGTCGGCCTTCATCCAGCTCAGCTTGACCGGCTGCGGTGCGTATTCGGGGTTGGGGTCCATCGGGTGTTGCAGGGCCGTCAGCACCACCAGCGTGTCCATCGGCGCATACAGCTCGATGTAGTTGCCAGCTTTGGAGTTGTCGGCGACGAAGCTCAGGGCGCCGTGGTCGTCGACCTCGACCCGGCTGAACAGGTTCAGGGTCATCAGCAGGTCCGAGAGGCCCAGGCCCCACTTGCCCATTTCCACCAGCAAGTTGTCGGCGCCATTGCGGAAGAAGCCGTTGCGCAGTTCCTGATAGCGGCCCTGGCCGTACTTTTCAGTCACTTCCTCGGCACACAACACGCCGCCGATGCTGTCGCTCCAGCCGCAGGTGTCGGCGGTGATCGCTGCCAATACGCGGCCCATGTCCGAGTACAGGCAATGGCCGCTGGTGAGTTTGGCGGTGTGTTGGCACTTGAGGCTGTCGGGCAGGTTCAGGCGCTCGGTTTTTTCATGGGCGTTGAACAGCGTCAGGCTGACGTTGGCATTGCCGTTGAGGTCGGTCAGGCGCAACAGTTCGCCGCGCTTGAGCACGAACGACAGGTGGCCGCCACCGGGCAGCAGTTCTTCGGCAAATATCGGGAATACAGAGGTCGAATCAGTCATGTCGGAATCCTTCAAGCCGTTTGCAGCGACTCAATGGCCGCGCGGGCGGCGCGGCGGTCGCTGTTCAGGGGAATGTCGTAAGTGATGCGGGCGCCGTAGGCACCGGGGGCGTGCGGGTCGAGGCGGACCTTGTCGAAGACCAGCAGCCGGGTGCCCAGGTTGAAGCCTTCGGACAGATCGTGGGTGACCATGAACACCGTCAGTCTGGTTTCGCGCCACAGCTCCAGGAGCAGGGCGTGCATGTCCTTGCGGATGCCTGGGTCCAGCGCGCCGAACGGCTCGTCCAGCAGCAGTACGCGAGGCTTCATGATCAATGCCTGGGCAATGGCCAGGCGCTGTTGCATGCCACCGGAAAGCTGCGTCGGGTATTTGTCCAGCGCGTGACCCAGACCGACCTTGTGCAGCAGCAGCGACGCCTGTTCGCGCGCCTCGCGCTTGGCCTTGCCGAACAGCCGCCCCAGGAGCGCCGAACGCGGCAGCTCCAGACCGAGCGCAACGTTATCCAGCACCGACAGGTGCGGGAACACCGAATAGCGCTGAAACACCACGCCGCGGCTGGCGTCCGGCTCATTGGCAAGGGGCTGGCCGTCCATCAGGATCGCACCTTTAGTGGGGACTTCCTGACCCAGCAGCAGGCGCAGGAAGGTCGATTTGCCGCAGCCCGACGCGCCGACCAGGGTGCAGAATTCGCCCTCGGCAATGCTCAGGTTCAGGCCTTCGAGTACCACTTGATCGTCGTACTGCTGCCAGACGTTATTGACCGTGATGAAGCTCATGGGCGCGCGCCCTCGTACCAGGGGAAGGCCTTGCGGGTCAGGGCCTTGAGGCCCCAATCCATCAGCCAGGCGAGCAGGGTGATCCACACCACGTAGGGCAGGATCATGTCCATGGCCAGATAACGGCGCACCAGGAAGATCCGGTAGCCCAGCCCGTCGGTGGAGGCGATGGCTTCGGCCGCGATCAGGAACAGCCACGCCGAACCCAGCACCAGCCGCAACGAGATCAACAGGCGCGGCAGCAGTTGCGGCAGCACCACACGCAGGATCAGCGTCCAGGTCGAGGCGCCCAGGGTCTGCGCCTTGATCAACAGCTCGACGGGTATCTCCCGGGCGCGCTGTTCCAGATCACGGGCCAGTACCGGGGTGATGCCGATCACGATCAGCATCACCTTGGACAACTCGCCCAGCCCGAAGACGATGAACAGGATCGGCAGGATTGCCAGCGGCGGAACCATCGACAGCACCGTCAGTAACGGCGACAACGGCGCGCCGAACAGCGGCAATACGCCGGAAGCGATGCCCAGGCACAGCCCTGCCACAGCGCTGACCGCCAGACCGACGGCCAGGCGTTGCAGGCTGGAGGCGGTGTCCTGCCACAGGATGTACTCGCCGGTGCGCTGATCGGGAAGGATCGCCACACGTTTGATCGCCTCCGTCATCTGCACGGCGCTGGGCAGCAGCTTGTCGTTGGGGTTTTCCGTCAGCCGGGTTGCCGAGCCCGTGAAGTAGGCGAACAGCAACAGGGCGAACGGCAGGATCACCAGAATCAAGCGGCTGGCGCGATCCGGTCGGCGATTAATCAGGCGCATGGCATTGACCTATGGGATTTACAGCTTGCCGTCGGCAGCCATCTGCACGTAGCTGGGGTCGAAGTGCAGCTTGAGATTGCCCTTGTCGCCCTCTGTCACGCTGTTGGCGAAGGTCATGCCGACGGCGCTGGCGTCCTTGGCACCTTCGCCGAGCAGGCCGTGCTCGAACGAAAAGTCAGCCACCTTGCGCATGGTGGTCGGCAACTGCTTGCCGGTGGCGAACTCAAGGGCTTCCTTGGGCGTGGCGAACAGCTTGGTGGTGTCCAGTTGCGACTGGAAGCCGGCCAGATCGGTGCCCGAGGCTTTGGCCATGTGTTCCAGCGCCTGGGTCGATTCAGCGGACTTGGCGTTCATCAGGGCGACCACTTCGAACCAGGCGCCAGTCAGTGCCTTGCCCAGCGCCGGGTTGTCCTTGAGGGTCTGGGTGTTGACCACCATCATGTCCATGATCTCGCCGGGAATCTTGCTGGAGTCGAAGACTTCAGTGACGCCAGGCTTGGCCTTGACCTCGGACAGCATCGGGTTCCAGGTGGTGACGGCCTTGACCTCGCTGGTGTTGAAGGCGGCGGCGATGTCGGCGTCGGAGGTGTTGACCACCTTCAGGTCTTTCTCGGTCAGGTCCACCGAATCCAGCGCGCGGGCCAGCAGATAGTGAGAAACCGACAGTTCGACCAGATTGACGTTCATGCCCTTGAGGTCGGCGACTTTCTTGCCATCGCCCTTGATGACGATGCCGTCGTTGCCGTTGGAGAAGTCGCTGACCACCAATGCGGTACTCTCGACGCCGCCCGCTGCCGGAATGGTCAGGGCGTCCATGTTGGTCATGGTGCAGCCGTCGAACTGGCCAGCGGTGTACTGGTTGATCGATTCGACGTAGTCGTTGAGTTGGGTGACCTTGATGTTGATGTTGTACTTCTTGGCCCACTTGTCGACGATGCCTTGGGTCCCTGCGTATTCCCAGGGCATCCAGCCGGCGTAGATAGTCCAGCAGACGTTGAAGTCTTTCTTCGGGGCGGCACTGGCCGAGAGGCTGATGGCGGCGATGAGGGCTGCGCTGAGCAAGCCGAACAGACGGGATTTTTGCATTGGAAATCTCCAGTAGCGAAAAAGGGCGGACAGGAGCACGGCGACACCACTGGTGTCCTGTCTCCCGGGCTTTTATCCCGCCGTGTAACCTCTACTGGAGGTCGCCGACTCTCGGACCAGCCACTCGCCCTGAAGCGAGCCGGAACCCTAGTCGGCTATTGCAAATTGTGGTGCCGCGAACCTGTGTTGACTCCTGCACGAGGTTTGTTAAGCGAGAGTTGTGCCAAGTCTCTGCAGGCCATGTGGGCCGTGGATATCAAGGATAATCATGAAATTTGTCGCGCTGTATCGTGCACTGTTGAAGGGCGCCGTCCGGCGGCTGGGGCTTGGGTCAGGGCACTGGAAGGGGACTTTGCAGTCTGATGTTACGTTCTCGGCAGTTTCGGGAACGCCGACCAGCGCCGCTGGTTTGAGCTCTATCGCGGTCCAGGAGGCCGCCATGTATCGACGAAGCTTGCTCACCGTTTTGATGACTTTGTCCCTTGCCGGTTGTTACGGAGGCTATTACGAATCAGACACCTACACGCAGCCGGTCTACAGCAGCGGCTATAGCGGCGCTTACGTGTATGACGGCTATCGCCCGTATGGGCCTGCCAGCGTTTATGGCTCACCTTATTACTCTGCGCCGCGCTATTACTCGGCGCCACGTTATTACTCACCCCCCCGGTACTACGCACCGCCCCCGCGTTATTACGGACCAGGCTACGGCGGTGGACGCCCCGGCTATGGCGGTGGCAACTGGAACGGTGGCGGCTACCATGGAGGAGGCGGCGGCTCTGGCTATCGTCCACCGCCTCAAGGGCCTCGGCCTGGCGGCGGTGGTAACAGCGGATGGAATGGCAACCACGGCGGCGGCGGGGGAGGCGGTCCAGCCCCAGGCAGGCCGTCGGGTGGCAACTACCGCGAAGACGGCAACTTTGGCCGCGGCGGCCACGGCGGGCCAGGCGGAGGCAATCGCTGACGGGTAGCCACAGGCGGTAAGTTGTAAGGCTCAAGCCCGGACTGTTGCAGCTTGAGACTTGCAGCTTGCCGCTGTTTCATTTCAATACCCCGACAAGTCCGCCAGCGGATGCCGCCCTTCCCAGGCCTTCTCGAAATGCGCGTCTACCACCGCCAATGGGATTGCGGCGATGTCCTGCCAATGCCAGTGCGGTGTGTGATCCTTGTCGATCAAACGCGCGCGCACCCCTTCTGCGAACTCAGGATGTCGGCAGCAGTTAAGGCTCATGCAGTACTCCATCTGCAATACCTCGGCCAGGGACATATGACGCGCCCGCTCAATCTGCTCCCAGACCAGTTGCGCTGTCATGGGGCAGCCCTCGGTGAGGGTTTTTGCAGCCTTGGCCAGCAACGCGTCCTGTGAATGCAGCTGATGCTTGAGTGCGTTCCAGGCGCATGGGGCGTCGGCGACATCCAGCAGTTCATCGATCTGTGGCCGACGCGGCAGCCATTGTGCTTCGGGCAATTGCCCGACCGCTTCCTGCTGCAAGGCCTTGAACAGGCTGTTGAGCTGGACGGCGGTCTGTTCCTGCCAGTTCAGTTGCAGCAGCCGGTCGATCATTTCTTCCTGCTGATCGTCGAGCAGAAAACGATCGGCCAGATCCAGATCCAGCGCATCTCGGCCGTTGATGTGCGACCCGGTCAAGCCCAGGAATAACCCTAACTTGCCTGGCAGGCGTGACAGAAACCAGCTGGCGCCGACATCCGGATACAGACCGATATTGATTTCCGGCATCGCCAGGCGGCTGCTCGGCGTGACCACCCGGATGCTGGCACCTTGCAGCAGGCCCATGCCGCCCCCGAGCACATAACCATGGCCCCAGCAGATCAGCGGTTTGGGGTAAGTGTGCAGCTTGTAGTCCAGGCGATATTCCGCGGCAAAGAAATGCGCGGCCAGCGGCGGGACTTTTCCCGGCTTGCCACGCCCGGCCTCGATCAGGGCGCGTACATCGCCGCCGGCGCAAAAGGCTTTATCGCCGTTACCGCGCAGCAGCACACAGACGATCTGCGGATCATTGGCCCAGGCGTCGAGTCGATCCTGCAGCGCCAGAATCATTGGCAGGGACAAGGCATTCAGAGATTTTTCCGCGTCCAGCGTGGCGATACCCAGGCGGGCACCGTCGGTTCCGGTGAGCTCTTCGAATTGCAGATTCATCGTGACCTCTTGTTCGTGGTACGGGCATCCAACAGGGCTGTGAGTGCCGTCGATGCCGGGAAGTTGCAATCAGGCATTGCAGTGAAGTGTAGGAAAGCCCCGATGACCTGTGCTGGAAATAATTGGCGACAGTCCCTAAAGTTCGCGCATTGTTTTCCCGGACGACACCATGACAGACGATGACCGCATCAAACTGCAAGCCAGCTGGAAGCAGGCGCTGCGCGATGAATTCGAAAAACCCTACATGGGTGAACTGCGCGAGTTTCTGCGTCAGGAGCACGCGGCGGGGAAGGAAATCTATCCGCCCGGCCCGCTGATCTTCAATGCGTTGAACTCGACGCCGCTGGACAACGTGAAGGTGGTCATTCTTGGCCAGGACCCTTACCACGGCCCCAATCAGGCGCACGGCCTGTGCTTTTCGGTACAGCCCGGCGTGCCCGCGCCGCCATCGCTGGTCAACATCTATAAAGAGCTCAAGCGCGACCTGAATATCGACATCCCCAATCACGGCTATCTGCAATCCTGGGCCGATCAGGGTGTGCTGATGCTCAACACCACTCTGACCGTCGAACGCGCCAACGCTGCCTCCCATGCAGGCCGCGGCTGGCAGCATTTCACCGACAAGATCATCGAAACCGTCAGCGCCCACCAGCCGCACCTGGTATTCCTGCTGTGGGGGGCTCATGCGCAGAGCAAGAAAAAGCTCATCGACGCGTCCAAACATTTGATCCTGACGTCCGTCCATCCGTCGCCACTGTCAGCCTATAAGGGCTTTCTGGGCTGCGGGCATTTCGGGCTGGCCAACAAGTATCTGCAACAGAACGGCCTAAGCCCGATCGAGTGGCGGTTGCCTGCGGTGGTGTGACACGCACACGCTACTTCTGCACCTACAGGTTTTGTGTCCGCTAGGCAACTTGCATGTGTCTGGGGATGCATAACACCTGGAGCGTGGTAACGATCAAAGCGCGGAGCAGTGGGGACTGTTTTTGATTCTGGTCGCAGGGCGTGACACCCAGATCGACGGCAGCCCGGCTCCCACGGTTGGCTTTTCGGCGTCTTCAAGCCAATGGCTGCCGATTCCAGTACCGGAACAACGGCTCGGCCAGAAACAGCACGAAGAGCAGCCTCATCACCTGCATCGCCGTCACCAGCGGGACTGACAGCTGCAACACTTGCGCTGTGAGGCTCATCTCGGCGATGCCGCCGGGCATCATGCCCAGGGTCAGCGAGCGCAGGTCCAGATGGGTGGCGGAGCTCAATGCCAGGGCGCAGAGCGCGGCGATGCTCATGGTCAGCGCCGTGCCCAGCAGCGTGCGTCCGATGAAGGAGGGGGCGCGGCGGAAGAACGCCCGGTTGAAGTGACATCCCAGCCCGCTGCCGATCAGCCACTGGCCCATCTGGCTGCCACCGTTGGGCAGGCCGATGTGCAGGTCGAAGCTGACGCTGATTGTCGCACCCACCAGCAACGGCCCGAACAGCCACGGATTGGGCTGTTTCAAACGCTGCCACAGCCAGGCAACCAGGGCGCCCAGCGCAAACAGGATCACCAGCCACGACCAGTCCACCACCGTAGCGTGCGAAGGCGGGCCGCCGTCGCCCATCAGGTATTTGAAGATCGCCGGCACGCACAACACCACCGCCAGCACGCGCAGGCTCTGACCGGCGGCGACATTGCTGAGGATGGCGCCATTGCGCGCGCCCAGGTTCACCATCTCGCCGGAGCCGCCGGGCATGCTGGAAAAGAACGCAGTAGCGCGGTCCTCACCGGTGCGCAGCATCAGCCAGACGCCGACCACGCTGGAAACGCTGGTGACCAGCGCGCCAATGAAGATCAGTCCGAAATGCGAGAGAACCTGTTCGATGACTACCGGGGTGAAGTGCAGGCCGATGCCGATGCCCACCACCCATTGGCCGCATTTGCGCCCGCCGGGGATTTCAGCCAGTTGCCAGGGTGTTGCGCAGCGAACCAGGATGATCGCCAGCAACGAGCCGACCATCCACGGTAAAGGCCAGCCGACCTGACTGGCGAGGTATCCCCCCAGCAGGCCGACCAGCGGTGTTCCCCACCATGTCTTGAAGGGTCGATCAGACATCGGCCAGGTCACGCTGCTGTGAGCGCTTGCGCAGGATCCGCAAGATCGGGAACGCCAGCATGACGATGGTCAGGATCCAGACACCCAGGGTGATCGGGCTGGACCAGAGGATGTCCAGCGAGCCGTTGGAAATCGACAGCGCGCGGCGCAGGTTCTGTTCCATCAGGCCACCGAGGATGAACCCCAGCAGAATCGGCGACAGCGGGAAGTCCAGCTTGCGCAGGATGTAGCCGAAGATGCCGATGCCGACCATCAGGAACAGGTCGAAGGTGGTGGCATGAACCGCGTACACGCCGATTCCGGTGATGATCGCGATCACCGGCACCAGCGCCCAGTTCGGCACTGCCAGGATGCGGGTAAAGATGCGGATCATCGGGATGTTCAGGATCACCAGCATGACGTTGGCGACGAACAGCGACGCGATCAGGCCCCAGACCAGATCCGGTTGTTGCTGGAACAACAGCGGGCCGGGCGTGATGTTGTACAGCGACAGGGCGCCGATCATCACCGCAGTGGTGCCCGAACCGGGCACGCCCAGGGTCAGCATCGGCACCAATGCGCCGCACGCCGCGCCGCCAATCGCGGTTTCCGGTGCGGCCAGACCTCGCATGTCACCTTGTCCGAACTTGCCATCCTTGCCCGCGATACGTTTCTCGGTCATGTAGGCCACGGCGCTGGCCAGCGTAGCCCCGGCACCTGGCAACACGCCCATGATGAAACCCATCACCCCGCAGCGCAGGTTGACGATGAATACCGAGCTGGCTTCCTTGACGTTGAACATCATGCGCCCGGTGGCCTTGACCGCTTCCTGACCATGGTGGGTCTTTTCCAGCAGTAGCAGGATCTCGCTGATGGAAAACAGACCCAGCACCAACACCACGAACTGAATGCCGTCGGCCAGGTGAATGTTGTCGCCGGTGAAGCGATACACGCCGCTGTTGGCGTCGATGCCAATGCTCGACAGGAACAGACCGATCAGGGCCGCGACGAAGGTCTTCAGCGGTCGATCTCCGGCCATGCCGCCCAGGCAGACGATGGCAAAGACCATCAGTACGAAGTATTCGGCCGGCCCAAAGGCAATCGCCCATTTGGCCAGCAGCGGGGCGAACAGCACCATGCCGCAGGTGGCAATGAAGGCCCCGATGAACGAACTCCACGCCGACAGCGACAAGGCCACGCCGGCCAGACCCTGACGGGCCATCGGGTAGCCGTCCAGCGTAGTCATGACGGTGGACGCTTCACCGGGGATGTTCAGCAGAATCGAGCTGATGCGCCCGCCGTATTCGCAACCCAGATAAACCGCGGCCAGCAGGATCAGCGCCGACTCCGGCGGCAGGCCCAGGGCGAAGGCGATCGGAATCAACAGCGCCACGCCATTGATGGGGCCAAGGCCGGGCAGCAGGCCGACGATGGTGCCGATCAACGTGCCGGACAGTGCGGTGATCAGGTTGTATGGGGTCAGCGCGACGCCGAACCCCTGGCCAAGATAGCCGAGAGTGTCCATATCAATTCTCCAGAACTTCGAGCAGGCCAAGGGGCAGAGGCACATCCATCACTTTGTCGAAAAGCACGTACAGACCAATGCTCATCAGGACGATGATGACGATGCTCGGCAACCAGCGACCGCCATACAGCCGGGCCATGGGGATGCCGATCAGGATGCTGCTCAGGACGAAGCCCAGCGGCTCGAACAGACCGGCGAAGATCAACAGCAGGCCGGTGCAGACCGCGATTTTTATCAGTGTCGGACGATCCAGCGGTGGCTCGTCCTCGGAGTGCTTGATCGGTGTGGGGCGCAACACCATGTACAGCAGTGAGATGCCCATCAGCGCCAGCATCAGCAGCGGGAACGCACGCGGGCCGACCGGCTCGTAGGAAAAGGGTGCCTTATAAGGCCATGCCATCAGTGCCAGGCCGATACAGACCAGCAGCAGCACGAAGGCGAAAATTCGTTGCAAGACCATGGAAAGCTCCTGGGTCACGCCACCGCGCAGGTGACGCAACCGCTGTCAGTCACTTGAGTTCAATCACTGAATCAGGCCGAATTCCCTGGCCAGCACTTTGTATTCGGCGACGCGGGTCTTCACGTACTTGTCCAGCTCCTCGCCAGTCATGGCGAACGGGAACAGTTCACGCTGATCGCGCAACTTGGCGAAATCTTCCGAGGCCAGCAGTTTGTCGAACGCGTCTTTCCACCAGTTGTACTGCTCATCGGTGACTTTCGGGCCCAGATAGAAGCCGCGAACCACCGGCCAGACGATGTCATAGCCTTGCTCTTTGGCGGTCGGGATGTTCTTCATCTCTGGCTCATCCAGACGCTCGTTGGAGAACACGGCCAGCAGGCGCATGTCGCCGCTGAGGATGTGCGGCATGGAGTCGGAAATGTCGGTGGAGCCGACCTGGATGTGCCCACCGAGCAGGGCCGTGGCGATTTCGCCGCCGCCTTCCAGCGCCACGTAGCGCAGGTCGCGCGGGTTGATGCCAGCGGCCTTGGCAATGAGCGCGGTCTGCATCCAGTCCTGGCTGCCAACGGTGCCACCGGAGCCGATGACCACCTTGCTCGGATCGGCCTTCAGCGCCTTGACCAGGTCGTCGAGGTTCTTGTAGGGCGAATCGGCTTTAACCGCGATGGCGCCGTAACTGGTGCCGACAGCCGCCAGCCAGCGCACGGCGTTTTCGTCGAAACGACCGAACTTGCCCTGTGCAAGGTTGAGCAGCGATCCGCTCGACCACGCCACCAACGTGCCGGCGTCGGCGGGACGCTGGGCCACGACTGCGTTGTAGGCAACCGCGCCGACACCGCCGGGCATGTAGGTCACGCGCATGGGCTTGTTGAGGATTTTCTCGTTGACCAGTGCGCTTTGCACCAGTTTGCAGGTCAGGTCAAAACCACCGCCCGGCGATGCCGGCGCGATGCATTCAGGACGATTGGGTTCGGCAGCCCACAATTGAGTGGCCACCAGCATGCAGCTGGCGGCGACGCTGATACGGCGCAACGATAGATTCATGGTCAGTCTCCGAAGGAGTTGTTGTTTTTGGGTATGTTCGGCTTATCGATCAGGCGGTTGGTTCATCGCGTCCTGGACGCGCGCCTGGGAAAAACGGGGACGTGACGAAACACTGCGCAACCAGGTTGCCCAGTGAACTCAAAACAGGACGGGATTCAGGCGGCACGGCGGCCGAGGATTGCAGTGAGGACATCACCGATGACTCCGATTTTGTTTTTATTGTTGAAAACGCATCAAGGCGTTTTTCGTCACGATCAAGGCGTCACGGTATTGCGCAAGGCGCAGCCATGACGAGTCGTAGGCGGATCGTAATCAGCGAAGCTTTCGTCAACCTTTCAACTACCTTTCATGAAGCTTTCGCCCTACCGGCATCCGCGCCGGTCGGTTGTCATGGGAGTGTTTCAGGCCTTCACAGATGGCGGGGCGCCTGTAAACTCCGCCTCCACCAAACGCCTCAATCGGGAGAAACCGATGCGTGTCCTGCTCGTCGAAGATCATCTGCAACTGGCTGAAAGCGTCGCGCTGGCGCTCAAGGGCAGCGGGCTGACCGTGGACGTATTGCATGATGGCGTCGCTGCCGACCTGGCCCTTGGCAGCGAAGAGTACGCAGTGGCGATTCTCGATGTCGGTCTGCCACGCATGGACGGTTTCGAGGTGCTCGCCCGCTTGCGGGCACGCGGCAAGAACATCCCGGTGCTGATGCTGACCGCACGCAGCGATGTCAAGGATCGGGTCCATGGGCTGAACCTGGGCGCCGATGATTATCTGGCCAAGCCGTTCGAACTCTCCGAGCTCGAAGCGCGGGTCAAGGCGTTGTTGCGCCGCAGTGTGCTCGGCGGCGAGCGGCAGCAGCGCTGCGGGGTGCTGGTCTACGATCTCGACACGCGACGCTTCACCCTGGGCGAAGAGACGCTGACCCTGACCTCTCGCGAACAATCGGTCCTTGAAGCGCTGATTGCCCGGCCGGGAAGGGTGATGAGCAAGGAACAGCTGGCGGCACAGGTGTTTGGCCTGGATGAAGACGCCAGCGCCGATGCCATCGAGATCTACGTGCATCGCTTGCGTAAAAAGCTCGACGGCCAACCTGTCGCCATCGTGACCTTTCGTGGCCTGGGTTACCTGCTGGAAAGCCGGGATGTTTAACCCGTTTCCCTCGGCGGAAAACAGCCTGCGCTGGCGCTTGCTGTGGAACCTGGGGTTGCTGCTGGTGGCGTTGATGATCGCCAGCGGCATGAGTGCCTACTGGAACGGCCGCGAAGCTGCCGACACCGCCTATGACCGCACCTTGCTGGCGTCAGCCCGAACGATTGCAGCCGGTTTGTCCGAACGTGACGGCACGCTCAGCGCCGATGTCCCTTACGTCGCCCTGGACACGTTCGCCTATGACAGTGCCGGGCGAATTTATTACCAGGTCAACGACATTCATCAAAAGCTGATTTCAGGTTATGAGAACCTGCCAGCGCCACCTCCGGGCACCCCGCGCACCGATGACTACCCGGCGCTGGCCAAGTTCTACAGCGCTCGTTATCAGGGGCAGGATGTGCGTGTGGTCAGCCTGCTCAAGGCTGTGAGCGAGCCGAACATGAACGGCATTGCCGAAATTCGGGTCGCCGAGACCGAAGAGGCACGAGTGAAAATGGCCCGGGGACTGATGGCCGACACGCTGTTGCGCCTGGGCATGCTCGGCAGCGGCGCACTGCTGTTGGTGTGGTTTACCGTCAGCGCCGCACTGCGTCCCCTGGATCGCCTGCGCACTGCCGTGGAAGAGCGCCAACCCGACGACCTGCGTTCCTTACCCTTGGTCGAGGTGCAGCATGAGTTGCGGCCGCTGGTCAGCTCGCTCAATCACTTCACCGAGCGCTTGCGTCTGCAGTTCGAGCGTCAGGCGCAGTTCATCGCCGACGCTGCACACGAGCTGCGCACCCCGCTGGCGGCGCTCAAGGCGCGGGTCGAGTTGGGACTTCGGGAACAGGACCCTGCCGCCTGGCGCAGCACGCTGCAGAGCGCTGCAACCGGGACCGACAAGCTCACCCATCTGGCCAATCAGCTGCTCTCGCTGGCGCGCATCGAGAATGGCGCCCGTGCAATTGCCGAAGGCGGTGCGCAGTTGCTCGATCTCAGCCAGTTGGCCCGGGAACTGGGGATGGCCATGGCGCCTTTGGCACATGCCCAGGGGGTCGCCTTGGCGCTGGAGGCCGATGAGCCTGTGTGGATGCGCGGCGAACCGACGCTACTCAACGAACTGCTGAGCAACCTGGTAGACAACGCCCTTGCGCACACGCCGCCTGGCGGCAACGTGGTGTTGCGGGTGCATTCACCTTGCGTGCTTGAAGTCGAAGATGACGGGCCGGGCATACCGCTGCATGAGCGCGACCGGGTATTCGAACGGTTCTACCGGCGAAATCAGCAAGGCACGGGGGCAGGGCTGGGTCTGGCGATCGTGGGTGAAATCTGCCGGGCGCATCTGGCCAGGATCAGTTTGCATGACGGTGCCGAGCAAGGGCTGAAAGTCAGGGTCAGCTTTGTCGCCCCGGAGTCAGGCACTGTCTGAGCGCCGGGAAAGGCAAGAGGGCGTGCCAGCCACCGCGAACCTGCGACGATCGCTTCTGGCAGACCGCGCTGCTCCAGTTCAGGGGCGATCAGTAAAGTAGCGTCATTGCCTCGTTCATTTCGTTGATCAGCGCGCCGTCGGCCATGTTCAATCCCAGCTGGCCGACCGCCGGAACCGCCTGCATGTCCAGATTCGGGTACGGCCTGCCGGTGGCGTCATGCACATGCAGCGTCGCGACCTGCACCAGATCGACATAGTCGGCTTGCCCGGAAAGCCGGGTGAAGTTCTGGAATTGTCGGGGGACAATGGCCAGGGCTTCGGGAAAATCCCAAGAACGCAGCAGTCGCTCGCCGATAAACGGGTGAATGCGCTCGATCACGTGATTGAGGCTGATCGGGTCAGCCAGGAGCTCGAAGTTGTCTTCGGCGTACGTCAGGATCGGCAGCACTCCGATCAGATGGATCAATCCGGCGAGCGTGGCCTTGTCGGCTTTTAGATGGCCACGCCGATGACTCAGCAGGTTACTGACCCCCGCGACCTGCAAGCTCAGCTTCCAGATGTCGCGCATTTTGCTATCGATCACATCGGACTTGGCGTGAAACATCTGTTCCACCACCAGGCCGATTGCCAGGTTGCAACTGTAGTTCACGCCCAGCCGCCGGACCGCGGTCAGCACATCGCTGACCTCGAAATTGGGGCGCAGCAACGGGCTGTTGACCACTTTGATCAGGCGAGCGGAGAGCGCGGTATCGCTGCCGATGACCTTGCTCAGGGCGATAATGGAGATTTCGGAATCTTCCGCGGCCAGGCGAATTTTCAGTGCCACTTCAGGAAGCGTCGGCAGGAACAAGGCGTCTTTGTCGATCGCCTTGATCAAGTCCCTTTGCACCTCGTCAGCCATGCTACTCATATCGAATCTCTGGATACTGCATCCTGTTCGACGCCCCGCGCCCTGTGAAGGTCGGGGCGCATACAACAACTTCGCTGACGTCTGGCTCAGTCGCTGCGCTGATTAACGCTGAGTTTCAAGCTTGGCGTCCAGAGTGTAGGGCAGTTCGCACAGCTGCAAGTTCGGCCCTTCTGGCGTGCCCAGTCGGATATTGCCGTTCTCCACGGCGTCGGCCTGCAGTACCGCCAGCAGTTCGATGCCGCTGGCCGAGCGTGCTGCGACCACGACGTTCCCCACAGCGCTGGCGTGGACCGGCGAAAACAGTGCCGAACCGGGCTCTGGCGCATCACCGCTTTGCAGGGTCAGGCGGTACAAGCGGCGCTTGAGTCTGCCCAGATACTGCATCCGCGCAACGATTTCCTGGCCGGTGTAGCAGCCTTTCTTGAAGCTGACGCCACCAACGGCCTGCAAGTTGATCATCTGCGGAATGAATTCTTCGCGGGTCTGCCCGAAAACCTGGCCGATGCCGGCACGAATCTGCCCCAGCAGCCAGTCGTTCAGCGAGCCTTGCGGCAATTGCGCCGCCAGCCGCTCCTGCACATCGGCTGCCTGCCCGCTTTGCACCCACAGTTCGGCGCGGGCGGGGGAGACGCGGATAGCGATCAGGTCGTTGGCACGTGCCACCGAGTCGCTGTCCTGAGGCAGATCCAGTCCCAGGTTCACCAGGGCACCGTCGCCATCGTTCAAGCCGAAGCGAACCCAGGATGCGCTTTCGTCGGTTAATTTGGACTTGGAAAACACTGCGTACTTTTTCAGGTCCAGCAACTGCGCGTCGATCAGCTCGCTGGCCATCGCCAGCAGTATGCCGTCGCCCTCAATCAGAACGCGGAAGCTGGATTGCATCCGGCCTTTCTGCGTGCAGCGGGCACCGAGCGTGGCCTTGGCCTGGCTCAGGTAATCCATGTTGCAGGTCAGTTGGCCTTGAAGGAATTTGCTGGCGTCCACGCCGCGAACGGCGAGTACACCTTCATGGGACAAGGGGCAGAAAAAAGCTGAATCGGCCATGAGTCATCGCAGGGGTAAAAGTCTGGGGCACCATCATAGTGCCCCGCCTCGGTTATGGGTATATGCAAGTCCGCTTTAACGGATGCGCAAAAAGCTGCGACCAACTGCGGGTACGCCCAATCGGCATGCCCCTGTATACTCGCCGGCAAATTTGAGGAGCGCCCCCATGGTCGAAGATGTTGAACTCAATCGCCTTTTTTGGCACAGCCGCCGCGGCATGCTCGAGCTGGATGTGCTGCTGGTGCCGTTTGTCCGTGAGGTCTACCCGACGCTCGACCAAGTCGACCGTGACCTCTACGTTCGTCTGTTGACCTGTGAAGATCAGGACATGTTCGGCTGGTTCATGCAGCGCGCCGAGTCCGAAGATGCGGAACTTCAGCGCATGGTTCGCATGATTCTGGACCGTGTCCAGCCGAAGTGATCATTTTGAATGCCGTTGGCACGCCTCGCGGACGCTGCTGACGGTATACCTGGGTGTCCAGGTGCTCGCCTCTGTCTCGCTGCTGTTGCTGGAAATCCCGCTCTGGGCAAAAAGCGTCGGCCTGCTGCTGTGCCTTGTGCATGGTTTGCGACACTTCAAGCAATCGATTCTGCTCACCGACCCTCGGGCCTTTACCGGCTTGCGGCGTGACGATTCGGGATGGCAGCTGTGGAACGAACGTGGCGGCTGGCAGGCGGTGCAATTGCGCCCCGACAGCATGGCGTTGCCGCGGATCGTCGTACTCAGGTTTCGCCTGGTGACGGGCACCTGGCTGCAACGCCGTTGGGTCAAAAGCGTGTGCATCGCCAACGACGCCTTGGCGCCGGATGTGCACCGACGCTTGCGTCTGCGTCTGAAATTCAGCCGACGTAGGTGGGCGGCGCCAGAATAGTATCGACTGCCTCGGGCAGCATGTCCGGGTAATCGAGCGTGTAATGCAGGCCGCGGCTTTCCTTGCGGGCCATGGCCGAGGCAATCATCAGTTCGGCCACCTGAGCCAGATTGCGCAGCTCGATCAGATCTCGGCTGACCTTATAGTTGCTGTAGAACTCATCGATTTCATCGAGTAGCAATCGCACGCGGTGCTGCGCACGCTGCAGGCGCTTGTTAGTGCGCACGATGCCGACGTAATCCCACATGAAACGCCGAAGTTCGTCCCAATTGTGCGCAATGATTACGTCTTCATCCGAATCGGTAACCTGGCTCGAATCCCACGAGGGCAGATCTTCTGGCTGACTGATCCGGGGCAATTGCGCAACGATGTCACTGGCTGCGGACCGGGCATAGACGAAGCATTCGAGCAGCGAATTGCTCGCCATGCGGTTGGCGCCGTGCAGGCCGGTGAAGCTGGTTTCGCCAATGGCGTACAAGCCGGGTACGTCAGTGCGACCGTGCTGGTCGACGACCACGCCACCGCAGGTGTAGTGAGCCGCGGGCACCACCGGAATCGGCTGGCGGGTGATGTCGATGCCGAATTCAAGGCAGCGCTCATACACGGTGGGGAAGTGGGTTTTGACGAAGTCTTCTGGTTTATGACTGATGTCCAGATAAACGCAATCGATCCCCAGGCGCTTCATTTCGTGGTCGATGGCACGGGCAACGATGTCACGCGGGGCCAGTTCAGCGCGGGCGTCGAAACGCTGCATGAATCGCTCGCCGTTAGGCAGCTTCAGATAAGCACCTTCGCCACGCAACGCCTCGGTCACCAGAAAGCTCTTGGCCTGGGGGTGATAAAGGCAGGTTGGGTGAAACTGGTTGAATTCCAGGTTGCCGACCCGACATCCCGATCGCCAGGCCATGGCGATGCCGTCGCCGCACGCGCCATCGGGGTTGCTTGTGTACAAATAGACCTTGGCCGCGCCGCCTGACGCCAGAATGGTGAAGCGGGCGCTATGGGTGTCCACTTCACCGGTGGATCGATCCAGAACGTAGGCGCCCAGGCAGCGTTGACCGGCCAGCCCCAACCGGCGCTCGGTGATCAGGTCGACGGCAACACGCTGTTCCAGCAATTCGATATTCGGTCGGGTCCGGGCCTGTGCCAGCAAGGTGCGGAAGATCGCCGCGCCAGTCGCGTCAGCAGCGTGAATGATGCGCCGATGACTGTGGCCACCTTCTCGGGTCAGGTGAAACTCGAAACCGCCGTCCTCGACCGTCGACTGGTCATCGCGGGTAAACGGCACGCCCATGTCGATCAGCCACTGGATGGCTTCGCGGCTGTGCTCGACGGTGAACCTCACGGCCTCCTCGTTACACAGGCCGCCACCGGCGTTGAGCGTGTCTTCAACATGCGATTGAACGGTGTCTGCGTTGTCCAGCACGGCGGCAACGCCGCCCTGTGCCCAGAAGGTGGAGCCGTTGGCCAGGTCGCCCTTGCTCAACACCGCTACGCGTAAATTGCCGGGCAGGGTAAGCGCCAGACTCAATCCGGCAGCACCGCTGCCGATCACCAGAACGTCGTGTTGAAACTGTCGGCTCATTTATTATCCCGGCTTCTAAGTGGCCACTAGTATGTGAGGGGTGGGAACGGCACAATGGCTGCGATTTTATGGCAATTGTGAATCACGGCGGAGGCGGATTGTGCGCTACTCCGCGGCATCGTGCATACCGTTTGGCAGGCAAATTCAGTGGCGCCATCAAGCCTTCATTGGATCCTACAAATACGATGATGTGTGTCTTACACCCGAAAATGAAATGTGGGAACTTTTCATAAAGCCCCACGTTCAATAGAGGGTTGCCGATAAAGGGACAGCGTCGGCGCTGCGCGAGGGAGCCTTAAACATCCACGCAAGCGCTTTCGACGACAAGATTATTCACGTAGCCGACCTGGTTCGAGCTGCGTTTTTCGTGCGGGCCACCGACGCTCGCCGGAAACTTGCTTGAAGGGGGGAGAACTTTTGCGAAAAGCCCGAGTCTATGTTTGCAAGCCTGTGAAGCAGCCGTTGCGACACTCCTTTGAGCTCTATGAGGAGTGTTCATGCTAACCCAGGAAGAGGATCAGCAACTGGTCGAACGCGTACAGCGCGGCGACAAGCGAGCCTTTGATCTGCTAGTGGTGAAATATCAGCACAAGATTCTTGGGTTGATCGTGAGATTCGTTCACGACACCCATGAAGCCCAGGATGTTGCGCAAGAGGCCTTTATCAAGGCTTATCGCGCGCTTGGAAACTTCCGCGGCGACAGTGCGTTTTATACGTGGCTGTACCGCATCGCTATCAACACAGCGAAAAACTATCTGGTGTCGCGAGGTCGGCGACCGCCGGACAGCGATGTCAGGTCCGAAGATGCGGAGTTCTACGACGGCGATCATGGCCTCAAGGACATCGAGTCACCGGAACGCGCATTGTTGAGGGATGAGATCGAAGGCACCGTCCATCGGACCATCCAGCTACTGCCAGAAGATTTGCGTACGGCTCTAACTTTGCGTGAGTTTGACGGTCTGAGTTACGAAGACATTGCCAGTGTTATGCAATGTCCGGTTGGTACCGTGCGCTCTCGCATTTTCCGCGCTCGGGAAGCCATTGATAAAGCCCTGCAACCTTTGTTGCAGGAAACCTGAGACAGCGGCGATAGCCATATGAGAGGAACCGCCATGAGTCGTGAAGCCCTGCAGGAATCGCTGTCCGCGGTGATGGATAACGAAGCGGACGAATTGGAGTTGCGTCGGGTGCTAAACGCCATCGACGATGCGGATACACGTGCCACCTGGTCGCGTTATCAAATTGCTCGCGCAGCAATGCATAAAGAACTGCTGATGCCTCATCTGGACATCTCGGCTGCCGTATCCGCCGCGATTGCCGACGAAGTCAGCCCGCTGAAGGCCGGTCGTGGTCCTTGGCGTACGCTGGGTCGTCTGGCTGTAGCGGCTTCCGTCACCGTGGCTGTCCTGGCAGGCGTGCGCTTGTACAATCAGGACGAAATCGCTGGTGCTCAACTGGCTCAGCAATCGGCACAGCCTGCCAACGTTGCCATGCCTCAGGTAAAAGGCCCGGCAGTACTGGCCGGTTACACTGAAAGCGAGCAAGCGCCAGGCCCGATGGCCAGTGGTGTGATGCAGAATCAGGCCGGCTGGCACGATCAGCGTCTGCCAGGTTACCTGCGTCAGCATGCCCAACAAGCCGCGTTGAAAGGCACTGAAAGCGCCCTGCCGTACGCACGCGCCGCCAGTCTGGAAAACCGTTAAGGAGGATCATGCGCGCCATCCCTCTAGTGCCGCTTCTGCTTGGTGGATGGCTGGTCCTTCCAGTTCATGCCGATGATGCGCAAGACCAGCTCAAGCGTCTTGCGCAGGCAGAACAGCAGCAAAGCTTCCAAGGCACTTTCGTTTATGAACGCAATGGAAGTTTCTCCACTCATCGAATCTGGCACCGGGTGGTTGACGGCAAGATTCGGGAGCATCTCCTCCAGCTCGATGGATCCCCTCAGGAAGTGCTGCGCGTCAACGGGGTAACCCAATGCGTCAGCGGCGCCCTGGTGCCGGGCGTGTCGAACATTCCGGACTCCCCGGCTCATGCGTTCGATGCGGCAAAACTGTCGGCATGGTATGACATGAAGGTCGCCGGTGATTCCCGGGTGGCCGGGCGGCCGGCGGTGATTGTCACCCTGACCCCGCGCGACCAGCATCGCTATGGCATCGAGTTGCATCTGGATAGCCAGACCGGTCTGCCGCTCAAGTCGCTGCTGTTGAGCGACAAGGGGCAGTTGCTGGAGCGCTTTCAGTTCACCCAGCTCGATACCACTGAGCCCACCGATCAGATGCTCCAGCCCAGCGCCGATTGCAAGTCGGTCGATGTGGTAAAGGCCAGGACCGATACTCAGAAGCAGCAAGTTGCCTGGCATTCGGACTGGTTGCCGCCAGGATTCGAGCTCAGCAGCGCAGGTGCGCGCAAGGACCCGGACTCCAAATCGCTGGTTACCAGCCTGATGTACGATGACGGGCTGGCACGCTTCTCGGTGTTCATCGAGCCTGTGAGCGGCGCCGCAGCGACCGACATCCGTACCCAGCTGGGCCCCACTGTCGCAGTTTCCCGCCGCCTGACGACGCCCAAGGGCGACGCCATGGTGACAGTGGTGGGCGAGATCCCGATTGGCACCGCCGAACGGATCGCGCTGTCCATGCGCAATGATTCTGCTCCTGCAACGAGCAAGAAGTAATCTGACCAGACCGGTGAATGCCCACTATGAAAAAGGTTTCATTTTGGGCGGTTCGCGCCGCCAGCCTTGCGTTTGCTGGCTTGCGCCACAGCGCTGAAATGTTTGGTCAGCTTTGCAGGTTGCAAACCCTCTCTTTTTTTTCTATAGGTCACAGCTTCGCAGCTCTGGCCTTTGTTGTGTCAGCACTCAGAAAACCATCTGCGCGTAAAAAACTCGCTGAGAGTAGTGCACTGCACAAGACCCAGATGTGCAGATGCTCCTCGAACCTGTCGGTTCGTACCGCTTAACCATGCTCGTTGTGAACGGGAGCCGTATGTCGATACCACGCTTGAAATCATATCTGTCCTTGATGGCCGCCGTGCTGATGCTCGGTCAGGTCCTCACGGCCCAGGCCGAAGCCCTGCCAGACTTCACCTCGCTGGTGGAGCAAGCCTCGCCTGCGGTCGTGAACATCAGTACTCGCCAGAAGCTGCCGGATCGTTCGGTGGCTCAGGGACAGGCACCGGATCTGGAAGGCCTGCCGCCGATGCTGCGCGAGTTTCTGGAGCGCAGCATGCCGCCGGGATCGCGGCCGCCCGGCTCGGGCAAGGGTGATCGCCAGCGCGAAGCGCAGTCCTTGGGGTCGGGCTTCATCATTTCTGCTGATGGCTTCATCCTCACCAACAACCACGTGATCGACGGTGCCGACGAGATTCTCGTGCGCCTGTCTGATCGCAGTGAAATGAAAGCCAAACTGATCGGCACCGACCCGCGTACCGATGTGGCGGTGCTGAAAATAGACGGCAAAGACCTGCCGACGGTCAAGCTGGGTAATTCCGACAAGCTCAAAGTGGGTGAGTGGGTGCTGGCAATTGGCTCGCCATTCGGCTTCGATCACTCGGTGACCAAAGGTATTGTCAGCGCCAAGGGCCGTAGCCTGCCAAACGATACCTATGTGCCGTTCATCCAGACGGACGTGGCCATCAATCCGGGCAACTCGGGGGGGCCGTTGTTCAACATGGCGGGCGAGGTCGTGGGTATCAACTCGCAGATCTTCACCCGTTCCGGCGGCTTCATGGGCCTGTCGTTCGCCATTCCAATCGACGTGGCGATGGACGTTGCCAACCAGTTGAAGGCCAGCGGCAAGGTCAATCGCGGCTGGCTGGGTGTGGTTATCCAGGAAGTGAACAAGGATCTGGCCGAGTCGTTCGGTCTGGACAAGCCGGCCGGTGCGCTGGTAGCACAGGTTCTGGAAGATGGTCCGGCAGCCAAGGGCGGCCTGCAGGTCGGTGACGTTATCCTCAGCGCCAACGGCACGCCGATCATCATGTCTGCGGACCTGCCGCATCTGATCGGCAACCTCAAGGACGGCAGCAAGGCCGAACTGGAAGTGATCCGTGACGGCAAGCGTCAGAAGCTGACCGTCACCGTCGGCGCGTTGCCGGCCGAGGGCGAGGAGATGGGCGCGTCCGATTCCGGCGTCGAGCGTAACAGCAACCGTCTTGGGGTTACGGTCACCGACCTAACTGCCGAACAGATGAAATCCCTGGACCTCAAGGGCGGCGTGGCGATCAAGGACGTGCAGGAAGGTCCGGCATCGTTGATCGGCTTGCAGACTGGCGATGTGATCACTCACCTCAATAACCAGGCGATCACTTCGGCCAAGCAGTTCACAGAGGTGGCCAAAGGCCTGCCGAAAAACCGCTCGGTATCGATGCGCGTGTTGCGTCAGGGTCGCGCCACGTTCATCACCTTCAAACTGGCGGAATAATCGGCCATCACTGGAAAAGGAGCGGCATGGCCGCTCCTTTTTTTGTGCCGACGGGCTTGTGGCTGTCAGGCTTGGCGTGTGAGCGTGACGCCCCAGCCTTCCTTCAGGTACAATTCCCGGCTATTTTTCGGCGGGCAGTCTGCCTGCAACCTTTTTCGAGTGTGATCCGTGAGTGATTTGAGTCATATCCGCAATTTCTCCATCATCGCCCACATTGACCATGGCAAGTCGACGCTGGCTGACCGTTTCATTCAAATGTGCGGCGGCCTGTCCGAGCGCGAGATGGAAGCTCAGGTGCTTGATTCCATGGACCTGGAGCGCGAGCGCGGGATCACGATCAAGGCCCACAGCGTCACCCTCTATTACAAGGCGAAGGACGGCATCACCTATCAGCTGAACTTCATCGACACCCCCGGCCACGTGGACTTCACCTATGAAGTCAGCCGCTCGCTGGCTGCGTGCGAAGGCGCGCTGCTGGTGGTCGATGCAGGGCAGGGCGTTGAGGCGCAGTCCGTCGCCAACTGCTACACCGCCATCGAACAGGGCCTGGAAGTCATGCCGGTCCTTAACAAGATGGACTTGCCACAGGCCGACCCGGACCGCGTCAAGGAAGAAATCGAGAAGATCATCGGTATCGATGCCACTGACGCCGTGGCCTGTAGCGCCAAGAGCGGCATGGGCGTTGACGAGGTGCTGGAGCGTCTGGTCAAGACCATTCCCGCGCCGACCGGCAACATCGAAGACCCGCTGCAAGCGCTGATCATCGACTCCTGGTTCGACAACTACCTGGGCGTTGTGTCCCTGGTGCGCGTTCGTCATGGTCGCGTGCGCAAGGGCGACAAGATCCTGGTCAAGTCGACCGGCAAGATCCACCTGGTGGACAGCGTGGGTGTGTTCAACCCCAAGCACACGGCTACCGTTGATCTGAAAGCCGGCGAAGTAGGTTTCATCATCGCGGGCATCAAGGACATCCACGGTGCGCCAGTGGGTGACACCCTGACCCTGAGCACCACGCCGGATGTCGACGTGCTGCCTGGCTTCAAGCGCATTCAGCCGCAGGTATATGCCGGTCTGTTTCCGGTCAGCTCCGACGACTTCGAAGACTTCCGCGAAGCGTTGCAGAAGCTCACCCTCAACGACTCGTCGCTGCAGTACACCCCGGAAAGCTCCGACGCGCTGGGCTTCGGCTTCCGCTGCGGCTTCCTCGGCATGCTGCACATGGAGATCATCCAGGAGCGCCTGGAGCGCGAGTACGACCTGGACCTGATCACCACCGCGCCAACGGTAATCTTCGAGCTGTTGCTCAAGACCGGTGAAACCGTTTACGTCGACAACCCGTCGAAACTGCCAGACCTCTCCACCATCGAAGACATGCGCGAGCCGATCGTGCGGGCGAACATCCTGGTGCCTCAAGAGCACCTGGGTAACGTCATCACGCTGTGCATCGAGAAGCGCGGCATTCAGCACGACATGCTGTTCCTCGGCACTCAGGTTCAAGTGACCTATGACTTGCCGATGAACGAAGTGGTGCTGGACTTCTTCGACCGTCTGAAGTCGACCAGCCGCGGTTATGCGTCACTGGATTACCACTTCGACCGTTATCAGTCGGCGAATCTGGTGCGCCTGGACGTACTGATCAACGGCGACAAGGTCGATGCCCTGGCATTGATCGTTCACCGTGACAACGCGGCCTACAAAGGCCGGGCGTTGACCGAGAAGATGAAAGAACTGATTCCTCGTCAGATGTTCGACGTGGCAATCCAGGCTGCCATCGGTGGCCAGATTATCGCGCGTACAACCGTCAAGGCGCTCAGAAAGAACGTACTGGCCAAATGTTACGGTGGCGACGTGAGCCGTAAACGCAAACTGCTTGAAAAGCAGAAGGCCGGTAAGAAACGCATGAAGCAGGTCGGCAACGTGGAAATTCCACAGGAAGCCTTCCTTGCAGTGCTCAGGTTGGAATAGTCAGGCCCTATGTCACTAAATTTCCCGCTGTTGTTGGTCATCGCCGTGTTTGTATGCGGTCTGCTGGCCTTGTTCGATCTGATCATACTGGCTCCGCGTCGGCGGACGGCGATAGCGAATTATCAGGGCAGCGTGAGCCAGCCGGATGTCGCTGTCGTCGAGCAGTTGAACAAAGAGCCCTTGCTGGTTGAATACGGCAAATCGTTCTTTCCCGTGCTGTTCATCGTGCTGGTGTTGCGCTCGTTTCTGGTCGAGCCATTCCAGATTCCTTCGGGATCGATGAAACCGACGCTGGACGTGGGCGATTTCATTCTGGTCAACAAGTTCTCCTATGGCATCCGCCTGCCGGTGATCGACCTGAAAGTCATCCCGGTAGGTGATCCGCAGCGCGGCGACGTGATGGTGTTTCGTTATCCAAGCGACCCTAACGTCAACTACATCAAGCGTGTCGTGGGTTTGCCGGGCGATGTCATTCGCTACACCAATGACAAGCAGCTGTTCATCAACGGCCAGCTGGTTGCCAAGCAGCTGATCGGCTCGGAGCCTGGAACACTGGGCAGCGCCGAGCTTTATGACGAGAAACTGGGCGAAGTCGAGCACCAGATCCGTCAGGAAATGAGCCGCTACCGTGCGCCCCCGGACCATGAGTGGACAGTCCCGGCGGGACACTACTTCATGATGGGTGACAACCGCGATAATTCGAACGACAGCCGTTACTGGGATGACCCCAACATTCCCAAGGATGAGCTGGGCATGGTTCCCGACCGGAATATCGTCGGCAAGGCCTTCGCGGTATGGATGAGCTGGCCGGAGCCCAAGCTGAGCCACTTGCCGAACTTCTCGCGAGTCGGCTTGATCAAGTAACTGATACGGCGCTGTATGACACAGCGCCGTATGTCATTTCGGCGGGCTATGCTGCAGGGCTGACCTTGCACACAGCAGAGAAAGACTATTCTTGAGGGCACACATGACATCTGCCGGTTCGCAAAAAGGCTTGTCGTTCGTTGGATGGCTCGTATTGCTGGCTGTCCTGGCATTTGCCGCGAGTACCGCAGCCAAAGTGGTGCCGCATTACCTCGATTACATGTCGATGAAGAAAATCATCGAGGCCGCTGGTACAGACAAGACCGCAGAAGTCAGCAATAGCGGCGAGTTCTACGACTATGTTGCCAAAGGCATGCAAGTCAATAACATTCGGGATTTGGATTTGAACAAGGCGTTAAGTGTGACGACGGAGAACAACAGGTTCCTCGCCCATTTGAAATATGAAAAACGTGAGCCACTGATCCAGAACATCGATCTGGTGGTCAAGTTCGACCACGAATTCAGCGTGGGTAAACCGTGAGCGTGTCATTGAGTCGCCTGGAGCGTCAGCTCGGCTATACCTTCAAGGATCAGGAACTGATGATCCTAGCCTTGACCCACCGCAGTTTTGCCGGCCGCAACAATGAGCGTCTGGAGTTCCTCGGTGATGCCATCCTCAACTTCGTTGCCGGCGAGGCGCTGTTCGAGCGTTTCCCGCAAGCGCGTGAGGGCCAACTGTCGCGTCTGCGCGCACGCCTGGTGAAGGGTGAGACCCTGGCTCTGCTGGCCCGAGGTTTCGATCTGGGTGAGTACCTGCGCCTGGGTTCCGGTGAGCTGAAAAGCGGCGGTTTCCGTCGCGAGTCGATTCTGGCCGATGCCCTGGAAGCGCTGATTGGCGCCATTTACCTGGACGCCGGTATGGAAACCGCGCGTGATCGCGTGTTGGCCTGGCTGACCAGTGAGTTCGCGAGTCTGACGCTGGTCGACACCAACAAGGATCCGAAAACCCGGCTGCAGGAATTCCTTCAGTCCCGCGCCTGTGAATTGCCCCGCTATGAAGTGGTGGACATTCAGGGCGAACCGCATTGCCGAGTGTTTTTCGTCGAATGCGAGATTACCTTACTGAACGAAAAAAGCCGGGGACAAGGGGTCAGCCGTCGCATTGCCGAACAGGTAGCCGCGGCCGCAGCCCTTATTGCCCTTGGTGTGGAGAACGGCAATGACTGATTCAACTGCAACACGCTGTGGCTATGTCGCCATCGTTGGCCGGCCGAACGTGGGCAAGTCGACGCTGTTGAACCACATCCTCGGCCAGAAACTGGCGATCACTTCGCGCAAGCCTCAGACCACGCGCCACAACATGCTGGGCATCAAGACCGAGGGCAGTGTACAGGCGGTCTACGTCGACACCCCCGGCATGCACAAGAACAGTGACAAGGCGCTCAATCGCTACATGAACAAGACCGCATCGGCGGCGTTGAAAGACGTCGACGTGGTGATCTTCGTCGTGGATCGCACCAAGTGGACCGATGAGGACCAGATGGTTCTGGAGCGTGTGCAATACGTCACCGGCCCGCTGATCGTCGCGCTGAACAAGACTGATCGTATCGAGGACAAGGCTGCACTGATGCCGCATCTGTCCTGGCTGCAAGAGCAACTGCCGAACGCGCAGATCATCCCGATCTCCGCACAGCAAGGCCATAACCTCGAAGCGCTGGAAAAGGTCATTGCAGACCATCTGCCAGAGAACGATCATTTCTTCCCTGAAGACCAGATCACCGACCGCAGCAGCCGCTTCCTGGCCGCTGAACTGGTGCGCGAGAAGATCATGCGTCAACTGGGCGCGGAGCTTCCGTACCAGATCACCGTCGAGATCGAAGAGTTCAAGCAGCAGGGCAAGACCTTGCACATCCATGCCTTGATCCTCGTCGAGCGTGATGGCCAGAAGAAAATCATCATTGGTGACAAGGGCGAGCGCATTAAGCGCATCGGCTCCGATGCGCGCCGTGACATGGAAGTGTTGTTCGATTCCAAGGTCATGCTCAACCTCTGGGTCAAGGTCAAGGGCGGTTGGTCCGACGACGAACGCGCCCTGCGTTCGCTGGGCTACGGCGACCTGTAACCGCCCCTGGCGATACACCGACCAATCCTGGGGCTGTCTTGCCTTCCGACGCCAGAAATTCCCGTCGCAGTCCGGCGTGCCGGCGGTGGCGATCTCAATGAGGTCACCGCCGGCACGCCGGGCTGCTACAGGAGCAATGTCGTTTGAAGATTGTGTGTAAACACGCATTCATGCGATGAGATAGACATGTCCCAAACCCCTCCCGCCGGCCAACTTGCGTACGTGCTCCACAGCCGGGCATATCGCGAGAACAGCGCGCTGGTTGACTTCCTTACGCCGCAAGGCCGCCTGCGCGCTGTGCTGCGCAGTGCGCGCGGCAAGGCGGGCTCCCTGGCGCGGCCCTTCGTGCCGCTGGAAGTGGAGTTCCGTGGGCGTGGCGAACTGAAAAACGTCGGCCGCATGGAAAGCTCGGGGTTGGCCGCCTGGCTCGAGGGCGAGGCACTGTTCAGCGGGCTGTACCTCAACGAACTGCTGATTCGCTTGCTCCCGGCTGAAGATCCGCATCCCGGTGTGTTCAATCACTATGCGGCGACCCTGGTGGCGTTGGGCGAGGGACGCGCGCTGGAGCCGCTGCTGCGGTCATTCGAGTGGCGCCTGCTGGACGATCTGGGTTACGGTTTTGCCCTCGACGCAGATATCAACGGCGATCCTCTGGCCGCTGATGGCATGTATCGTTTGCAGGTGGACGCCGGGCTTGAGCGGGTGTATTTGTTGCAGCCCGGTTTGTTCCAGGGCGCCGAACTGGTTGCCATGTCCGAGGCTGACTGGAGTGCCCCAGGGGCCTTGTCGGCTGCCAAGCGGCTAATGCGTCAGGCGCTCGCCGTGCACCTGGGCGGTCGTCCGCTGGTCAGCCGTGAATTGTTTCGTAAGCCTTGACCCGTAAGCCAGAACCCGCTCAAGTCGCTGGTTCAGATCATGTTTTCAGGAGATTGAAGTGACTCAAAGCACCCGCATTCTGCTCGGCGTGAACATCGACCACGTTGCGACCTTGCGTCAGGCCCGTGGCACCCGTTATCCCGATCCGGTAAAGGCCGCGCTTGACGCCGAGGAGGCGGGCGCCGATGGCATTACCGTGCACTTGCGCGAAGACCGCCGGCACATTCAGGAGCGCGACGTGCTCCTGCTCAAGGATGTGCTACAGACGCGCATGAACTTCGAGATGGGCGTCACTGAAGAGATGATGGCCTTCGCCGAGCGTATTCGTCCGGCGCACATTTGCCTGGTCCCGGAAACCCGCCAGGAATTGACCACCGAGGGCGGACTCGATGTGGCCGGTCAGCAAGCGCGGATCAAGGCGGCGGTAGAACGTCTGTCGGCCATCGGCAGCGAAGTGTCGTTGTTCATCGATGCCGATGAGCGCCAGATCGAAGCGTCTGCACGGGTGGGCGCGCCGGCGATCGAATTGCACACCGGTCGCTACGCCGACGCTCAGACGCCAACCGAAGTGGCTGAAGAGCTCAAGCGCATCGCCGATGGCGTAGCGTTCGGTCTGGCTCAGGGGTTGATCGTCAACGCCGGGCACGGCTTGCATTACCACAACGTCGAGGCCGTCGCCGCGATCAAGGGCATCAACGAGCTGAACATCGGCCACGCGCTGGTGGCACACGCCTTGTTCGTGGGCTTCAAAGCGGCGGTTTCGGAAATGAAGGCGCTGATTCTGGCGGCTGCTGCGAAAGGCTGAGTTCCGGCCACATCGTGGGTCTGACTGACCCACCGCACCCCCCTGTAGGAGTGAGCTTGCTCGCGAATGCGGCGGGTCAGTCATGACAAGGTTGTCTGACACCACTCAATCGCAAGCAAGCTCACTCCTGCAGTGGTGATCGGTGTGGCGGCTAGCTTGATTCAAGCCTTGCGCCCGACAATCACCGCGCGTCTGGGCGCCGGCAGGCCTTCCACGGTTTTGCTGTGGTCGGCAGGGTCGAGGAAATCGCTCAGGGACTGATACTTCATCCACTCGGTCCCGCGTTGTTCCTCTACCGTGGTCGTGCTGACATCCACGCAGCGTACGTCGACAAACCCTGCGCGGCGCAGCCACAGCTCCAGCGCAGGGACTGACGGCAGGAACCACACGTTGCGCATCTGCGAATAACGGTCCTCGGGCACCAGCACCTGATGCACGTCACCCTCGACCACCATCGTCTCCAGCACCAGTTCGCCGCCCTTGACCAGGCAGTCCTTGAGCGCCAGCAGGTGATCGATCGGGGACTTGCGGTGGTACAACACCCCCATCGAGAACACGGTGTCGAAGCCTTCCAGTCGCGCTGGCAGGTCTTCCAGGGTGAACGGCAGATGCCACGCCGGCAGGTCGGGCAGGTAGCGCTGCATGGCCTGGAACTGGCAGAAGAACAGCCAGTTGGGGTCGACGCCGATCACGCTGTCGGCCCCCGCTCCGAGCATGCGCCACTGGTAATAGCCGTTGCCGCAGCCGACATCCAGTACGCGCTTGCCGACCAGGTCCAGATGCGGTGAGACCCGCGACCATTTCCAGTCCGAGCGCCATTCGGTGTCAACGTGTACCCCGAACACATCGAACGGCCCTTTGCGCCAAGGTGACAGGCCCATCAATGCGGCGCGTGTCCGTTCGCGAGTGGCGTCGTCGCAGTCGGCATCGAGGATGAAGTCATCCTTGAGTTCGACCCGGCTTGGCATCAGGTCAGGCAAGGCATTGAGCGCACCTTGCCAACGCTCCAGATCGCCATGACCTTTATCCATCTTGGCGTCGAGTTGCGCCTGCAAGCCTTGGGCCCAGGTATACAGGGGAGTGCCCGCCAGACGGCGGACCAGTGGAGCTAGATCGATCATGGCAGGGCAATCAGAGAGGCGAAATTAAGGCACTGGAACCACGGCACCACTTTGCTGAACCCCGCCGCCAGCAGGCGTTCGCGGTGCTGCTCGAGGCTGTCGGGTTTCATCACGTTTTCAATGGCGCTGCGCTTCTGGGCGATTTCCAGCTCGCTGTAGCCGTTCGCGCGTTTGAAGGCCACGTGCAGGTCAGTGAGCAGCGTGTGTTCTTCGCTGTCGTCGAAACGCAGTTTCTCGGACAGGATCAGCGCGCCACCGGGCAGCAGCGACTGGCGAATACGACCGAGCAGCGCCAGGCGCTGATCCGGGGCGATGAATTGCAGGGTGAAGTTCAGGGCGACCACCGACGCTGGCTGGAATTGGAGGGCGAGAATGTCGCCTTCCAGGACCTCCACCGGCAGCAGCTCCTGAAACATGGAGTCCTGTGCATTGAGGTACTCGCGGCAGCGCTCGACCATGGCGCTGGAATTGTCGATCGCGACCACCCGGCAGTCTTGCGTGCGCACATGGCGCCGCAACGCCTGGGTCACCGCACCCAGGGAACTGCCCAGGTCGTACAGCACGCTGTGGGGCTGCGCGAACTGCGCGGCGAGCACGCCGAGGTTCTCGACAATGGTCGGATAACCCGGCACCGAACGCTTGATCATGTCCGGGAACACCCGCACCACGTCTTCATTAAAAGCGAAGTCGGGCACCTGGGCCAGCGGCTGGGCGAATATGCGGTCGGGTTCTTTACTCACGGCGATTCCGGGGGATGAGGCGAAAAGTGCGGCATTTTAGCCAATTGTGCGGTCATGCCGAAACCTCATCTCATCGTTCGTCCTGCCGGTACGAGATGGCATGAGATTTTGTAGCAGTCTATGGGGCTGACACACCGCGACCGCCGGCAAGCGGTGTTGCTACGGGGCGGTGTGTCAGATCGATGCCTTCAGCAAGCGATGCGACGGGGTGTCAGATCAATTGACCGTGATCACGCAATTGAACGTGCGCTCTGGACGCACTTCCGGGGCCCAGGGTTGTTGATAGACCATCATCAGGTGTCCGCTGCCGGCATTGGCGGCCCGATAGCGCCAGACCGACTGGCCCGAGGTGCCGACCATGCCGACTTCTTCCGGGGTATTGAACACTTCCGGGCCCAAGGCGCTGAGAATCGAAGGCGCCGGGTTCTGCATCAGCCAGCGATGCCCGGTGGTGGGGTTGCTGGGTAGCATGAGCATCAGGGTCTGGCCGGTCTTGAGGGTGATCGGACAGTCCTTCTGGTCTTCCAGGGAGACAATCTGTTTCGGTTGCTGGGCGCAGGCGGCCAGCAGGGCAAGGCTGAGCGGGACGAGCAGGCGGGCAGGGGTCATGAAGGCTCCGGTCGTAGGCAACGTGAACCGAGCATAACCGAAGATGGCAACGCTGGAACCTTGTAGGAGTGAGCTCGCTCGCGATTGCACCTGGCCAGTCACCCTCGATGTGTCTGGATTATTGCTAACGCGAGCAAGCTCACTTCTACAGTGGGTTACAGCAGACCCCTGTGTATTGCCTTGGGAGTTAGAACAACACTTTCGCCACATCCGAGAAGCGTTTGGCGAAGTGCACGGTGATGCCCTCTTTGAGGTAGTCCGGCAGTTCTTCGAAATTGCCACGATTAGGCTCGGGCAAAATCAGCTCGAAAATCTTCTGCCGCCGCGCGGCGATGACCTTCTCCCGCACCCCGCCGATCGGCAGTACATGCCCGGTCAGGGTCAGTTCGCCGGTCATGGCCACGCCTTTCTTCGGCGCCTGGTTGCGTGCCAGGGAAAGCAGGGCGCTGGCCATCGTCACGCCTGCGCTCGGACCATCCTTGGGAGTGGCGCCTTCGGGCACATGCAAATGAACGAATGCCTCGTCAAAGAAGCTCTTATCGCCGCCGAACTTGGCCAGGTTGGAGCTGACATAGCTGTAGGCGATTTCGGCGGATTCCTTCATCACGTCACCCAACTGGCCGGTGAGCTTGAAACCCCGGTTGAGGGTATGAATGCGCGTGGCTTCGATGGGCAATGTCGCGCCGCCCATGCTGGTCCATGCAAGCCCGGTGATGACGCCGGTGCCGGAGAGCACTTGTTCGCTGCGAAAGACCGGCATGCCAAGGGAAGCTTCCAGATCCTTCGGCCCGATTTTTACCACGGTGTCCGGGTTTTCCAGCAGTTTGACCACTGCCTTGCGCACCAGCTTGCCCAGCTGTTTTTCCAGCTGCCGCACACCTGCTTCCCGGGCGTAGCCTTCGATAACCGCGCGCAATGCGCTGTCGCTGATGGTCAGGCTGTTTTTCGACACACCCGCTTTATTCAACTGTTTAGGCCACAGGTGACGCTTGGCGATGGCCAGTTTTTCCTCGGTGATATAGCCGGACAGGCGAATCACTTCCATACGGTCGAGCAGTGGCCCGGGGATTGAATCCAGGGTGTTGGCGGTGCAGACGAACAGGACCTTGGACAGGTCCAGGCGCAGGTCCAGGTAGTGATCGAGGAATTCGACGTTCTGTTCCGGGTCCAGGGTTTCCAGGAGTGCGGACGCCGGATCGCCCTGATAGCTCTGGCCCATCTTGTCGATCTCGTCGAGCATGATGACCGGGTTCATCACTTCCACATCCTTGAGCGCCTGCACCAGCTTGCCCGGTTGGGCGCCAATGTAGGTGCGGCGGTGGCCCTTGATTTCGGCCTCGTCACGCATGCCGCCCACGCTGAAACGATAGAACGGACGCCCCAGCGACTCGGCGATGGACTTGCCAACGCTGGTTTTACCCACGCCCGGCGGGCCGACCAGCAGGACAATGGAGCCGGCGATCTCACCTTTGTAGGCGCCTACCGCGAGGAATTCGAGAATGCGGCTCTTGATGTCATCGAGACCGGCGTGATGCTGATCGAGCACCTTGCGCGCGTGCTTGAGATCAAGCTTGTCTTCGCCATACACGCCCCACGGCACCGAGCTTGCCCAGTCCAGGTAATTACGCGTGACGGCGTATTCCGGGGAGCCGGTTTCCAGCACCGAGAGCTTGTTGATTTCTTCATCGATACGCTTGCGCGCCTGCGGCGGCAGGACTTTGCCCAGCAGGCGGTCTTCGAACTGTTCGATGTCGGCGCTGCGGTCATCCTTGGTCAGCCCCAGCTCCTGCTGGATGACCTTGAGTTGTTCCTTGAGGAAAAACTCACGCTGGTGTTCGCCGATCTTGCGGTTCACCTCGGCGGAGATTTCTTTCTGCAGGCGTGCGACTTCCACTTCCTTGCGCAGCATCGGCAGGACTTTTTCCATGCGCTTGAGCACTGGCACGCAATCGAGCACTTGCTGCAGCTCAACGCCAGTGGCGGAGGTCAGGGCAGCGGCAAAGTCGGTCAGCGGTGAAGGATCGTTGGGGCTGAAGCGGTTGAGGTAGTTTTTCAGCTCTTCGCTGTACAGCGGGTTGAGCGGCAGCAATTCCTTGATCGCGTTGATCAGGGCCATGCCGTAGGCCTTCACCTCGTCGGTCGGCTCGTTAGGCTGGTGCGGGTATTCGACCTCCACCAGGAACGGCGGGCGATGGTGCTTGAGCCAGGTCTTGATGCGCACACGGCTAAGGCCTTGGGCAACGAACTGCAGCTTGCCGTTCTCGCGGCTGGCGTGGTGCACCTTCACCAGCGTGCCATATTCGGGCAGCGCCTTGGTGTCGAAATGACGCGGGTCGTCCGGCGGCGTGTCCATGAAGAACAGCGCCAGCGAGTGATGGTCGGATTTGCTCACCAGCTCCAGGGTTTCGGCCCAGGGCTCTTCGTTGACGATGACCGGCAGGACCTGAGCCGGGAAGAAGGGGCGATTGTGGATCGGGATGATATAGACCTGATCGGGCAGATTCTGGCCGGGCAGGGCGAGGCTTTTTCGGTCTGAGCCAATGACATCGTGCTCATGATCGAGGTCATCGGACGAATGTGATGCGTCTGCTTGCTGGTCGCTCATGGGGCACCTGCATAAATGGAGATGAGGCTTAGATGGGGCAGTCGGGCTCAGGTTTCAATAGTTACGGTCGATAGCATTGAATATGGAGCCTGAAAGAAATCTATCTGTGGCCATATGCCTTCCGTCGGCGATGACGAAATGATGGCGTTATGCCTGCTTTAAAGCGTGATCTTCCGCGCTCAGACAGTTAACCTGCGCTGCAAGCTGCATGAAATTGCCAGGGCCGGCGCTGATCTCCTACCGACCACGCCGTTCTGGAACATTCGCATGACCCGTGTTGTTTCGTCGTTTCTGATGGCTGCCAGTATCCTGATCGGCAGCCTTGCCAGCGCTGCCACGTTGACCGCCGAAATCGTCGACGCCCAGGGCAAACCGTTGACCGACGCCGTATTGACCCTGCAGGGGCCTGCCGGCAAACCCGATCCTGCTCCCAAGGCGGATATGGACCAGCGCGACCAGCGTTTCGCTCCCCATGTCCTGGCAGTGCGCACGGGCACTCAGATCAAGTTCCCCAACAGCGATAACATCCGCCATCAGGTGTACTCCTTTTCTGCGGCCAAACGTTTTGAATTACGTCTATATGGCGGCACCCCGTCGGATCCTGTGCTGTTCGACAAGCCGGGGCTGGTGGTGTTGGGCTGCAATATCCACGACTGGATGCTCGGGTATGTCTACGTCACCGATGATCCCTGGTTTGGCGTGAGCGACGAAAAGGGCGCGCTGACCCTGGACTCCATGCCTGCAGGTCATTACGTAGCAACCCTGTGGCATCCGCAGGCGCCCGACATGCAGCCTGTGTCAGGCGGCGAGATCGACATTCCGGCCGCCGGCTTGCGTCAACGTTTCAGCGTTAACGTATTGCCCAAGGCTGACGACATGCCCGCAGCGCCAGCGCCCAGCGCGTTCGGCGATGCCTTTCATAAAGCCGCCCCTGAATGAAACTACGAAATAGCTTTCAGGCACGCATTGCCGGCGTGCTGATCATGCTGCTGTTGATCGTGGTCGTCGCGGTGTTTCTGGCCGTCAAGGCCGCGACCCAGGACGCTGTGCGCAAACAGGCGCAGGCGCAGCTTGAGGTCGGTACCCGAGTCTTTGAAGGCTTGCTTGAGATGCGCGGCAAACGGTTGCGCGATGCCGTGCAGCTGCTCTCCACCGATTTTGGTTTCCGCGATGCGGTGGCCTCGGCCGATTCGGCGACCATTCGTTCCGTGCTGCTGAACCATGGCGCGCGGATCAACGCCAATGACATGTTCCTGCTGGGCATGGACGGCAAGGTCCTGTCCAGCACGGTGGCGCAGATTCCCGAAGGCTCACCGTTTCCCTACACCCAGGCCCTGCGCGACCTCAAGGCCCACAACCAGTCGATGCTGATTGTGCCGTTGCAAGGCAAACCGCACCTTTTGGTGGAAAGTACGGTGCTTGCGCCATTGCCGATTGCGCGGGTGGTAATGGGCTTCAGCATGGACGACGACCTGGCGCAGGAGCTGCGCTCGCTCAGTGGCTTGCAGGTGTCGTTTCTCTCAGTGGTGCATCAATTGCCGGGGCAGATCATCAGCACCCAGCCGCAAACGCTGTATGACAGCTTGCGCGGGGTGATGCTCAGCCCGGCCAGCGGCCAGATGCAGATGACCGAGCACGCCAACCAGACATACCTCAGCAAGCGGCTGAACCTGGGCAATACCGGCGACGGCACCGGCGATCAGGTCGTGGCACTGCTGCAAAGCCCGCTCGACCAGGCGATGCAGGCCTTTGCGCCACTGGATGAAAAACTGTACTGGATCACGCTGGTGGCACTGGCCGGCTCCTTGATCGGCACCTTGCTCCTGGCGCGCAGTGTGTCGCTGCCGGTGCGCGCGCTGGCGCTGGCGGCCGAGCGCATCGGTGAGGGCGATTACACAACGCCCGTGACGCTTGAACGCAGCGATGAACTGGGGCTGCTGGCCAGCGCGATCAACTCCATGCAGAGCGGAATTGCCGAGCGCGAACAGCAGCTGGCGCACAATGCCCTGCATGACGGTCTGACCGGTTTGCCGAACCGCGCGCTGGTGATGGAGCGTCTGGGCAGTGCAATCTCCGCCCAGCGTGCGGTGGCGCTGCTGTACCTGGGTATCGACAACTTTCGCGGCATCAACGACAGCCTCGGCCCTGAAGGCGTCGAGCAGTTGCTGCAGCTCATTGGCGAACAGCTGCAATTGCCGCTGCGCCCCGGCGACACCGTGGCGCGTCTGTCCGGCCACGAATTCCTGCTGCTGGTGCAGAACGCCGAAATCGACAGCGCGGTGGCCATGGCCGACCGGCTGCAACGTCTGCTGATCAAACCGCAGCGCATAGGCGATCACGATATTTCCCTGGACGCCAGCATCGGTATCGCGGCCTATCCGGTCAACGGTGATTCGCCCTCCGAGCTGCTCAGAAGAGCGGCCATTGCGCGTCAGGATGCGGCGCAGCTGCCCGGCCGTTTGCAGGTATACGAAGATGGGCGCGACCTGATCCATCAGCGTCAGATCAGTCTGATCCGTGATTTGCGCCATGCCGCCCGTAATGGCGAACTGATGCTGCATTACCAGCCCAAGCTGGACATTCGTAACGCTTGCGTGCGCCAGGCCGAGGCGTTGCTGCGCTGGCAGCACCCGCAGTTCGGCAGTGTCTCGCCGGCGGAATTCATCGTGTTGGCCGAACGTACCGGCAGCATTCAGATCCTCACCCATTGGGTGATCGAGGAAGCGATGCGGCAGTTGGCCGAATGGGCCCGTCGTGGCCTGCATCTGCAACTCTCGGTGAACATCTCGGCCGATGACCTGCTCAGTGGCGATCTGGCGGACCGCGTGTCGAGCCTGCTCAAGCTGTACCGCGTGCCGGCCGAACAACTGATATTCGAAATCACCGAAAGCGCAGTGATGCGCGAGCCTGAGCAAGCGCTCAACGTGCTTAACCGTCTGCGTGAGTGCGGCATCAGCCTGTCGGTGGATGACTTCGGCACCGGTTACTCGTCGCTGGCTCACCTCAAGCGCTTGCCGGTTCAGGAATTGAAGATTGACCAGTCCTTCGTGCGCAATCTGGACGAAACCAGCGAGGATGCGGTAATCGTTCGTTCGACCATCGAAATGAGCCATAACCTGGGGCTCAAGGTGGTCGCCGAGGGCGTGGAGTACGAACACAGTTTGCGTCTGTTGGAACGTTGGCACTGCGATACCGCGCAGGGTTACCTGATCAGCCGTCCGCTCAATGCGGTCGCGTTTGAAGCATGGATGGCCAAGTCCCACAGCTCACCCGGCATGATGGTTCACTGATTGGTTCAAGTTTATGGCACGTAGTCTTTCGGCTGTTTTAAGCCCTATGGTGTTGGCAAGTGTCTTCGGCGGCTGGCTGGGGGCGGTGTTGCCCGTCGCGGCAGCCGATCAGGGGCGTCTGATTGCCACCGGTGGTGCCAGCAGCATCGAGGGCGGCGCTGGTGGCGGGATCATCCCCTGGGCGGTGCTTGCCGGTTATGACGAACAGGGCGAGTGGGGCGCCAACCTGTTCGCGACGCATATCAATCTGCCTGACTACACGCTGGATGTCGCCGGTATGGCCTTTTCCTACGGCAACCGCGTGGAGGTTTCGTACGCGCATCAGCGATTCGACCTCGGCTCCCTGGTCCACAAGTTAAGCCTGCCGGAAGACAACCTCACGCAGGACATTTTCGGGGTCAAGGTGCGCTTGTTCGGCGACCTGATCTACGACCGGTTGCCGCAAGTCTCGGCTGGTCTGGAGTACAAACACCAGAACGACTTTCTGATTCCGAGCCTGGTCGGCGCCCGGCGCGACGCGGACGTCGAGGGCTACCTGACCGCCAGCCGGTTGTTCATGGGCGCGGCGTTCGGCTACAACGTGGTGGTCAACGGCGGGTTGCGTTATAGCCGGGCCAACGAAACCGGATTACTGGGCTTTGGTGGCGACCGTCGGGACACCCGCAGTGTCTTGAAGGAAGGTTCGCTGGCGCTGCTGTTTAACCCGCGCTGGGCAGTGGGTCTGGAATACCGTGAAAAGCCGGATAACCTGTCGTTTGCCGGGGAGAGCAACTGGGCGGACATGTTCGTCGGCTGGTTCCCCAACAAACACGTGTCGGTGGTACTGGCCTACGCGCGTCTCGGAGAGATCGCTACGCTGGATAACCAGAACGGCACTTATCTGTCCGTACAGGGGAGCTTCTGATGATGCGGCCCATGCGCTTGGTGAGCGTCTTGTTTCTTTCCTTGCTGGTGGGTTGCGCGCAGCAGCCGGCGAAGGACGACAGTCTTTATCAGGACCTGGGGCAGCGTGCCGGCATTCAGAAAATCATCGAGGGCATGCTGCTGCACATCGCCAGGGATGAGCGGATCTACAAATATTTCGCCAAGGTCGACATCGTTCGGGTGCGTGACAAGCTGGTCGAGAAGTTTTGCGTCGAGGCCGGCGGGCCTTGCAACTATACGGGCGACACGCTGGCTGAAGCGCACAAGGGCATGAACCTCTCGCGTAGCGATTTCAACGCGTTGGTGGAGAATTTGATCGACTCGATGGACGATCAGCATATTCCGGTGCCGGTCCAGAACCGGTTGATTGCCCGGCTGGCACCGCAGCGGGGGGAAGTGATCGAGAAATAAGTGGTGCGCCTTACGGCCGGTCGCTCTTTTGGACGCTGGTTTCTGTATCTCCCCCGAACTCAGCGCCCCAAAACGCACCCACAAAAAAAGGCGATCACCTCACGGTGACCGCCTTTCTTTTTTACTGAACTACCTCAAAGCGTGCGCTAGCCAATCACTCCGCCAGCTTGTACGCAATGATGTAGTCACCCATGCGGGTGCCCAGCGAGCCATGGCCGCCGGCGACGATCAGCACGTATTGCTTGCCGTCCTTGCCGGTGTAGGTCATTGGCGTGGCCTGGCCGCCTGCTGGCAGACGTCCGGCGAACAGCTCTTTACCGGTCTTGACGTCGTAGGCGCGCAGGTACTGGTCCAGGGTACCGGCCAGGAAGCCGACGCCGCCAGCGGTTACCATCGAACCACCCATGCTCGGTACGCCGACTGGCAAGCCGATAGGCACTGGCGTGTTGTCACGGCTGGTGCCGTTCTTGTGCTTCCAGATCACCTGGTTGGTGGTCAGGTCGACAGCGGCAACGTTACCCCACGATGGCGCCTGGCACGGCATACCCAGCTGCGACATCAATGGATGCATGATCACCGCGTACGGTGCACCCGCATTTGGCTGCACGCCGCTGGTTTCGCTTTCACGCTTGCTGCCGGCTTCCACTTGGGCGCGGGGCACCAGCTTGGAGACGAACGCCATGTAGTTGGGGCTGGTGAACATCAGCTGACGAACCGGATCGACCGATACGGCGCCCCAGTTGAACACACCGACGTTGCCCGGATAGATGATGCTGCCCTGCTCGGACGGAGGGGTGTACTGACCTTCGTAGCGCAGCTCCTTGAACTGGATGCGGCACAGCATCTGGTCGAACGCAGTAGCGCCCCACATGGATTTTTCAGTCAGTTCCGGCGGCAGCATGTTCAGTTGCGAACGTGCCTGAGTCGGCGACGTGCGATCACCTTTGGCAGCACCGGTCGGTACAGGCACTTCGTCGATCGGTACGATCGGTGTGCCGTCACGACGGTCGAGCACATACAGGCTGCCCTGCTTGGTCGGCTGAATCACGGCAGGCTTGACGCCATCCTTGGTCTTCAGATTGACCAGCGTAGGCTGGCTCGGTACGTCCATGTCCCACAGGTCATGGTGAGTGAACTGGTAGTTCCAGCGCACCTTGCCGGTGTTGACGTCCAGGGCCACCAGACCTGCGCTGAATTTCTCGGCGCCAGGGGTGCGGTCACCGCCGTACTGGTCAGGCATCTGGTTGCCCAGAGGCAGGAATACCAGGCCCAGTTTCTCGTCGACGCTGGCCAGCGACCACATGTTCGGCGCGTTGCGCGAGTAGAACTGGCCGGCAGCGATCGGTGCGGTAGCGTCCGGGTTGTTCGGGTCCCAGTTCCACACCAGGCGACCGTCGTGCACGTCATAGGCGCGGATCACGCCCGATGGCTCGTTGGTCGACTCGTTGTCGGTAACGTGGCCACCGATGATGATCAGGTTACGCGTGATCGCAGCCGGCGAGGTGGCGTAGTAGCCGCCCGGGGTGAACGGGCCGATGTTGGCGCGCAGGTCGACGGCGCCTTTGTTGGCGAAGTCTTCGCAGACTTTACCGGTGTCGGCGTTCAGCGCGATCAGGCGAGCATCGGCAGTGGGCAGGTACAAGCGGCGCGGGCAGGCCGAGGCGATTGCAGTGCCGGCAGCCGACAGTGCGGCGGCAGGGGCGCCAACGTCGGATTTGGCGTACGCCGCTTCGTCGTAGTACGACACGCCACGGCAAGTCATGTGCGCCCAACCGGTGAAGTTCTTGGCGCCTTCTTTGGAGATCTGCGGGTCGTACGACCAGATCGTCTTGCCGGTGTCAGGATCCAGCGCCAGCACCTTGCTGTGCGGCGTACAGGCATAGACCATGCCGTTGACCTTGAGCGGGGTGTTCTCGTTGGTCAGCTCCACCGGGTCTTCTGCGGTGGGCAGATCGCCAGTGCGGATGCGCCAGGCTTCTTGCAGCTTGCCGACGTTTGCCGGGGTGATCTGCTTGAGCGGCGAGTAGCGATTGCCATGCTCGGAGCGACCATACGCTTGCCAGTCACCCTCGGGCATCGGCTGCGGATCATAGGCCACGCCTGCGTCATCGCGGTCCAGCGTGCCTTTGATTTCACCGGGGCTGGTGAACTGACTGGCCAGCGCCGTCAGACCTGCCAACACCACGGCGATGCTCAGTGCCACGGTGGGCATGCCACCAGGCTGACCGCGCAGCACAGGGCGGCGGAACCATGGCAGGAGCATGACGATACCCAGGACGAACCACAGCGACAGCCGCGGCACCAACTGCCACCAGTCCAGGCCGACTTCCCACAGCGCCCAGATCGTGCTCGCGAACAGCACCAGGGCGAACAGACCCAGCGCCGAACGACGGCCCATGATCAGCAGCACACCGGTGATGAAGAAGCCGATACCGGTCAGCAGGTAATACAGCGACCCGCCCAGTGTCAGCAGTTTGATACCCCCGGCCAGCAAGGCCAGGCCCATGATCAGAATCACCAGCCCGAGCAAGCTCGGTAGCAGGCGACCCTTACCGAAAGCACCGTCAGTGCTCATAGTGTCGTACTCCGTAACGTTTAAGTGGTTGACGCTAGTCCCTTCGTAGCGCGGGGGGCTTGAGGCTTTGAAGCCATGCCCTCGACGCTAGTTCCTCAAAGGGGATACAGAAAGATCAATAAAGCCGATCAGAACGAAGACTGGATCTTCAATCCCGCCACCAGGGCGTCATCGACCTGATTCACCCCGCCCGGATGGCGGATGAACTGCAGATTGGGGCGAACGGTGAGCCAGTTGGTCACGTGAACCCCGTAGTAGAGCTCTGCGTTGTATTCGGTGTCCTGCACCGGGAGGAAGGCCGGATCGTTGTAATCGGAGACGCCCTGTGCCTGATTGCGCAGGTTGATGTTCTTGCGATACGCCGGATTGACATGAATCCGGCTGACCGCAAGTCCTATGTCATCCTGGGCGCGGGCATCGAACGGACCCTTGTAGGTCATGCCAAGCGCGACAAAGTTGTCGATCATGTTGGTTTTCTTGTCATGCACGGTGCCGTTGGCGAACAGGCTCAGGCCGCGAGCGTTGTCGCTGGCCAGGCTGGTCACTTGCTGGCGAAGGGTCAGCCACATGCCGTGTTTGCTCGACGAGGAGGCGTAATCGTCGCCGCTCAGCGCTGCATAACGACCGTTGCTGTCCTTGTAGACATCGCTGCTGTCGGCGGTGCTGTAGTAATAGCCGACGCGGTATTCGCCGGGCAGCTCATTGACCTTCGGCGACCAGACCAGCTCCACCGGCAGGACTGCACCTTGAGTGCCGCTGCCACTGAGCTTGAACGCGTTGTCGTTTTCCAGATTCGACGGGTTCTGCTCGAACGCGCCGACCTGCACGAACAGCTCCGGGTTGATCTGGTATTTGACGCGCATCGCCCATTGGCTGATCGGCCAGTTGTACCAGATGCCGCCACCCCAGTTGCCGACCTGCGAGCCGCAGAACGCCAGGTTCTGGAAGTCGCAGGGGAAGGTGTTGAAGTCTTCCCCTTCATTGAAACGACCGACTTTGACGCTCAGTGCCTGGTCGAAGAATTTCTGCTGATACCACATGTCCGTCAGGCGCGTGACGTTGCCGCGGCCCCAGACCTCCTGTGATGAGGAGATGGTGCCGACGCGCGGATCGGAAACGCGGTCGTTGCTGATGTTGTCGCCATTGCGATTGGTCAGCGTCAGCTGAAATTCAGCGTCATGCCAGCCAAGGATCTTCTGCAGGTCCATGTGCGCGCCGAGGGCGAACTGGTCGCTGTAGCGGGTGGCCTTGTCGTGGTTGTAACCGCCGTGCAGGTTCGAGCCCACTTCCACGACCGAGTCGAGCTTGAAGTCGTAACCCTGTTGCGAAAGCTCACTGCGCTTGCCGCCCCAATCCCCCAGCATCCACGGTGATTCACTGTCGAAGGCAGGCGCCGCATGAGCGCATGTCGCCATGCCCAGGGCAGCCAGGCCAAGCGCTGCTGCTGGACTGAATACGGTGTGAGCCCGGAGGGCTGAACGTTTCGGATGATTTGGCATAAGGCAGTGAGTTCTTTTCGAGTTATTTGAGAGCAAAGGAAAACGCCGCTCGCCGCGCTTTCGAAGGCGCTTGGCAAGGTCTTGAATAATGAACGGAATAATCGATTCAGCGTTTAAGGCGGCGATGATAGGGCCCTAACGATCTTTTAAAAAGCCGAGATTGCGACATGAATAGTTGCCGCATCGGTAATAGTGAGGCAATCGTGGGGTAGCGCTATCCCTTAGTGTTTATATGGGATGCGCGGTTTGTCTGGCTTTGAATGGAGGGAGCGACCATTACGTTGGGCGTATAGATGAATGTTCAGCGTCAGACGCAGTGGTGTAGGAACCGGCTCGCTGGGGAAAGTGCTGGTCAGAGACAACTACGTTGCCTGACACATTTTCCCCCGGCGAGCCGGCTCTGTAAGCGCGGTAGGTGACAGCTTGATCAGAAGGCTTGAAACGTCGTCCTCAATCCCAGCTCAACGCTCCGTCCCGCTGCCGGGGCAATATCGCGCAGGATCGAGCTGGCGTAGCGCACGGTCTGATTGGTCAGGTTCTCGCCATTGACGAACGCCAGCCACTGACTGCCGCCCAGCTTGAATGTGTAGCCGGCACTGGCGCCCAGGGTGGTGTAGCCGTCGGTGCCGGTTTCGTTGGCGGGTACCCGGCCCTGAGAGGCGGCGTGTTGGACATCGACTCGTCCCTGCCACTTGTCCAGTTCCCATAGCCGTCCACTGTTCAGACGCAGCGGGGCAATGCGGGGCAGGGCTTCACCGGTGTCCAGGTTGGTGGCGCGGGTATAGCCGCCCGACAGCTCCAGCGCCAGGCTGGCGTAGCGGTTTTTGCCCAGTTTCCAATGATCCTGCGCCTCGAACCCGGCAAAGCGTGCGCGCTCGCCGGAGTAGGTGTATTCCGGGATGCCGTCCGGGTCCACGCGGGTTTCCGGGCGCCCGCCCAAACTCAGTTTCAGGCGATCGGTGGCCTGCAATTCTTCAAGAATGAACAGGGCGCCGGCGTCGGTATCGGTCTGCGGCAGGGTCATCTAAACTCTTCACACTCATCGGTTGCTCCGCTAAGGTGCGCACCTCGCGAGAACCTCGCCCCACCCCGTGCAAAAGGCCTGGCATGACCACAACCAACAACAATCCGCTGCATGGCGTGACGCTGGAGCAGATCCTCAATGCGCTGGTCGAGCACTACCAATGGTCGGGGCTGGCCGAGCGCATCGACATTCGTTGTTTCAAGAGCGATCCGAGCATCAAGTCGAGCCTGACGTTCCTGCGCAAGACGCCATGGGCACGGGAGAAGGTCGAATCGTTGTACGTGAAACTTGCTCGCAGCAAGCGCGAGTGATCGGGCCACGTTCGAACGTTGACAGAGACTGACGGATGCACAGCCAAATGCCGCCACTGGCGCCGCAACAGCGCCGTTACGCCACGCTTGGCGCGCTGCTTGGCTGGTTTGCGCTGGCGGTCCAGCTTTATTTGATTCTGTGGGGACGCTGGGTCGATCAAGCGAGTCTGATGGGCGGTCTGGTGCGTTTTTTCAGCTTCTTCACGGTGCTGACCAACACCCTGGTGGCGGTGGCCTTCACGTGTGCAATCAAAGACCGCCACTCTGCGGGCCATCGATTTTTCAGATCACCCGTGGTCTGCGCAGGCATCGCCACCAGCATCGTGCTGGTGAGCCTGGCCTACAACCTGCTGCTGCGCAATCTGTGGAGCCCGCAGGGCTGGCAATGGCTGGCCGACGGCTTGCTGCACGAGGTCATGCCGGTGGCATTTCTCGCCTACTGGTGGCGGTATCTGCGCAAAGGCCTGCTGAGTTTCAGGCATGTGTTGTGGTGGATGCTTTACCCGGCGTTGTACTTCGCCTGGCTGCTGCTTCGCGGCAATGTGCTGGGCGATTACCTGTATCCGTTTCTGGACATCGGCACGTTGGGTGTGGCGAAGGCGCTGATGAACGCCTTCGGGGTGTTGGCGGGGTTTGTCGGGATCGGATTGGTGATCGTCGTGGTTGATAAGGGCATGGCTCGCCGGATATCAAACCAGTAGGAGTGAGCTTGCTCGCGATGCGTAGGGTCGGTCACCCACATGTATATGATCCGGCGCTATCGCGAGCAAGCTCACTCCTACAAAGGAGGTTACTTCATTGCTCGTCCGAACCGTCCAGGCGCCAGTAGCCGGCGGCCTTGACCGCTGCTTCATCGAGCTTGAATTCATCTAGCAGCACTCGTCGAACCTTGCGCGACAAGGCCGACTCGGTCGCGACCCAGGCATACAGGCTACCTTCCGGCAGCTTCAGTCGGCGGGTCGCTTCCAGCAGGTCTTGCTCGCCACGCACGACCCACACCACCTCGAGCTGCGCGTCACTTGCCAGCGCCTGCCGCTCGGCATCGTCCTGGATTTCCACCACCACCAGCGCGCGGCGGTTGCCCGGGAGTTCTTCCAGGCGCCGGGCAATGGCGGGCAGGGCGGTCTCGTCGCCGATCAACAGATAACTGTCGAACATGTCCGGTACGATCATCGAGCCACGCGGCCCGGCGATATGCAGGAACTGTCCGACCTGGGCCTGAGCCGCCCAGGTCGCCGCAGGGCCGTCGCCATGCAGGACGAAATCGATGTCCAGTTCGCCCGACTGCGCATCGTAGCGGCGCGGGGTGTAGTCACGCATGGCCGGGCGCGGACCTTCTACGTTCGGGCCGGGCACGAAGTTGTCCAGCGCCGCTTGTTCTTCTGGCGTGGTGGCGAACAACAGTTTGACGTGGTCATCGGTCCCCAGGCTGATGAAGCCGGTCAGATCCGGGCCATTGAGGGTGATGCGGCGCATGCGCGGGGTGATGTCGGTGATCCGCAGCACCTGCAGTTTGCGTCGTTTGATTTCGTGGCTGACACGATGAATCGATTGCTGTGAATTCATACGGACTTCTCCGACCGATTGTGTGGGCCATCGACGATGGCTTTGGCTGTTTCGTTCAGCAGATCGCGCACCCGGGTGATTTCCTCGGCGCTCCAGCGACCGTGATGCATTTGCAGGGCGTGGCGCAGGTTGTGCACGGCCTCATGAATTTCCGGCGGACGATCGTGGCCACGCAATGACCGCTTGCTGACGTCGATACGCATCTTCACGCCATCCAGGGCAACGGCCTGTTCAACCAGAGACTGCTGGCCGGCAGCGGTGATCTGGTAGCGCTTTTTGCCGCCCTCGGCATCGCCTGCAATCAACTCGCTCTCCTCAAGGAACGTCAGCGTCGGATAAATCACACCGGGGCTGGGGCTGTAGGCGCCATCGAATAGCGCTTCGATCTGGCGGATCAGGTCATAGCCATGGCAAGGCTGATCGGCGATCAGGGCCAGCAGCAGCAGCTTCAGGTCGCCTGGGGCGAATACCCGAGGCCCGCGTCCACCGCGTTCGCGGCCTGTGCGTTTTTCAAAACCATCGCGACCGTCGCCATGGTCACCGAAGTGAGGGCGATGGTGATGGGGGTGATCGTGTGAGTGGTCTCTCATCTTTCTTCGTCTCCTGTGCAAGTTAGATATACCTTAAGATATATCTTATAAAGATTTCAAGACGTGACAAGACGAACGGTTCTCGTTTGGAACTCGTGATGACACGGGATTTGGTCATTTGCGGCCGCGCGGCTGGCGGGTGGCAGTGGCTGAAAAGGCCATCGCCGGCAAGCTTTGCTGCTAATGCGGCAGCGGCCAGCCGTTAAAGCGAACGGCTTGCCACTTGGGCCGCCGCGGGCGCCTTGCACTGGGTATAAGTACCTGGCTCAAGGTAGGGATTGAGAAGCGGCGCCATGCCTTTGAGCACCTGCACCGGCAAGGCCGAGGTGAACTTGAAGCTTTCGGCGGCGCGGCCCGGGACATAGGCCGTCAGCGTGCCGTAATGGTTATCGCCGATATAGAACACGAACGTCGCCGTGCGGTTGATGGCCTTGGAGGCCAGCATGCGCCCGCCCGAGCCGAAGCTCTCGATGCGGTTGTCCCCGGTGCCGGTCTTGCCGCCCATGGCCAGCGCTGTGCCGTCCTGCAACCTGAAGCTGCCCGACACGCGCCGCGCCGTTCCCGCGTCCACAACCTGCGACAACGCTTCACGCATGGCTGCCGCCACCTCCGATGGCAGCACCCGTTTGCCCAGCTCGGGGTTGTTGTTCAGCAGCGTGTCGTAAGGCGTGTCGGCCGCGAAGTGCAAACTGTCGATGCGCAACACCGGCAGCCGAATCCCGTCGTTCTGGATGATTCCGATCAACTCGGCCAAGGCCGCTGGACGGTCGCCGGAGCTGCCGATAGCGGTCGCCAACGAAGGGACCAGATGGTCGAACGGATAGCCCAGACGCTGCCAACGCTGGTGGATCTCGAGAAAGGCTTCGATCTCCAGCATCGTGCGGATCCGGTTGTCGCGCGCGCTCTTGTGCCGGCTCTTGAACAGCCAGCTGTACACCTCCTGGCGCTCGAAACGACTGGCAGCCACGGCTTCCTTGAACTTCGCATCGGGGTTTTGCAGCAGGTAGCCCACCAGCCACAGGTCCAGCGGATGCACGCGGGCGACATAGCCCTGATCCGGCAGGTCGAACTTGCCCGGACCGTAGGCGTAGTAGAGATCGTCGAGGCGTTTTTCATTCAAGGGTGGCTGGGTCTTGTCGACCACCACATGCGCGCGAACGAACGCGTTGAAGGCACTCTGGCTGGCATTGGGCAACAGGTAGCGGTGCACCGCCGCCAGGCGGCTGGCGGAAGGATGCACGCCATCGAGAAACGTATCGAGCCGGTCCTGCGTGGTCTTGTTCTTGTAGCGTTTCCAGAAGCGCAGCAGAAAGGAGGTCCCCTCTCGGTCGGCAAAATCCGCCAGGTACTCCTGTCGTCTCGGGTTGCTGTCATCCTTGAGCAGTACTGCGCTGTTGTCCGGACCCTGATAGCTGATGTAGCGCACCACATCGCGCATCAGGCGAATGAACGGCAGGTTGATCGACTCCCGCAACGCGTCGCGCAAGGTGGGATTGCGCTCGTTGTCTTCGCGGCGGAAGTTATTGAAATGATGCATGCCGCCACCGGTGAAAAAGTTCTCGCCGGGACTTGCCGAATATTTGCGGTCCAGCGCTGCGGCAAGCATTTTCGACAGATCGCGATCGTTGTTCTGGATCAGGTAATCCAGGGCCCAGCGCGTCAGCCGGTCGGGCTCTTCGACGGGGACTTTCTTGAGCTCGGCATTACTCATCGCGGCGTACTTGTCGTGGATCTCTGAAATGATCTGCAGGTACGTGGTCAGCACCCGCATCTTGGCGGTGGAGCCAAGCTCCAGCTTGCTGCCTTCGTTGATATCAAAAGGCTGATCGGTGCTGTCGGTCTGCACCCGCACCCGGGAGCCGTCGGCGTCGCGTTCGAACAGGGTGAAGCTGTAGCGCACCGCCTGGGTGCTGGCCGGTGTCAGCAGATGCTCGCCCAGCAGTCCGAGTTTACCGGCGTATTCGGGATTGGCCAGATCACGTAGATACTGCCCAACGCTGGTCTGCAGATCGTCTTGCAGGGTGCTGGTGGCCGACAGATCGAGGCGATCGAGGTCGTAAAGCGGCCGGTCGAGCATGTTCGACAGGCGGGTACGGGCGACGGTGATGCCCTTGGTGGTCTCGATGGGTTGCATTGTCGGCTGCTGCACCCAGTCGCGATAGGTCACCGTGGCGGCGAGGGCTGCGTCGGCCAGCGATGCATCGATCACCTGGTTCTGCGCCAGCACCCGGATATGACTGTCAGTAAGGTCCGCCAGCTCCTGACGCCCTTTGGCCAGGTAATGCGAAGGCCGTCGCTGGGCGATCACCAACGACAGCACCTCACGCAGGGCCAGGCCCTGTGCAGCCAGGGTTCTGGCGTCCTTGGCGGGCATGGCGAGCAGTTGATTGGTGCGATCAAAGTCCGCGCCGTACCAGACCCGTAATCCTTCTGCCATGCCATGCACCTCGCCATGCCCCGGCACGGCCGAGAGCGGCACGCTGTTGAGGTAGTCGCGCACCACGCGCTGGCGCGCCTCAAGGGTCTGCGCCCCAGGCTGGTAGGCGCGCACGCTGGCCGAAATCATCTGGCGGATCTTCTCGCCACCGGATTGCGTCAGCCCATCAGGCGAGTGACGGTACTTCTCCAACTGCGTGGCCAGGGTGCTGCCGCCAGCCGACTGCCCCGGCAAGCCCACCAGCTTGGCCACCTGTGACACCGCCGCCTTGAGAAAACGCGGCCAGTCCACCGCAGGGTTGGCCAGCGGCTGGCGCACATTCAGCAGATCGCGGTTCTCGATGAACAGCAGGCTGTTGACCACCACGGGCGGGATCGAAGCGAAAGTCGGGTACAGCTGCTGCGGGTAGGTGAACTGATAGAGCGCGTCGCCCCGGCAGTCGGAGATGGTCAGACCGGACTGGCTTTTTTCCTGATAAGGCACGAAAAAGCCACGTTTGGCGTAAGCCAGCAGCTCGGGGGAGAATTGCGCTTGTTCGGTTATGCGATAGTCGCGCTTGAGCAGGCGGGGCAGAAACTCACCCAGGGCGGAGTAGCCCAGGCGTTTGTCGAAGGGGCCATCACCCGGGAACACAATGGCTTCGCTGGCGCCGGCTTCGACGGTGTAGTTCAGATCACGGGCCAGTTGGGTGAATTCGCGAGCCTGCAACCTGGAACTGCGAATTTCCGAGGAGACGGCAAAACCCAGGATCACCAGCCCCATCAGCACCACCACCAACAGCCCGCGCCACAGATACCCTCTGCGGCGTGGACGTGCAGGCATTGGAACGTCCCCCTGGCTGTCAGCCTTGACCGCAGCCTTTTTTTCCTCGGAATCCCACAAAGCGCCCATATCGTTGGCCCGGTTAAACCTGTTAATCGCACCTGACTACAAGCTTAGACGCTGGGCGGGGCTGGGGGAGAAATTGTGAGCCGGGGACGCGGCCTGTGCGGCCTGTGCGGCTGTACTTTCGCTGTGACAGCGCGCCTTGCGGCGCTGACGTGCGCCAGGTCGCGGCCGCTGGCAGGCCGTTGCGCTACACCAAGGCCAGACTCAAACCCTCACCGCTCGCGGCACTTTAGGCGTCCCGAAGCGCTTGTTCAGCTCCAGCCAGTTGGACAGCAGCAGCATCAAGCCCAGGCCCAGCAGGGCTGTGATGATGCGCATCTGCCAGGCATCGTTGGAAAGGGCGTTGACCATATCGGCCAGCGGGGCGAGCAGCACGCCGAGACAGAAGATTTCCAGTGAGTAACGGCCCATGCGACAGGTCTGCTGGGCGGGCCAGTTGTCGAGCCAGGCATGGGTCGGCGGCAGCAGTCTGGCCACGACGTAGACCAGCGCGATGAAGTGCAGCAGGCGCAAGGGCGAGAGGTTGGTCTTGTCGATTGGATAGATCAGCTCGCTGATGGCCTTAGGCATCAACGCATCATGCAGTTCCGGGAACTTCCACGAGAAGGTAAGAGTGCCGGCGACCAGCATGTACAGCGCCGCGATCAAGAAGACCGGTTGCTGCCACAGCGGCCTGGGGCGCGCGCGGGGGGTGGCAGGCAGCTGGGTGTACATGGCAAAGGCGCCGCCAAGGACGAAGATCAACTGCCAGGCCACGGGGTTGAAATACCAGTAGCCACCGCCTTCGTAGGCCGGCAGGTTCCAGCCGAACAGGGGAACCATCATGTAGAGCGAGAAGGACAGACCCACAGCGACCGCGGCATTGCGCAGCATGATCGGCAGGATCAGCGGCAAGGCGCCCATCAGCAGGATATACAGCGGCAGCGGGTCGGTGAGATTGGGCTTGAAGCGCAGCAACAGCTCGTCAGCCAAGGCCTGTTGCGGATTGCCGACAAAATACTCGAGGCCCATCTCGCGCACCATGTCGCGGGTTTCGATGTGGTTATTGGCGACGAAGATAATGCCCATCAGCAACGTCAGGAGAAAGATATGGGCGACGTACAACACCCAGGTGCGGCGCAGGATCCGCAGGCACGCGACCCAGAAACCTTCCCGGGCAACGACGCGTCCATAGGCCATCACGGCGGCGTAACCGGCGAGGAAGACAAAAACTTCGGCAGCATCGCTGAAGCCGAAATTGCGCAAGGTCAGTTGCGCAAACGGATTGTCCGGTACGTGATCCCAAAAAATGAAGATCAGCGCCAAACCTCGAAAGAAGTCGATTCGATGGTCGCGTCCGTTCGTCATGACGGTGGGCTCTTGCAAGTCTGTTTAAAGAAGATGTTGATTCGCAGGCTTCGTTCAACGCCGCCAGCAGGGGCTGATCGGCGGCGCGCAGGGTGCCGTGTTTAAACGTCAATTGCAAAACGCGGGTATTACAGAATGTCTCAGCTTTATCGCTGATCGGGCATGAAACGCCTGATACAGCTGTTTGTCTGCCGGCGTTGGCGGGCAGAATTCGCCTTCGCCGGCAGTAGTGGTTCAGAGATTCAAACTCGACTGGCGCGATCAATCAATGTCATTAGGCTCAAAACTGTCGGCCCGCGCCATGCGCCACATGCGCGAGTAGAAGCTGTCGTCGACAATGCCATTGAGCAACTGGCCCGGCTGCAGGAACACGTGGGATTGGGAAAACTGTTTGATCTCGGTGGCCGACATGCGACGGACCAGATGCTTGGCTTCCAGTTGATCGGGTGAGTCCAGGCCTGCGGCGGCGAGCATTTCGGCCAGGGCGTGCAAGGTGTTGCGGTGGAAGTTGGCCACGCGCTGGGCTTTGTCCGGCACCACCAGGGCGCGTTGGCGCAGCGGATCCTGGGTTGCGACGCCGGTCGGGCATTTATTGGTGTGGCAGCTTTGCGACTGGATACAGCCGATGGCGAACATGAAGCCGCGGGCCGAGTTGGCCCAGTCGGCGCCGATCGACAGCACGCTGGCGATGTCGAAGGCGCTGACGATTTTGCCGCTGGCGCCGAGCTTGATCTTGTCGCGCAGGTTCAGGCCGATCAAGGTGTTGTGCACGAACAACAGGCCTTCGCGCATCGGCACGCCCATGTGGTCGGTGAACTCAACAGGCGCCGCGCCGGTGCCACCTTCGGTGCCATCAACCACAATGAAATCAGGCAGGATGCCGGTTTCCATCATGGCCTTGGCGATGCCCATGAACTCCCACGGGTGGCCCAGACAAAACTTGAAGCCCACCGGTTTGCCGCCCGACAGCTCGCGCAATTGAGCGATGAACTGCATCATTTCGTACGGCGTGGAAAATGCGCTGTGCCGGGATGGCGAAATGCAGTCTTCACCCATCGGGATGCCCCGGGTGTCGGCGATTTCCCGAGTCACCTTGTGCTTGGGCAAGATGCCGCCATGGCCCGGCTTGGCGCCTTGGCTCATCTTGATTTCGATCATCCGTACCTGCGGATCCTGCGCCTGTCTGGCGAAACGCTCAGGGTCGAAGCGGCCGTCTTCAGTGCGGCAACCAAAGTAACCGCTGCCCAGCTCCCAGGTCAGATCGCCGCCGTTTTCACGGTGGTAAGGGCTGATGCTGCCTTCGCCGGTGTCGTGGGCGAAATTGCCCAGTTTTGCCCCGCGGTTCAGCGCGCGAATGGCGTTGGCGCTGAGCGAACCGAAACTCATGGCCGAAATGTTGAAGATCGATGCCGAGTAGGGCTGTGTGCACTGCGGCCCGCCGACGGTGACGCGGAACAGGTTCGGATCGGCCAGCGGCGCCGGGCGCATCGAGTGACTGATGAATTCGAAACCGGTCTGGTAAACATCGATCAGGGTGCCGAACGGCTTGTCGGCCGATTCATTCTTGGCCCGCGCATACACCAGCGAGCGCTGGGCGCGGGAGAAGGGCAGGGCGTCGCTGTCGGCTTCGAGCAGGTACTGGCGGATTTCCGGGCGGATGGTTTCGACCGCGTAACGGATGTTTCCCAGAATCGGGTAGTTGCGACGGATCGAATGCGGCACCTGGAGCAGGTCGAAAATGCCGATCAAGCTCAATATCGCGGTGGCCAGGGTGAACGGCCATAGCCACTCATGGTGCAGGAACGGAAGGCTGAACAGCGTGAACAGCACGCAGCCGACGAACACGGCATAGCGACTTAATAGGGAAAAACTCATGGGCGATCCTGTAGGTCTTCACACGGTTGATGTCATTAGCGGTGGCGCTGTACCGCGCCTTTTCTTCGGCAAGACGTTGCTTGGCTTCAGGCGCTCTGCGCCTGAAGAAAGATCGAAAACAGCTCGGACTGGGATTTGATTCCAAGTTTGCTGTAGATGTGTTTCTTGTGAACCCGCACGGTTTCCGCAGAAATTTCCAGCTTGCGCGCGATCTCCTTGCTGGAGCAGCCGCTGAGCATCAGGCGGCCCACGTCCAGCTCCCGGGAAGTCAATTGAGCACCACGGCTCTGCTGCACCGAAGCCTCCAGCTGCGTGCGCCAGTCATTGGTTGGCAGCTGAGCGGCCACCGGTTCCTGGTCAGACGCTGTGTCCATCAGCTCGTAGGGCAGTCGTTGGCGTAGCAGGGCGGTGATCCATGGCTGGATCATCGACAACAGTGCGATCTGTTCGACGCTGAAACGCAGGGTCGAACCCAGTGACAGGCAAAGGGTGCGGTCGTTGTCCAGTTGGCAATTGAACTGGATTTCATCGGCCACGACATTCAGGCGAAAGTAGCGCTGGTAATACTCGGTCAGTTCGAAGTGCTCCGGTGCGACCTCGGCCAGTCGGAACAGACCGCTCTGCGAGCGCTCGCGGCTGGCGATATAGAAGGGGTCGAGTAGATACAGCCCCTTGAGATAATCCTGAAACAACTGATCCGGGCTGCCGTCTTCGGCGGGGCATTCGGCGAATACCTGCGGGCGCTGGCCGGAGCTGAATTGCAGCGCCACCCAACTATCGAAACTGACGTATTGATCGAGCAGGCGCACCAGTTGAGCCCAGAAGTTCGGCCGGTCCAGCGCGTCGATCAACTGCGCGACCGAGCGATGCCAGGCGATGTCCTGAAGTGCGATTGTCATTGAACTACCCCTATTGGGTTACTACAGCTGCGTAATACCCCGTAACACATGCTGATGCGCATACTGCCCGCAGAGCCAATCATCAGGCCAGCATTTTGTGCCCGATGGGCAATGTGACTCGATAAGGAGAACCCATGAAGGTCGAACTAGCGCAACTGGCAGGCCAGGATAGCGACACCGTCAACAACCTGCGTCGCGCATTGGCGGCGATTGCCGCCTGCGCCAGCGATACGCAGCTGATCGTATTCCCGGAAACCTACCTGATGGGTTTTCCAGCGGTGGACACCGTGGCCAGGGTCGCGGAGCCGCTAGACGGCCCTGCGGTGCAAGCGATTGAGCAGGCCGCACGTGAACGCAACATCGCCGTGGTGATCGGCTTTGCAGAAAACGATAACGGCACGTTCTACAACACCACGCTTCTGATCACCCCCCAAGGCATTGCCCTGCGTTATCGCAAAACCCATCTGTGGCCGTCGGAGCGCGGTGTGTTCCAGGCTGGCGACCGGTTTGCCACCTGTGAGTGGAACGGCGTGCGCATCGGCCTGTTGATCTGCTACGACATCGAATTCCCCGAGACCGCCCGGGCCCTCGCGCAACTGGGCGCCGAGCTGATCATCGTCACCAACGGCAACATGGACCCTTACGGCCCGACCCACCGCACCGCAATTATGGCCCGCGCGCAGGAAAACCAGGCCTTGGCGCTGATGGTCAATCGTGTGGGGGCGGGCACAGGTGAACTGGTCTTCGCGGGCGGCAGTACCCTGGTCGATCCGTTTGGCACCCTGTTGCACGAGGCCGGGCGCGAGGAATGCCAGTTCAGGGTCGAACTGGACTTCAGTCAGCTGGCCGCTGCGCGTGCGGATTACCGGTATCTCAACGACCAGCGAATCCGCTTGCCCGGTGAAGTCATCGAACATGCCGATGGCCGTCGTGAACTGCTGATTGGCTAACCCCGCTCGATGGAACGCTCGCGCAGCACAGGCGGGAGCGATCCACGCTTTACCCATAAAAACAGTTTTTGTTCTGCCGTAGTTTTCTCTGCCATAAAACCAATAATCCCGGAGTAACCGCTCATGGCTCGTCTGCAACGTACCCTTTCACTAGGGGCGGTGGTGCTGTTCGGCATCGCTTATATGACCCCGACCGTTGTCCTGGCGACATTCGGTATTCTCGCGACATCAACCAACGGCATGGTGCCTGCGGCTTATCTGGCGGCGTTGATCCCGATGTTCTTCACCGCCTTGAGCTATGGCCACATGGCGGCGGCTTTCCCGGTTGCCGGTTCGGCCTATAGCTATGTGCGCAAGGCCATCAGTCCCAAGCTGGGCTTTCTTGCCGGTTGGGCGGTGTTGCTCGACTACCTGTTCCTGCCCATGGCCATCTGGCTGATCGGCGCGGCATACCTGGGTTCTGCCTTCCCTTCAGTGCCGCAACCGGTCTGGGTACTGGCGTTCATTGTCATCACCAGCGTGATCAATATCGTGGGGCTGAAGCTGGCCAACACCGTGAGCGCGTTGCTGATGCTGGTTCAAATGTTGGTGCTGGTGGCGTTCGTGGTGCTGTGCATCCATTACATCGGTGGTGATGCGAGCACGCCGTTGTGGACGTTGACGCCATTCATCTCCGGCGACATGAAAATGCCCTTGATCATGGGCGGGTCGGCGATTGCCTGCTACTCGTTCCTGGGTTTCGATGCAGTCAGCACCTTGACCGAGGAAACCAAGGATCCGGTGCGCACCATTCCTCGCGCGATCATGTTGATTACATTGATCGGCGGTTTGATTTTCATCGTCGTGTCGTACTTCGTACAGTTGGCGCACCCCTCGATCGTGTTCGAAAACTCCGATTCGGCGGCTTATGAAATCGCCAGGAACATCGGCGGCGACCTGTTCGTGAGTTTCTTCATGATCGGCATGGTCGTAGGCCAGTTCGCCTCGGGCCTTGCGGCACAAGCCAGCGGTTCACGCCTGCTCTATGCAATGGGCCGGGATGGTGTGCTCTCGGCGTCATTCTTCGGACGGGTGAGCGAGCGTTTCGGCACGCCGGTCAACAGCATCATATTGTGCGGCGTGGTGGCATTGATGGCGCTGAAGCTGGACGTGACGACCTCGACCTCATTCATCAACTTCGGTGCTTTCCTCGCTTTTACCCTAGTCAATGTGTCGGTGATCTTCCACTACTGGATCGGCGCCAAAAACCGCGGGTTGCGCGAGCTGATACTGTTTTTGATCTTCCCGCTCATTGGTGCGGTTGCGTGTCTGTGGCTGATGGTAAGCCTGGACCGAATGGCAATCGTCCTGGGCCTGAGCTGGCTGGCCGTGGGTATTGTCTACCTGGCCTGGCTCACCGGCGGTTTCCGTCGTCAGCCACCTGAGATGGACTTTCAGGAAGCGGCGTGACGAAAAACACGGCGCGCTGCAATGGCGCGCCCTGTTTTATCGGTTGGATGCTATCGGTTGGATGCTATCGATTGGAAGCTGTGCTCGAGAAGTCGATCCTCCTGCCTCACTGAGGCTCAGGCATCGGCTTGCGTTCAAGGGTCTGGCTGACCATTCGAAAAATGTCCTGCTGCCCTTCCTCGCTGCAGCTGCGGATCTGTTGCAGCATGTCCCGCTCTCTGGGGGACAGCGCAATGTAATCCCATTCGCAGGCCTGACGCATGAAGCTGTCCTGGCCATTGACCGGTACGGCGTCGTCGGCTGCTTCGTGCAGCGCCTCGACCAGTGGCTCAAGCTTCTCGGCCAGCAGAGGGCGGTCCAGCGAGGCAGTGCCCTGGATATAGCGTTGCAGTTGATTCAGGGCGCTTCGGGCATCGACCAGCCGCATGTGGCCGGGAATGGTCAGTTCATAACGATCGATCAAGTCCATCGCACAACCTCCTTGTAATGGTTTCATTCCGTTCCCGATTGCAGGGGGAGCTTTTTGCAGCGGCGCGAACATTAGCGGCACTTCTGGCGTCAGCAAAGACCAAAGTTGTAACCGTTACAAAAAAGCAGGCGGTTGAACTTTTGCGTATTGTTACTGTATAACGTATTACATGATCACTTGAATCTGGAGAGCGCCATGAAAGCCGATATCCATCCCGACTACCGCACAGTGCTGTTCCACGACACCGCCGCCGATGTGTATTTCCTCATCGGCTCAACCGTCGATACGGACCGCACGCTCAAGCACACCGATGGCAACACCTACCCTTACGTTGCACTCGACGTCTCCAGTGCCTCGCATCCGATGTACACCGGGCAGCAACGCAAGACCACCACCGAAGGCCGCATCGCAGGCTTCAACAAACGCTTTGCCACCTTCGGGTCCGCTGCCAAGAAAGACTGATGCTGGTTGCACCTCCCGCGCCTGGGCTGCCATTGATGGTCAGCCCGCTGCGCGGGTTTTTTTCGCCCTTTCTGGCTGCATTGTGTCCACCGCATGGCCCCGGCACTGGACTAAAGACGCAAATTGCTTTTAGCTCTGCGACCTGAAATCCAGGAGCGTCCCCCTTTGAAAAAGTCAGTCGCCATCGTTTTCGGTGGGCAATCCTCCGAGCATGAAGTGTCGTTGCAATCGGCACGCAACGTGATCAATGCGATTGATCGCAATAACTACTACATCACCTTGATCGGCATCGATAAACAAGGCCATTGGCTGCGCTTCGACGAGCGTGATTACCTGCACAATCCTGCCGACCCTGCGCACATCAGGCTCAGCGAGTCGGGCCGTCTGCTGTCGCTGACGCCGGGCAGCAAAGGGCCACAGTTCGTCGAAGTGCAGACCGGCCTGGAGGTGCCGCGCATCGACGTGGTGTTCCCGCTGATTCACGGCAGCTGCGGAGAAGATGGCACGCTGCAGGGCCTGTTGCGCCTGCTCGACATCCCGTTCGTGGGGCCCGATGTACTGGGTTCGGCCGTGTGCATGGACAAGGACGTAACCAAGCGTCTGCTGCGCGATGCCGGTATTGCCGTGGCGCCGTTCGTGGTCCTGCACCGTGGCGAGTCGGTGGATTTCCTCAGCGTTTCGGCGCAGTTGGGTTTGCCGCTGTTCGTCAAACCGGCCAGTCAGGGTTCCTCCGTGGGCGTGAGCAAAGTCACCGACGAGGCCAGCTACTCGGCGGCCTTGAAGCTGGCGTTCGACTACGACAACAAGGTGCTGATCGAGCAGGGCATTGTCGGTCGCGAAGTGGAGTGCGCCGTGCTGGGCAACCATGACCCGAAGGTCAGCGTGTGCGGCGAAGTCGTGGCCAACGACGAGTTCTACGCCTATGACACCAAGTACCTGAACGATGGCCAGGCGCGCATCGCCATCCCGGCCGAGCTAGCAGAAGACCTCAGTGACCAAGTGCGTGAAGTCGCTTTGCAAGCCTATCGCGTGCTGGGCTGTGCAGGCCTGTCGCGGGTGGACTTCTTCGTCACCCAAACTCGGCAAATCATCATCAATGAGGTCAACACCTTGCCGGGGTTCACCTCGATCAGCATGTACCCCAAACTCTGGCAGGCCAGCGGCCTGAGCTATCCCGAACTGATTGATCGGCTCATCGTGCTGGCACTGGAGCGCGCTGAAGAAAGCCGTGCCCTGAAAACCGAGGTGGTGCTGTGAAGGTCATTCGCATCGCCGCTGCCTTGCTGATCGGTGCCGACGGCCGGACCCTGCTGGTGCGCAAGCGCGGGACGCAGGCGTTCATGCAGCCGGGCGGCAAGATCGACGCTGGAGAGTCGCCGGTCGATGCGCTGGCGCGGGAGCTGCATGAAGAACTGGGGCTGCGGATCGACCCGCAAGAGGCGCAGTTTCTCGGTGAGTTCAGCGCGGTGGCGGCCAACGAGCCGGGTTTTGAGGTGAACTGCCAGCTCTATCGGTTGGCGGTGGCACATGAAGTCCTGCCGGCGGCGGAAATAGAAGAAATTGTCTGGGTCGATGCCGGCAAAGTCGATCATCTGCAGCTGGCACCGCTGACCCGGGATTCGATCCTGCCGTTGTATCGGAAGTTGGCGGTTTGAGCTTTTGATTTGGGCCCAAAGGCCAGGCGGGCTCTACGGTTGACTGCAAACGGGGAGTGCGTGGAACAATCAGATTCTTCGCGCGGATACACCACCTGTGGGAGCCAGCAAGCCAGGCTCCCACGGCCTGCGGCCGGAATCAAAAGCAGGCGCGCTACGGAGGGATCATTCCCACGCTCCGCGTGGGAATGCAGCCCGTGACGCTTCGCGTCACCCAGCAGGCGACACGGATCGTCTGGCGAAGTGCTACCAGGCGGAGCGTGGGAGCGATCAAGCGTTGGTCGTCCTGGCTCGTAAGCTCGCCCGTGTTGCATTTGCTTTCAGCGTACCGCGCTCACCCCATCGAGCGTCGAGAATGATGTGTCCTTGGCCGTCAGCAAGAAGTCGCGCATGTACGGCGCATCCAGCATGTCCGCGCGAATTGCTGCGTACAGCGTGGCGAACAGACCCTTCTCACCCAGCCGCTTGGCTTTCACGTAACCGCGTGAGCTGTATTCATGCAGCGCCCAGTGCGGCATCCCACACACGCCACGGCCGCTGGCGACAAGTTGCATCATCATCACCGTCAGCTCCGAGGTCCTTACCTGAGCCGGCTCGATGTCCGCCGGCTCCAGAAAGCGGGTGAATATATCCAGCCGGTCGCGCTCGACCGGGTAAGTGATCAGGGTTTCGCTGGCCAGATCCTCCGGCACCACGAAAGGCTTGCTCGCCAGTGCATGCTGATTGGCCACGGCCAGCATCGCCTCATAGGTGAACAGCGGCACATAGGTAATGCCTGCCAGATCCAGCGGATCCGACGTCACCACCAGATCCAGATCGCCACGGGCCAGCGCTGGCAGCGGCGCGAACGCAAAGCCCGACGCCAGGTCCAGTTCCACTTCCGGCCAGGCATCGCGGAACTGGTCGATGGTCGGCATCAGCCACTGAAAGCAGCTGTGGCACTCGATCGCCATGTGCAGACGCCCGGCCACCCCGCCCGCCAGACGAGAGATATCCCGTTCGGCATGGCGCAGTTGCGGCAGCACCGAATCCGCCAGTTGCAGCAGGCGTAAACCGGCGCTGGTGAAACGCACCGGTTTGGTCTTGCGCACGAACAGCGGCATGCCCATGCGCTCTTCCAGTTCCTTGAACTGGTGGGACAGCGCCGACTGAGTCAGATGCAGACGATCGGCTGCATCCACCAGGCTGTCGGCCTCGCGCAACGCGTGCAGGGTTTTGAGGTGGCGTATTTCCAGCACCGTGACGGCTCCATGAATGAATTTTGTGATCAACACGAAAACAATGAGTTTGTCTCATGTAGGGGGCGGTGTCGACAATGGCGCCATAATTTGAAAGGAGTAGTTGTCATGGCCCTTGCCCATAACCTTGGATTTCCGCGCATCGGCGCTGACCGCGAACTGAAAAAAGCCCTGGAAGCCTACTGGAAGGGCGATCTTGATCAGGCTGGCTTGCAAGCCGTCGGGCGTGACTTGCGCGCCACTCACTGGCAATTGCAGAAAGACGCCGGCATCGACTTGTTGCCAGTGGGTGATTTCGCCTGGTACGACCAGGTCCTGACTCACTCGCTGACCTTCGGCGTGATCCCTGAGCGCTTCCATCAAGTGCGCAACGATAAAGGCCTGCCGACGCTCGACACGCTGTTCGCCATGGCCCGTGGCGCGAGCAAAGACTGCTGCGGCGCCAGTCATGGCAAGACCCGGCACGCTCAGGAGCTGACCAAGTGGTTCGATACCAACTACCACTATCTGGTCCCGGAATTCACCCAGGACCAACGTTTCAAACTGAGCTGGGAGCAGCTGTTCGAAGAAGTCGACGAAGCCCGCGCCCTGGGTCACACCGTCAAGCCGGTGATCATCGGCCCGCTGACTTACCTGTGGCTGGGCAAGGCCAAGGGGGAAAGCTTCGACAAGCTCGAACTGCTGGACCGACTGCTGCCGATCTATGGCGAGATCCTCGCACGCCTGGCGGGGCAGGGGGTTGAATGGGTGCAGATCGATGAGCCAATCCTCAGTCTGGACCTGCCGCAAGACTGGAAGAACGCCTTCGAACGCGCCTACCACAGCCTGCAATATTCACCACTGAAAAAACTCGTCGCCACCTACTTCGGCGGTCTGCAAGACAACCTCGGACTGGCGGTGTCGTTGCCGGTCGATGGCCTGCACGTCGATCTGGTGCGCGCGCCCGAGCAACTGCCCGCGCTGCTGGACCGCCTGCCAAGTTACAAAGTGCTGTCGCTGGGCGTGGTCAACGGGCGTAACGTCTGGCGCTGCGACCTGAATGCTGCGCGGCAACTGCTGATCGAGGCTCAGTTGCGCTTCGCCGACAATCTGTGGGTCGCCGGTTCCTGCTCACTGCTGCACAGCCCGGTGAACCTTGAGCGCGAAGACCAGCTAGATGCGCAACTGAAAAGCTGGCTGGCGTTCGCTCAGCAGAAATGCGCGGAAATCTCGATCCTCAGCCAGGCGCTGAACGATCCTGACGCTGAGCGCGTACAGGCTGCTTTCGCCCAAAGCCAGGCCGTGCAGTTGAGCCGCAGACAGTCGCCACGCATTCATAGACCTGAGGTGCAGGCGCGCCTGGCGGCCATTACCGCTGCCGACAGTCAGCGCCAGTCGGCATTTGCCGAGCGCATCGAATTGCAGCGTGCGCGTCTGAAACTGCCAGCCTTTCCGACGACTACCATCGGCTCGTTCCCACAGACGGCGTCGATTCGTCTGGCGCGCCAGTCCTGGAAACAGGGCAAATTGTCGGCCAACGACTACAACGACGCGATGCGTGCCGAGATTCGCCACGCAGTAGAAATCCAGGAGCGCCTGGGACTGGACGTGCTGGTGCATGGCGAAGCCGAACGCAACGACATGGTCGAGTACTTCGCCGAGCAACTGGACGGTTATGCCTTCAGCCGTTTCGGCTGGGTGCAGAGTTACGGCTCACGTTGCGTCAAGCCGGCGGTGATTTTCGGTGACCTGAGTCGACCGCAGGCCATGACTGTCAACTGGATCGAATACGCCCAGAGCCTGACCGACAAGGTCATGAAAGGCATGTTGACCGGCCCGGTGACCATGCTGATGTGGTCCTTCCCGCGTGAAGATGTCTCACGCAAAGTCCAGGCGCAGCAACTGGCGCTGGCGATTGGTGACGAAGTGCTCGACCTGGAGAAGGCCGGCATCAAGATCGTGCAGATCGACGAAGCTGCGTTCCGTGAGGGCTTGCCGTTGCGTCGTGCGCAATGGAACGAGTATCTGCAGTGGGCGGTGCAGGCCTTCCGCCTGTGCGCCTCGGGTGTGCGTGACGAAACGCAGATCCACACTCACATGTGCTACAGCGAGTTCAGTGATGTGATCGAGGCCATCGCGGCCATGGATGCCGACGTTATCACCATCGAAACCTCGCGCTCGGACATGCAATTGCTTGAAGCTTTCAAAGCGTTCGACTATCCCAATGACATCGGCCCCGGCGTCTACGACATCCACTCGCCACGGGTGCCGGACAAGGCCGAGATGGTCAAGCTGATGAGCAAGGCGGTGCAGCGTATCCCGGCTGATCGTTTGTGGGTCAACCCTGACTGCGGCCTGAAAACCCGTGGCTGGCCCGAGACTGAGGCGGCGTTGTTGAACATGGTGGCGGCGGCTCGGCAACTGCGCAGCGAACTGGCGTAATGCACTACCACTCGTAGCAGCCCGGCTCGCCGACGGTCGCGATTTGAAGGACGCCACCGCCGGCACGCCGGACGGCTGCAGCGGCGGATGTCGTTCAGTTGCCCAATGGCATTTCCCGACCGTTGGGCCATCTTCATCAAACTGTCACGCAACTGTGGCAGCGCGCTTTGCAAATCTTCATCAGACTCGCGGCCTACTGGGGTTCTGCGGTTCGGTGTTTTTCATGCGGGTTCTATTTTTCCTGGCGGCATTGCTGTGCAGCCTGCCGTCTTTTGCGGCCTCTGGATGTGATATCGACGTTCCCACGCAAGTGGCCGAGCTCGATGAAGTGCATCTGGCGTATCAAAGTATCGGACGTGAGTCGGACCCTGCGCTGCTGCTGGTCATGGGTCTTGGTGGCCAGCTGATTCACTGGCCGGATGAAGTCGTCATCGCCTTGTGCCAACAGGGCTTCAGGGTGATTCGTTACGACAACCGTGATGTCGGCCTGTCGACCTGGGTTCAGGCGCCTGCCAGCGCCAACCTGACCTACGAAGTATTGCGTTACAAGATCGGCCTGCCCGTGTCGGCACCCTATTCGCTGACCGATATGGCGCAGGATGCGCTGGGCCTGATGGACTCGCTGCACGTCCGGCAATTCCATGTGCTCGGCGCCAGCATGGGCGGGATGATTGCGCAGCATCTGGCGGACATGGCGCCCGCACGCGTGGAAAGCCTGACATTGATCATGACCAGCTCCGGTGCACCCGGGCTGCCAATGCCCAGCCCGGCATTGCTGCAATTGCTGGCCCGGCGCGGGGCGCCTGACCGGCAGACCGCCCTTGAGCAACAGGCTGATCTGCTGGCGGCGCTGGGCAGTCCTGAGGTCAAGGATGATCGGCAGGCGCTGCTGCAACAAGCGACTATTTCCTACGACCGTGCGTTCAATCCCGAAGGCGTGAAACGGCAGATCCTGGCGATCCTCGCCGAACCAAGCCGCGTCGAGTTGTTGAATCGCCTGCGTGTGCCGACGCTGGTGGTGCACGGCACTGCTGATCCGTTGCTCCCGGTGATGCACGGGATTCATGTGGCTGCGCACATTCAGGGCAGCCAGTTGAAGCTCATTCCGGGGCTGGCTCACCGGTTTCAGGAAGCGTTCAAGGCGCCATTACTGGGGGCGGTGCTGCCCTATCTGCGTGAGCATCGCGAAGATGCAGCGCATGTGGCGCAACTGTAGGAGACAACGCGATCCCGAAGGAGTGAGCTTGCTCGCGATGGCTTCAGGCCCGCCGATGGGGCTGATCAATCCCGCTCGCGAGCAAGCTCACTCCTACAGGTTTGTGTGTAAGCCTGATCGGCGTATCGTGGCACTTTTCCTCTCTCCCGCGAGGCTGCCATGAGCACTGCGCTGAAAATCGATTTCATCTCCGACGTTTCCTGCCCCTGGTGCATCATCGGATTGCGGGCGCTGGATCTGGCGCTTGAACATCTGGGTGATGAAGTCCAGGCCCGGATCCACTTCCAGCCGTTCGAACTCAACTCCAGGATGCGCCCCGAAGGTCAGGAAATCTTCGAGCACATCGCCGAGAAGTACGGCTCCACCCGCGAGCAATACCTGGCCAACGCCGAGAACATCCGCCAGCGCGGCGCGGAACTGGGTTTTGTCTTCAAACCGGGCGAGCGGCGGATCTACAACACCTTCGATGCTCACCGTCTACTGCACTGGGCAGAACTCGAGGGCAGGCAACAGGCGTTGAAAGAAGCGCTGTTTGCAGCTTATTTCAGCCAGCACGCCGATGTTTCCAGTCATAAGGTGTTGGCCGATATGGCGCAGAAAGCCGGCCTTGATCGCGTCCGTGCCGAAACAGTCCTGACGTCGGGGCAGTACGCCAGCGAGGTGCGCGAACTCGAGCAGCTTTGGGTCTCGCGGGGTGTCAGCTCAGTGCCGACTGTCGTGTTCAACGACCAGTACGCTGTTTCCGGCGGTCAGCCGGTGGATGTGTTCGTCAGTGCCATTCGTCAGATTGTCAGTGAACAATCAAGCGTAGTGGCCCCCGCTCAATGATCGACTAATACCCAGGCGTCAGTGTTGATGGCTTCTGCCCGGAGAGCGTGGGTGTCAGCCGGGGTGGCGCTCCACCTTGCCGACGATCTGGCGCGCAGCGGCAGTAAACCCTGTGAACGCTGTGCACCTGACCCACCGAGCGGTCTGGTTTTACTGCCGGTGCCCGGCAGCTCGTCCGGATGCGGCCCAGAGGCAAGCCCGCTCCTACGGGCCTTCGGCCAGAATCAAAAGCCGGCGGCGGATGCCCAGTCTTTAGCTTGGTTTCTGTTCATCGCACAATCTTGTCCACATGGATCTCCAGCTTCTTGAGCCGGTACCAGAAGCTGCGTTCGGAGATGCCGATCAGTTGGGCGGCGGCCGCCTGCACGCCGTTGCTCGCTTGCAGCGCTGCGAGGATGTAGGCTTTTTCCACCTCGGCCAATGCTGCATCCAGGTCCGTGGGAATGCCCGCGCCGTCGCTCAGGATGCTCGCCGCCGAGCCGTCCAGCGGCCTTGAGCCGAACAGATAGGCAGGCAGGTCGGATTCTTCGATGGTCGCGGTGGAGGCCACGATGGTTGCGCGCTCGACGCAGTTCTGCAGCTCGCGGATGTTGCCCGGCCAAGGGTAGTTGGTCATCGCCAGCAAGGCTTCAGGGCTGAAGCCTGCGATGCGCTTGCCCGCCGTGGCGCCCAGAATATGCGCAAAATGCCGGGCCAGCGCGGGGATGTCCTCGACCCGCTCGCGCAAGGCAGGCAGTGGAATCGGGAACACATTCAGGCGGTAATAGAGGTCTTCGCGAAACTCCTTGCGTGCGACCGCTTCGAGCAGGTCCTTGTTGGTCGCGGCGATGACCCGCACATCGACCTTGCGCTCGCGTGGGTCGCCCACCGGCTCGATTACCCGCTCCTGCAAGGCGCGCAGGATCTTGGCTTGCAACGCCAACGGCATGTCGCCGACTTCATCCAGAAACAGCGTGCCTTTGTCGGCCTGCTGAAAGCGCCCGATGCGGTCGGAAACCGCACCGGTGAACGCGCCTTTCTTGTGGCCGAACATCTCGCTTTCCAGCAGGCCTTCGGGGATCGCCGCGCAGTTGACCGCAACGAACGGCTTGTCGGCGCGGTTGCCATGCTTGTGGATGGCGCGGGCGACCATTTCCTTGCCGGTGCCGCTCTCACCGGTGAGCAAAATGGTCGCGCTGCTTTCACGCACTGAATCCACGGCTTGCAACACCCGCCGGAACGCCGGGCTTTCGCCCACCAGGCTGTCGATCTGTTGATGCTCGTCCAGCTCGGCGCGCAGGCGCTGGTTGTCGCGCAGAATGTCGCGAAACTGCAGCGCCTTGTGCACAGTGATGTCCAGCTCGTCGATGTCGAACGGTTTGCTGATGTAGTCGTAGGCGCCGTTGCGCATCGACTGTACGGCGTTCTTGACCGTGCTGTAGGCGGTCATGACGATCACCGGCAGTTGCGCAAAGCGCTGCCTGATCTCGGCCAGCAACTGCGGACCGTCCATGCCCGGCATGCGCCAGTCGGTGATCACCAGATCGATCTCTTCACGCTCCAGCACGGCCAGCGCGTGCAGGCCGTTGCCCGCGGTGAATACCTGAATGTCGTTCTGGCTCAGGGCCGAGGCCAGCAGGTCGCACAGCTTGGGCTCATCGTCGACCACCAGCACGTTGTGGGTCATGCCTGTTCTCCTTCATCGGCCGGCAAGTACAGATGGAACGTGGCGCCGGCGCCTTGTTCGCTGACGCATTCTACGCGGCCGTCGTGGTTTTCCATGATCGAGAACACCTTGGCCAGGCCCAGGCCGGTGCCCGAGGCCTTGGTGGTGACGAAGGGGTTGAAGATACGTTCAGCAATCTCCGGGTCGATGCCAAGCCCTGTGTCGGTAACGCTGATACGGGTGACGCAGCGCTGGTTGTCGGTTTGCCCGTGGGCGATGGTGAGACTCAATCGGCCTCCATCAGGCATGGCATCGATCGCATTCAGAATCAGGTTGAGGCAGGCTTGGGTCAGTTGTCTGGCATCGGCATAAACCGTCGCGCCAGGCGCCTGTTCGTCGATCAGCGCTTGCACGTTATGGGTCGCCAGCTCCGGAGCGCAGAAGCCCAGCACATCCTCCAGCAGCCGGCGCGCCGACTGGGTTGAGCGAATCGGTGCGCTGGGTTTGGCGAAATCGAGGAATTCGGTGATCAGCTCGTTGATGCGGGTCACCTCGGAGATCACGTACTCCAGGTGTCGCATGTCGGTTTCCGGCAGGCTGGCGCGGCGGTGCAGCAGTTGCGTGGCGGTCTTGATGATGCCCAGCGGATTGCGGATCTCGTGGGCCAGGCCCATCGCCACTTCGCCGAGCGTGTGCAGCCGGTCGCGACGACGCAGTTGCGCTTCCAGATGCTGCAGTTGCCGCAGGCGCTCGGTCATATGGTTGAAGGTAACGCTCAACTCGGCCAGTTCATCGCCGCCGATGACCTCGACCTGTTGGTGGTAATCGCCGGCAGTCACCGCACGCACCCCTTCACGCAAGCCTCGCAGCGGGCGGGTCAGGTGCTGGGAAATCAACCAGCCGACACCCAGCGACAGGGCTGAGCCGACCAGCAGGATCGCCAGGAACAGATTGGTCTGGTTGACCAGCCCCACCAGTGTCGAATGCCGCAGCAGGCCACTGAAAATCACCCCCTGCAGCTCGCCGTTGTCATTGAAAATCGGTGAGTACAGCCCGCTGTATCGTGCAGTGGACTGCTCGCTGGCCTGCTTGGTGTCGTGCAGGATAGTTTCGATACGCGCGGGCACTTGCGCGGGGTGGTCTTCGAAGCGCTGGGTGGCGAAGACTTCGCCGAAACCGTCGCTGTTGCGCAGATACAGGCGCAGGTCCAGCGAATGCACGTCAGCGACACTGGTGAGGAAGCTGCTGTCCAGATAAGTGGCGATCACCAGCACGTAATCAACGCCAGCCTGCATCGTATGGAAGGTCGACACCACCGTACCCACCGCATTACCGCCCTCGTGGATGGTCTGCAGCACAGCCTTTGGCGCCAGGCTGATCTGGCTGACGATGTCGTCGGCCGCCGTGGAGAACACCACTTTCTGATCGTCGCTGCGAATCAGCGCCACCACATCGATACCCATGGCCTCAGCGATGTCGCCAATCAGCTTGTCGCGCTTGTTATCGGAGCCGGCATCGGGCCGCGCATAGCGTTCGAACAACTGCGCGACGCGGGCGTTGTTGTGCATGATTTCGGTGGTCTCATCGACCACGATCTTGGTCGATTCCTGCAGCCAGATGCGCACGTTGCTTTCGAATATCTGCGACAGCGTAGTGGCGGCCAGTTCGGCAGCGATCATGGTCGGGATGACGCTGACCAGCCAGAACGCCAGCACCAGTTTGCGCTGCACGCTCCAGCGCGAAAGGGAAAAAAACGATCGAGCAGGGCGTTCCGGGATTTCAGTCATCAATGTTCGCTTATTGCCGCAGCCATGGCGGTGTCGAATCGGTCCGGGCGGACAGCCAGTCTGCCCCGTTTGAGCATATAAGCCCAGTCGTCCAACGCTGGCTGCGACCGGCCCGGACTGGTTTACACACGCGGGGCCGGACGGAGGCGGCAAAACCGCTGTGGGCTGATCATGGCTCAGGCCAGTTGCTGGTGGTCATCGTGGCTGATCACATGGCCTTCGAGCGCTTCGTAGTCTTGCCCCGCGTCATCCAGGCGCAACGCTGCCTGCACACGGGTCTCGATGAACGAGGTGCTCAAGGCGATGACCTGGCGGTATTCCAGATCAACCGTGATCATGTGATAGCAGTTGTCCAGCAGCACCTTGACCACCGGACCGCCAAGCCGTCGCTCGACGTAATCGGCGTTCCAGCGGCTGGTGATGTCGTCCTCCAGTGAATGCAGCACCAGCGTGGGGGTCATGATCTGCGGCATGTTGCGCTTGACCACGGCGATCAGTCGATGCAGTTCGCGCACGCTGATGCCGGACATGGTCAGCAGCCCCGCGTTGCTGCTCTGGCCCGCTTTCATCTGCTTTTCGACGATGGCCCGCAGGCGCGGGTTCTTGATGCCATAGGGCGGTTTTTCGTCGAAGCGGCAGATGTGAACGCCAAACGGCACCATCATGTAGAGGTGAGTGAACTTGGCCGCGTACGGCATGTTCCAGCCGTCGTAGCGCAAGGTGGTCGAATACAACAGCAGGCCTGCGATGTGTCCGGGGTGCTGCGCGGCCATGTGCATCGCCATCACCGCGCCCATGGACAATCCGCCGACGAACACCTTCGCGTGTCGCTGGCGAACGCCGACGAAGGTGCGACGGGCACTTTCGTACCAGTCGCTCCAGCGTGTGCGTTGCAGGTCGGCATTGTCGCCGCAGTGCCCGGCCAGGGTCGGCACATACACTGTGCAACCCTTGTCCGCCAGGCCCTGGGCCACCCGCCGCAGCTCGGTCGGGGTGCCGGTCAGGCCGTGGATCAACAACACACCCACGGCACCGTCGCCCAGTATGAAACCGGCGTCGCCTTCGCCCAGGTCGATCGCGGTGTGCGACGGCGAGGGGCTCATCTTTTCATGGCCCGATGCAACAGGCGGTCGAGCAGGGCGATACCCAGATCGATCTCGGGGTAGCTGATCTCAAGGGACGGCGCCAAGGTGATCACGTTCTTGTAGTAACCGCCCACGTCCAGCACCAGGCCCAGGCGCTTGCCGTCGATTTCGATATCGCCCTTCATGCCTTCTTCGACCATGAAATCCAGGGTCGCCTTGTCCGGGGTGAAGCCATCGGCTGTGCAGATTTCCGCACGCAAGGCCAACCCCAGACCGTCGACGTCGCCAATGATCGGGTAGCGTTTCTGCAAGTCGCGCAGGCCTTCGAGGAAGTATTTACCCTTGTTCATGACCATTGAGCCGTAGTCGATTTCCGAGGTCATCTTGAACATCTCCAGACCCACCGCAGTGCCCAGCGGGTTGGAGGCGAAGGTCGAATGGGTGGAGCCGGGCGGGAAGATTTTCGGGTTGATCAGCTCCTCGCGGGCCCAGATGCCGCCCAGCGGATTGAGGCCGTTGGTCAGCGCCTTGCCGAACACGATAACGTCGGGTTTGACGTCGAAATGCTCGATCGACCACAGCTTGCCGGTGCGATAGAAGCCCATCTGGATTTCATCGACCACCATCAGGATGCCGTGCTGGTCGAGCACATGCTTGAGCTCGCTGTAGAAGTTCATCGGCGGAATCACGTAGCCGCCAGTACCCTGGATCGGCTCGACGTAAAACGCGGCGTACTCGCTCTGGCCGACCTTGGGGTCCCACACGCCGTTGTATTCGGTCTCGAACAGACGGGCGAATTGCTGCACGCAGTAGCTGCCGTATTCTTCCTTGGTCATGCCTTTGGGGCCGCGAAAGTGATACGGGAAGGGGATGAACTGCGCGCGCTCGCCGAAGTGGCCGTAGCGACGCCGGTAGCGGTAGCTGGAGGTGATCGATGAGGCGCCGAGCGTGCGTCCGTGATAGCCGCCCTCGAAGGCGAACATCAGGCTCTTGCCGTTGCTGGCGTTGCGCACCACCTTGAGCGAGTCCTCGATGGACTGTGAACCGCCGACGTTGAAATGCACCCGACCGTCCAGGCCGAACTTTTTCCTGGCATCGACCGCGATCATCTCCGACAGCTCGATCTTGCCCTTGTGCAGGTACTGGCTGGCGATTTGCGGCAGGGTGTCGATCTGCTGCTTGAGGGCGTTGTTCAGGCGCGGGTTGGCGTAGCCGAAGTTGACCGCCGAGTACCACATCTGCAGGTCGAGGTAGGCCTGGTCGCTGGTGTCATACACGTAGGAACCTTCACAGCGGCTGAAGATGCGCGGTGGGTCGATGTAGTGAACGGTGTCGCCAAAGGAGCAGTACCTGGCTTCTTTTTCCAGAAGGATCTGGTCTTCGGGGCTGGCAATGCGGATATCAGACATGATGAGAGAGTTCCTGATGTTCAAGGGGGAGGCGCACGATCGCAGCGGACGGGCTGTGGGGCAGCGAAGCCAGCAGTCCGGGCAGTTCGGCAAAGGAGTCGAAGCGGGCGAAAGGAATGCCATTGACGGCGCAGTGCTCGGCCAGGCGTCCTTTGGCGAATACGAAGTCGGCTGTCTGGGCCACGCACATGTCCGATTTGCCATCGCCGATCACCAGCACGCGTCTGCCGCTGGGGGTGGATTTGCATTTGCAGTTGCCCGACGCCGCGCGGCAGGCGTCGCTGGCATGTGGGAAGACGATGCGCCAGCGGTTCTGGTCGACCTGACGCAGGCCGTTGGCGATGATCGGCAGCAGTGGGATCTGGTGACGCGAAAGGATTCTGGCGATGCCTTGCTCAAGGCCGTCGCTGACGATGTCCATCGTCGCGCCGAGGTTGAGGACGTGATCGACGAACGCTGGAAAATGCGGGTCGATCCGTACGCTGTCGAAATAGTCGAGCAACTGCGCCGGATACGCCTGGACCAATGCCAGCTGGCGACTCAGGCATTCGCGAGAGCCGATCCGGCCACTGAGCCATTGGTCTTCGATGTCCGTCCAGCTGGGATCGGCGAAGCGCTCCAGAATGTTGTCGATGACATCGGTGGGGGTAATCGTCCCGTCGAAGTCGCACACGATATGCCAATGCATCATCTGCGGTTGCCTGTTCTGTCTAGGAGAAGAGCAGGGCGATCAGCTCGCCGAATTGCTCGTGACAGGACTTGAGCAGGGACTGTGCCAACCGCTCGAAAGCCCCATGGGCAGGGCCTTGGGGGGCGTCAGAGGGGAAAAGCCGGGCTGCGCAGCTACAAATTTTGTAGCTTGCTACAAACAACATCAGTGCTTGCACAGCGCAGCGGATCCGGGGATTGATGCGCGCATGTTCGCCGCCCACGAGACCTCGCGATGACTGTCCTGCCGTCCTCTTTCAAGCGCAATCTGTGCGTCGCCGGGCTGCTCTGCGCTGCGTATTTCAGCCCGGCCTGCCACGCCGACGGATTGACCGGAGAAGCTGGCGCAGGCGCCGCGTACCAGCCCCGTGAGCCTGCGGGCAGTCGCTATGAAACCCGGCCTGTTCCTTACCTGGACCTGTCATGGGGACGGGTCAATCTGAGTTCCGATGATGGCGTGTCGTGGGCGGCACTGAAGGCCCACGGCTGGAGCGCCGGGCCATTCGTCAATGACCTCCAGGGGCGCACGTCCAATGGTTCGTTGCAGGGTCTGCGAGATGTTTCGGACATGGGGGAGGCGGGTGGTTTCATCGAATACAGCCCCTCCGATGCCTGGCGTGTTTTCGCCCGGATGGGCCGAGCGTTCGGCGCCAGCAGCGGACAGGGCGGGGTGCTCGGCCAGGTCGGCGGCGAGGTCGATTATCCGTTGGCCCGCGCAATCTTCGGCGGCACCACGCTGGCCGCGCATTACGCCAACGCCGAGCAGGCGCAGACGTTTTACGGTGTCAGCAGTCAAGAGTCGCAGGCATCCGGCATACGGCCTTACCACGCCAGCGGCGGGCTGCAGCACTTGAGCCTGACCCAGGACGTGGCGTTTCCATTGGCGCCGAACTGGTCGCTGATCACCAGTGCCAGTTGGGTTCATCTGCTGGGATCGGCGGCCGACAGCAGTATCGTCCGCCAGCAGGGCCGGGTGAATCAGGGGGAACTGGATGAAGTGGTGGCTTACCACTTCCAGTGATTTTCTGAATGCATGAACAGCAATGCGAGCTGCCTTGGGTCGGCGCCCGCTGGACGGTTCTGATATCAACACCTGACCTGTGGCAGGTGCATTGATCCGGGATTACGGTTCACCCTGCGCTATCAACGCAATCCCCCCGACAATCACCCAAAGCCCCAGCCAGTGCAGCGTGCTGATGTGTTCGCCCAGCCCCAGCCACGAACCCAGCAGCACCACCACGAACACCAGTGAACTCAAGGGAAAGGCCAGCGACAGGCTGCTGCGGCGCAGGATCAGCATCCAGCTCAGAAAGGAGGTGATGTAGCAGCCGATTGCCGTCAGCACCGCCATGTTGCTCAGCCCCGCCAGCAGCCACTGCACGCCGAACGGCACGCCCGCCAGTCCATCGCCGCCGACCTTCAACGCCAGTTGCGCGGCGCTTTCCGAGCCGATCAGCAATGCCCACAGGGCCAGACCAGCAGCGCGGCGTCCCAGCCAGCGCGTGCCGGATTTTTCACTCAATAGCTCAATATCCATTACGACCTCAGGCGCCCGTGGCGCACACCAGCATGACGCCGGCGCTGATGACCAGAGCGCCGAGCCAGCGCCGGCGGTTGACGGTTTCGCCGAGCACCAGTCTGGCACCCAGCACCACGCCTACGTAACTCAGGCTGATCGCAGGGAAGACCAGGCTCAACGGCGCCAGCGACAACACCAGCAGCCAAGTGACGAATTGGACGGAATAAGCCCCCACCCCGAACCACAGCAGCGGAGCTGCGGCTATCTGCCGCCAGAACAGGCGCAGGCGAAATCCGCCATGATGCTCCGGCAGGCGGTTCAGACCGAGCTTGAAAGCCAGCTGGCCGGTGACGTCGAGCACGATGGAAAGGGCGGTCAACAGCATCACTGTCGGGGTCATGCAAACAACTCCTCGAACAGCCCGCTCATGACACCGGTTTGAGGGTATGCACACCGGCCGAGCGGACCTGTCAGGGGGGTATTGCAAGGCGTGGGCCAATGGGCTGGCATCTTGGCTTGGCTGCGGCGATTTGTCTGTCGCAGTCCGGCTTGCCGCGGCAGCGATTATGAGGACGTAACCGCCGGCCAGCCGTGCTGCTACAGGGTCGACACTTCTCCAATTTTGACCTTGGCCGTCCGTGCGAACCCTGGGCGGCGCCGATCAACCCAAGCCGTACTTCTTGACCTTGTCGAACAACGTGGTCTTGGCCATCCCCAGTTCCTGGCTGGCCTGACTGAGGTTACCGCCGCTGCGTTGCAGGGCTTCGCCGAGCAGGTTTTTCTCGAAGGCTTCCACCGCCTCGGAAAACCCCAGGCTTTGGGCGATGATCGACGCGTCCGACTTCTTGAAGGCCGGCAGGCCCAGCGCGTAACGCTCGGCGACGTTGCGCAGTTCGCGCACGTTACCTGGCCAGTCGTGGTTCATCAGCGCCGCCCGGGTCTGCGCATCCAGTTGCGGCGGCTCGCGGTCAAAACGCAGCGACGACAACTGCAGGAAATGCTCGAACAGTTGCAGGATGTCTTCGCGACGTTCGCGCAACGGCGGCAACTCCAGGGTCACCACGTTCAGGCGGTAGTACAGGTCGCTGCGAAACTGGCTGGCCTTGCTCAGCGCGTTGAGGTCCGACTTGGTGGCCGCGATCACTCGACAATCCACCGCCACGCTCTGGTTGGAGCCCAGTCGTTCCAGGGTGCGTTCCTGCAGCACCCGTAGCAGTTTGATCTGCAGGCTGATGGGCATGCTTTCGACTTCGTCGAGAAACAGCGTGCCGTTGTGGGCGTGTTCGATCTTGCCGATACGCCGCTTGCCGGCGCCGGTAAAGGCATTGGCCTCGTGACCGAAGATCTCGCTCTCGAACAGATTTTCCGGCAGGCCGCCGCAGTTGAGGGCAACGAACTGATTGCCATGGCGCCGGCTGAAATCATGCAGGCAGCGAGCGACCAACTCTTTGCCGGTGCCGGTTTCACCCTCGATCAGCACGTTGGCCGAGGTGTCGGCAACGTTGACGATCAAGGCCCGCAGACTCTGCATCGCAGCCGACCGACCGATGATCTTGCCTTCCAGCGAATCGCGCTCAGCCAGTTGCCGGCGCAGCGACCAGACCTCCCGGGCCAGTCCGCGTTGTTCCAGCGCACGCCGCGCGACCTCAACCAGGCGTTCGGGGGAAAAGGGCTTTTCCATGAAATCGTAGGCGCCATCACGCATGGCGCCGACCGCCATCGACACATCGCCGTGCCCGGTGATCAACACCACCGGCAGCGTCCGGTCCCGCTCTTTCAGGCGCTTGAGCAGTTCCAGCCCGTCGATGCCCGGCAGGCGGATGTCGCTGATGACGATGCCTGCGAAGTTGTCGCCGACCAGCGCCAGGGCTTCTTCAGCACTGCCCACCCCCTGACTGTGAATGTCTTCCAGGGCCAGCGCCTGCTGGCAACCGAGCAGCACGTGGGGGTCGTCTTCGACGATGAGGACGGTTAAATCAGTGTTCATGGGGAAATCCTCATCGAGCCCGCTGTCCCGAATACACATTGCATGACAGCCCGGTACTGCTTCTGCCCGGAGGGCGTGGGCCTGCGGCCCGAATCAAAAGCAACGACAGTTGCCTGTGCGCCTTTCATGTCGCCACCAACGGCAATATCAGCACAAACATCGATCCACCTTCGGCCGGGTCTTCGGCGTTCAGACTGCCGCCCGCTGCTGCTGCCAGGCTGGCCGACAGGGTCAGGCCGAGCCCGAGTCCCTGCTCGCCGGGTTTGGTGGTGAAAAACGGTTCGAACAGATGCTTGCGCGCCTGGGCATCAATGCCATGGCCGTTGTCACGCACCCGCAGCCGATAGCGGCCCTCGAACCTGTCGCCTTGCAACCACAACACCGGCAGCGGTTGGGCCTGCATCGCATCCAGCGCGTTGCCGATCAGGTTCACCAGAATCTGTTCCAGACGGGTCTGATCGATCGCCAGCTGCACCTCGTCGATCTGCTGGTGAAGTTCCAGCGAGCTGCTTTCCAGACGCCCGGCCAGCAGTTGCAATGCGGCGTCCACCGCCTTGCCCAGCGCTGCCTGGCCCTTGTCTTCACCCCGGCGGGCAAAGGCGCGCAGACTGGCGGTGATGCGGCCCATGCGATCGACCAGATCGTTGATGGTGCGCAGGTTGGCGCTGGCCGTGTCCAGTGCACCGCGCTCGATGAAACGCACGGTATTGCCTGACAGCGTACGCAACGCCGCCAGCGGTTGATTGAGTTCATGGGCGATGCTGGTGGACATCTGCCCGATTGCCGCCAGCTTGCCGGCCTGGACCAGCTCATCCTGCGCCTGACGCAGGGTTTCCTCGGCCTGACGTCGTTCGCGAATCTGCCCCTTGAGGCGTTCGTTGCTGGCGCGCAGGTCGGACGTACGTTCGGTAATCCGGCGTTCGAGTTCGTTATTGGCTTCTTCCAGCGCTTCGCGAGCCGCCAGACGGGTGGAAATCACCTTGCGCCGCTCATTCCAGGCGATCAGCAGGAACGCCACCAGTGCACAGGCCACTGCCACCAGCATGCCCTGATTGGCGGCCTCGCGGCGCAGGTCTTCCAGGGGGGTCAGCAGTGTGAGATGCCATGGCGTATCGGCCAGATCGCGGGTCTGGGCCAGATAACTGACCACCGTGTGCTCATGATCGACGCTGCTGTTGGCTGGGAAAGTCAGCTTCTCGACGCCCTCGGCAATCGACTCGCGCTGCAGCGGTACCAGCTCGTTGAGCGGCCACCAGTAATACTGCAGGCTGCGCGCCAGGCGCTCCTTGACGTCCGGGGTCAGGGGTCGAACCGATTTGAGGCGTCGGGCCGGGTCGCTGGACAGAATGATGATGCCGTTCTCGTCACTGACGAACGCCTCCAGGCGCGCCCTTTGCCAGCGTTCCTCAAGTGCCTCCAGACGCACCTTGATCACGGCCACACCGATGATCTTGCCTTTCTCTTCCAGTCCATGTGCCAGGTAATAACCGGGCTCGCCCGTGGTGCTGCCAATGCCGTAGAAACGGCCGGGCAGGCCGCGAATGGCATCCTGGTAATAAGCGCGAAAGGACAGGTCTTCGCCCAGATAACTGTCGGCATCGCGCCAGTTGCTGGTGGCCAGCACCCGACCGGTGGTGTCGAGTACGTAGATGGCACGACTGCGGCTGCGACGATTCAGCCCTTCCAGGTAGTCATTGACCTTCGATCGCAGTTGCGGCGACGGATCGTTGAGCAGCTCCGAGACATTGGATTCCAGCTCCAGCACGCTGGGCAGGTAGTTGTACTTGTTGATCTCGCTTTCGACGGTACGGGCGTGCAGCTCGAGCTGACGCTCACCGTTTTCGCCGAGTGCCTTGATGCCGTTCTGTTCGCTGTACAGATAGGTGACATAGCCCAGCGCGATCATCAGCAGGATGACCAGCGGTGGCAGAAACAAGTGGCGGATCAGGCGGGGTTTCACGGCAAGTGATGACGGCGCGTAGAGAGGGGGATCGCATTTCATCACAGTCGTCCTGGACCGACCAGCCGCTCGTGTCCTGGATATAGACACCAACGGCCAGCGGGTTTTGTGCCCTTGTGAGGCATTGAATCAATCAGTGTTGCAGGATCTTGTTGAGGAAGTGCTGGGCACGTTCGGATCGTGCGTTGACGTCGCCGAAGAATTCTTCCTTGGCGCAGTCTTCAACGATCTGGCCCTTGTCCATGAAGATCACCCGGTCAGCCACTTTGCGGGCGAAGCCCATTTCGTGGGTCACGCACATCATGGTCATGCCTTCGTGGGCCAGTTGCACCATGACGTCGAGCACTTCATTGACCATTTCCGGGTCCAGCGCCGAGGTCGGCTCGTCGAACAGCATGACCACCGGGTCCATCGCCAGCGCGCGGGCAATGGCCACGCGTTGCTGCTGACCGCCGGACAGTTGTCCGGGGTGCTTGTGGGCATGGGCCGAAAGTCCGACGCGCTCGAGCAATTGCAGGCCCTTTTTGCTGGCCTCTTCCTTGCTGCGACCCAGCACCTTGATCTGCGCGATGGTCAGATTCTCGGTAATGGTCAGGTGTGGGAACAGCTCGAAATGCTGGAACACCATGCCGACGCGCGAACGCAGTTTCGGCAGGTTGGTCTTCGGGTCGGCAATGGACGTGCCGTCGACCACGATGTCGCCTTTCTGGAACGGCTCCAGCGCGTTGACGCATTTGATCAGGGTCGATTTACCGGAACCGGAGGGCCCGCACACCACGATCACTTCGCCTTTCTTGACCTCGGTGCTGCAATCGGTCAGCACCTGAAAGTCCCCATACCACTTGTTGATATTTTTGATGGAAATCATACGGCTAACCTTTTTTGCATGAGCTTGACCAGACGCGATGCCGCGAAGCTGATCGTGAAATACACAAGACCGGCGACGATCAGGAACTCGTTGGAACGGCCAATGATGTCGCCACTGGAGCGCGAGGCGTTGAGGAAGTCGACCAGACCGACCGTGTACACCAGCGAAGTGTCCTGAAACAGGATGATGCTCTGCTGCAGCAGCAGCGGGGTCATCTTGCGGAACGCCTGCGGCAGGATGATCAGGCGCATCATCTGGCTGTAGGTCATGCCCAGCGCTTGCGCGGCGCCCATCTGACCGCGGGAGATCGATTGCACACCGGCGCGCACGATCTCGCAGAAGTACGCCGCCTCGAACATCATGAAGGCCACGACGCAGGAGGTGAATGCACCGATCGGGGTGTCTTGTCCGGTGATCCAGCGCAGCACGAACGGCACCGCCAGATAGAACCAGGTGATCACCAGCAGCAGCGGGATGGAGCGGAAATAGTTGACGTAGGCCCCGGCAATACGCGACATCCACTTGCTCGACGACAAACGCATCAGCGCCAGAAGCGTGCCGATGATGATCCCGCCGACCACGCCCATGACCATCAGCTGCAAGGTCATGACCATGCCGTTCCACAGGCCCGGAATGGCCGGAATGACTCCAGAGAAGTCCATTATTTACCTCCCACGGAGATCAGGCCCGGCACCGCGACTTTCTTCTCGATCAGGCGCATGAGCAGCATCAGGCTCATGTTCAGGGTGAAGTAGATCAGGGTGGCGAGGGTGAAAGCTTCGAACAGGTTGGCGGAGAATTCGGCGGTCTGTTTGGTCTGCGCGAGCAGCTCCATCAGGCCGATCAACGAGGCCACCGACGAGTTCTTGAACACGTTGAGAAATTCGGACGTGAGCGGCGGAATGATGATCCGGTAAGCCTGCGGCAGCAGCACGTTCCAGTAGATCTGTGGCAGTTTGAAGCCCATGGCCCGCGCCGCGGACTCCTGGCCAGGCGGCAGCGCCTGAATACCGGTGCGCACTTGTTCGCACACCCGTGCGGCGGTGAACAGCCCCAGGCACACGACCACGCTCAGAAACGCCGAGGTGGTCGGATTGAGGTCTTGCTTGTACCACTCCTGCAGGTTCTCGGGCAGCAGGTCCGGCACCAGGAAGTACCAGATGAACAGCTGCACCAGCAGTGGCACATTACGGAAGATTTCCACGTAGACCGTGGCAATGGTCGATACCACACGATTAGGCACTGTGCGCATGACACCGAGCACGGAGCCCAGGGTTAGCGCGATGATCCAGGCGACGACGGCAATTGCGATTGTCCAGCCCAGCCCGGAAATGTACCAGTCCAGATAGGTTTCGCTGCCAACGCCGGTGGACTTGAAGAACACGCCCCAGTCCCAGTTGTAATTCATCAGGGTCTCCCCTCTGATCGATCGATATGCACGCATGCGCCTGTATGTGGCTCCCGGGAAAGCAGGCTTTCCCGGGAGTCAGGCTTTACTCTTCAACGTCTGGACTGAACGGCTCAAGCCTTTGGGTCAGGCGCCGGCTTGTCGTTCGGGCTGGAGATCAGTTCCTTGACCTTGTCGCTCATCGGGAACATCAGGTTCAGGCCTTTTGGAGGAATCGGCTGAGTGAACCACTTGTCGTAGATCTTGTTGATCTCGCCCGATTTGTAGGTCGCGACAATGGCGTCGTCGACCGCTTTCTTGAACTCAGGATCACCCTTGCGCACCATGCAGCCATAGACTTCATAGGACTGCGGGGTACCGGTCACGTGCCAGTCGGTCGGCTTCTTGGCCTTGGCCATTTCGCCTGCCAGCAGTGCGTCGTCCATCATGAAGGCAACGGCACGGCCCGATTCCAGCATCTGGAAAGACTCGCCGTGATCTTTTGCGGAAATCACGTTCATGCCCATCTGCTTGTCAGCGTTCATGGACTTGAGGATGCGTTCGGACGTGGTGCCGGCGGTGGTGACGACGTTCTTGCCTTTGAGGTCATCGAAATCCTTGTACGACGAATCTGCCTTGCTCAGCAGCCGGGTACCGATTTCGAAGATGCCAACGGTAAAGTCGACTTGTTGCGCGCGCTCTGCGTTGTTGGTGGTCGAACCGCATTCAACGTCGACGGTGCCGTTCTGCACCAGCGGGATACGGGTCTGCGAGGTGACCAGGTTGTACTTGACCTTCAGGTCCGGCATGTCCAGGTCTTTCTTGATCGCTTCGACGATTTTCAGCTGGATATCAGCGGAGTAGCCAACCGGAACACCGGAAGCGTCAGCGATGTAAGAGAACGGAATCGACGAGTCGCGGTGACCGAGGGTGATGGTGCCGGACTCTTTGATTTTCTTCAGAGTACCGGTCAGCTCGGCGGCGAAAACGGGGGTGGTGATCAAAGCGGCAGCAATGGCTGCGCCCAGGATATGGGGAACGATGCGCATCGGTTAATCCTCGACTTTGTTTTTTTTATTGGACCGGTGTTGGACGGCCCTATCGTTTCAGAACGCTTCAACGGCGGCCCATGCAGGCGGCACGCTACATCGGAGCAATCGTGACTGAGTGTAGAGCATGAGTCATGCCAAGCACGCGCAAGCGGCTAACAGACTGAAAAGAAAGGGGATTTATTTTTCAGGGGACGAGGGGAGAGGGTTTTTCGTCCGGGATGCCGAATGGCCAGGTTGGTGGTGTTCGGAAATCCGAATGCGAGTCGAGGCAGGCGCCTTGTCGCATCTGTAAGAGTGAGCGTGCTGGCGATTACCTTGTGACAGTCGATAAAACTGTCACTGTCACGTCGTCATCGCCAGCAAGCGCACCCCTGCGCAGGGCGCGGTATGTGGAAGGGCTCGGTGGATCAAGCCGCCTCTATCGAGCTTTTGTTACGTGCGACCTTGTCCAGATAGGCCTTCACGTTCTGCTGTTCTTCGGCCGTGGTGAACAGGCCAAGCTTGGTCCGGCGCCAGAGAATGTCGTCTGGCGCAGTGGCCCATTCTTCGCTGCACAGATAATCCACTTCCCGGCTATACAGGCCGCCACCCAAGTGCTCGCCCAGATCGGCCAGGCTCTGTACGCCTTCGACGATGCGCCAGCTGCGCGAGCCATAGGTGATGGCCCAGCGTTTGGCGATCTCTGCCGGCAACCAGCTGCACCGCTGCTGCAGGTCCGCTGCCAGCGCTGCCGGTGTGCTCATGTTCTCGCCACCGGGCAGGCTGGCCTTGGCGGTCCAGCTCGGTTTCATCTGGGTGAAGAAAGGCGCCAACTGCTGCATCGCCGATTCGGCCAGCTTGCGATAGGTGGTCAGCTTGCCGCCGAATACCGAGAGGATCGGTGCCTGCTCGGCGCTGCCCGACAGGGACAGGGTGTAGTCACGAGTGATCGCTGACGGGTTGTCCGACTCGTCGTTACACAGGGGACGTACACCTGAGTAGGTACGGATGACATCGCTGCGGCTGAGCTGCTTTTTGAAGTGTTCGTTGACGATCTTCAGCAAGTAATCGGTTTCGCCCTCGGTGATTGCCACTTTTGCCGGGTCACCGGTGTACTCGCGGTCCGTGGTGCCGATGATGGTGAAGCGTTCCAGGTACGGGATGGCGAACACGATACGCTGGTCCTCGTTCTGGAGGATGAACGCATTCTCGCCCTCGTACAGTTTCGGCACGATCAAGTGGCTGCCCTGGATCAATCGAATGCCGTACTGCGATTCGAGCTTGAGGTCTTCACGAATGAACTTGGCAACCCACGGTCCGGCAGCATTGACCAGCGCCCTGGCGCGAATGGAAAACAGGCTGCCATCTGCGCGTTCCATGTTCAGGTGCCACATGCCGCCGCTACGACGGGCGCTCAAGCAACGGGTCTGAGTGTGAATGTGCGCGCCTTTCTCGCGAGCGGCCATGGCGTTGAGCACTACCAGACGGGCATCGTCGACCCAGCAGTCGGAGTATTCGAAACCGCGGGTGATCGAACTGTTCAGCGGACTGTTGGCGCCGAAGCGCAGGCTTTTGGACGCCGGCAGTTTTTCGCGTTTACCCAGATGGTCATAGAGGAACAGGCCGGCGCGGATCATCCAGGCAGGGCGCAGATGCGGGCGGTGGGGCAACACGAAGCGCATCGGCTTGACGATATGCGGCGCCTTTTCCAGCAGCACTTCCCGCTCAGCCAGGGCCTCGCGTACCAGACGAAACTCGTAGTGTTCCAGGTAACGCAGACCGCCGTGGATCAGCTTGCTGCTGGCCGAGGAGGTATGGCTGGCCAAGTCGTCTTTTTCGCAGAGGAAGACCGACAACCCTCGCCCCGATGCATCCGCCGCGATGCCGACACCATTGATGCCACCGCCGATCACGGCGATGTCGTAGACCTCGGAGAGGGGCGGTATAGGCAAGGCGGAATGGGCCATGGGGCCTCCTGTCTGAATTCGATCACGCCTGATCTGCGCATAGCACTAAAGGCGAATTCGAACATTTATGTTCATTTTCGAAAATAGTAACGCAATAACAGGCCCTCGACCACTCGGTATTGATTGAAAATACTGATCAGAGAGAAAGGAAAGGAACAAAAGTGAACATAGAAGTCCACTGGATGGGCGAGACAATTGATCCGCTGCTGCTGCCAAGGCGCGATGCGGCACATCTGTAGCAGTACGGCTTGCCGGGCAGCGATTTCTAATACGCCGCCGCCGGCAAGCCGGACTGCTACAGACGATGCGTGTCGGGCCAGCGGTTCAGGTTTGCGAATGCAGTCGACTCAAACCACTTCCAGACGAATCTTGTTCTGCGTCAGCAATTGCGCCAGCGCAGGCACCGGTGCCTGATCGGTGACCAGGCAATCGATAAGGGAAATCGGGCCCAGGCGCACCATGGCGTTGCGCCCGAATTTGCTCGAGTCGGCGGCCAGGATGACTTGACGGGCATTGGCGATGATGGCTTGGGAGACCCGCACTTCCTGATAGTCGAAGTCCAGCAGGCTGCCGTCTTCATCGATGCCGCTGATGCCCACCAACGCGAAATCGACCTTGAACTGGGTGATGAAATCGACGCTCGCCTGACCCACGACCCCGCCGTCGCGGCGCACATTGCCCCCGGCCAACAGCACTTCGAAGTCGTCCTTGCCGCTGAGAATCGAGGCGACGTGCAGGTTGTTGGTGATGATCTTCAGGTGATTGTGATTGAGCAGGGCGCGGGCGATGGACTCGGTGGTGGTACCGATATTGATGAACAGCGAAGCGTGATCGGGGATCTGCGCCGCGATGGCTTCGGCGATGCGCTGCTTCTCGTCGCGCATCTGATCGGCGCGCATGGCGTAGGCGGTGTTTTCGATGCTGGAATCATAGGCAGCACCGCCATGGTAGCGGCGCAGCAGGTTCATTTCCGCCAGCTGATTGATGTCGCGCCTGATGGTTTGCGGGGTCACGACGAACAATTGGGCCATTTCTTCGATGCTGACGTAGCCGCGTTCACGGACCAGCTCGAGGATCTGCTGTTGACGGGGTGGCAGATTCATTTTTTTTCCTTCGGGCAAGGGCGCCCATGATGCCGCAGGCAGCCATTACCTGTCAGCCGGAAAAAAACTGCGAATCTGCGTTGATCGATCCTGTTGGAGTGAGCTTGCTCGCGATGGCGCTGTGACAGGCTCGCAAATGGCGCGGATAAGCCGCTATCGCGAGCAAGTTCACTCCTACAGAAGGATTGCGGTGTTACTGCTCATCTTCGTGGGGTTCCCAGTCGCGGGTACGGTCGACTGCCTTGCGCCAGCCGGCATAGAGCTTTTCCTTCTCCTCTTCTGCGCACTGCGGGTCGAACCGGCGCTCGATCACCGCCTTGTCCTTCAACTCGTCCAGACTGCTCCAGAAGCCGATGGCAAGACCGGCCAGGTAGGCGGCCCCCAATGCCGTGGTCTCGCGCATTTTCGGGCGCTCGACCTGAGTGCCGAGAATGTCGGCCTGGAACTGCATGAGGAAATTGTTGGCCACCGCGCCGCCGTCGACACGCAGGGCCTTGAGCGGCTCGCCGGCGTCTTGCTGCATGGCGTCAAGCACGTCGCGGGTCTGGTAGGCGATTGATTCGAGCGCGGCACGGATGATGTGATCGACCTTCACCCCGCGCGTCAGGCCGAACAATGCGCCGCGGGCGTAGGGGTCCCAGTAGGGCGCGCCCAGCCCGGTGAAAGCCGGGACCAGATAGACCCCATTGCTGTTCTTCACTTTGGTGGCGAAGTATTCGGTGTCCATGGAGTCGTTGACGATTTTCAATTCGTCGCGCAGCCATTGCACGGTGGAGCCGCCATTGAACACCGCGCCTTCCAGCGCATAGGCCACTTCGCCTCGCGGGCCACAACCGATGGTGGTGAGCAGGCCATGGTTGGATTTCACCGCTTTCTTGCCGGTGTTCATCAGCAGGAAGCAGCCGGTGCCGTAGGTGTTTTTCGCCTGACCAGCCTCCACGCACATCTGCCCGAACAGCGCCGATTGCTGGTCACCGGCGATCCCGGCAATGGCGATTCCGCTTTTGCTGTGACCATAGACTTCGGATGACGACTTGACCTCGGGGAGCATTTCCCGTGGCACGTCGAGCACGTCGAGCATCCGTTGATCCCATTCCAGGGTATGGATGTTGAACATCATGGTGCGCGAGGCGTTGGTGTAATCGGTGACGTGGACCTTGCCGCCGGTGAATTTCCAGATCAGCCAGCTATCGACGGTGCCGAACAACAGCTCGCCGCGTCGGGCGCGTTCGCGGCTGCCTTCAACGTGGTCGAGAATCCACTTCAACTTGCTGCCGGAAAAATACGGGTCGATGACCAGGCCCGTGGTATCCCTGATGTAGTCCTCAAGCCCGTCACGCTTGAGCTGCTCGCAGATTTCGGTGCTGCGACGGCATTGCCAGACCACCGCGTTGTAGATCGGTCGACCGCTGTCCTTCTCCCAGACCACGGTGGTTTCGCGTTGATTGGTGATGCCGATGGCAGCGATCTGGTTGTGATGCAGATTGGCCTGGGCCAGCACCTTGGTCATGCACGCGGTTTGGGTGGCGAAGATTTCCATCGGGTCATGTTCGACCCAACCAGGCTGCGGGTAATGCTGCACGAACTCGCTCTGGGCGCTGCTCACCACGTTGGCGTCGCGGTCAAAGATGATAGCGCGAGAGCTGGTTGTACCTTGATCGAGGGCAATGATGTAGTTCTTGTTGTCGTGGTCGGTCATGTCGGTTGCCTGGTAATGAAGCCGGTATCCGGGAAGCTGCCTTCAGTTTACGTGCGAAAGCACCTCGGTTGCGCTGATGACATCGCCGTCAATGGCTGAATATTCGTATTCGAAAAAATATAGACGTAAACGAACATTGTCAAAGGTCGAAAATGAACCACGCCAGGTATTTTTGTCATGGGTCGGGTTTCCTGGGGCATCGCCATGCTGACGTAGGCGTTTGCCCGGCGAATGGCCTAAAGTAACGGCAAATGACAGGAAGCAGCTGGTTGTCTGGAGCGTTGCATGACCCCCGCATTGGATTTATTGAAAAAGGTTCGCGCCGAACACCGCGTGCACAGTTACGAGCATGATCCCAAAGCCCCCTCCTATGGTCTGGAGGCTGCGGAGAAACTGAATCTGCAGCCGGCGCAGGTCTTCAAGACGCTGCTGGCCAGCACTGAAAAGGGCGAGTTGTTGGTGGCGGTGGTTCCGGTGGTGGGATCGCTGGACCTCAAGGCACTGGCCCATGCGGCAGGCGCCAAGAAGGCGGAGATGGCCGATCCTGCGGCGGCTCAGCGCGCCACCGGTTATTTGCTGGGCGGTATCAGCCCGCTTGGGCAGAAGAAAAGACTGCGAACTTTCATCGACGAGACCGCTCAACCGTTCGCAACAATATTCGTCAGCGCTGGCCGGCGCGGGCTTGAGGTCGAGCTGGCAGCTGCGGTACTTGCACAGCACACCCAAGCGACTTTCGCCCGGATCGGGCGGGAATGATCCTGATGAGTGGTCCGGCCCTCCTGCGCTTTTCCAGGCTCTCAAGCTGCTCTCGCCACTCAAGTAGTACCAACGATTAGGGATGCCCTCCATGCAGCTTGAATTTCATCAAGTCGACGCGTTCAGTGAACGGCCGTTCGCAGGCAATCCCGCAATGGTTTATCGCCTCGACGCCTGGCTGTCGGATGGGCTGATGCAGCACATTGCGACCGAGCACAATCTTTCCGAAACCGCTTTTATCGTGCGTGAAGCGCAAGGCTGGCATATCCGCTGGTTCACCCCGACCAACGAAGTGCCGCTGTGCGGCCATGCGACGTTGGCCAGCGCGCACGTGCTGTTCGAAGTCTATGGTGAGACAGCTGAGACCATCGAATTTTTCTGCAAGTCAGGCTCGTTGAGCGTGACCCGTGAAAATGGCCGCCTGTTGCTGGACTTCCCGGCCATTCCCCCCAGCGAGGTGGGGGTGACAGTGGACGTCGAGCGCGCGCTGGGCACTGAAGTGGTGGATGTGCTGGGCGCCGCAGAGTTACTCGTGGTGCTGGAGTCCGAGCAGGCGGTCCGTGACTGCAAGCCGGATTTTGCTGCCATCGCCAGGTTGCCGTGGCCCGGGGTCATCGTTACCGCCAAGGGTGATGGCGAGCGCTACGACTTCGTCTCGCGATACTTCGCCCCGGCGATCGGCATTGCCGAGGATCCGGTCACAGGCTCGACGCATTGCTGCCTGATCCCCTATTGGTCGGCACGCCTGAACAAGTTCAGCCTGACGGCGCATCAGAGTTCAGCCCGGGGTGGGGAGTTATTCTGCCGCCTGGAAGGCGATCGGGTGAAGATCGGCGGCTATGCCACGCTGGTGGCGAGCGGCAAGTTGACGGTGGGCTGAGCCACAAATCCGAGGGTGTGGATCGACTTACTGGGGCAGTGCGGTTTGCCGGCGGTGGCGGTTTCAAATAGGCCACCGCCGGCAAGCCGGACTGCTACAGCGGTGAACAGATGCGCATTGGAAATCAGCTATCTGTCAGCAGACCCATCAACAGCGTCGAAGGCTGTCACACCGCAATATCCTGATGCACCGGCACACTGCCCACGGCCGGAAACAGCACCAGGTGCTCGGCCGCGATCCGGAATCCGGCTTGCTCGCCGATGCGCAGGTCCGCATGGCTTGGAAACAACGCCTCCAGTCGGGTGCCGCTCGGCAATTGCAGCCGATAAAGCGTAGCGGCACCCTGAAAGGTCTTGCTGGTGACCTTGGCTTTCAGTGCGCTGTCAGGGGCATAGACGATGTCGTCCGGGCGCAACAGCACGTCCATCGGTGCGCCGCGAGCGCCGGCATAGGAGCGGTTGCCTTGCAATACGCCGAGCTCGGTGTGCACTGACTCCGAGTCGATGAGTTGCCCACGAATGAAGTAACCCTGACCCACGAAACTGGCGACATAAGGTGTGGCCGGTTCGTGATAGAGGTTGTAGGGCGTATCCCATTGCTCCAGCCGGCCTTGTCTGAAGACACCTACGTGGTCGCTGACCGCGAACGCTTCCTCCTGGTCATGAGTCACCAGAATCGCGCTGGTGCCACGGGCCTTGAGGATGTCGCGCACCTCATGGCTCAGGCGTCGACGCAGTTCGCCATCAAGGTTGGAAAACGGCTCATCGAGCAACAACAGCTGCGGCTCGGGAGCCAGTGCGCGAGCCAGGGCGACGCGTTGCTGCTGACCGCCGGAGAGTTCATGGGGGTGGCGCTTGCCCAATGCCCCCAGATTGACCAATTCCAGCATCTGGCCGACCACCTGTGTCAGGCGAGGATGATGGCGGATTCCGAAAGCGACGTTGTCAGCCACGGTCAGGTGCGGGAACAGGGCATAGTCCTGGAACACCATGCCGATTCGGCGCTTCTCCGGCGCCAGGGTAAACCCGGCTTTGGAAATGACTTCGCCTGCCAGCACGATTTCACCTTCATGCACCGGTTCGAACCCGGCGATGGCGCGCAGGGTCGTGGTCTTGCCGCAGCCTGACGAGCCCAGCAGGCAGCCGATGTCGCCGGCGTTGAGGTGCAGATTCAGCTTCTGCACCACCGGTTGATCCTGGTAGCCGCAGGCGAGGTCGTGAAGTTTCAGCAGCATTGGGGCACTTATGCAGGTTGGAAGGCGGGAGCGACGAGGAATTCGAGCAAGGCCTTTTGCGCATGCAGGCGGTTCTCTGCCTGATCCCACGCGACCGAGCGGTTGTCATCGAGCAGGTCTTCGCTGATCTCCTCACCCCGGTGGGCTGGCAGGCAATGCATGAACAGCACGTCTGCGGCAGCCAGATCGAGCAGTGCCCGGGTCACCTGAAATGGTTTGAACAGCGCGATGCGTTTGGCCGCTTCTTCTTCCTGGCCCATGGACGTCCAGACATCGGTGCTCACCAGATGCGCGCCTTTGACGGCCTCGCGCGGGTCACGGGTCAGGGTGACCCGGTCGCCGGCCATCGCCATGAATTGCGCACTGGGTTCGTAACCTTCAGGGCAGGCAACACGCAGCTTAAAGTCGAACTGGATCGCGGCTTCTATATAGCTGTTGCACATGTTATTGCCGTCGCCGATCCAGGCCACGGTCTTGCCTTTGATCGAGCCGCGATGCTCGAGGAAGGTCTGCATGTCCGCGAGCAGCTGGCACGGATGCAGATCGTCGGACAGGCCGTTGATCACCGGTACGCGAGAGTTGGCGGCAAATTCAGTCAGGTTGCTGTGAGCGAAGGTGCGGATCATCACCGCGTCGACCATCCGCGACATGACCCGGGCGCCATCGGCGATCGGCTCGCCGCGACCCAGTTGGGTGTCGCGAGGCGAGAGAAAAATGGCCTGGCCACCCAGCTGGATCATGCCGGCCTCAAACGAAACACGGGTACGGGTCGAGGATTTCTCGAAAATCATGGCCAGTATGCGGCCTTTCAACGGTTCGAAAAGCACGCCTCGATTTCGCAGGTCCTTCAGCTCAATGCCGCGACGAATCACGCCGACTAGCTCTGCTGGCGTGTAATCCATCATCGAGAGAAAGTGCCTTGCGCTCATCATTAACTACCTTGTCTGCAACAGACCGCAGATCCTCAAAGCCGGGTTTTATCGGAAAAACGGGCGAGACCTGCGGCGAAAGCCGCACGGGGCGACGAATAGGGAAGGCGCGAGGGTATAAGAAAATGTCGCCTCATGCCAAGGGCCGGTGTGTCGGAAAATGCCGGTCGGACGTTCGGTAGCTGGAAAGTGACGTGCTCAGGACGCTTTTCATGTAACGAAGTGCTACAGTTGGCTACACATCGAAGGCCTTTAGCCATCTCGGTGATTGGCACCGGCGGCCGTTGTACACGGTCTTGTTAGATGCGGGCAATTACTACCGGTTGTGCAACAGTTTCAAATTGCTGCAAAACCTTATGCGACATGCTTCACGCCACGGAAACCCGGACGTTTCCTAAACCTTTGGCGTGGGTTATAAAGGCGGCTTATGTCCTCCAACAGGGGTGGGGAATGGATTCAAAAGAGAAACAACTGACGGAACTGCTCGGGCTCACGGCTCGCACCCTCACGCACCTCACGGCTTCCATGACATCGATGTCGTTCGAGCTGATGCGCAGTGAAGACGAAGTGACCCGCTCGGCGGGTCGGCGCATGATTGATCGCATGGCAACTATCAGTGCCGGTCTGGATGAGCACTGGCGTCTGATCGGTGACCTGACGGGCGTACAGGTCTCGCAGGAACAGGTCGAGACTGTTCACGAGATCCAGCTCCAGCGCAAAGTGGTCACACCCATTGGCGGCTCGGCTTCCTGAGCCCCATCTGAGCTGATCCGGCGAGCTATCGGCTCGCCTGATACTGTCCGATTCACGGCACTGACGCTTCTGGCGAACTGGCGCGACAGGCTCCATAGTTTTGTATCCGCGATCATGCTGATTGCCATACAACAATATGAGACTGGCGATGACCAAGACTCTCCATCACCGTGCCTGTCACCTGTGCGAGGCCATCTGTGGCCTGACCATCGAAACGACCCTGGAAGCCGACGCCACGCTGCGCATCAGTTCGATCAAGGGTGATGCCCAGGACAGCTTCAGCCGAGGGCACATCTGCCCCAAGGCGGTGGCGCTGCAGGACATCCAGAACGACCCGGATCGCCTGCGCCAACCCATACAGCGTATCGGCGATCAGTGGCAGGCCATCGGTTGGCAAGCGGCTTTCGATCTGGTCGCAGAGCGTCTGTGGGACATCCAGCAACGCCACGGCCAGAACGCCGTCGCCGTGTACCAGGGCAATCCCAGCGTGCACAACTACGGGCTGATGACCCACAGTAATTACTTCCTTGGTCTGCTCAAGACCCGCAATCGGTTTTCTGCGACCTCGGTCGACCAACTGCCTCATCACCTGACCAGCTACCTGATGTATGGCCACGGCCTGCTGCTGCCCATTGCCGACATCGACCACACCGATTTCATGCTGATCCTGGGGGGGAATCCGCTGGCATCCAACGGCAGCATCATGACCGTACCGGATGTGGAGAAGCGTCTGAAAGCCATACAGGGACGCGGCGGCAAGGTCGTTGTGGTCGATCCCAGGCGTAGCGAAACAGCGGCGATTGCCGATCAGCACTTATTCATTCGCCCCGGTGGCGATGCGGCATTGCTGTTTGGCCTGCTGCACACGCTGTTCGCAGAGGGCCTGACCCGCGACAGTCATTTGCCGGTGGATGGCCTGGAAGAGGTGCGCGCTGCCGTTGCGCATATGGATGCTGAAAGCATGAGCCGGCGTTGTGGGGTGCCGGCCGAGCAGATTCGCCAGCTGGCGCGAGACTTCGCAGGTGCCGAGCGTGCCGTCTGCTACGGGCGCATGGGGATCTCCACCCAAGCGTTCGGTACCCTGTGCCATTGGCTGGTGCAGTTGATCAATCTGGTCACCGGCAACCTTGACCGGGTGGGCGGCGCGCTCTGCACCGACCCGGCCCTGGACCTTGTTGCGTCCACCTCCGGTGGCGGCTTCAACCGCTGGCAGAGTCGGGTTTCGGGACTGCCGGAGTACAGCGGCGAGCTGCCAGTTTCGGCGCTCGCAGAGGAAATGCTCACCGAAGGCGAAGGGCAGGTAAGGGCGCTGATCACCGTCGCTGGCAACCCGGTCATGTCGACTCCCAACGGCCGCCGGCTGGACCAAGCGCTCGAGGGGCTGGAGTTCATGCTCAGCATCGACCTGTACATCAACGAAACCACACGCCACGCCGATCTGATTCTGCCGTCGACTTCGGCACTGGAAAACGATCATTACGACACCACCTTCAATATGTTCGCGGTGCGCAATGTCACGCGCTTCAACCGCGCCATCCTCGCCAAACCCGAGGGGGCGCTGCATGACTGGGAAATTTTCGTTGGCCTTGCCAAGGCTTTCGCCGTACGCGCCGGACGCGAACTGAAGCCGACCATCGCGCCGGCGCAAATGGTGGATCGAGGGTTACGTGCGGGGGCGTATGGCGACGCCTCGACATTCAAGCTGTCGCTGGAAACGCTGTACGAGCATCCCCATGGACTGGATCTGGGGGCGCTCAAGCCCAATCTTGCAACGCGCTTGAAAACCGCCAATCAGCGCGTACAGGCCGCGCCCGAGGTGATCCTCGGCGACCTGGTGCGCTTTGCCATGCAGATACCCTGCGCGCTCGATGAGCTGCTGCTGATCGGGCGGCGGCACGTGCGCAGTAACAATTCCTGGATGCATAACTACCATCGTTTGGTGAAAGGTAAGCCGCGTCATCAATTGCTGATGCACCCCGAGGATCTGGCGAGCCGCGGTTTGAGCGACGGTCAACGGGTGCGAGTCAGTTCCCGGGTGGGAACGATCGAGGTAGAAGTGCTCGCCAGCGCCGAAATGATGCCAGGGGTGGTCAGTTTGCCGCACGGCTGGGGGCACGGGCGCTCGGGTGTGCAGATGGACATCGCACGCAGTCAGCCGGGCGCAAGCGCCAACGACCTCACCGACGAACGGCAGATGGACGCTGTGTCCGGCAACGCGGCGCTCAACGGGGTGCCAGTCACCATCGCGGCGGCATGATGGTCATCATATTTATGCCCAAGGTTAAAGCCAAGACCGAGCGTTACGCTAGGCTTTCCGTTACAATGCGCCACCGTGTCGACTGATACAGTCGTAAAGTTAAGCCGAGGTGCTCCATGGATATCATCGAAACGATCAAAGAGCAGATTGCCAGCAACACCGTTCTGCTTTACATGAAAGGCGCGCCGAATGCCCCACAGTGCGGTTTTTCGGCCAAGGCGTCTCAGGCATTGATGGCGTGTGGCGAAAAGTTCGCGTACGTCGACATCCTGCAGAACCCGGAAATCCGTGCAAACCTGCCCAAGTACGCCAACTGGCCGACTTTCCCGCAGTTGTGGGTGGGTGGGGAGCTGGTCGGTGGTAGCGACATCATTGCCGAGATGCATGCTGCCGGTGAGTTGCAGCCGTTGATCAAAGCCGCTGTCGAGAAGAACACGACTGCCTGATTCGGGCGGTTGTCGAAAAAACCCCGGTCTCCTGGAGATACGGGGTTTTTTTATGGGCCTGTGGTTGTGAGCGGCGGTGGTGTCGGTGAGGTGTTGATCTGTGCCGGCGAACACTGGGTCAATTATAGATACGCTGCCTGAAACTGCGCATTCGCCAGCAAGCCGCCTCCTATAGATCGCACGCGGGGACTGTCGCCCTGTAGCCGTCCGGCTCGCCGGCGGTGGCGATATCAACCGCGCTACCACAGCCCAGCCTCGACGCACCGGTCACTCAGACACCGCCAATTGCTACGTGGATGCTCACACGCTAAATAAAAAAAGCCCCGCATCAGGCGGGGCTGTTTTGAGCGAAGGCTGAATCAGTCTTCTTCGCCCATCTGCGACTGCAGGTAGTTCTCGATACCGACTTTGTCGATCAGGCCCAGCTGGGTTTCCAGCCAGTCGATGTGCTCTTCCTCGGATTCGAGGATGTCTTCGAGCATCTCGCGGCTACCGAAGTCGGCAACGGTTTCGCAGTGCGCGATGGCCGCTTTCAGATCTGCATGACCCTTGCGCTCGATCTTCAAATCGCACTCCAGCATCTCCCGGGTGTGCTCACCGATCAGGATCTTGCCCAGATCCTGCAGGTTCGGCAGGCCTTCGAGGAACAGGATGCGCTTGATCAGCTTGTCAGCGTGTTTCATCTCGTCGATGGATTCTTTGTACTCGTGCTTGCCCAGCTTGTTCAGGCCCCAATCTTCATACATGCGGGCATGCAGGAAGTACTGGTTGATCGCGACCAGCTCGTTTCCGAGGATCTTGTTGAGATGCTGGATGACTGTAATGTCGCCTTTCATGATCGGGGTCCTGTCGAAGATGTTTGTGTACAAGCGACAAGTCTGAGCCCCATATAACTGAGTGTCAAACCTAAGTTGTTGAATAATAAGTGAAAATAAATAGGAATAAGAATGTTTGTGTTCCGCATCCTGTCGCTAAGCGATTGAATTAAAGGCATAAAAAAACCGGACACTGGGTCCGGTTCGATAATTCTATTGAATCAGGCAGCTGAAAATTCTGCAGGATAGGCGAGTGAGGCCTGGGAGGTTTGTAGTTCCGTGAGGGTTTCACGTACTACTTCCTTTGCCAGACAGGCACATTTCCCACATTTGCTGGCGACACCCAAGGTCTCGCGCACTTCACGATAGCTGCAGCATCCTTCCATGATAGCTTCGCGGATTTGTCCGTCGGTAACACCTTGGCAGAGGCAGACATACATAAAATAAGACCGTCGCTGAGTTATTTGCTCAATGCCCCGGATACTAATGTTAATGAGAATGCTTGTCAAAACTACTTATTGGACTTCCGATGAAGGCCGATGAGTGGTTGTCCTCAGCGACCTTCTGCTCGCAACCGATGGACCCGGATCCTGCAATGGATCCGCTGATTGCCCCCGCCCTGCAGGCGTCGGTCCGCTGGCGAACGCGATAGGTCAGTGACACGAATGCAGCCTGAGACAACGCATTCGCCAGCAAGCCGGCTCCTGAAGCAGCCGTGGGTAAGACAGAATGTCGTCACGCCTGCAAATGCCCCGGGCATAAAAAAACCGGTCACAGGGACCGGTTTTTTAACGGGCGCCAACCTCAATCGTCGAAGTCGTGCCAACCGCCCATTTCTTTCCAGCGGTTGACGATGCCGCAGAACAGCTCAGCGGTCTTCTCGGTGTCATAGCGAGCCGAGTGAGCCTCGCGACCATCGAAGTCGATGTCTGCCGACTGACAGGCCTTGGCCAGTACGGTCTGGCCGTAGGCGAGCCCTGCCAGCGTTGCAGTATCGAAACTGGAAAACGGATGAAACGGGTTGCGTTTCATGTCCAGTCGCGCCACAGCTGCGTTGAGAAAGCCCAAGTCGAAACTGGCGTTGTGCCCGACCAAAATCGCCCGTTTGCAGCCGTTGGCTTTGAGCGCCTTGCGAACGCCGCGGAAGATATCGGTCAGCGCAGTTTCCTCACTGACGGCCATGCGCAGTGGGTGATCGAGCTTGATGCCGGTAAATTCCAGCGCTGCCGCTTCAATGTTGGCGCCTTCGAAGGGCTCGACGCGGAAGAAGTAGGTGTGTTCCGGGAACACAAAGCCTTTGTCGTCCATGCCGATGGTGGTCGCTGCAATTTCCAGCAACGCATCGGTAGCACAGTTGAAGCCCCCGGTCTCTACGTCGACAACGACTGGCAGATAGCCGCGAAAGCGCGCCGCCATCGGGTGCCTGGAGCCTGAGCCGCCGCCAGAGCCTTCCTGATCGTCGTCGTAATGGTCTTCACTCACGCGTGTTCCTCCAGCAGACGCCAGCGCAGTTTTTCACCGGCGCGCAGCGGGATAACGGACAGCTCGCCGAATGGCAGGCTGGCAGGGGCGGTCCAGTCTTCACGGACCAGGGTGATGGTCTCGGTGTTGGCTGGCAGCCCGTAGAACGCCGGACCGTTGAGGCTGGCGAAGGCCTCCAGTTTGTCCAGGGCGTTACGTTGTTCGAACGCTTCGGCGTACAGCTCGATCGCCGCGAACGCCGTGTAGCAGCCGGCACAACCGCATGCCGCTTCCTTGGCGTGCTGAGCGTGCGGCGCCGAGTCGGTGCCCAGGAAGAATTTGCTGCTACCGCTGGTTGCGGCGTCCAGCAAGGCGACCTGATGAGTGTTGCGCTTGAGGATCGGCAGGCAATAGAAGTGTGGACGAATGCCGCCGACCAGCATGTGGTTGCGGTTGTACAGCAGGTGATGCGCGGTGATGGTGGCGCCGACGTTGGCCGAAGCCTCGTTGACGAACTGCACCGCCTCGGCCGTGGTGATGTGCTCGAACACCACTTTCAGGGTCGGGAAACGTTCGACCACGCGGCGCATATGCTCGTCGATGAAGATCTTTTCGCGGTCGAACACATCGATGTCACCGCGCGTCACTTCGCCGTGGATCAACAGCGGCATGCCGACTTCGGCCATCGCTTCGAGCGCCGGGAAGATCTTGTCGATGCTGGTCACTCCGGAATCGGAGTTGGTAGTGGCGCCGGCCGGGTACAGTTTGGCGGCATGCACGAAGCCACAGGCCTTGGCGGCACGGATGTCTTCAGGCTGGGTCAGGTCGGTGAGATAAAGCACCATCAATGGCTCGAAACGGCTGCCTTGCGGGCGCGCAGCGAGGATGCGCTGGCGATAGGCATCGGCCTGTTCGGCGTTGCGTACCGGCGGCACGAGGTTCGGCATGATGATGGCGCGGCTAAAGGTGCGCGCAACGTCCGCGACGGTGTGGGGCAAAACAGCGCCATCACGAAGATGGATATGCCAGTCGTCGGGGCGCAGGAGGGTCAGGCGGTCGGACATTGGGAATTCCAGGCGGGTCAAACTCGCTGGGAATGCTACCGGAAAAGACTCCTCCAGGCACTCGCTATCAAGTTTTGCAGGAACTTACCGATAGACACGTGTAAGCGATAAATTTTGTAACGCGGTGAATTTTTTGTGGAGCCTCCCGTGCGCCAGCGATATCTAGCCCTGCTCAGCGTGTTTGCCAGCCTTCCGGCGATGGCTCTCACCTTCCAGACACGTCTGGAGAATATCGAGTGGAAGGTAGAAGGCGACCAGTTCGAATGCCGTCTGAGTCAGCCGATCACCGATTTTGGAGTGGGCGAGTTCGTCCGTCGCGCAGGGGAACAGGCAACTTTCCGACTGAAGGCCACCGGCTACAGCCTCGCCTCCGGATCGGCCACCCTGATTGCCGCCGCTGCGCCCTGGCAACCTGGGCGCAGCGACCTTAATCTGGGCGCAGTCAGAGTCGGTAACGGCGAGATTCCGTTCAACACCAGTCAGGCTCAGGCCGGACGGCTGATCGTCGGTCTGATGGAAGGCCGCAGCCCGGTGATCCGTCATGCCTTGCGCGACGGCGGCGGGGCAATGGAAGTCCGCCTGCTGCCGGTCAAGTTCGTCAAGGGATACAGCGATTTTCAGCTGTGCACCGCCAAACTGCTGCCAATGAACTTCGAGCAAGTCCGGCAGGCCGAGATCGGTTTTCCCGGCGGTGGCATCGACCTGGACGCCCCGGCTCGTCGCAGGCTCGATACGGTACTTGCTTATATGAAAGCTGATCCGACGGTCAATCACATCGAACTCGACGGGCATTCGGACAACAGCGGCAATCGCCTGACCAACCGCGACCTGTCCCGGCGGCGCGCGCTTGCGGTCATGGATTACCTCAAGGCTCAGGGTGTGCCGGAGGAGCAGATCGCCGTGCGCTTCCACGGGGAGCAATATCCGCTCGTTCCGAACACCAACAATGCCAACCGTGCGCGCAACCGCAGGGTGAACATTCATCTGGATCGGGTAGCCGAGCAGAAGCCGGCAATCGCACCGACCGCCGCGCCTGCCATTGCGCCGACTCCTGCTCCGGTGCCTGCCCCGGCGGCTACTCCAGCGCCATCGGCGGCGACAGCAACGCCCTCGGCCAAGGTGTCCTGAGCGACATCGGGGAGTCGTTTGCTCGACAGATTCTGTCGCTTCGTCGTCACAAGCTGTCGCGACACTGTAAATCCACGGGTTTGAACGGTAGAATCAGCGGTTTTCCGTACAACGCGTTGGAGTGATGGCATGGCGGACGTTAACAAGGTAGTTCTCGCGTATTCCGGTGGCCTGGATACTTCGGTAATCCTCAAGTGGCTGCAGGATACGTACAACTGCGAAGTGGTGACTTTCACGGCTGACCTGGGTCAGGGTGAGGAAGTCGAGCCAGCACGCGCCAAGGCGCAAGCCATGGGCGTCAAAGAAATCTACATCGACGATCTGCGCGAAGAGTTCGTGCGCGATTTCGTGTTCCCGATGTTCCGCGCCAACACCGTCTATGAAGGCGAGTACCTGCTGGGTACTTCCATCGCACGTCCGCTGATCGCCAAGCGTCTGATCGAAATCGCCAACGAAACAGGCGCCGATGCCATTTCCCACGGCGCCACCGGCAAAGGTAATGACCAGGTCCGTTTCGAACTGGGCGCCTACGCGCTCAAGCCTGGCGTGAAAGTAATTGCACCGTGGCGCGAGTGGGATCTGCTTTCCCGCGAGAAGCTGATGGACTATGCCGAAAAGCATTCGATCCCGATCGAGCGCCACGGCAAGAAGAAATCCCCGTACTCCATGGACGCCAACCTGCTGCACATCTCGTATGAAGGTGGCGTGCTGGAAGACACATGGACCGAGCACGAAGAAGACATGTGGCGCTGGACAGTCTCCCCGGAAAACGCCCCCGACAAGCCGCAGTACCTGGAACTGACCTACCGTAACGGCGACATCGTGGCCCTGGACGGCGTCGAGATGAGCCCGGCTACCGTGCTCGCAACGCTCAACCGTATCGGTGGCGAACACGGCATCGGCCGTCTGGACATCGTCGAAAACCGCTACGTCGGCATGAAGTCCCGCGGCTGCTACGAAACCCCGGGGGGCACCATCATGCTCCGCGCGCACCGCGCCATCGAGTCGATCACTCTGGACCGCGAAGTCGCTCACCTCAAGGATGAGCTGATGCCCAAATACGCCAGCATGATCTACACCGGCTACTGGTGGAGTCCTGAGCGTCTGATGCTGCAGCAGATGATCGACGCGTCCCAGGCACACGTAAACGGCGTGGTGCGTCTGAAGCTGTACAAAGGCAACGTGATTGTCACCGGGCGCAAATCCGATGACTCGTTGTTCGATGCCAACATCGCGACCTTCGAAGAAGACGGCGGCGCCTATAACCAGGCCGATGCAGCCGGTTTCATCAAGCTCAATGCGTTGCGTATGCGCATTGCTGCGAACAAGAACCGCAAGTTGTTCTGATCGCACTTGTCGCATTGAGGTGCAACCCCGTCCGGGGTTGCACCTTCTCATCTTTCCCAGCGCTCTGGCTGATCGTCCTTTATTTGCTTAACTAAGCTGCCGTATCCCTTGACTGCGGTGTTGTTATCATACTGCCGTAAGTTTCGATTGGCGGCTCCAGCACCAACTGATGTGACAGGCCAATTCAGCAAAACTGTTTTATTCCGTTGATTCAGGCACATCGCAAACATATTGCGCAGGCGATCCAACTTGCGGTGCGCTTTTGAACTCGAAGCGATAAGCCTTACCTATATTCCAGACATCTCGCACGCTGAGGTCCAACAGTTGCGCGATCTCCGGCACCGTGTAGCCCAGCCTGGAGTAGTGCATGGCGTGGCCGGCCACGATGTCATCGACAGTCGCAGCGTCACGGCCACGGGAGGCGCGCGATCCCCTGACCGGCCTGCAGTAGCGGATCTTGACGCCGTTTTCGCTGGCCAGCCGCTTGAGCTCCTTGCGGTTCATCCGTAACGAATACTGCAATGCCGAGACTCCAGCACCCTTGGCGACAAGGCCTTTAAGCTGCTCGATCCTGGCGCTCAGTTGCGCATCGGCATCAAGCGCCTGTGCTTTCTTCTCTGCCTCGATGTTCGCCTCTCTGCTTTCCCCCTCTTTGACCACATTGATGACCCCGCCCTGGGCGACGTACTGTTCTACGGCGTTGGCTATTTCCTGGTGTTCATGAGCGATCACTGGAGATGCCGCGTTTTTTTTGGTCATGGTTTATTCCTTTGAACATATTGATATATACGATCCAGAATCTGCTTACACCATTGGTCCAATTAGTGTTGGCGCATCGTTAGCGGTAGTTCAGGTCGGCCGAATCCTGCTCGCGTTGAAAATTCAGGCAAGAACTGCGGGTTGATGGTCGTATATAGTTCTGTGGGTGATGACGACTTGAGCGTCTTGTAAAGGCCCGGCTTTAGGGCCGTTGTTTTATGAAAAAAGTAACGACTGGAAATAGGTTTGGCAAGTAAAAAATAAAATTCAGAGGATTTATCCTTGGTTGTTTTTTTGAGTCTTACATGAAGGCAGTGCTGGTCTGTTAGTGTCGTAGTACTTTTCTTATTTGTCAGAAGTTCAGTAGATTTGATCGCCGGGATAGTATTACGTAGGTCTCGGAAGAGTCCCGCTTGCGCGGGTACTCGAGAATATCGAATGTAGCGTATGGCGTTGCGCGTATTCCAACTATGTAAACTTCACGGCCTGTGGCTGTAGACGACGTGTGCGAGCGTGATGTTTGTCAGCCCGGTAGGGAAAAACGGCAGCTTCGGAAGAAGCTGAACGTCTCGTAGGTTTTTTCCGTAAATAAATATGTATGGAGAAAACATTTTTAAGATGTGTATTTTTTCAACAGAGCCGTTGGTCTACAGGGGCGGGTTGTAACTCGCAATATTTTATGGTTGCTGCGTTCTGGCATGTCCGACAGTTCCGCTTATTCTGAGTGCATTGGGTTCATGGAGCCGTCATCTGCTGCCAGTAACAGGGCGTGACATCCGCTGAGCAAATCTCGTGCCCGGATACAGGTGCGTCTTCATTCGAGACGCATTTGCTGCCGAGCGGGCAGGGGGCGGCACGCTGGCTTGGCTGAACAGTTCAATGGGGTATCAGATTTATGATAGAGCACGTATGGTTATTGTTTTACTCGATATGTATGTTCCTGAGATCGTTCTTTGATGCGTGCCTCGAGCTTTTCGTTGTGCCGGGAAAAGTAAATGAGCCGAGTGCCAGGAAGAGTGGGTCAGTCAGGATTTGTAGGATCTTTCTGTTCGTTGAGTGGGAAAGGTCTTTGCCTGCCGGTCCGCAGGGAGGAGCGCCATGCAAAGCACTAAACGACTAAGCTATTGTGCGGGCTCTGAAAAATCGAACAGCAAAGAATGGACTGCTCATGAATAAAGTGTTGATCGTGGATGATCACCCTGTCATTCGGCTCGCCGTACGCATGTTGATGGAACGACATGGTTACGAGGTCATTGCCGAGACGGACAACGGGGTAGATGCGCTACAACTGGCGCGGGAGCATTTGCCCGATATCGTCATACTGGATATCGGTATTCCCAAACTCGATGGGCTGGAGGTCATCGCCCGGCTGACCGCGATGACCTTGCCTTTCAAGGTGCTGATCCTGACCTCCCAGGCGCCCGGGCATTTTTCGATGCGCTGCATGCAGGCAGGCGCGGCTGGCTACGTGTGCAAGCAGCAGGATCTTACCGAGCTGCTGAGCGCCATCAAGGCGGTTCTGTCGGGGTACAGCTATTTTCCCAATCAGGCGCTGCATACGGTGCGTTCCAGCCTGGGCAACGCCAGCGAGGCGGAAATGGTCGATCGTCTTTCAGGGCGGGAGATGATGGTGCTGCAGCAATTGGCGCGGGGCAAAAGCAACAAGGAAATCGCCGATGGCATGTTCCTCAGCAATAAAACCGTCAGCACTTACAAAACCCGGTTGTTGCTGAAGCTGAACGCCCACTCGTTGGTTGATCTGATTGAACTGGCTCAACGCAACGGGCTTGTGTAACCGGGGATCGAGAAGCCCCTGGCCGGCCCTCGTCCGCCGGGATTCGCCCACCGCTTCGCTAGAATTGTTGTCGCAAGGCTAAAGCCTCTCAAGTGACGGGGAGGCTTTGAACAGAGGAGGGGTCACAAGTCGAAATCGTAGTCTGCCAGCTTCTTTTGCAAGCGACGCTCTTCGAGCAGGTTATCAATGGTGCGGCGTTTGTCGAGATTGGTTTTCGCGGTTTCTACCGGCACTTGCGCGGCTTCATCCGTGTCCCCTGACACCAGGTCCTCATCCAGGTCCAGCTGTTCTTTGTCAGTGCTCATGAAAGTTGACTCCAGCTTTAGACTGTCATTGGCGCACCTTATAACGGCAAACTTCGACCGGGTAAAAAAGATTTTTTCAATCGATCAACACTGGAAAACGCTATCGCTCAATCGTCAGAGGTTTTTTCCTTGTATTCGCACAAGTCCTCGATGCGGCAACTGCCACAGCGGGGCTTGCGTGCAACGCAGACATATCGGCCGTGAAGGATCAGCCAGTGGTGAGCGTCCAGCAGGTAGTCCTTGGGCACGAACTTCATCAGCCTCTGTTCAACCTCCACGACGTTTTTGCCGGGAGCGATACCAGTGCGGTTGCTCACCCGGAAAATATGTGTGTCCACTGCCATCGCCAATTGTCGAAAAGCCGTATTGAGCACCACGTTCGCTGTCTTTCGGCCAACACCTGGCAAGGCCTCGAGTGCTTCACGGGTGCGAGGCACTTCGCCGCCATGAAGTTCAACGAGCATGCGGCAGGTTTCGATGACGTTCCTCGCCTTGCTGTTGTAGAGGCCGATGGTCTTGATGTACTGCGATAGACCTTCGACACCGAGGTCGTGGATAGCCTGGGGCGTGTTGGCGACTGGATACAGCCGGGCCGTGGCCTTGTTGACACTGACGTCAGTCGCCTGGGCTGAGAGAATCACCGCGATCAGCAACTCAAAGGGCGTGCTGTAGGACAGCTCGGTCTTGGGATCAGGGTTGTCTTCGTGAAGACGACGGAATATTTCCAGACGTTTTGCAGCATTCATGAAGTGCGCTTTTCCTTGGAAACGGTCGGCTGAGGTTTCGACGTCTTTTCTTGGTCGTCTGCATGGACAGTTATGTCCCTTAGCGCTGTCGGCGGTAGTGGCCGGCTACGGTATCGCTTGTTGCAATACCGCCAGCGCCTGCTCGGCTTCTGCGACATCTGCACTCATGGCAGAGATCTGCTCGACGCTGGCTTGTGCGTTCTGGGCTTTTTTCAGCGCCGCGCGAAGCATGGCCAGCTGAATCCTGGCACGATTCATCGCTGCAGCGTCTGGCTGGGCAGCGCGAGGCATAAGGGCTGGCGGCGCGGTGGCTGGCAGTCGTGCAAGGGCTTGCTCCGCCTCATCGTACTCACGCTGTAGTTCGACCAATCGCGCCGCCTGCTCTGCAATGGGCGGATGGCCGAAAGCCTTGAGCGATTTATTCAATTGCGCACGGCTCATCGCCAGATTGATGCGGGCTTGCTTGAGCGCCGCGTCACCGTCGGCCGTTTCCTGCGCTCGAACCCGTTCCAATGCAGGCTGAATCGGGCCAACGGCAATGTCTGGACTACCAGGCTTGTGCTGCCGAGCCATCCGCTGGTCGTGACGCTGCTGCTCTTCGCGTTGCAGACGTGCGTTGCGGGCTTCGAAACGGTCACGGGCATGAGCCCGCTTGGCAGTACGTGCCACGCGCTGCGCCTCGCTGCGCGCCAATCCGCCGACGATAGGCACTACGCCGGCCAAGGGCAGCGGGTGCATGTCTATACAGTCTACCGGGCAGGGTGCCACGCACAGGTCGCAGCCGGTGCATTCATCGATGATCACCGTATGCATGAGTTTTGCCGCGCCCATGATCGCGTCGACCGGGCAGGCCTGGATGCACTTGGTGCAGCCGATGCATTCTGCCTCGCGGATAAACGCCACTTGGGCAGGGGCGTTACCGCGCTCGGTATCCAGCTCGATGACAGGCAGCTTCAGCAACCGCGCCAGTGCGCTGATGGTTTCATCGCCACCGGGCGGACACTTGTTGATCGCTTCGCCATTAGCGATGCCTTCGGCGTAAGGCTTGCAGCCAGGATGACCGCATTTGCCGCATTGAGTCTGCGGCAGCAGGGCGTCGATGTGTTGAATCAGGCTCATGTCTTGACCAGGCCGACGACCCAGGGGCCGCCGGCGCGTACACGGTTACTTGATGCGCTGGCCGGGCTTGGCGCCGCTGTCAGGGCTGAGCAGGTAGATTTCTTCACCGCCGGGCCCTGCTGCCATCACCATGCCTTCGGAAATGCCGAAGCGCATTTTCCTCGGCTTGAGGTTGGCGATCATCATGGTCAGACGGCCTTCCAGCTCGGCCGGGTTGGGGTATGCGCTCTTGATCCCGGAGAACACGTTGCGTTTCTCGTCGCCGATGTCCAGGGTCAGGCGCAGCAGCTTGTCCGCGCCTTCGACGTGTTCGGCTTTCTCGATCAGTGCAACCCGCAAGTCGATTGCCGCGAAGGCGTCGAACTCGATTTCGGCGGACAAAGGATCCCTGGTCAGTTCACCGTTGCCCTGGGGCGCGGCGCCAGTGTCGGTAGCGCTGGCGGCCAGGTCTTCTTTCGAGGCGCTAGTCATGGCTTCCACCTTGGCCGGGTCAATGCGGGTCATCAGGGCCTGGAAGGGGTTGAGCTGGTGATTGCTCAGCAGGGTCAGGTGGTCGTTCCAGGTCAGCGGGGCAACGTTGAGGAACTGCTCGGCATCGGCGGCCAGATTCGGCAGCACAGGCTTGAGGAAGATCACCAGTTGACGGAACAGGTTGACGCCCAGCGCGCAGATGGCCTGCACTTCGTCCTGTTTGCCTTCCTGCTTGGCCAGCGACCAGGGTGCCTTGTCGGCGATCCAGGCGTTGGCGCGGTCGGCCAGGCCCATGATTTCACGCATGGCGCGGGCGAAGTCACGGGCCTCGTAAGCTTCAGCGATGCTCGGCGCCGCCGCCAGGAACGCGTCGGTCAGTTCAGGAGCGGCATTGCCGGCTACCAGCACGCCTGCGTTGCCTTTCTGAATGAAACCGGCGCAACGGCTGGCGATGTTCACCACCTTGCCGATCAGGTCGGAGTTGACCTTTTGCACGAAGTCTTCGAGGTTCAGGTCCAGATCGTCGACGCCACGGCCCAGCTTGGCGGCGTAGTAGTAACGCAGGTATTCGGGCGACAGATGGTCCAGATAAGTGCGGGCCTTGATGAAGGTGCCGCGCGACTTCGACATTTTCTGGCCGTTGACGGTCAGATAGCCATGGACGTTGATGCCGCTTGGCTTGCGGAAGCCCGAACCCTCAAGCATCGCTGGCCAGAACAACGCATGGAAATTAACGATGTCCTTGCCGATGAAGTGATACAGCTCGGTGGTCGAATCCTTGCTCCAGAACGCGTCGAAGTCCAGCTCGGGACGGCGCGCGCACAGGTTTTTGAAACTCGCCATGTAGCCGATCGGGGCGTCCAGCCAGACGTAGAAATATTTGCCTGGCTCGTCGGGGATTTCGAAGCCGAAATAGGGTGCGTCGCGGGAGATGTCCCACTGTTGCAGGCCGGAATCCAGCCATTCGGCGATTTTGTTCGCCACCGCGTCCTGCAGCGTGCCACTGCGCGTCCAGCTTTTAAGCATGGCATCGAAGGCTGGCAGGTCGAAGAAGAAATGCTTGGAGTCCTTGAGCACCGGCGTGGCGCCGGAGATCGCCGATTTAGGGTCTTTCAGATCGGTTGGCGCATAGGTGGCGCCGCATTTCTCGCAGTTATCGCCGTACTGGTCTTCAGTGCCGCATTTCGGGCAGGTGCCCTTGATGAAGCGATCGGCCAGGAACATTTTCTTTTCCGGGTCGAAATACTGGGTCACCGAACGCGTGGCGATATGGCCGGCGTCACGCAGGCGGGTGTAGATCAGGCTCGACAACTCGCGGTTTTCTTCGGCGTGGGTCGAGTGGAAGTTGTCGAAGTCCACCAGGAAGTCGGCAAAGTCAGCGCTGTGCTCGGCCTGGACGTTAGCGATCAGCTGTTCCGGGGTGATGCCTTCTTTCTCCGCGCGCAGCATGATTGCCGAGCCATGGGCATCGTCCGCGCACACATAAATGCACTGATTGCCGCGGTGCTTCTGGAAGCGCACCCACATGTCGGTCTGGATGTACTCGAGCATGTGGCCAAGGTGAATGGAACCATTGGCATAGGGCAGGGCGCTGGTGACGAGAATCTTGCGTGGCTCGGACATGGGGCTCGGCTACTTGAAGTGAAACGGAGGTCGGCCACTATAAAGGTCTGAGCGTTTTTTTTCATCCCGCAGATTGTCGCCCAGGATTCCTCTAGCCTTCCGGCTAGCCGGCGCGGGCGGCTTCGAAATTGGCAGCGCTGGCACGCCGGACGGCGACAGGCGCTGCATTTAATGGCGACACCACCTATCGAAACTCTTCAGTGCTGCAAAACCCGGCCCCTCTGTTCCGACAGACGCGGTAGGATAGCCGCCTGTTTTGCTCAGTCTTTTTTCGGGAGTGACCCATGAGCGCTGTTAATCGCGCAGCGGTGGAAGCCGTCCTTCGCCAATATACCGATCCATATCTGAATCAAGACCCGGTCAGCGCCGGTTGTGTGCGCGCCATCGATATCGACGGTGATCGCGTCAGCGTGCAGCTGGAGTTGGGCTACGCCGCCGCGCTGTTCAAGAATGGCTGGGCGCAGATGCTGCAGATGGCCATTGAAAGCATGGACGGCGTGGCATCGGCCAAGGTCCAGATCGATACCCTGATCAGCGCGCACAAGGCTCAGGCGCAGATCCCGGGCCTGGCCAACGTCAAGAACATCGTTGCCGTGGCCTCCGGCAAAGGTGGCGTGGGCAAGTCCACCACCGCGGCCAACCTGGCGCTGGCGCTGTCCCGCGAGGGCGCACGTGTCGGAATGCTCGATGCCGATATCTACGGGCCGAGCCAGGGCGTGATGTTTGGTATTGCCGAAGGCACGCGGCCGCAGATCAAGGATCAGAAATGGTTCGTGCCGATCCAGGCACACGGCATCGAAGTGATGTCGATGGCTTTTCTGACCGATGACAACACGCCGATGGTCTGGCGCGGGCCGATGGTCTCAGGCGCGTTGTTGCAACTGATTACCCAGACCGCCTGGAATGACCTGGATTATCTGGTCATCGACATGCCGCCCGGCACTGGTGATATTCAGCTGACGCTGGCGCAGAAGGTCCCGGTCGCAGGTGCAGTCATCGTCACTACCCCACAGGATCTGGCGCTGCTGGATGCCAAAAAGGGCGTAGAGATGTTCCGCAAGGTCAACATCCCGGTATTGGGCGTTGTGGAAAACATGGCGGTGCATATCTGCTCGAATTGCGGTCATGCCGAACACCTGTTCGGTGAGGGTGGCGGCGAAAAGCTCGCCTCGCAATACGGCGTCGAATTGCTTGCTTCGTTACCGCTGTCGATGCTGATTCGCGAGCAGGCCGACGGTGGCAAACCCACCGCGATTGCTGAGCCAGACAGCCAGATTGCCATGGTGTACCAGGAACTGGCGCGGCACGTCGGCGCGCGCATCGTCTTGCAGGAAGCGGCAACGCCTGCCATGCCGAGCATTTCCGTCAGCGACGATTGATGGTCTTGATCCACAACACATCAATGTAGGCGTGAGCTTGCTCGCGATTGCGGTCATGCGCAGATGATTCGGCGCAGACGTACCGCAATCGCGAGCAAGCTCCTGCAGGTTTTAGCGTGCGCACAAATCTGCAGGCATAAAAAAACCCCGCTTTGAGGGCGGGGTTTTTCTTACTGATTCAGTACAAGTTAGATAACTTGAACTTCTTCAGCTTGCATGCCTTTCTGACCGCGGGTAGCGATGAAAGAAACCTGTTGGCCTTCTTTCAGGCTTTTGAAGCCGTCGGATTGGATAGCTTTGAAGTGAACCAACAGGTCAACACAGGATAGTGGACTGATGAAGCCGAAGCCATTATCAACGTTGAACCACATAACGGTACCAGTTTGGCGATTAGACATGGTGTATCTCCTTGGACAAAGTTAACTGCGACTCAGGAAGAACCCTGGCCGAGACTGAGTGCAAAGAGCAGGAAAAATTCTTGGAGATGGTTGGATCGAAATTCAACATCGTGTAGAGATTCTCAGTGACACAAGCAACACAGTGGACCCACCTTAACCGTTTTTTTTGGATGTGCCAATGGGCTTTCTACGTTTATTTCCAAGGATGGCCTAATGCTGCCAGTTCGGCACGTGCACAGTCTTTGAACCCAGCGGCTTGGCCCGGTAAGATGCCGGACATCTTTTTTCACCTCGCTATTCAGGACACCGCCATGAGCATCAAATCGGACAAGTGGATTCGCCGCATGGCGCAAGAGCACGGCATGATCGAGCCTTTCGTGGAGCGCCAGGTGCGCGGCGAGGGCGCTAACCGGCTGATCTCCTTCGGTGTTTCCAGCTATGGCTACGACGTGCGCTGTGCCGATGAATTCAAGGTGTTCACCAACATCAATTCGGCAACCGTCGATCCGAAGAACTTCGACGAAAAGAGCTTCGTCGACGTCAAGAGCGACGTTTGCATCATTCCGCCGAACTCGTTCGCACTGGCGCGCACCGTCGAATACTTCCGCATCCCGCGCAACGTATTGACCATCTGTCTGGGCAAAAGCACCTACGCGCGCTGCGGCATCATCGTCAACGTGACCCCGCTTGAGCCGGAATGGGAAGGGCACGTCACCCTGGAGTTTTCCAACACCACTACGCTGCCGGCCAAGATCTACGCCAACGAAGGCGTTGCGCAGATGCTATTTCTGGAATCCGACGAAGAGTGCGAAGTGTCCTATAAGGACCGTGGCGGCAAATATCAGGGTCAGCGCGGCGTAACCCTGCCACGCACCTGAGTCAGCCAAGAGATTGCGCCGTTGGTCATTTCGAAACTGAATTAGTCTCGAAAACCGCACTCTATTGACTGAACTGTTCCCATCCGCACCATGCGGATGGGGCCAACCTTCAGGAGTGCCCTATGAAAAGACAAATCAACACCAGCAAGATAGAAGCCGACCCCGGACAAAATCAGGTCGGGATGCTGGCTTGGTCGCTGTTGGCGCATCCAGAACTGAACAACATGGTCGCCGGCGGCATCCCTGGCCAGCCTGATCCTGATAGCCCCAACGAATATCCCCAGCCCTCGGAGCCTGGCGTGCCTACCGTGCCAGACGAGCCGCCTCCCGCTCCCGTCGCCTGACAATGCCCCTGCCGGTGCAGTGGCATCGGCAGGGCCTCCTGCCCCAGCGCCCACTTCCTTTCCAGCCACGTCAGGGACACTAAACCTCCCAGACGGCGCCCTCGCCGACGACATACACCCGACTGTTTTCTTGCCGCTCGATATTCATGCCGCCGGTAAATGCGCCGAATGCGGGAAGCAGGCAGACGTCCTGCTGCAGGTAAAAACACGGGAGGCGCAAGCGCTGCCGGCCTTTGCCGTAGAGCCGATACGCGGGGTGCACGTGACCGGCCAGGACATAGTGGGAGGGGTGCGGATCAGGTTCGTGTTGCAAGGCGAAAGGCCCGAGCAGCAGAGGCTCTGGCACCACCTCGATGCGCAATTCACCAGGGGGGTCTCCTGCACGTTTGTCGTGGTTGCCGCGAATCAGGGTGATGGCCAATGATGGGTGTCGCTCGCGCCACGCCTGGAGCGCGGCCAGAGTGGCGGCCGCGTGGGATTCCGGAGCGTGCAGGAAATCCCCGAGGAAGATCAGCTGCTGGCAGTCGTAGGCGTTCAGCATTGCGTCCAGCCGTCTCACGTTGTCATCCGTGGTGCCGTGGGGGACCGGCTGGCCCAGACGGCGATAGGCGGCGGCCTTGCCGAAATGTGCATCGGCGATCAGCAGCGCACGTTCGGCGGGGTAGAAAATGGCCTTGTCAGCGAGTAACCAGAGTTCAGCGCCCGCCAACTGCAGGGCAATGTACGGCTTCATGCACTTACCTCGGGGCCAGCGGCTTTTTCCAGGTCTCGCACCATGCGTGCGATACGGTCGGAGAGCTTTTCGGAACTCATGCTTTCGCGCATGCGTTCGACCAGCAGGGGGAACGCCATGGGCGTCGGGCGCTTGATCAGGTGCAGGTCCAGGGTCCGGCTGTTAATGCGCTGCAGGGTATGTTCCAGGCGGCTGACGTCCAGTTCCTGACGCATGACCTCCTCTTGCGCCTGGGTCAGCAGCAGATTACCCGCGTCATACTGTTTGAACACCTCGAAGAACAAGCCGCTGGAGGCCTGCAACTGGCGATTGCTTTTCGGCGCGCCGGGGTAACCCGAGAACACCAGGCCGGCGATCCGGGCGATTTCACGAAAGCGCCGCAGGGCCAGTTCACCAGCATTGAGGCTGGCAATGATGTCGGCCAGTAGACGTTCTTCGCTGAACAGATCCGCGCTCAGGCGTTGCGCCCAATCGACTGGCGTTGCACTGAGCAGCTCCAAGCCGTAGTCATTGACCGCTATCGAGAACGTCAGCGGTGTATCGCGGCTCAGGCGCCAGGCCAGCAGGCTGGCCAGCCCAAGGTGCACGTGGCGCCCGGCAAACGGGTAAAGAAACAAGTGCCAGCCTTCGCGGGACTTGAGTACCTCGGCCAACAGCGTGTCTTTGCGCGGCAACGCCGACCATTGGCGCTGAACCTCGAGCAGCGGGCTGATGGTATGCATTTCCGGGCTGTCAAAGATCCCGTGGGCCGCAGCGTCGAACTTGTCCACCACAGCGTCGGCCAATTCGCTGGACAGCGGCATTCGACCGCCATTCCAGCGCGGGACCGCAGCCTTTTTGGTCGTCGCGCGTTTGACGTAGGCAGTCATGTTTTCAACCCGGACCAACTCCAGCAGGCGGCCGCTGAACAGGAAGCCATCACCGGGTTTCAACCTGGCGATGAAACCTTCTTCGACGCTGCCCAGTGAGCCGCCACCACCGCCCTTGCTCCAGTACTTCACGTTGATGCTGGCGTCGCTGACGATGGTCCCGACGCTCATTCGGTGGCGACGTGCGAGTCTGGCGTCCGGCACGCGCCAGACACCGTGTTCATCGGGCTCAACCCGCCGGTAATCAGGGTATGCCGTCAGCGACAAGCCGCCGTGGCGGACGAAGGCCAGGGCCCAGAGCCATTCTTCGTCAGTCAGGTCGCGATAGGCCCAGGCCGTGCGGATCTCTGCCAATAGCTCGTCAGGCAGAAAGCCTCCTCCTAATGCCATGCTCACCAAATGCTGTACGAGGACGTCCAGAGACTTGTGCGGCGATTCCCTTGGCTCGATAAGTCGGGCGTTGACAGCATCGCGGGCGGCGGCGGCTTCTACCAGCTCCAGGCTGTGGGTGGGCACCAGGGTGACCCGAGAGGGGCGGCCGGGCGCGTGCCCCGAACGACCGGCGCGCTGCATCAGGCGGGCGACGCCTTTGGCCGAGCCGATCTGCAGCACCCGTTCAACCGGCAGAAAGTCCACCCCCAGATCGAGGCTTGAGGTGCATACCACAGCTTTTAGATGGCCTTCCTTGAGCGCGCGCTCGACCCAGTCACGCACTTCTCGCGACAGCGAGCCATGATGCAGGGCGATCAGCCCGGCCCAGTCAGGTCGCGCCTCCAGCAGCGCCTGGTACCAGATCTCCGATTGCGCCCGGGTGTTGGTGAACAGCAAACAGCTGGTGCTGCTGTCCACCTCGGCAAGCACTTGCGGCAACATGCGCAGGCCCATGTGCCCTGCCCAGGGGAAGCGCTCGATGCTCTGCGGAATCAAGGTATCGACGATAAGCTCCTTGACCACTTTGCCCTGCACGGTGGTCCCCGCGTCGCCCAGCAGCACCTGTTGCGCATGCTGTTGATTGCCCAGGGTTGCCGAAAGGCCCCATACGATCAGGTCCGGATTCCAGCGCCTCAGTCGCGCCAACGCCAGTTGCAGCTGCACGCCACGCTTGTTGCCGATCAGCTCGTGCCATTCGTCGACCACCACCATTTTCAGCGTGGAAAACGTGACTTGGGCGTCGGCGCGGGTCAGCAGCAAGGTCAGGCTTTCGGGGGTGGTGATCAGGGCGGAGGGCAGCCGCCGCCCCTGTTTCGCCCGTTCGCTGCTGCTGGTGTCGCCCGTGCGCAGGCCCACGCTCCAGGGGATCTGCAGATCCCGCAACGGGGCTTCAAGCGCTCGCGCAGTGTCAGCCGCCAGAGCGCGCATGGGCGTGATCCACAGCACGTTCAGCGGTGCAGCCACAGGCTTGCGTTTACGCGGTTTGTCATCGCTTGCGGGCGGGGAGAGTCTGGCGAAGCGATTGAGCGCGGCAAACCACACGGAGTAGGTCTTGCCGGCGCCGGTGCTGGCGTGCAACAGGCCCGATTCGCCACGGGCGACCGCCGCCCACACTTCTTTCTGAAAGGGGAAGGGTTTCCAGCCACGGTCTGCGAACCAGCGCTGGGAAAAGTTGACGGTTTTCGGCATGCGCAGGCTCTGAGGTGGTTTAAGTCAGAGACCGTCGGGGGAAGGGATTAGTTTGGTTGGGATTGCTAGTCCGCTCCGCGGGCCACGGGCGAAACGGACCTGTAGCCGCACGGCTTGGCGGCGGTGGCGATTTTAAAGGCGCTGCCGCCGGCAAGCCGTGCTGCTACAAAGTGCTCATTTGCGCGAAACGACGGTGCGCCGGTTATTTCAGATTGCCGCTGAGGAACTGCTTCAGCCGCTCGCTCTTCGGGCTGCCGAGCACGTCATCGGGGTGACCGATTTCTTCGATCTGGCCCTGGTGCAGAAACACCACCTGATTGGCCACCTTGCGTGCAAAACCCATTTCGTGAGTCACCAGAATCATGGTGCGGCCTTCTTCGGCCAGGCCCTGAATCACCTTCAACACTTCGCCCACCAGCTCCGGGTCCAGCGCCGAGGTCGGTTCGTCGAACAGCATGATTTCCGGCTCCATCGCCAGGGCCCGGGCAATCGCGACGCGTTGCTGCTGGCCACCGGAAAGGAATGCCGGGTACTGATCGGCGACGCGAGCGGGCAGGCCGACCTTCTCCAGGTATTTGCGCGCACGGTCTTCGGCCTCGACCTTTGACACGCCCAGCACCCGGCGTGGCGCCATGGTGATGTTTTCCAGCACCGTCATGTGGCTCCACAGGTTGAAGTGCTGGAACACCATCGCCAGTCGCGTGCGGATGCGCTGCAATTCGGCCGGGTCGGCCACGCGCATACCATTGGAATCGCTGACCATGCGGATCTGCTGGCCGTCCAGGCTCATGGCGCCGTCGTTGGGTTGTTCGAGAAAATTGATGCAGCGCAGGAACGTACTCTTGCCCGAGCCGCTGGCGCCGATCAGGCAGATCACATCACCGACGTTGGCCTTGAGCGACACGCCTTTGAGCACCTGGTGGTCACCGTAGCTTTTGTGCAGGCCATCGATGGTCAGTTTGTACATGACTGGCAATCCTTAAGGAGAAAGTAAGTAGCCGCTGCGGAAGGCTTCGGTGCCTGCGACATGGGCGATGACCATGCCGGCAGTTGCCATGCGTCGCAATGAGCGGGCGTACATAAGGCCGGCGTTGGCCGCGTGGATCGGGGTCACCGCATCGCTGATCGGGTCAATGACCTCAGCGATCAGTTGCCCTGCCTCGACGTATTCCCCGGGTAACGTGCAGAACACCAGGAGACCGCCCACAGGCGTGGCAACCGGTTCGACCGCCGCCAGTGGCGTCGCCGGATAAATCAGTTCAGGTTGCGCTACCGGTTCACCGGCAATGGCGCCGTAATGCATCAGGTAGCTGATGATCGCCTGGCAATCGCGGCTGCCCAGAGCGTGGCTTACATCGCCCTGGCCGCGCAGTTCCAGGGTCACGGAAAAACTGCCCAGTTCGATCGGGAAGCGTTTCTCGAAGCGTTGCTGCAATTGCCACCAAACCAGGGTGAAGCACTCATCGAATGATTGTCCGCCCGAGTCGGTGGCCAGCAGGCTTGCCTGAGCGCCGAGGTAGCGAGACAGCGGTTCGACCTGCGCCCAGGCTTCAGGCGTGGTGTACAGATGCTCTACCGATTCGAAATCGCAATGCAGGTCCAGCACCATGTCGGCGTCGCACGCCAGGCGTTGCAGGGCCAGGCGTTGTGATTCCAGCTGGGTGGCGCCGGTACGCGCCGACAGCGCCGCGAGCAGGCTTTTGCGAATCAGCCCGACGTTATGCGCAGCGTCGTCATTGAGCAGGGGCTCGACTTCATCGCCCACTTGCTGGCTCAGGTCAACAAACCAGCGGTTGAAGTTCTGCCCGCTTTCCAGCTCGTAGCGACCCAGCGGCATGTCCATCAGCACCTGTTCCAGCCCGATGGGGTTGGCCACCGGGACGACGATGATCTCGCCCAGCAACTGACCGGCGTTTTCAAGCTCGGCCAGGCGCTGCTTCAGATACCAGGACACCAGCATGCCCGGCAGCTCGTCGGCGTGCAGGGACGACTGGATGTAGATTTTGCAGGCGCCGTTTTCCGGGCCGTAATGAAAGCTGTGAATCTGCCGCGCGGTGCCAGGCACCGGCGCCAGCAGATCATGGGTCAGGTGTCGCATGCGAAGGTCCTAGTGAGACGGGCCGAGGAAGGCCAGCCAGCGGCGTTCGGCGAGTCGGAACAAGCCCACCAGTATGAAGGTGACCACAAGGTAGATCAGTGCGGCGATGCCGAACGACTGGAACGTCAGAAAGGTTGCCGAGTTCGCATCGCGAGCAACCTTGAGAATGTCCGGCACAGTGGCGGTGAAGGCCACGGTGGTCGAATGCAGCATCAGGATCACTTCGTTGCTGTAGTAGGGCAGCGAGCGACGCAAGGCCGAGGGCATGATCACGTAGGTGTACAGGCGCCAGCCGGTCAGGCCGTAAGCCTTGGCCGCTTCGACCTCGCCGTGGTTCATGCTGCGAATCGCACCGGCGAAGATCTCGGTGGTGTAGGCGCAGGTGTTCAGCGCGAACGCCAGAATGGTGCAGTTCATCGCATCGCGAAAGAACGCGCCGAGCATGGGTTGCTCACGCACTGCGGCAATGCTGTAGATGCCGGTGTAGCAGATCAGCAGCTGGATATAGAGCGGCGTGCCACGGAACAGGTAGGTGTAGAACTGCACCGGCCAGCGCACCAGCGGGTTGCGTGAAACGCGGGCGATGGACAGCGGGATCGAGACGATGAAACCAATGGCAATGGAGGCGCTGAGCAGCCACAGGGTCATGGCCAGGCCGGTGATGTTCTGACCATCCGTATAAAGGAAGGGACGCCAGTATTCCTGAAGCAATTCGATCATCGTTGAGCCTCCCGGCTGCCTGCGGCGTAGCGCCGTTCAGCCCAGCGCAGGGCAAAGTTGGAGACGCTGGTGATGACCAGATAGATCAATGCCGCGAGCACCAGGAAATAAAACAGTTGATACGTGCTTTTGCCAGCATCCTGCGAGGCCTTGACCAGGTCGGCCAGGCCGATGATCGACACCAGCGCGGTGGCCTTGAGCACCACTTGCCAGTTGTTGCCGATTCCGGGAAGGGCAAAACGCATCATCTGCGGGAATACCACGAAGCGAAAACGCTGGGAGCGGCTCATGCCATAGGCCGTGGCGGCCTCCACCTGACCGCGGGGCACGGCGAGGATCGCGCCACGGAAGGTTTCGGTGAAATAGGCACCGTAGATGAACCCCAGGGTGATGACCCCAGCGGCGAAGGGGTCGATCTCGATGTAGTCCCAATCCAGTGCTTCGGTGAGGCTGGTCAGCCATGTCTGCAGGCTATAGAAGATCAGCAGCATCAGCACCAGGTCCGGGACGCCACGGATCAGCGTCGTGTAGACCTGCGCCGGGACGCGCACAATGGCGGCTTTGGACAGTTTGGCACTGGCGCCGAGCAGGCCGAGGACGATGGCCAGCAACAGCGACATTACCGATAATTTGACGGTCATCCAGGTGCCTTGGAGCAGCAAGGGGCCGAAGCCCTTGAGGCTGAACGCAGACAGTCCCAGGTTTTGCAGGAGAGTTTCGAACATGTGCAACCTATAAATAAAACGCCCATCGATGTCAGCGGGGGATTCTCGCTGAAAGTCGACGGGCGTTTGTTTTCTTATTTACCGCTGTACAGATTCAGATCGCCGAAGTGCTTTTTCTGGATTTCGGCGTACTTGCCGTCATCGTGTAACGCTTTGATACCTTTGTCCAAAAGCGCCTTCAGGTCTTTGTTACCTTTGGAGATGCCGACTGCAGTCTTGGCTGGCAGCAGTGGATCGTCGATTGGCTTGCTGACTTCGTAATCAGCGCCTTGTGGCGACTTCAGGAAGCCCAGTTCGGCTTGCAGCATGTCTTGTACCGACGCGTCCAGACGACCGGACACCAGGTCAGCATAAACCTGATCCTGGTTGGCGTAGGCCTGGGTTTTCACGCCAGCCTTGTCCAGCACGGCCTTGGCGTAGGCTTCCTGGATGGTGCCTTGTTCGTAGCCAACGGTCTTGCCCTTGAGCGAAGCGGTTTCAGCGGTGATGCCGGAACCTTTCTTGAACACCAGCGAGGTTGGGCCGGAGAACAGTTCGCTGGAGAAGTCGATGACTTTCTCGCGCGCTTCGGTGACGGTCATCGAAGAGATCACACCGTCGAACTTATTGGCTTTGAGGCCAGGAATCATGCCGTCGAAATCGCTTTCGACCCACTTGCACTTGACCTTCAGTTCAGCACAGATCGCGTTGCCCAGATCGATGTCGAAGCCAACCAGACTGCCGTCAGCGGCTTTCGATTCGAAGGGTGCGTACGAAGGATCGACGCCAAAACGCAGCTCCTTGTATTCCTTGGCCATTGCGTTGCCAGCGGCCAGACAGATGGCGAGAGCGGAAAGGGTCAGCCATGCTTTTTTCATCGTTCAGTCCTTAAAACCAAATTGAGCGTTGGGAACACGCGAAGGCTTGCTACCGGCAGGTGCCAGACCGCAAAAAGATAGCAATTTCCGAACCAAAGAGACGAACGTGCGTTTTAAATGTACGGAGTTGTCGCAATGATGACTTTGAGCCATCTTTTGTCTTTTTTCTGGGCGCCGGAGGCAGGGGGAGAGTAGCCCAAACCGCTGAAAAGGGCTTGGGATTTCTCCTCATCAATGAGGAGTGTTCCCGGCCTCCCTGCAGGGTGCATGGATTTGTAGCAGTGCGCCCGGCCTGCGGTAGCGATTGCATGGCGTCTGCGTCGCCGGGCCGTGCTGCTACACGGGGCATAGGTATGGGGCGCTTTGCAGATCAGCGCACCAAAAAAGTGCTCACGACAACAGATCCTGCAAGGTATCAAGGCTGTCTGCTTCCTCCACCGGTTTGTCCTGACGCCACCTGAGCATTCTCGGAAACCTCACGGCGATCCCGCTTTTATGGCGTTTGGACAGAGCGATACCCTCGAATCCCAGTTCAAACACAAGGGTTGGCGTAACACTTCTGACCGGTCCGAATTTCTCCACCGTGGTCTTGCGGATGATTGCATCGACTTTGCGCATTTGCTCGTCGGTCAGCCCCGAGTAGGCCTTGGCGAAAGGCACCAGCGTGCGTTCGCTCGACTGTGGCGGGCCATCCCATACGGCGAAGGTGTAATCGCTGTAGAGGCTGGCGCGACGACCATGGCCGCGTTGTGCATAGATCAGCACGGCGTCGACGCTGAACGGGTCAATCTTCCATTTCCACCACACGCCCATGTCTTTGGTCCGGCCCACGCCATACATCGAATCCCTGGCCTTGAGCATCATGCCTTCGACCCCAAGGCTGCGAGATGCCTCACGTTGGCGGCCCAGATCGAGCCAGTCTGTACCGCTCAGCACCGGCGAGCTCATCAGCACCGGGCTTCCGGCCTGTGCGATCACCTGATCGAGTTGGCTGCGCCGTTCATGTTGAGGGCGGCTACGCCAGTCATGCCCCTGCCACTCCAGCAGGTCATAGGCGAGCACCACCACGGGCACGTCCTCGAGGATTTTCTTGCTCAGCGTCTTGCGCCCGATGCGTTGCTGCAGCAGTGCAAAAGGTTGCACGGAGGGTATGGCGACTGCGTGCGCGTCCGGCGCTGGCGTGCTTAGAGAGAATTCACCTGACTCTAAGGCATCGGTTGCAGGCGGTTTCCAGACCACGATCTCGCCGTCGATCACGGTGCCGTCGGGCAGGCACTCAGTCAGGCTGTGCAGTTCCGGGAAGCGATCGGTGACCAGCTCCTCGCCCCGCGACCAGATCCACAGGCGGCCCTCGCGCTTGACTACCTGCGCGCGGATACCGTCCCACTTCCATTCCACCTGCCAGTCCTCAGCGCGACCGAGCAGCGTGTCGAATTGATCCACCGGTTGCTGTAGCGCATGGGCGAGAAAGAACGGATACGGCTGGCCGCCGCGTTGGGCATGTTCGTCCTCGGACTCGGCGGCGATCAGCTTCAGGTAGCCCTCGGCGCTGGGCCGGTGAGACAGGTCGGTATAGCCCACCAGGCGTTGGGCCACGCGCTTGCTGTCGATGCCGGCCAATGCCGCCAGGGCGCGAGTGACCAACAGCTTCGACACGCCGACCCGAAAGCTGCCGGTGATCAGCTTCAGGCAGACCATCAGGCTCTGGCGGTCCAGTTGCGCCCAAAAGGTCGGCAGTCGGTCCAGCAACTCCTCAGGCGGCAGGCCGCGTAACGGCAGCAGTTTGTTCTCCATCCAGCTGGCCAGCCCCTCTTCAGACCTGTGCTCGGCCTGCGGCAGCAGCAGCGACAGGGTTTCGGCCAGATCGCCGACAGCCTGGTAGCTTTCCTCGAACAGCCATTCGGGAAGTTGGGAAAGAAGCATCGCCTGCTCACGCAGCAAGCGGGTAGGGACCAGCTGTCGCGGACGCCCCCCGGAAAGGAAATACACCGCCCATGCCGCGTCTTGCGGGGCCGCGTGGGCGAAGTAATGCTGCATGGCGGCCAGCTTGGCATTACTTGACGTGGTGGCGTCCAGCAGCGCGTAAAGCTCGGCGAAGGCCTTCATGACGACGCCTCATCCGGTGCTTGCGGTTTGGCGGCGGCATCGTCCTCTTCATCGCCGTACTCGGTGCTGAAACCCTGGGCATCGAGCCCCGCTTCCCGCAAATAACGCACCAGCACCGCCACTGAGCCATGGGTGACCATCACCCGTTCTGCCCCGGTGTTTTCGATCGCCCACAGCAGGCCCGGCCAGTCAGCATGATCGGAGAGGGCAAAGCCGCGATCGACGCCACGCCGCCGTCGCGTACCGCGCAGCATCATCCAGCCGCTGGCGAAGGCGTCGCTGAACTCGCCGAAGCGACGCATCCAGGTGCTGCCCCCGGCTGAGGGCGGCGCTACGATCAATGCCTGACGCAGCGCCGGGTCGGTTTTCTTGAAGTCGCCAGCGTAAAGGGTTTCGGGAATTCTCACGCCGGCTTCGCGGTACACGCGGTTCAGTGGCTCCACCGCGCCGTGAACCAGGATCGGGCCGATGCTCGGGTCGATGCCGTGGAGGATGCGCTGCGCTTTGCCGAATGAGTAGGCGAACAACACGCTGGCCTTGCCCACTGCGGCGTTGGCCCGCCACCAGTCGTTGATGCCGGCGAAGATTTCCGACTGCGGCTGCCAGCGATAAATCGGCAGGCCGAAGGTGGATTCGGTGATGAAGGTGTGGCAGCGCACCGGCTCGAACGGTGCGCAGGTGCCGTCGGGCTCGACCTTGTAGTCCCCCGAGGCGACCCAGATTTCGCCCTGATATTCCAGGCGGACCTGCGCCGAGCCGAGCACGTGACCCGCCGGATGCAGGCTCAGTTTGACGCCGTGGTGGGTGATGGTTTCGCCATATTCCAAGGTCTGCAGGTTGATATCCTGGCCCAGCCTTGCGCGCAGAATGCCTTCGCCGGGCGCCGCGGCCAGATAGTGTTGATTGCCGGTGCGGGCGTGATCGCCATGGCCGTGGGTGATGACCGAGCGCTCGACCGGCCGCCAGGGATCGATATAAAAATCGCCGGGTGGGCAGTACAGGCCTTCGGGACGGGCAATGACAAGGTCCATGGGGTGACCGGATTGGTGGGCTTGTCAGGTAGAGCGGCGGGGTGTTGAGGAAGTTCTATTTTTTGGGCGGTGGCGGTGGCTTGGTGTGTATATCCGCTGTTTCGGGTGGCGCTGATACGGTTTGGCCTAACGGCCAAATTGTTTCGCCTTTGGCGAGTTACTTTTGAAAAGCCGGAATGCCGGACCAACCAAAAGTGCTTGCTCCTGATTTGGTCTCTCCTTCGTCCAGATACTGTCAGGCAGCTAAGCCTGCGTTCGGCCTGCAGCCAAGTCGCGATTTGTGGTGACTGGACTACCGCGCGTTTAGAAGCCAAATCAAAAGCGGGCGTGCACTGATCGAGTTCGGTTTCTGCCGAAGCGTGGGACAGTCTATGGTTTCAAACAAGCTCCTCAAGTTGGACTATTGCGCCGCCTGCTTTTGATTCTGGCCAGAGGCCGTGGGAGCCAGGCTTGCCAGCGATCTGCCGGGCACCGGCAGTAGAATCAGATGGCTCGGTGGGTCAGATGCATACCGTTCACAGGATTTGCTGCCGCTTCGCGCCAGATCGCGAGCAAGCTTACTCCCACGGCCTTCGGCCAGAATCAACAGCAGATACGCAAACGCCCGCTAATTCACGGTTGACCACGCAGCTGTAGGAGTTCAGGCAGATCGCATGCAATGGTCTTGCTGGTGCTGGGCAGCAGATCGTCGGCAAGGTGGAGCGCCACCCCTGCGGACTCCCACGCCCTCCGGGCAGAAGCAACACGTGCCGAGATTGTGTGAACGTTACAAATTGCGACTTTGGAAGGCCGAGCGCAGGTATTGCGTAGGGGGCCGAGCGACATGGATGGCGGCGGGCCCCCGAAGCAATGCCGGAGGGAGGGAACCCGACGAAGTCGGGCCGGACAGGGAGCGTAGACACTTGGTTACTTGGTGTCCTTTCAAGTAACCCGCCGGAGGCGGAACGCTTCTGCCGTTAGGCAGAACGAAGATCAGTGCCACCACGGATATCGGATATGCACGCAAAAACCTGCGCTAACATTTACTTCCCAGGCGTCAACGTCAACCGCTGCTTGCCATACACCTTCTCGAAATTCTCCGGCTGCATCGGCACCGACATGTATTGCCCCTTCGCCCACGGATCAATGCCATCGGCGAAGTGCGGGCTGGCGGGATTACCCGACTGACCTGCGGCGTTCTGCGCCATCATCGGTTCCTGCTGGGCGAAGTCGATGATCATGCGCATGGCCGGGATCACCGCGGCATCGAAGTCCTGGCCCCAGTGGAAGCCTGAGGCGTTCAGGGTCGTGTGATCACCCCCCGCGGCCATCGGCCCTTTGATGACCCCAGCCTTGCTACCGCCGATCGCTGCCGTCAGTTCGGCGCTTTGCGAGGTCCATGTGTACCGGTGCAGCTTGCCCCATTGCCAGGCCTTGCGATCGGCGCCCAACTGGCTTTCGCCGGCGCTGATGGCCGCTGCCAGGCTGCGCGCCAGGATCGCTGGTTTGTCTTCCTTCTGCGGCGTTTTCACGTCGTCCCAGTAAGGGCTGTCCTCTCGCCCCAGCAGGTGATCGGCCTGAGGTGAGTAGGAAAGGTCGGCGCTCTGCACCAGCGCTTTCCAGGCTGGGCTGCTTTCCGGACCCAGCTCATCGAGAAATATCTGCCGGGCGCTTTCCTGCAGGAACAGCTCATAGATCGCCGCATCGGCGGACACTGGCGACAAGCGACCGTCGAACGCCATCAAGCGGCTCAGTGCCTCGCGGGCCTTGTCACGGTCTGCCGGCGCGAGCGCGTCGATGGCCTGCTTCAAAGGTTTGGCCATGCCGGGTGCCTCGAACATCTTCTTCAGCTTGGCGGCAAACGTGGTGGTCTGGTCGTACTGCATGCCGATGGTGCTGCGAGTGTCCTGCTTGCCGTTGTTGGCCAGTTCAGCGATGCGCTCGGCACGTTCCGGGTAATCCCATGAGTTGGATAGCTGCATGCCATAACCCTTGGGCACCGTGCGCTGGTTGGCAGTGGCGATCCAGCCTTGCTGCGGGTCTTGATCGTATGGGTGCAGCATCGCATCGGCGTAACCGTCCCAATCGAAACGGCTGTCCCAACCCGGCGACGGGATCAGGCCCAGGCCGTCCCGGCGGTTCGGGTAGCGCCCGGTCACTTGCCAGCCCGTGTTCGTGGCATCGGCGAAGACCATGTTCAAGGTGATGGCGCGCACTTCCCGGGTGGTATCGAAGGCGCGTGCGACGTTCTGCGCGCGCGTCAGGTCAAACAACGCATCCAGGGTCTTGTCATCCTTGGCGTCGGGCGTTTGCAAGGCGATGCCCAGGCCGCTGGCCAGTTGCGCGGAACTGGCATTGAGCAACGGACCGTGGCGAGTTTCATACGCAGGCTCGCGCACCGGGCGCTGGCCTTTGACGAAGTAGGTCTCTTCGTGGGCGCCGGCCGCGACCCATTTGCCATCGACCATGACCATCAGGCGGTTGTTCTCGCGCTTGAGCTTTTCCAGGAACAGATCCTGGTTATCACCCATCGCCGGACCCATGCCCCAGGCCAGTTTGCCGTTGAACCCCGAGAGCACCAGCGGCAGACCGGCGACCGTGGCACCTGCAGCCTGATACTTGGGGGCGCGGATCTGCACGAAATTCCACATCGATGGCAGCGTGGCGGGCAGTTGGCTGTCGGTGGCCAGCAGGCTCTTGCCGGCACGGGCACGCTGCGGCGAAATCACCCAGTTGTTGGAGGCCCAAACGCCCAGCAGATTGAGATCGGACAGCTGCAGTGCGGCCTTGTCCAGCTCGCTCAAGCCTGGTAACTGGCTGCTCAGGTTCAGACCCTTGAGCTTGTCCGCTTCAGCCAACGGCAGCTCTTCGTCCGGGTAGGTAGGCAGCAGCCAGGCCAGCTTGTCGGCGCCGACTTTCTGCGCCAGCACCAGCGAGCTGATTTCCTCCTGCAGGTTCACCGACAGGCTGAAGTTCAGCAAGCTGAAGATCAGTGCCGAGTCTTCTGGTTTCCAGTATTCGGGTTTATAGCCAGCATCGGCGAGGTCAGACGGCAATTTGTCGCGATAGCGGAACAGGTAGGCGTTGACGCCGCGGGCATAGACTTCGAAGAAGCGTTTCAGGCGAGGGGAGGAGGCGTTGTAGAGCTCCCCGGCGGTTTGCTTGAGATTGGCCGCGCGCATCATGCGGTCCAGATCCAAGGCGCCGGGGCCGGCTATTTCCGAGAGTCGGCCCTGGGCCAGCAAGCGCATCTGCACCATTTGCGAGATACGGTCGCTGGCGTGGACGTAGCCCAGGGTAAACAGCGCGTCGTGGAAAGTGCTGCTCTCGATCAGCGGCATCCCCAGATTATTGCGGCGCACGGAAACGTTCTGCGCCAGTCCCTTGATCGCAAAGACCCCACTGGCTGGAGGCAGGTTGTCACGGTCTTCGCCACTCAACTGGCAGCCGGCGAGGCTCAACAGGCCCATCAAGGCGGCGGTGACGCCCAGACGCCGTTTCGACGACCAGGGAATCAAGGATGAGAGGGCGGGCGAGGCCATGATGTAGCTCCTGCGGGGGGATGCGTTGGAAACGCGCTACGTTAGAGAGCAGGCAGGCGCCACGCAAGCGGGAGACAGGAGTTTATTTCAGGATTTTTCGAGATGGCGGATGTTTGAAAATATTCTGCAGGGGCTGACCGCAGGTTTGCAAAAAATCGACTCTGTAGCATTACGGCTCACCGGCGGTGGCGATCTGCGCGTGCCACCGCTGGTAAACCGCGCTGCTACAGCGCTTGCCGCGACTTCAGACAGGCCATCAGGCGCCGTGGCACTTCTTGAATTTCTTGTCGCTGCCGCATGGGCAGGGATCGTTGCGACCTACGTCCTTGAGCGCGTTGCGCACCGGCTCCTGAGGTTCGTGGTTGCAATGCGGGCCATGGACGTGGCCGTGGTCATGATGATGGTCGTGGTGGTCGTGATCGTGGTCGCAATCAGGGCCATGCACGTGGGCTTGCTGGTTCATGGGGCTACTCCGGAATTAAATCGCCGGGGATTATCTCGCCGTTGCGCTCAATACGCACGCTGTGTCCGAATAAAAATCCGGTCTTGAGCTTGCCTTCCAGGCGGTAATGAATAGGCTGGCTGGTCTTGCCGAGCATTCTCGAGATGTCTTTGAGGTGCTCCCAAAGGTTGGTCCGTACCGGCACCGAGAAGTTTTTGTGGCTGTTGGCCTTGACGATGAACCAGTCGCTGGACTCGCCTTCGCTGAGCAGTATGTCGTTGAGCAGGATCTTGTAACGCAAGCCGCGCACCAGCAGGCTGGAGTCGTTGGGGTTATCGACGCGAAAGCGCAGCTTGAAATCCTGGCGCAGCAGTTTTGCCTTGACCACGTCGACCTTGAGCAGCTTGACATCGGGGTCGTCGAAGCCGCCGGTGATCCAGGTCGAACACCCGGACAAACCCAGCAGCATGCACAGGCAAAGCAATTTGGTGACACGTGCTTGAAAGACCATTCGTTCACTCCCTGTCGGGCTGCAGTCTAGCAAGTGATTGGCGATTGACCGTTTCAAGGCCACTCGCTGTTCCTCAGAGCCTGCGCCATACTCACCCGATGTGTCGAAGGAGTATTGACCCATGAAGCTATACGAAATCGTTTTTTCCGGCCAATTGGTGACGGGTGCGCAGCTGGACCGGGTGCAGGCGAACCTGGCAAAGCTGTTTCAGGCTGACGCGCAACGCATCGCGCTGCTGTTTTCCGGGCGGCGGCTGGTACTGAAAAATAACCTTGATCAGGCCGCAGCCGAAAAATACCGGGCAACCCTCGAGCGCGCTGGGGCACGAGCCGATGTGATTGAAATGCCGGGACAGGTCCAGGTGCAGGAGCAGATCGAAGTCGAGGAGGTCGAGCTGGCACCGCCGCCCGATGAACCCACCTGGACCCGCCGCTCGCCGTCGCCCGGCATTGCCCCGCGCAGCGATACCAGCCCCGGCCGGACATCAAAGCTCGAACCTCGTGATGTCTACATGGCAGCGTTTGTTGACGTCCAGGCGCCGGATTACACCCTCTCTGACCTGGGCAAGAATGTGCAGGATCCGAAAGCGGCTGCGGTTGCGCCTCGTCTGGACCTCTCCGGCCTGAGCCTGGCACCGCCTGGCGCCGACATCGGCCAGGCCAGGCCGGACGAGCACGTGATCGTGCCGGATATCTCGCATCTGAAGCTGGCGTAGAGTCGAGCTGTTTACGTTGTAGGAGTGAGCTTGCTCGCGATTCGCCTTACCTCGGGCCGCCGACGTTGGTCGACGAACTGCTTTCGCCAGCAAGCTCACTTCTACAGGGGCAGCGCCGCGCTCAGGCCATGTAGGCCGAGCAGCACTTCTTGAATTTCTGCTCGCTGCCGCACGGACAGGCATCATTGCGTCCGGCCTTGAGTTGCACGGTCGGATCGATGAAGTACCAGCGGCCCTGGTTCTGCACGAATGCCGAGCGCTCCCGATGGCTGTGTTCGCCGCCTGCGTCGTGCCAGCGGGCGGTAAAGGTGACGAACGCGTGCTCGGGCTTGCCGCCCAACAGCTCGGCGCTTTCCACCTCAAGCCCCAGCCAGGTGCTCTGCGCACTCCACTGACTGATCGATTCGCGATCCAGATTGCTCTTCTGCGCCGACAGCGTGGTGTCCAGCAGGTAATCCACCAGACCCAGCACGTACGCGCTGTAGCGCGAGCGCATCAAGGCTTCGGCGCAGGGTGCCGGCTGACCTGCATGATAACGGCCGCAACAGCCTTGAAGAAGGTTGCCGCTGCCGCAGGGACAAGTTGCACTGCTCATGATGCGTTTCTCACCACCAGTATTTGCCAAAGTTTTCCGGGTTGGCCCAGAACTTCGCGTTCAGCCAGTCCGGTACCTGTTTGTATTCGCGCAGGTCGTAGGTGTAAAGCGTCAGCACCTGCTCATCCCGGGCGAAGCGTTCGCTGGTTTGCAGCGCCAGCGAATAGAAATCGGTCGTTTGCCAGCCACAAGCCTTCATGTCGGCCAGTACCGCGATGCGGCTGGCGTTGAGGTTGCGGATGCCACCCAGCAGCTCCAGGCCCTCGCGCTTGGGGATGTGCTCCAGGCAATCGACGACCAGTGCCAGATCGAAACGCTGAGCGGCAAGCCCGGCGGGCAGCAGGCCAGGCGCTGCCTTGAACAGTTGGGTGTCCGGATGTGCCTGCTCAAAGGCCTGCAGCGCGGGAAAACTGTCGGCGCCAATCAGCAGCAGACGCTGGGGTGCATAGCGATCAAGCAAGGCGGCCAGCGCTTGCTGCGGCGTGCGGGTGGAAAAACTGTCGCTCATCGAAATCCCTCAATTGAACCTCCAAGGTTAGCCTGCCCAAACATCGCGGCCTAGTGCTTGAACTTTTTCACGAGTCGCCATGACAAAGCGTACGGAGTGAAGGCAAAAGGCTATTTCTAAAAGAACAGGCCGATCCGTACGCTAAAAACCCGTAAAACCCCCGATTTCAGGGTGGCAAACGGCCCCGGCGGCGTCTTTACTCCAATTCAGTCGGTTTTAGCCGATACCAAAGGAGAAGAACTGTATGAGCATGATTCGGACAGCGTTACCTCTGATTTTGGTTACCAGTGTATTGACGGGCTGTGCCGGCTTGCAAAAGACCGACTGGCCTCTGTGTGCTGCCGGCGGCGTCCTCACCGGTGCGGCGATTGGCGCGTTCCAGACAGCCTCGGTGGCGGCGGGTCTGGGTGGCGCGGTGGGCGTGATGGCGGGGGCGTATTGCTGGGCTCATGGCGATGGCGATGATGATGGCGATGGCGTACTGAACAGCGTCGACAAGTGCCCCAATACTCCCAAAGGCACGCCGGTCGATGCCACCGGTTGCCCGATCGTGACCCCGGCGCCAGAGCCAGTGGCGGCTCCAGTGGTTCTTCCGAAAGAAGAAACGATAACCATCCGTGACGTGCACTTCGAGTTCAACAAGGCAACCCTGACCCCGGGCGACAAGCAACAACTGGACATGGTCGCCACCAAGCTCAAGACCGAAGCGTCCAACGTGCAGTTGCATGTCAGCGGTCACACCGACAGCGTGGGCAGCGATGCCTATAACCAGAAACTGTCGGAAAAACGTGCGCACTCTGTGACCGATTATCTGGTCGGTGCCGGTGTTTCTCGCAGTGCCTTCGTTTCCGTGGAAGGTGATGGCGAGAGCCGTCCTGTAGCAGATAACAAGACTGCTGAAGGCCGCGCGCTGAACCGTCGTACGGAGATCAAGATCAATCGTTGATTGAGTGTTGCGCTTGAAAACAGCCCCGGCCATCGTGCCGGGGTTTTCTTTGAAGCGGGGCGTTGGAGCGCGGTTTTTGATCAACACCCCTATCAATGGCTGATCGCGGAACTTGTGGGAGCTCGATTGCTGGCGAATGAGGCGTCTGAGTCAAAGGACCTGTCAGTGCCCCATCGCGTTCGCCAGCAAGCCGGCTACTACCGTCCAGTGCCGTGTTTGAGTGGTGTGAGCAGCGCGAAAGCCGATTCAGGAAGAGCGGCGCAACCCTGATCAGCAATACGGCTGCCGCTCAACAGCGCCCGTACCCTGATTGCCCTAAAAAAAAATCAAACCGGCGGTTTTTGAATGGATCCTCTGGCATAGTCATGCCCGTCGCCGTACTGTGCGCGGAGCGTTTTTTCGCTGCAGAAATAAAAAAATACCAGGGGCGTGTCATGAAGTTGTTTTGGGGCTTGGGGAAAGTCTTGACGTTGGGTTTCTGGGCAGTGGTGCTGGTCAACCAGGCCATGGTCCTGCCGATTCCTTTCGAGATGTTGATCAAACTGGCGGGCAGCCTCTTGTTGCTGACCCATGTGATGGAACTGTTTCTGTTCAACGGCAGCCTGCGGGGGCGTTCAAATCCCTGGGTCGACCGTTTGCAGATTCTGATCTTCGGTATTTTCCACCTGCAATCTTTCGGTCGCCGCCAGGCAGAGGTTCACCATGCGTAAAGCGTTACTGATCACCGCGGGCCTGCTCTCGGCTCTAGGCAGTCCCTGGGTAATGGCGCAGACCATTTCGGTGAATTCCCATTCGTTGATGCGTTTGCCGAGCAATTCCAGCGTCCTGCAGCTGGACCGGCTGGAAGTGGCGGATTACGGCACCTTGCTGATTCCCGCCGGGCTCACCGAGGTGCAGGTCGGCCAACTGGTGATGGGCCATGAGTCGCGAATCGCCGTCGTGCCCAGTGCCGAGCCGTTCAAACTGCTGGTCAAGCGCGCTGATCTGGGCAGCGGTGCGCAGATCACCGCACGCGGCGCTCCGGGCACTTTCGAAAAAGCCCCGTTGCCGGGTCGCAATCTGAACCTGCGAGTGGAGCAGCTGAATGCGGACCTGCTGTCCATCGATGCCCGAGGCGGCGCAGGCTCGCCGGGCTATGTCGGTCTGGACGGCGGCAATGGCCAGGAGCCAGGCTGCACCTGGGGATCGGCCAGCCGTGGCTTCGACGGTGACAATGGCGGCAACGGCCGCGACGGTGCACCTGGCGCGTTGGTGCGGCTGGAGCTGCCTCAGGGTTTTGCCGATGACCGCGTAAAAGTCAATGTGCAGGGCGGCGCGGGTGGCGTTGGCGGTGAAGGCGGCCGCGGCGGCAAGGGCGGTGCGTCCAAGGGATGTGTCGTCTACCGCACCGATGGCGCCAAGTCAGGCAAAAACGGCGAGAAAGGTCAGTCCGGCGCAGTCGGCCCTGCGGGGTCGGTAAACGTTCGCAAGTTGTAGGAACGTCCCACACGTTGTAGCAGTCTGGCTTGCCGGCGGCGGCGTCCTTGAAGTCGCCACCACCGGCAAGTCGTGCTGCTAGAGATATCTGCGCTGCAACAGGTGCCGTGGTGTCGGCATGCTCAAAACCCCGGCCGCGCCGCCGCGATGGCCACCACCACAATCCCCACGATCAGATTGATCCCCACCAGTCGGCGAATTCCGCCGAGCGCCGCTGCGCCGTCTGCCCATTGCTCAGCCTGCACGGCCTTGCGCAACTGCGGCAGGCTCAGCGTAGAAATGCGCAAGAACAACGCCACCATCACCACATACAGCCCCATCATCACCTGCACGTAACGGGGCGCGGTCTGAAAGCCACTGAAGTTGATGTTGATCATGCCGATGCCGGTCACCGGCAGCACGATCACGACGCCCCACACCCAGACGAAAAAGCGCGGGAACACCTGCAGCCACAGTTTGAGACGCGCGGGTCCTTCCAGAGCGGCAATGACCGCCGGTCGCAGAATCATCCACGCGAAAAACATTCCTCCGACCCAGAGGACAGCCGCCAGCACGTGCAAGGCGTAGACAAAGGCTACAGATGACATCGAAAACTCCGTTCTGCGCAGAAAGAATTAGCGCGGTATGATAGCCGCCCGCTGCAACCACTGAAGATATATCCAGCGGTTTTTCTGTCTTTTTTCACCCAGTACCTCTTTAATTCAGCACCTGTGACGCCGAGCCAACGACCCAGCCCATGATCAGTACCGAACTCAAATCCCAGATTCAGGGCGCCTATTCGCGTTTCCTCGAAGCCAAGAGCCTCAAGCCCCGTTACGGCCAGCGCTTGATGATCGCCGAGGTGGCCAAGGTGCTGGGGAATGTGGACACCGACGAGGAAGGCCGGCGTTCGGGCGACCCGGCGGTGGTCGCGGTCGAGGCGGGGACTGGTACCGGCAAGACAGTGGCGTATGCCATTGCGGCGATTCCCACGGCCAAGGCGGCAGGCAAGCGCCTGGTGATCGCCACCGCGACCGTGGCGCTGCAGGAGCAGATCGTCTACAAGGATCTGCCCGACCTCATGCGCAACAGCGGCTTGAACTTTACCTTCGCGCTGGCCAAGGGACGCGGGCGCTACATGTGCCTGTCCAAGCTCGACATGCTGTTGCAGGAAGGCAATGCGCAAAGCGCCACCGCCCAGCTTTTCGAGGAAGAAGGCTTCAAGATCGAAGTCGATGAAGCCAGCCAGAAGCTGTTCACCACGATGATCGAGAAGCTCGCCGGCAACAAGTGGGACGGCGACCGTGACAGCTGGCCCCAGGAACTGGCCGATCAGGACTGGGCGCGGCTGACCACTGATCACAGTCAATGCACCAACCGCCATTGTCCGAATTTTCAGCAGTGCGCCTTCTACAAGGCTCGCGAAGGCATGGGAAAAGTCGACGTCATCGTCACCAACCACGACATGGTCCTGGCTGACCTGGCGCTCGGTGGCGGCGCGGTCCTGCCCGATCCACGCGACACCCTTTACGTGTTCGACGAGGGCCACCACCTGCCGGACAAGGCCATTGGTCACTTCGCGCATTTCAGCCGCCTGCGTTCCACCGCTGACTGGCTGGAACAGACCGCCAAGAACCTCACCAAGTTGCTGGCGCAACATCCGCTGCCCGGGGATCTGGGCAAGTTGATCGAGCAAGTGCCGGAGCTGGCGCGAGAGATCAAGACACAGCAGCAGTTCATGTTCACCGCGTGCGAGCAACTGGCCGATTTCAAGGCCGGCGAAGACATGGAAGGGCGTGAGCGTCCTCGCCACCGGTTCGTTGGCGGCGTGGTGCCTGAGCATATGCGCGAAATGGGCATCGAGCTGAAAAAGGGCTTCGCCCGGCTCGATGACCTGTTCACCCGGCTGACCGAGCTGCTCAAGGAGGGCATGGATGGCGAGGTCAGCATCGGTATCGCCAGCCATCAGGCCGAGGAGTGGTATCCGCTGTTCGGCAGCCTGCTGGCGCGTGCCCACGGCAATTGGGAGCTGTGGACCGCGTTCACCGCTGAAGACCCGGAAAACAGCCCGCCCATGGCGCGCTGGCTGACCTTGGCCGACAGCGGCTCGCTGTTTGATATCGAGGTCAATGCCAGTCCGATCCTGGCCGCTGAAATGCTGCGTCGCAACCTGTGGAACGTCGCCTACGGGGCGTTGGTGACGTCGGCGACGCTGACCGCGCTGGGCAAGTTCGACCGTTTCCGCATGCGCGCCGGCTTGCCCAGGGATGCGGTAACGGCCGTGGTGCCCAGCCCGTTCCATCACGCTGATGCTGGCGTGCTGCGGGTGCCGGACCTCAAGGCCGACCCGCGCAATGCCGCCGAACACACAGCGGCAATCATTCGCGAGCTGCCGGGCCTCGTGGAAGGTTCCAAAGGAACGCTGGTGCTGTTCTCGTCGCGCAAGCAGATGCAGGAAGTGTTCGACGGGCTGGAGCGCGACTGGCGCAAGCGCGTGTTCATCCAGGGCAACCTGTCCAAACAGGAAACCCTCAACAAGCACAAGGCGCGAGTCGATGGCGGAGACGAAAGCGTGCTGTTCGGCCTGGCCAGCTTTGCCGAGGGTGTCGATCTGCCAGGCGCTTATTGCGAACACGTGGTCATCGCCAAGATCCCCTTCGCCGTCCCCGATGACCCGGTGGAAGCCGCGCTGGCGGAGTGGATCGAAGCCCGGGGCGGCAATCCGTTCATGGAAATCGCCGTGCCCGATGCGTCGTTGCGACTGATCCAGGCCTGCGGACGATTACTGCGCACCGAGCAGGACCGCGGCATCATCACGTTGCTCGACCGTCGCGTGCTCACTCAGCGCTACGGCAAAGCCATCCTCAACGCGCTGCCGCCATTTCGTCGCGAAATTTCCTGAGACCTGCCGGGGATGAAACGCGCGTGATCGGGTCTTATCTCGGTCTGCCTGACCGCCAGGGTTACACCTGCGCGGCGGCTTCCGAGATCAAGGAGCACCCGATCACATGATTCGCCGTTCACTGTCTGCCGTTCTCGCCCTGGCGTGCGCAGGCCCCGTGTATGCCGCGCCGACCGGCCAGCAGACGCTGTTCAATTTCGTGCGTCCGGCCGATGTGGTGCAGATCAGCACTCAGGATGCCAGTCTGCCGCAGGCCAATGCCGAGCAGACCGCCGAGGGCGAGGTACTGCGCCGCGTGACCTTCAACCCCGCCGCCAGCCCGAGTCTGCGCCTGACACCGCAAACCGGTGTCTGGGACTGGAGCGCTGACACTGCCATGACCCTGCGCCTGCAGAGCGCAATGGACTGGGCACTGACGCTTTACGTGAAAATCCAGAGCAGCGACGGCAAGACTCTGACCAGCCGCATCGACCTGCCCGCCGGCCCTGCCCAGACGTTGATCGTGCCGCTGGTTGCCAGTTCAGCGCTGAGCCAGGGCATGCGCGTGGGGCCACCGATGCCGTGGAGTATCGACGGGCAGCGTGTCCTGCTGGCCAGTACCGAAGGCGAGTTGAATACCACACAGGTGACTTCGGTTACGGTATCGATGTCCCGGCCCGACGTTGCGCAGAGCGTGCTGATCGAAAAATTCGGCGTGCAGGAAGGCGACGCGATTCAAAAGGCCGCCTTCAGCAACCTGCTCGATGGCTACGGCCAATACACCCGAGGCAAGTGGCCGGAGAAAATCAGCAGCGACGAGCAGTTGAAGACGCTCGCCAGCAAGGAGCAGCAACAACTCAAGGCCTGGCTCAAGGATCGCCCCGCCCACGACAAATACGGCGGTCTGCTCAAAGGTCCGACGTTCGAGGCCAAAGGTTTCTTCCGCACCGAGAAACGCAATGATCGCTGGTATCTGGTGACGCCGGAAGGTCATCCGTTCTACTCGCTGGGCGTCAACGCGGTCACCGCAGACGACAGCCAGACCTACGTAGAAGGGCGAGAGTCGATGTTTGCCGGTCTGCCCGGCAATGATGACCCTGCGGCAGCGTTTTATGGCAAGGGCAATGACGATCGCAGCACTGGGGCCAACAAGGATCGGCAGTTCGATCAGGGTCGCTGGTTCGATTTCTATGGCGCCAACTTGCAGCGCACCTATGGCGTACCCAAGTGCGTGGAGGTGGTCAGGCCAGAGCCTGCGGTCGAGGAAAAAGACCCATCGCCAGCGTCAGATGCCGACGCGTCGCCCGATCAGAAAACCGCTGCCGTATTGCCTGAAAAACCTCCGGCCGCCGAACTGCCTGCCCAATGCAAGCCCGTCAACGTCGACGCCAGGCGCTGGGTCGATCACACCCTGCAGCGTCTGCAGGCCTGGGGGTTCAACACCATCGGCAACTGGAGCGAACCTGCGCTGGGCGACAAGGGCCGCGTGCCCTATACCTTGCCGCTGTCCATCGTCGGCGATTACGTCAGCATCAGCACCGGCCACGATTGGTGGGGCGGCATGCCTGATCCGTTTGATCCGCGCTTTGCCATGGCCACCGAGCGGGCTGTGGCGATCGCGGCACGCGATCACCGTGACGATCCCTACCTGATCGGGTACTTCGCCGATAACGAGCTGGCCTGGTCTGCACCGGGCGATGACCCGAAGGAGCGTTACGCGCTGGCATACGGCACGCTGAAGCTGACCACCGACGTGCCCGCCAAGCGCGCGTTCCTCAAGCAATTGCGCGACAAGTACCGTAATCAGGAGGGGCTGTCCAAAGCCTGGGGAATCGATCTGCCTGCCTGGGAGCTGATGGAAGACCCGGGGTTCGAGCCGCCGTTGCCAAATCCCGCACATCCGGAGATCGAAAACGATTTCAAGTATTTCCAGCGCGTATTTGCCGAAACCTATTTCAAGACCATCTCCGACGCTTTGAAATGGCATGCGCCGAACCAGCTGCTGTTGGGAGGGCGTTTCGGTATCAGCACGCCAGAGGCCATCGAAGCGTGCGCGCGATACTGTGACGTGCTGAGTTTCAACCTGTACACGCCCAAACCGCAGGACGGGGTGGATTTCAGCAAGCTGCGCGTGCTCGACAAACCTGTGCTGGTCAGTGAGTTCCACTTCGGCTCCCGTGATCGAGGGCCGTTCTGGGGCGGAGCGATGGAGGTGGCCCGAGAAGAGGACCGCGGGCCGGCCTACGCGAATTTCCTGAAAAACGCCTTGAACGAGCCGTCGATCGTTGGCGTGCACTGGTTCCAGTACCTGGACCAGCCCGCCACGGGACGTCTGCTCGATGGCGAAAACGGCCACCTGGGGCTGGTGGGCATTACCGATGTGCCGTATCAGGGATTCATCGAAGCGGTACGTAAGGCCAACGGCCAGGTGGTCGAGGTGCTAGGCAGAGGCCAGTGATGCCGCTGCACCCGTAGCAGTGAGCTTGCTCGCGATGCCCTTCGGCCTGCGCTGCAATGCCGTCTGGCCCGTCCAGATCGCGAGCAAGCTCACGCACACGGTCTTGTGATCACCCCGAGACCGCAATGCGGTTCCCAAATCCGCCAATCGCTGGAACAATGCACGCCATTTTCTGTAGCCCGACCGGAGAGCCAAACCGTGCAGATTCAAGGTCACTTCGAGCTTCAATTCGAGGCCGTGCGCGAGGCGTTTGCCGCACTGTTCGATGATCCACAAGAGCGCGGCGCGGCGTTGTGCGTGCAGGTTGGCGGGCAGACCGTGCTTGATCTCTGGGCCGGCACGGCCGACAAGGACGGCAGCGAAGCCTGGCACAGCGACACGATCGCCAACCTGTTCTCCTGCACCAAGACGTTCACCGCGGTCACCGCCCTGCAACTGGTCGGGGAGGGCAAGCTGAAGCTGGACGAGCCGGTCGCCAAACTGTGGCCGGAGTTCGCGGCGGCGGGCAAGCAGTCCATCACATTGCGCCAGTTGCTCTGCCATCAAGCCGGTCTGCCAGCGATTCGCGACATGCTGCCTGCCGAGGCGCTCTACGACTGGCAGGCGATGACCGACGCGCTGGCGGCCGAAGAGCCGTGGTGGACGCCGGGGCAGGGCCATGGGTACGCCGCCATCACCTACGGCTGGCTGGTCGGAGAATTGATCCGCCGCGCCGATGGTCGCGGGCCGGGCGAGTCCATCGCTGCGCGCATCTCACGCCCGCTGGGGCTGGACTTTCATGTCGGTCTGCCCGACGAGGAGTTTCATCGTGTTGCGCACATCGCCCGTGGCAAGGGCCATGTCGGCGATGAAGCGGCGCGGCGCCTGTTGCAGGCAACGATGCGCGAACCTGCCTCAATGACCGCACGGGCCTTCACCAACCCGCCTTCGATCATGACCAGCACCAACAAGCCCGAGTGGCGGCGCATGCAGCAACCTGCCGCCAATGGCCACGGCAACGCCCGCAGCCTGGCCGGTTTCTATAGCGCGCTGCTCGATGGCAGCCTGCTCGATGCCGATCTGATCAACGAGCTGACCCGCGAACACAGTATCGGTCAGGACAAGACGCTGCTGACGCGGACCCGTTTTGGTCTTGGCTGCATGCTCGACCAGCCAAGCGTGCCTAACGCGACCTTTGGTCTGGGGGGGAAATCGTTCGGTCATCCGGGGGCGGGAGGGTCGGTCGGTTTTGCCGATCCCGAACGCGAAGTGGCGTTTGGCTTTGTCACCAACACGTTGGGTCCCTACGTGCTGATGGATCCCCGCGCCCAGGGTCTGGTTCGAGTGCTTGGTGAGTGTTTGCAATAACTATCGCTGATAAGTGCTTGTTCTACCGACTGTCAGTTAAACCGCCCATATCGGAACCGTAGGGCAGTTTCCTTTTCCAACTTGGCGTTTATGCGTGTTATATGGGCGCTGCTTCGTTCATTTTCTGATCAATTATTTGTGTGAGTCACCATGTCTGCCAATAAAAGCCTCGCATTTGCTCTGTGTCTTGCCGTCACCGGCTGCGCACAAACTCCCCAGGATCAATCTGCCAGCAACGACCACTGGTGGTCGTTCGGCTCGGCCAAAAGCGATGACGCAGCTGCGGTAAAACCTGCCCTCAGCCCGGCCGCCGCCGAAGTGGCCAAGACCGAAGCGCAAAACGGTACTCACTGGTACTGGCCGTTCGGTTCCGACCACGGCGCCACCGAGAAGAAACCCGAGCTGGCAGCGACCCAGCCTGCCGCCAAACCTGCTGTGGCCAAGGCTGATGACGGCACTAAATGGTGGTGGCCGTTCGGTGCCGGTGTAGCGACCAAAGATGCAGCGCCGGCAGTCCCCAAGGTCGATCCAAAAGTGACCCAGGCCTGGCTGGACCTGTATGAGCCACGGATGCGTGAAGCCATCAAGGACAGCAAGTTCGAACTCGAGCGCCGAGAAGATGTGCTGGTCGTCACCGCGCCGGTGGACAGCACCTTCAACCCGGACCGTCCGGAAATGCTGCTGCCGGTCAATCTTGGTCCCATCACCCGCATGGCCAAAGCCGTGGAAGGCGATCAGAAAACCGCCGTCCTGGTCCTGGGTCACAGCGACGTCGCCAGCGACGCCAACCTGAAAATCAGCCAGCAACGCGCGCAGTCGGTAGCAGCGATTTTCCGCCTCAGCGGCTTGGAGCGTAATCGTCTCAACCTTCGCGGCATGGGTGCGGTGATGCCGCGTGCCGCCAGCGATAGCGCCCCGGGACGTGCGCTGAACCGTCGCGTGGAAATCATCATGACGCCGCAGGACACCATGGTTGCGTTGATGGCCAAGTACAACCTGCCGCCGGCACCGACGCTGGTTGCCATCCAGGAGGCAAAACCGGCTGTAGCGCCCGCTCCGGCCACCAAGGCGGCGCCGGCCAAATCCGCAGCGCCTGCCAAGAAAGCCGCCCCGGCCAAGGTGCCTGCAGCGAAAAAGGCCCCGGCCAAGAAAGCTGTACCTGCCAAGGCGAAAGCCACGCCCGCCAAGGCCGCGGCCAAGAAACCTGCAGCCGATGCGCAAGCCAGCAACAACTGAGGTTAATATCGCTATCCCGCTCACGGATTTCGATTAAGGAAGGCAGTGATGAGCCAGCGTCTGGCTGATATGCGTCGTGATTACGCTCGCGAAGGTTTGACCGAATCGCAGGCACCGCAAGAACCTTTTGCGTTGTTCCATCAATGGTTCGAGGAGGCGGTGAAGACCGAGCAGGTCCCGGTCGAAGCCAACGCCATGACGCTGGCGACTGTCGATGCCGATGGCCGCCCGCACTGCCGCGTCCTGCTGCTCAAGGGCGTGGATGCCCAGGGTTTCACCTTCTTCAGCAACTACGAGAGCGCCAAGGGTCAGCAACTGGTTGTGCGGCCTTTCGCTGCGATGACCTTTTTCTGGCCGACGCTGGAGCGTCAGGTACGCATCGAAGGTCGGGTGACCAAGGTCAGTCCTGAAGAGTCCGACGCTTATTTCCAGGTTCGTCCGCTGGGCAGCCGCCTGGGCGCCTGGGCATCACCGCAAAGCCGGGTGATCGCTGATCGGGCCGAGCTTGAAGGGCTGCTCAAGGCCACCGAACAACGGTTCAGCCAGACCCAACCCGATTGCCCGGATCACTGGGGCGGTTATCGCCTGATCCCGGACCGCATCGAATTCTGGCAAGGACGTTCAAGTCGGCTGCATGATCGCCTCAACTACCGTCTGCTGGACACCCAGTGGATTCGCGAGCGTCTGGCACCCTGATCGCCTGACACGCGAAGCGGTATTTCTTTGAATCAATCGCGCGAACCGTCGTCCATACTCAGAGACATGGCGGCTGGCTGTATGACGCCTGAATCAACGTAAATTATCGGTACAGGGCCGTGACACCGCTTGCTGCGGCGGAGTCTAATGGCAACCTGTTCCTCTGGAGAAGAATGTTATGCGTAAGTCTGTTCTGCTGGTTGCGTCGTTCACCGCCATGGCATTGACCCTTGGCGGCTGTACTTCAAGCCTGACCGGCGACTCTTATTCGCGCGATGAAGCTCGCCAGGTGCAGACCGTTCGCCTGGGCACAATCGAATCGCTGCGTCCTGTGAAGATCGAAGGTACGAAAACCCCGATCGGCGCGGGTGCCGGTGCAATTGTCGGTGGCGTGGGCGGTAGTGCGATTGGCGGCGGACGCGGCAGCATCGTCACCGCGGTCATCGGTGCAGTTGCCGGTGGCTTGCTGGGTTCGGCGGCTGAAGGTGGCCTGACCCGCACCCAGGGTGTTGAAGTGACCGTGCGTGAAGACGACGGCACCATGCGCGCCTATGTGCAGGAAGTTCAGGAAAACGAGATCTTCCGGGTGGGTGAGCGCGTGCGCATCATGACCGTCAACGGTACCAGCCGTGTCACCCACTGAGTCGCCTGAGCTGATCCGGAAGGTTCTGATGTAGTACCGTTAACAAACAAAACGCCCCGATTTTCGGGGCGTTTTGCATTGCGCCTCAAGGCCTCGCGCCCGGCTGTAATGGCCGTCAGCGAACGGGTTGCGCCCTGTTGCGGCTGGCTGTTGCCGTGATGGCGTAGCCGATCAGCGCCGCGAGGATCGAGCCGGTCAGAATGCCCATTCTGTCCATGCCGGCAAATTCGCTCTGCCCGGGCACGAATGCCAGCGAGCCTACAAACAGGCTCATGGTGAAGCCAATGCCACACAGGATCGACACGCCTAGCACCTGACCCCAGTTCGCCCCTGTGGGCAGCGCGGCCATGCCGGTCTTGATAGCCAGCCAGGTCAGACCGAATACCCCGATCGTCTTGCCCAGCAGCAGGCCCAAAGCGATGCCCATGGGCACGTGATGGGTGAAGCTGTCTGCTGTCACGCCGCTCAGCGAAACTCCGGCATTGGCAAACGCGAACAGCGGCAGGATGCCGTAGGCGACCCAAGGGTGCAGCGCGTGCTCGAGTCGCTGTAACGGTGAGTCGACGCCCTTGGGGGTCTTCAGTGGAATGCAGAACGCCAGCACTACGCCGGCCAGCGTTGCGTGCACGCCGCTCTTGAGCACGCAGACCCAGAGCACCAGACCGATCAGCAGATAGGGCGCCGGCTTCACTACCCCCAGCCGGTTCATGGCGATCAGCGCAACGATCGAGGTGGCGGCCAGGGCCAGCGACAGGCTCGACAGTTCGCCTGAATAAAACACGGCGATGACGATGATCGCGCCAAGGTCATCAATGATGGCAAGGGTCATCAGGAACAGCTTGAGCGATACCGGCACGCGCTTTCCGAGCAGCGCCAGGACACCGAGGGCGAAGGCGATATCGGTGGCCATGGGGATCGCCCAACCGCCCACGGCGGCGGGATCCTGTTTGTTCAGGGCCCAGAAAAACAAAGCCGGCACCACCATTCCGCCGATCGCGGCCGCGCCCGGCAGGACGATCTGCGACGGCCTGGACAAGTGGCCCTGAATGACTTCCCGCTTGACCTCCAGGCCCACGAGCAGGAAGAACATCGCCATCAGGCCGTCGTTGATCCACAACAGCAGGGGCTTGGCGATCTGCAGGGCGCCGATCTGCGCCACTACGGGTACTTCAAGCAAGCCGTTATACAGCCATGCCAACGGCGAGTTGTTGATGAGCAGGGCGAGGGCGGCAGCGGCTATCAGGAGCAGGCCGCCCGCCGCTTCGAGCTGGAAGAAACGTTTGAATGAGTTGCGTACGGGCAAGGGCACTCTCCATGGACATGCGCAAAAGGAGCGACACCCTAACCCGGTTGCTTATTTCTGAAAACAAAAGTTATATACGATTTGGTTATAAAAAAGTGAGCGGAAACCTGTATACAAAGTATCGCGAATTTTCGTAACAAAGTGCTACAGGGCTTATTCTACTTGGGGTGTAGGAATGTTCTCGAATCTCTGTGGCTCTGGTGAGTTCAGCCTGCCGGGGGAAGCGTGCTTACAATCGCTACACCTGGCAAGCCGGACTGCTACAGGTTGAGCATTACTCGACAATTCCCAACATGCTTCTGGCCAGCGCTTCGGCAATGCGAATGCCGTCCACGCCCGCCGACATGATGCCGCCGGCATAGCCTGCGCCTTCACCGGCGGGGAACAGGCCGCGCACATTGAGGCTCTGCATGTCGGCACCGCGCGTGATGCGCAGTGGCGAGGAGGTACGGGTTTCGATGCCCGTGAGCACGGCGTCGTGCTGGAAGAAGCCCTTGATCTGCTTGTCGAAGGCTGGCAGTGCTTCGCGAATGGCTTCGATGGCGAAGGCGGGCAGGGCGTCGGCCAGGTCCGTGAGCTTCACCCCCGGTTTGTAGGAAGGTTCTACGCTACCCAGTTCCGTGGAGGCTTTGCCTGCAACGAAATCGCCCACCAGTTGCGCCGGTGCTTCGTAGTTCTCCCCACCCATGATGTAGGCGTGGGATTCCAGACGTTCCTGCAACTCGATGCCTGCCAGCGGTCCGCCAGGGTAGTCTTCGTCCGGGGTGATGCCGACGACGATGCCGGAGTTGGCGTTGCGCTCGTTGCGCGAATACTGGCTCATGCCATTGGTGACTACCCGGTTTGGCTCCGAGGTCGCGGCGACCACCGTGCCGCCTGGGCACATGCAGAAGCTGTACACCGAACGGCCATTCTTCGCGTGATGCACCAATTTGTAGTCAGCGGCGCCAAGCTTCGGATGACCTGCATATTTGCCGAGCCGTGCGCGGTCGATCAGCCCTTGTGGGTGTTCGATACGGAAACCTACCGAGAACGGCTTGGCTTCCATGTAAACGCCGCGCCCGTGAAGCATGCGGAAGGTATCCCGGGCACTGTGGCCCAGCGCCAGAATCACGTGGCGTGATTCAATCCGCTCGCCGCTGTCGAGCACCACACCCTGCATCTGACCGTCGTCGATCAGTACGTCGGTGACCCGTTGCTCGAAGCGCACTTCGCCACCCAGCGCTTCAATCTGCTGGCGCATGTTCTCCACTACGCCGGTGAGGCGGAATGTGCCGATGTGCGGCTTGCTGACGTACAGGATTTCTTCCGGCGCGCCGGCCTTGACGAACTCGTGCAGCACTTTGCGACCGTGGAATTTAGGGTCCTTGATCTGGCTGTAGAGTTTGCCATCGGAAAAGGTGCCGGCACCGCCCTCACCGAACTGCACGTTGGATTCGGGGTTGAGCACATTCTTGCGCCACAGGCCCCAGGTGTCCTTGGTGCGCTGGCGAACTTCCTTGCCGCGCTCGAGAATGATCGGTTTGAAACCCATCTGTGCCAGCAGCAAGCCGGCGAAAATACCGCACGGGCCAAAGCCGACGACCAGAGGACGCTCGCTCAGATCGACAGGGGCGTGACCGACGACTTTATAGCTGACGTCCGGTGCCTGGCACAGATGTTTGTCGTGGCTCAGGCGCGTGAGCAGGGCGGCTTCGTCGCGCACCTGAAAGTCGATGGTGTAGATGAACTGCAGTTCGGTGGATTTCTTGCGCGCGTCGTAGCTGCGCTTGAACAGGGTGAAATCCAGCAGCTCGTCGGCGTCGATGCCCAGGCGTTGCACGAGCGCGGGGCGCAGGGCTTCGTCCGCGTGGTCCAACGGCAGTTTGAGTTCGGTGATTCGTAACATTGAAAGGTCCGGTTTCGGGCCGCAGGATCTGCCCGGCAGCGCTACAAGAACCGGCGATTATAAGCCACATCGAGGGCCAAGCGGTGTCGAAAGGGAGAAACGTGCGCGGATCCGTAGCAGTCCGGCTTGCCGGCGGTGGCGTCATTGAAGTCGCTACCGCCGGCAAGCCGGACTGCTACAGAACGTTCAGCTCGGCCGGGGGTGTTCAGTCGTTACGCATTGCCCCGAAGTACGCGCAACCGCGCTGAACCTGGCCATTGACCCGCAATTCGGCGGTCAGGTGCTGCACCGAACCGTTCACTGGATCGACGCAGCGCTGGGGTGCGACATACAGTTCCACGTGTTGATCGTTGGCATCGGTGATCAGGTTGAAGCGGCCTTCGGGCATCTGCTCTTCCATGTACGGCACGGCGAAAGGCTGCTGACCTTCACGCTCCAGGACCATGCCCTTGCCGCTGGCATTGAGGTTCCATTTCGGCCCGTTGCCGCTGGCATGGATGGTCAGGCGCTTGAAGTTGGGATCTTCGCAGGCGCCGCTCGGGCGCTCGACCCGGTACAGCTCGTAGACATCGGCCTGGCCATCGCTGCCCTGGGCCTTGCTGGCGACGAAGTTGCCGCGCACGTCGGCAAAGGCCTTGCCGCTTTTGTCCACGACCGAGGCGGCTTCCTGAAGGATGCCCGTGTTGCCGCTGTCGATCACCGCGTAGCGGCGCTGCTCGTTGCACGGCTGCAGGAACAGTTTGCCGGCGTCGCCGCTGAGGGTGCCTTGCATGCGAATCATGCCGGCAGTGGACACCTTGCTGTCAGCCGATTGTGGGGACATCAACTGGCAGCCCGCGAACACGGGCAGCAGGGCAAACATCAGGACGGTACGAACAGCGAACATGTGGCGGTCTCCAGACAAGTGCCGCCACGTTACTCAGGCTGCTCGCGCATCACAAGAGGCGATTAGCCAACGTGATAGGTCTGCCCGGTCTGCAGGCCTTCGACGCTTTTTGCGTATGCCAGTGCCACATCGGCCCCCGACACAGGCTTGAAGCCGCGAAAGTAGGGCGCGTAGCTGCCCATGGCTTCGAGCAGCACGTTGGGGCTGACCGAGTTGACCCGCATGCCACGCGGCATCTCGATGGCCGCTGCGCAGACGAATGCATCGATGGCGCCGTTGACCAGGCTTGCCGAAGCGCCAGTGCGGATCGGGTCATGACTGGTTATGCCGGTGGTGAAGGTAAACGAGGCGCCATCGTTGGCGAATTCGCGACCGATCAGCAGCAGATTGACCTGGCCCATGAGCTTGTCACGCAGCCCGAGGGCGAACGATTCCTCGTTCATCTGCGCCAGCGGGGCAAAGGTCACGTTGCCGGCGGCGCAGACCAATGCGTCGAAAGGACCTGTTCGTTCGAACAGTTTGCGGATCGATGCGCTGTCACTAATATCGACATGCTCGTCACCGCTGTTACGGCCGATGCGAACGATGTCATGGCGCGGCGCCAATTCCCTCTCGATCGCCGAACCGATGGTTCCGCCAGCGCCAATCAATAGAATTTTCACGGTGCAGTCCTTCCGTTAATGGATCAGGCGCTCAGTGTGAGTCGCGTCTTCCCACGGATAAATGGGCTAAACGGCAATCCCGGTTTGCCGATAAGGAAACAATCATGAGCGAAATGGACGATCTGGCGGCATTTGCCATGCTGGTTGAAGCCAACAGCTTCACCTTGGCGGCGCAATGGCTGGACACCAGTACCAGTCAGCTGTCCAAGCGCATCAGCAAGCTGGAAAAGAGCTACGGCGTCACGCTGCTGCATCGCACCACACGCAGCCTGACCCTGACCTCGGCCGGCGCGATCCTGCTGCCGGAAGCCCGCGCCCTCCTAGCGCAGCGAGATCGTGTGCGTGATGCCATGGCTTACCTGAGCGAAAGCCTGGTCGGGACGGTGCGCCTGACCGTGCCGGTGTCGCTGGGCGAGACGTTTTTCGAAGGACTGCTGACCGAGTTTTCCACCCGCTACCCGGACGTGCAGGTCGAACTGGACCTGAACAACCATTTTCGCGACATGCGCCGTGACGGTTTCGACCTGGGGATCCGCTCCAGCGTCGGCGTCGATGAGCGACTGGTGGCCAAGCCGCTGCTGTCATTGCAGGAACTGACCTGCGCCAGTGCGGAGTATCTGGCCCTTCACGGCAAGCCGCAGACGCCCGAGGCGCTGCGAGTACACCGGTGCCTGCTCAACAGCCATTACAGCGGCCGTGAGACCTGGGTGTATCACCAGAAGCACGAATTGACCCGGGTGAATGTGCGCGGCACGTTTGCCAGCAATCACTACGGCCTGCTGAAAAAGGCCGCGATGGTCGGCGCCGGTATCGCACGCCTGCCGTCCTACATGGTCCACAACGAACTCAACGACGGCAGCCTGCAATGGCTGTTGCGCGACTACCAGACGCCGGTGTCGTCGCTGTTTCTGGTCCATCCCTTCGAAGGGCACCTGCCCAGGCGGATCAAGGTCATGGCCGATTACCTCACCGAGTGGTTCGAACGCAGTACGGCGGCGTTGGAAAAGCTTTGAATCGCACATAAAAAAATGGCCCGAAGAGGGGCCATTTTTTATTGTCTTGCGCAATCCTTTAGCAGTCCGGCTTGGCTGCGGTGGCGATCTTGCGTAAGCCACCGCGGCAAGCCGCGCTGTTACAGAGGGAATACGCCGATCAGCCCTCATCCACCCAAATAAGCATCCCGCACTTTCGGATCGACCAGCAGATCGGCGCCGGAGCCCTGCATCACCACTCGACCGTTTTCCAGAACATAGGCACGATCGGCGACTTTCAGCGCCTGGTTGGCGTTCTGCTCCACCAGGAACACGGTCACGCCATCACGGCGCAGCTGTTCGACGATCTCGAAGATCTGCTGAATGATGATCGGCGCAAGACCCAGTGAAGGTTCGTCAAGCAGCAACAGCTTGGGCTTGCTCATCAGCGCGCGGCCGATGGCGAGCATCTGCTGTTCGCCGCCGGACATGGTGCCGCCGCGCTGATTGAAGCGTTCCTTCAGGCGCGGGAAGAGTGCCAGAACCTTGTCCATCTGCTCCTGATAGTCGCCCTTGTCGGTGAAGAAACCGCCCATGGCCAGGTTTTCTTCAACGGTCAGGCGGGCGAACACGCGGCGGCCTTCCGGCACCACCGCGATGCTCTTGCGCATGATCACCGAGGACTCCAGGCCCACTAGCTCTTCACCCAGGTACCGAATGCTGCCGCTGTGGGCGCGCGGCGAGCCGCACAGGGTCATCAGCAGGGTCGATTTTCCTGCCCCATTGGCGCCGATCAGGGTGACGATCTCACCCTGTTTGACATCGATGCTGACGCCATGCAGGGCCTGGATCTTGCCGTAGAAGGTGGAAACGTTGTCGAACTGCAGCATTTACGCTTCCCCCAGGTAGGCTTTGATCACTTCAGGATTGTCACGGATCTGCTCGGGCGTGCCGTCAGCCAGAGGCGTGCCCTGGTTGATCACCACGATGTGGTCGGAAATGCTCATGACCAGCTTCATGTCGTGTTCGATCAGCAGCACGGTGGCGTTGTGATCGTTGCGCAACACGCCAATCAGCGCCTTGAGGTCCTCGGTTTCCTTGGGGTTCAGGCCCGCCGCAGGTTCATCGAGCATGAGGATGCGCGGGCGCGTCATCATGCAGCGAGCGATTTCCAGGCGACGTTGCTGACCGTAGGCCAGGGTGCCGGCGGGGCGATTGGCGAAAGCCTTGAGGTCGACCGCTTCGAGCCAGTGCTCGGCGTATTCCATGGCCTCGCGCTCGCTCCTGCGGTACGACGGGGTCTTGAACAGGCCGGACAGGAAGTTGGTGTTGAGGTGGCGATGCTGGGCAACCAGCAGGTTCTCCACAGCGGTCATTTCCTTGAACAGGCGCACGTTCTGGAAGGTCCGTACCACGCCCTTGCGGGCAATCTCGTGACCGGCCAGGCCCTGAATCGGTTCGCCGTCGAGCAGGATGGTGCCCGCCGTTGGCTTGTAGAAACCGGTCAGGCAGTTGAAGACCGTGGTCTTGCCGGCGCCGTTGGGGCCGATCATCGACACGACCTGCTTCTCGTTGACAGTCAGGCCCACACCATTGACCGCCAACAGGCCGCCAAAGCGCATGCTCAAGCCCGAGGCTTGCAGAATTGGACGGCTCATCAGCGCTCCCCCTTGAGTTTCATGACGGGACGCTGCATCGGCAGGAAGCCCTGAGGACGCCAGATCATCATCAGCACCATCAAGGCGCCGAAGCCCAACATCCGGTATTCGCTGAATTCGCGAAGCAGTTCTGGCAGCAGGATCATCACCACCGCCGCCAGGATCACACCCAGTTGCGAGCCCATGCCGCCCAGTACCACGATGGCGAGAATGATCGCCGACTCAAGGAAGGTGAACGACTCGGGAGTGATCAGGCCCTGGCGCGCGGCGAAGAAGCTGCCGGCGAAACCGGCGAACGCTGCGCCCAGGGTAAAGGCTGAAAGCTTGATGATGGTCGGGTTCAGACCCAGTGCACGGCAGGCGATTTCGTCTTCGCGCAGCGCTTCCCAGGCACGGCCGATCGGCATGCGCAGCAGGCGGTTGATGACGAACAAGGCAGCCAGCGCCATCAGCAGGGCGATCAGGTAGAGAAAGATCACCTTGTTGATCGAGTTGTATGGCAGGCCGAAGTATTCGTGAAAGGTCTGCATCCCTTCGGCGGCCTTGCGTTCAAAGCTCAGGCCGAACAGCGTGGGCTTTTCGATGTTGCTGATGCCGTTCGGGCCACCGGTCAGGTCGGTCAGGTTACGCAGGAACAGACGGATGATTTCCCCGAAGCCCAGCGTGACGATGGCCAGGTAGTCACCGCGCAGTCGCAGCACCGGAAAGCCCAGCAGGAAGCCGAACGTGGCAGAAGCCAGCCCCGCCAGCGGCAGGCAGATCCAGAAACCGAAGCCGAAGTAATGCTGCAGCAGGGCGTAGGTATAGGCACCGACGGCGTAGAAACCGACGTAGCCCAGGTCCAGCAGGCCCGCCAGGCCCACCACGATGTTCAGGCCCAGGCCGAGCATCACGTAGATCAGGATCAAGGTCGCGATGTCCACCGCGCCGCGCGAGCCGAAGAACGGCCAGATCAGGGCGGCGACGACGATTGCACCGAGGAACCAGCGCTGTGTAGAAGGCAGGGTCAGGAAGTTGCTGGCCTTGTCCGACACCAGCTGCTTTTGCGGGCGCGAGCGCCACATGGCGCTGATCGGCTCGTTAAACAGAACGCGCAGGAACATCAGCAGGGCGGCGGCGAAGATCACCAGCACGGTGCTGGTGCTGGCACCGACGACCGCCAGGTTGACCCCGACGATGTCCAGTTTGAGCCCGAGAATCGGGTAGGCGACGGCCAGTACCAGTACTGCACTGAAGAGGGCCGATTTGAGATTCCTGGTCATACTTTTTCAACCTCCGGACGGCCGAGCAGGCCGGTTGGCCGGAACAACAACACCAATACGAGAAGACCGAACGCCACCACATCCTTGTACTGGTCGCCGAAGATGTCGGCGCCGAACGCTTCAGCCACACCCAGCACCAGACCACCGAGCATCGCGCCCGGGATACTGCCGATACCGCCCAGTACCGCTGCGGTAAAGGCCTTGATGCCGACCAGGAAACCCGAGTTGGGGTTGATCACGCCGTACTGCATGCTCAGCAATACCGCAGCGACCGCCGCCAGCGCGGCGCCGATGACGAAGGTCAGGGCGATGATGTTGTTGGTATTGATGCCCAGCAGGTTGGCCATCTTGATGTCTTCGGCACAGGCGCGGCAGGCGCGGCCCAGGCGGGAGCGGGAGATGAACCAGGTCAGGCCGAGCATGGCCACCAGCGTGACGATGAAGATCAGGATCTGCATGTACGAGATCACCACTTCATGGGTGCTGCCAGGGCCGAACACGAAGTTGCCAGGGATCAGGTTGGGGATCGACTTGTCTTTGGAGTCCTGCGACAACAGCACGGTGTTCTGCAGGAAAATCGACATGCCAATGGCGGAAATCAGAGGGATCAGACGGTTGCTGCCGCGCAACGGACGGTAGGCAACCCGTTCGATGGCATAACCATAGGCGCTGGTCACCACGATACTGGCGACGAACGCCGCGGTGATCAGCAACGGCAGGCTGTCCAGGCCCAGCATGGTCAGGCCGGCCAGGGCGATGAACGCCACGTACGAGCCGATCATGTACACCTCGCCGTGGGCGAAGTTGATCATGCCGATGATGCCGTAGACCATGGTATAGCCGATGGCAATCAAGGCGTATGTGCTGCCAATGGTCAAGCCATTAACCAGCTGTTGAAGAAAGTGATAGATGTCTATCGGCATTGCTGTGTGCTCCTAAAAACCTGCCTGGTGTTTCACTGGTGAAGTCATTTTCCCGCTCGCGCGTCGTGATCTACGTCCGCGTTCGGCACGAGCCCAGTGATTCACTGGTGCGGTTTCAAGATGTTCAGGGCATCGGGACTCTTGTGAAGTCCGCAGCCCCCGTAAAACAAAGCCCACTGCGGTTGCAGTGGGCTCTGGGTCAACATCAAGCGTGTGATTACTTCACAGGGGCTTCAGTCTTGCTACCATCTTTGTGCCAGGTGTAAACGACGAATTTGAAGTCCTTGAGGTCACCCTTGTCGTCGAAAGACAGATCGCCGGTAGGGGTCTTGAAGGTGCCAGCGCGGATGGCGGCGGCCACTTTGGCGGTGTCTTGGGTCTTGGCTGCGGTGATACCGCCGGCGATCACTTCAACAGCGGCGTAGGCCGGGAACACGAACGGACCGCTCGGGTCTTCTTTCTTGGCCTTGAACTCTTCTACCAGTGCCTTGTTGGCTGGATCCTGGTCGAAGGATTTGGGCAAGGTCACCAGCAGGCCTTCGGAAGCGTCCTGGGCGATCTGCGAGATGGAGGCGTTACCCACGCCTTCCGGACCCATGAAGCCGGCTTTCAGGCCTTTCTCCTGAGCCTGGCGCAGGATCAGGCCCAGCTCAGGGTGGTAGCCGCCGTAGTAGACGAAGTCGACGTTGGCTTGCTTCATCTTGGCGATCAGCGAGGAGAAGTCCTTGTCGCCGGCGTTGATGCCTTCGAACAGGGCGACTTTCACGCCATCTTTTTCAAGGGTCTGTTTAACGGCAGTGGCGATGCCTTCACCGTATTGCTGTTTGTCGTGGATGACCGCAACGATTTTCGGCTTGACCTGCTTGGCGATGTATTCGCCAGCAGCCGGGCCCTGAGCGCTGTCCAGGCCGATGGTGCGGAACACCATCTTGTAGCCACGCTTGGTGATTTCCGGGCTGGTGGCAGCCGGGGTGATCATGATGATGCCTTCGTCTTCGTAGATGTCGGACGCAGGCTGAGTGGAGCTGGAGCACAGGTGGCCGACCACGAATTTCACGCCGTCGTTGACCACTTTGTTGGCGATCGCGACCGCTTGTTTAGGGTCACAGGCATCGTCGTACTCGACGGCTTCAAGCTGCTTGCCATCGACGCCGCCTTTGGCGTTGATGTCAGCGATGGCCATTTTCGCGCCGCTGAACTGCATGTCGCCGTATTGGGCAACAGCACCGGTTTTAGGGCCGGCGATGCCGATCTTGATGGTGTCAGCTGCGAATGAATGGCTGGCAACCCCCGCCAGAACCAATGCGGCAAACAGCTTGGAAATCTGATTGATACCCTTAGTCATGATGCTCCACTCTTGCGTTGTAGTTTTTATAATCCTGACGGCCAAAAGCTGCAGGACCGGATTGATTTATCCAGGCCATCCCCCAGCAACTGTACCGGAACAGTTTAGAGCGCCGGTCGAGCGCTTGAAAAGCGGGCTGCGGGGGGCAAAACCTGTTGATGTCGCTTAATCGAAAGAAAGATACACAATCAAGCCGGTCGATCGACGAACCGGACCGTTCAATCTATCGGCCTGAGCGAAGTTCTCTGCAATCAATCACTTGAATCCGGGTTTGTTCGCTGGAAACGCGGCGCTATCATGATGCCGATTTTCCAAACGGTGAAACCCATGACGCAAGAACCTAGCACCCTCTATGCCAAACTGCTTGGCGAAACGGCTTCAATCACCTGGAAAGAATTGCAACCGTTCTTTGCAAAGGGTGCCCTGTTGTGGGTCGAGCCAACGCAGGATTTGATCGCCGTTGCGCAGGCGTTCGCTGAAAACGCTGAGCCCCAAGTGGTTGCCTGGCTTGCCAGCGGCGAGGTCGGCAAGGTCTCTGAATCAAAGGCTCTGGACCTGCTGGAGCGCGATCCGCCGTTGTGGGCGGTGGTGGTGGCGCCATGGGTATTGATCCAGGAAAAGGCATGACGTTTATTTGTGCATCATTTTGGTGCTCTCAATGATGGCAAAGTGGGTAGGTCGGTAACTGCAATTGGGGTGGTAGTAGCGCAAATCCCCACCGGCTCAACGCCTGCAGCGTGGTTTTGATCAGTGTTGCGCACCGGTATTGGAACGATCCGGTGTTGGCAGACCGCAGCTCTGTGCGCCCTCAGCCCAGCGCGTTGACTTTGGCGGGGTGATGGTGCGCAGGTCGGCAAGCGGTTGGTAAGAAAGCGCCAGTTCTAAGGCTGGGGCGCAAGAGCTGGAGTCACGTCCTGGGGCACAAGTATGGCCTGCGGTTGGATCGACGGCAGACCAAAGGCTGCGCGGGCAGCATCGCAATCCGGATTCGGCTGACCGTCGGCCCAGGACGCTTCGAAGTCTCGGCAGGTGCTGGACCGCTGCTCATAGATTGAGCATCGAGTGCCTTTGCCTACCTCTCCCTCCAGCGCCGTACAGCGCACCGATTTGCAGTCGGTGCCGAGCATGGCCACCCGGCTGGGGCTGATACTGCTGACCAGCTCATCGGGCACCGTACCCCCGGCCGTCGCACATTCACCCCAAAAGAAAGACACACGAAAATATGAACAGCAGGCACCGCAATTCAGGCAGGGGCTGACTTCGGACATGAACTTTAACCGAGGGATTTAATGGGAGGAGGGGGGCAGGTGCGGCCGCTCATTCTAGGCTTTCCATTGCGCCTGGGAAGTGGGCATCAGAGATATTTTTCGTGCGGCCTATCAGGCCTGGCATGACCTCATATCAGCCTTGCGAATAATCAGGGACAGGCTTGATAACGCTGACTAGATTCCAGTCTCCAGGCGGGTGTGTGTCTGGCCAAACAACAACAATAAAGAGATCTGCACATGGATCATTCGAATCAGGCAGCGAACGCGTGGCGCATTCTGTTCCTGCTGTTTCTGGCCAATTTGTTCAATTTCTTCGACCGCACGATCCCGGCCATCATCATCGAGCCGATCCGCAAGGAGTGGCAGCTGAGCGATTTTCAGCTTGGCATCATCGGCACGGCATTCACCCTGGTGTACGCCATTGCCGGTTTACCGCTGGGCCGAATTGCCGACAACGGCTCACGGCGCAAACTGATGGGCTGGGGCCTGGCGGTGTGGAGCGGCCTGACGGCGGTCAACGGCCTGGTCGGCAGCTTCTGGGCTTTCTTGCTGGTGCGCATGGGGGTGGGCATCGGCGAAGCGAGTTATGCACCGGCAGCCAATTCGCTGATCGGCGACCTGTTCCCGGCGCACAAGCGTGCCCGCGCGATGGGCATTTTCATGCTGGGCTTACCATTGGGGCTGTTGCTGGCGTTCTTCACCATCGGGGCGATGGTCAAGGCGTTCGACAGCTGGCGCGCACCCTTTTTCATTGCCGCGGTGCCGGGCCTGGTGCTCGCGCTGTTCATGTTCTTCATCCGTGAGCCTGCGCGCGGAGCCGCGGAAAGCGTGGCGATCTCGCAGCAGAAAATAGACCGTCCCATCCGTCGCGTGCTGTCGATCCCCACCTTCCGCTGGCTGGTGCTGGCCGGTCTTGCGTTCAATTTCGCGACCTATGCGTGTAATTCATTCATGGTGCCGATGCTGCAGCGCTACTTCCTGCTGCCTTTGCAGGAGGCGGCAATGGCCACGGGCATTATCGTTGGCGTCACCGGGCTGGTCGGTCTGACGGTCGGCGGCTGGGTCGCCGACAAACTGCATCAGCGTTGGGCCAATGGTCGGCTGATGTTTGCTGCGCTGAGCATGGCGGTGGCCAGCGTGAGTACCGGTTATGCGTTGCATGCCGGACGTATCGAGATCGGCCTGTTTGTCGCAGTGTTCAGCGTGGGTTGGCTGTTTTCCTACAACTTCTACACATGCGTGTACACGGCGATTCAGGACGTCGTGCAGCCGAGGCTGCGTGCGACGGCGATGGCGCTGTTCTTTGCCGGGTTGTACCTGCTGGGAGGTGGATTGGGGCCAGTGGTGGTCGGCTTGTTGTCCGACCATTTCGCCCATTCGGCGATGTATGCGGCGCAGGTGGAGCAGATTACCGAGCCGTTCAAGGCCGTGGGCTTGCATGACGCAATGTATCTGATCCCGGTGGCACTGTTTTTCGCGCTGGTGTTTCTGGTGCGGGCGTCGAAGTGCTTCAGTCGCGATGCGCAGCAGATGAAGGAGGGGATGTTGGCCGATGAGCCACTGGGGCAGGAGGTCAAGCCGTCTGTGGCGTGATTTTCTGGCTTTCTATGGGCCGGATGATCGTTCCCCCGCTCCGAGTGGGAATGCCGCGCCAAATGCTCTGCGTCGTTTTGCGATCATGACCGTAGGCGTGAGCTTGCTCGCGATAGCGCTCTGTCAGCCAACAGCCCGTGGCAGATAGATCGAATCGCGAGCAAGCTCACTCCTACAGGATTTGTGCCCGCAGCAATTTATCCCGCCACCAATACCCGAATCGCTTCCAGGCGCAACGCGGCCTTGTCCAGCATCGCCAGACCCTGCTCGCGCTGTTCGCGCAGGGCGATCAGCTCGCTGTCGCGCACGGTCGGGTTGACCGCTTGCAAGGCGGTCAGGCGTGCCAATTCTTCATCGGTATCGGCTGCCAGGCGACGCTGCGCCTCGGCCACGCGCTCGGCGTGCTTGGGCGCGATCTTGCTTTCGGCTGCGTTGATCTGCGGGTTGAGCACGTCGCGCTGGGCCTGGATGAACTTGTTGGCGCTGGCGCGTGGCACGCTCTCGAGCTGATCGTTCAGGGTGGTGAACGACACACGGCCGGACAGATCGTTGCCGTTGCCATCGAGCAGGCAGCGCAGCGCGGCCGGTGGCAAGTAGCGACCCAGCTGCAGCGAGCGCGGGGCCACCACTTCACTGACGTACAGCAGCTCAAGCAGCACGGTGCCGGGCTTGAGCGCCTTGTTCTTGATCAGCGCCACGGCGGTGTTGCCCATGGAACCGGACAGCACCAGGTCCATGCCGCCTTGCACCATCGGGTGCTCCCAGGTAATGAACTGCATGTCCTCGCGGGACAGCGCCTGATTGCGATCGTAGGTGATGGTCACGCCTTCGTCGTCACCCAGCGGGAAGCTGGCGTCGAGCATCTTCTCGCTCGGCTTGAGGATCAGGGCGTTTTCCGAATGGTCTTCACTGTCGATACCGAAGGCGTCGAACAGGGTTTCCATGTAGATCGGCAGGGTGAATTGATCGTCCTGCTCAAGGATCGCCTCAACCAGCGCTTCGCCTTCGCCTGCGCCGCCGGAGTTGAGCTCCAGCAGACGGTCGCGACCGGTATGCAGCTCGGACTCAAGGCGCACACGCTCGGCACGCGCCTCGGCCACCAGCGCCTGCCAGTCGTCTTCGTCACCGCCATCGAGCTGCGGCAGCAGGCGCGGGCCGAACCGATGCTGCAGGGCATTGCCGGTCGGACAAGTGTTGAGGAAGGCGTTGAGCGCTTCGTGATACCACTGGAACAGGCGCTCTTGCGGGCTGGTCTCCAGGTAAGGCACGTGCAGTTCGATGATGTGCTTCTGACCGATACGGTCCAGACGGCCGATACGCTGCTCAAGCAGGTCCGGGTGCGCTGGCAGGTCGAACAGCACCAGATGATGGGAAAACTGGAAGTTGCGGCCTTCACTGCCGATTTCCGAGCAGATCAGCACCTGCGCACCGAACTCTTCGTCGGCAAAATACGCAGCGGCGCGGTCACGCTCCAGGATGTTCATGCCCTCGTGGAACACCGTCGCCGGGATGCCAGAACGCACGCGCAGGGCGTCTTCCAGATCCATCGCGGTTTCGGCGTGGGCGCAGATGACCAGCACCTTGACCCGCTTGAGCATCTTCAGGGTGTCGATCAGCCAGTCGACACGAGGATCGAAGCGCCACCAGCGTTCTTCCTCGCTGGTCTCGCCTTGAGCCTGGAAGCTGACTTCCGGGTAGAGGTCGGCATGCTCGCCAATCGGCAGCTCCAGGTATTCAGCGGGGCACGGCAGCGGATACGGATGCAGTTTGCGCTCCGGGAACCCTTGCACGGCGGCGCGGGTGTTGCGGAACAGCACGCGGCCGGTGCCATGTCGGTCGAGCAGTTCACGGATCAGGCGCGCGCTGGCTTCGGTATCGCCATCGGCCACTGCGGCCAGCAGTGCTTCGCCTTCAGCGCCGAGGAAGCCGTGAATGGTCTTGTGCGCTTCAGGGGACAGACGTCCCTGATCGAGCAGTTCCTGAACGGCTTCTGCCACCGGGCGATAATTTTCGCTCTCGGCGCGGAATGCGTGCAGGTCGTGGAAACGGTTTGGATCGAGCAGGCGCAGACGCGCGAAGTGGCTGTCCTGACCCAGTTGCTCCGGGGTGGCGGTAAGCAGCAGCACGCCAGGAATCACTTCGGCCAGTTGCTCCACCAGCGAGTACTCGGCGCTGGCCTTGTCTTCGTGCCACACCAGGTGATGTGCCTCGTCGACCACCAGCAGGTCCCAGCCAGCGGCAAACAACGCGTCCTGGGCTTTCTCGTCGTCAACCAGCCACTCCAGCGAAACCAGCGCCAGTTGGGTGTCTTCGAAGGGGTTGCTGGCATCGCTTTCGATGAAGCGCTCGGCGTCGAACAGGGCCACCTGCAGATTGAAGCGACGACGCATCTCGACCAGCCACTGGTGCTGCAGGTTTTCCGGGACCAGGATCAGCACGCGGTTGGCACGGCCCGACAGCAGTTGACGGTGGATCACCAGACCGGCTTCGATGGTTTTGCCAAGGCCGACTTCGTCAGCCAGCAGAACGCGTGGAGCGATGCGGTCAGCGACTTCGCGGGCGATGTGCAACTGGTGGGCGATAGGTTGCGCACGAACCCCGCCCAGGCCCCACAGCGAAGACTGCAGCTGACGGCTGGTGTGCTCCAGGGTGTGATAACGCAGGGAGAACCACGCCAGCGGGTCGATCTGCCCGGCGAACAGACGATCGCTGGCCAGACGGAACTGAATGAAGTTCGACAGTTGGGTTTCCGGTAGGGTCACCGGCTGGTTCTGCGCGTTGAGACCGTGGTAGACCAGCAAGCCATCGACGTCGTCGACTTCGCGAACGGTCATTTTCCAGTTCTCGAAGTGGGTGATGGTGTCACCCGGCGAGAAACGCACCCGCGTGAGCGGGGCATTGCGCAATGCATACTGGCGGGTATCGCCAGTGGCCGGATAGAGCACGGTCAACAAGCGGCCGTCCTGTGCCAGAACGGTGCCTAAACCCAGCTCGGCTTCGCTGTCGCTAATCCAGCGTTGCCCCGGTTGATACTGCTGCGCCATGCTGCCTGACTCCCGCCTTGAAAAAGCCGACTATGGTAACGGAACAAGCTGCCCAGGCCAAAGACACATTGCAAAAAGGCCCGTATTTGTTGGGTTTGTGACCTTGGGTCAGCACTTGTTGCGAAAAACATAGTCCAAACTTCCCCCTGATACGGCTCAAGTCGACGAAACGGCAGCCGACAGCTTGATAACAGGAGACCATTACCATGCTGCCACCGCTGATTCCCTTGAGTGCGGCCCCCATCACCTCGCAGCAGGATCCGGTCAGACCGACGCCGGACATTCCACCTGTGACGCCCGTACAGCCCAGCTCCAGCGAAACCACCATCGACATGGGGGAGCGCGACACCGAGCAGGCGCAGTTGTTGCTGCGCGAAGAGCAGCGCCGCCAGCAACGGCGCCGTCGCGACCGGCGCACGGCTGATCGTCACCCTGATCTGGAGCAGGACGGGGAGCAGGACGCCCATCAAGGCCCGGCCGTTCCGGGTGATTCGCTCAACGCCGACAACACGGTGCCAGTGGTGCCGATCATCGATAACGAGCCGCGTCAGGGCCTGTGGGTCGATCTGAAAGTCTGAGACGCCGATTTCCCCTGGCCACACCCAGATGTTAAATTGCTGCCTGGAGAAAACTTGCCGTGGTGGTTACCGGCAGGCATCAGGGAGCGATGGCGGGTGTGGGGTCTTGATTGAAATATCGTCCGGAAATTGATGGTTTACGCGCCATCGCGGTGCTGCTTGTCATTATCTTTCATGCAGGGTTAACCGCGTTACCTTCCGGGTTTATCGGCGTTGACATGTTTTTTGTCATCTCCGGTTATCTGGTGTCCTCAGTAATAGCCAGCGCGTTGCAAGCTGGCAGTTTCAGCTTTTCCAGCTTCTTTGCCCGCAGGTTATGGCGCCTTCAGCCCGCGATCATCTTGCTGCTGATAATCACCCTGCTGATTGCTTCGCTGGTTTACCTGCCAGACGATTTCGTTGCCTATCTGAAAAGCGCCAAGTACACATCGCTGTTCACCTCCAATCAATATTTCGAACGTGTGACCACCCGGTATGCAGGGCCCGATACCGCTGAGTTACTGTTACTCCATACCTGGTCTCTCTCCATCGAATGGCAGTGGTATGGGGTTTTACCCGTTGCGTTATGGTTGCTCTATCGTTACTGCCCGGCACGATTGCACCGCGCCATTATCGGCGCGCTGACCGTCGCTTCGGTGGCGCTGGCACTGCTGTTGTCACGGTACTTTCCGGACAAGAGCTACTACTTCTTCTCTGCCAGGATTTTCGAGTTTCTCATCGGGGTATCGGCGGCATCGTTTACCGGGCGAGCGGTATCACTGTCCATGCCCACCCGGACGGCGTTGAGTTTTGCCAGTCTGGGCACGTTGATTTACGTTGCGGTTCAGCCCGGGCTGCTCCTGGGTTTCCCGGACTCTCATGCCGTTGCTGTTTGTCTGGCCACGGCCTGGTTATTGATGGCCGGCTCCGACAAGACGTTCTGGGCGACCCGGTTACTGTCCTGCAAACCTCTTGTGTTCATCGGCACTATTTCCTATTCGTTGTATCTTTGGCATTGGCCAGTATTTGCAACGGGGCATTACCTTGGGTTCGATTCGAACCCGGCCTTTATTGCCGCGGGATTGTTCCTGACCTTTGCGGTTTCCTGGATTTCTTATGTAACTGTGGAGCGCAGATTTCGTCGTTCCAACCTGTCACTTGGCACAAGTGTGCTGTTGTTGTGGCTACTTCCTGCTCTTTTCCTTGTTGTGCTCTATAGCCAGGCCAACAAGCATGAAGGCTTCCCCGGGCGGTTCGGCAAGGAGTTGACGTCGGTCCTTGCAACTTTGAAAGCCAGCGAAGCTGCTGACCGGGAATCCTGTCTGGGTCAAAGAGACGGGACTTCGGACCAACAGTGCACCGTCGGCGCTCAGGGAGCGGAAACGACCTCGTTGCTCATAGGCGATTCATTCTCCAATCAATACTGGGGATTCATGGATGTACTGGGCAAGGCGGCCAATACCTCGTTTCTGGTCCACGGGACATCGTCCTGCCTGGCGTTACCTGGTGTTTATCTGTTTGACTGGTGGACTTTCAAAAACACGGTGTATTCCGAGTGCCATGACAATACGCAGAACTACTATGACTTGATAAAAACCCACCGCTATCGTTACGTGGCCATCGGTCAGATCTGGGGCAACTATGAGGGTGACCATCTCGTGTCACAGCCGGGTGACCCCAGGAGTGTCGAACTGTCCCATGCCAGGGCTGAGGCGGCGCTTGATGAGGCACTGCGGATAATTACCGGCAGCGGCGCCCAGCCGGTTGTCATCAAAGCGACTGCGCCGATGCCTGAAGGATTCGCATCGTGTTTTTATCAGCATTTCAAACTCAGGAAACAGATCGGGCAGAACGACTGCCAGTCTGAATCAGGCCCCGTGCCGCGAGCATGGTTCGATGGTGTGTTCGAGCGAATGCAGGGCAAGTATCCTCAGCTAATCGTTATCGATCCCAAGGATGTTCAGTGTGACAAGCAGTCCTGTCTGACGGCAATTGATGGCGTACCTGTCTACCGGGATGTGGGGCACATCACCGATTTTGCTTCTTACACCTTCGGCCGCTGGTACCTGGAGCGATTCTCCAATCCGTTGAAGTAAACCGCTGGCTGTCGTTGCAGTGCCGGGTGAACAGGCGCATTGATGTCTCGATCCCGGGCGTCGATGGGCTGGGTCTTGAAATGATGGTTTAAAAGCAAAGGCCGACTGGTCAGCGCCGCTGCGATTGCGCATTATTGTCGCGATTGCGCATTCGAGAGCAGCACCCATGAGCGATGATGAAAAACTGGTAGACCTGAGCGTCGAGCGCGCCAAGCGCGTTCACGATCTCAATGACAAGCGACTCAACGAAGTGCGCAACGCCTTCGAGCAGGCGATGCCGCTGGGCAAGGGCAAGAAAAAGCCCAGGAACAAGCCGAAAAAACGCTAAATCCTCCGCTTCATTTCGATCCGGTCACTCCGCCATCGCCCGATGCCTGGCGGCATTGACCTGGGTCAACACTTCCCCTGGCCCCACTGGTTAGTCTGCACCCATCGAACAGGGTCACGGCAGCAGGGGGCACTCATGTTTCTTGACAATGCAGTGATCGCCGGTGTCATCACGGTCATGCTACCGCTGAGTTTTTTCGCGGGAATGGCACTGTTCATCTGCAAGGACTCGCACAAGCGCGGCAAAGACTGAGTCTTCTACAAAAAGAGCACGCAAGGCATTTCGGGCAACTTCGGTTGCCCATTTTTTTTGATTTTTTTTGCGGCGCCGGGATGATTTCGAAAACCAGCCTGTAGCAGCGCGGCTTGCCGGCAGTGGCGCCCTCATCATCGCTACCGCCGGCAAGCCGCACTGCTACCGGGTCGATGTCGCTGTCCGCTTTTGCAACGTAAGGCCAGACATCCGCAGGGTGTCAGGCGGCCTCTCTCACCCCACCGTAATCGGCGGCAAGTCCGCCAGGCTCACCGTCTGTGCCTTGCGCGGCGCAAGAATCTCGGCCTCGCCATCCACCACCAACTCCTCATTCTGGTTGAATACACGGGTGGCGATGCGCACGCGGAATTTCGGCAGTTTCTCGAGGATTTCCAGGCGTACGGTCAGGGTGTCGCCAATTTTCACCGGCTTCTGGAAGGTCATTTGCTGACCCAGATAGATAGTGCCGGGGCCAGGCAGCTCGCAGGCGACTGCGGCACTGATCAATGCACCGCTGAACATGCCGTGGGCGATGCGATCCTTGAACATGGTGCCAGCGGCAAACTCTGCATCCAGATGCACCGGGTTGCGGTCGCCGGACATCTCGGCGAACAGCTGGATATGGCGCTCCTCGACGGTCTTGCTGTAGCTGGCGGTCTGGCCAACTTCGAGGGCTTCGTACGGCGTGTTGGTGACTTGGGTCATGTTGCGGTCCTGTGACATGAAAACGAAAAGTGAATAATGGGCGCAGATCCTCAACTGCTACGCGGTCTGGGGCGTTCGTGGCTGCTGCAGCGCCTTGTCCAGCCAGGCGAGTAGATCATGGGTGACTTCCTGGCGGTTGGTTTCATTGAGGATCTCATGGCGCGCCTGCGGGTAGATCTTCAGCGTAACCCGCGCATGACCGGTACCTGTCAGCGCATCGGCCAGATCCTTCAGACGCTTGCCCTGGCTCACCGGATCACATTCGCCGCCCATGATCAGGATTGGCAGGTGCTTGTCGATCTGCGCCAGATTGGCGGTTTTGCTGATGTGTTGCAGTCCGCCGAGCATGTCGAGCCAGAACTGATTGGTGCAGCGAAAGCCGCATAGCGGGTCGTTGACGTATTTGTCGACCTCTTGCCGGTCGCGGCTGAGCCAGTCAAAAGGCGTGCGTACCGGCTTGAACCTGTTATTGAACGAGCCAAACGACAGAAACTCGATCAGCGCGCTGCGCCCGGTCGGTCCCTGGCGCCAGCGTTCAAGGCGCGCCACCACTGCGGCGCTGCGGTACAGCGACACAGGCTGGAAGTTGGAGCCACTGAGAATGGCGCCCTGAACGTCGGCACTGTGTTGCAGCAAATAAGCCTGGGCGACGTAGCTGCCCATGCTGTGCCCCAGCACGAACACCGGAATGCGCGGATGCTGCTGGGTGATCGAGGCCTGCAGGCTGGCCAGATCACCTACCACTTTGTTCCAGCCATCATGGTCGGCGTAGTGACCGAGTACACCCTCGGGGGCGGTTTGACCGTGCCCGCGTTGGTCATGGGCATATAAGGCGAAACCCGCCTCGGCAAGCGCCGCGCCCAGTCGGTCATAGCGCCCGCTGTGTTCGGCCATGCCATGGGCCAGCATGACCAGCGCTTTTGGAGCCGCCAGCGGCAGCCAGACATTCACGTAAAGGCGGTTGTGATCACTGGTGTCCAGCCAATAAGCATCATGAGTCATGGCATTTCCCTGGCCTTGTAAGAATTCGTTTTGAAAAATCGGTGTAGCGGGCGTGTCTTGCAGTGTATAGCCGTTGCTAGATGACGACCCGATCACCTGCAAGATTCACGTCATTGATGACGCTGGCAGGTGTATTTGCCTTCCTTGTGTTAGCTGCTAACGTCCGGCAAGCACGCGCTGGGTAAGGCGCACTCAGGTAAGAGGATAAAAACAACATGCAACCTGATTTCTGGAACGACAAACGCCCGGCGGGCGTCCTCTCTGAGGTGGATCTGCACGCATATAAATCGGTGGTGGAGGTGTTCGAGCGCAGTTGCAGAAAGTACGCCGATCGCCCCGCCTACAGCAACATGGGCGTGACCCTGAGCTATGCCGAGCTCGAGCGCCAGTCGGCGGCGTTCGCCGGCTACCTGCAACAGCAGACGGAGCTCAAGCCCGGTGATCGCATTGCCGTGCAGATGCCCAATCTCATTCAGTACCCCATCGCCGTATTCGGGGCGATGCGCGCCGGCTTGATCGTGGTCAACACCAACCCGCTGTACACCGCCCGCGAGATGCGTCATCAGTTCAAGGATTGCGGCGCCCGCGCTCTGGTTTACCTGAACATCTTCGGCAAGAACGTGCAGGAGGTGTTGCCCGATACCGACATCCAGTACCTGATCGAAGTGAAGATGGGCGACATGCAATCGGCGGCCAAGGGCTGGCTGATCAACACGGTGGTCGACAAGGTCAAGAAAATGGTGCCCGCCTACGACCTGCCCCAGGCGGTCTCGTTCAAGAGCGTGCTCAAGCTTGGCCGCGGTGATCACCTGCAGCGCGTGCAACTGGATCTGGAAGACATCGCGGTCCTGCAATACACCGGTGGCACCACGGGGTCGCCCAAAGGGGCGATGCTGACCCACGGTAATCTGGTGGCCAACATGCAGCAGGTCTACGCCTGCATGCTGCAGCACGGCGCCGATGGCCTGCCGATCTTCAAGCAGGGCAGTGAGATCATGGTCGCGCCGCTGCCGATGTATCACATCTATGCCTTCACCTGTAATTGCATGTGCATGATGGTCAGCGGCAACCATAACCTGCTGATCACCAACCCGCGGGACATCGCAGGCTTCATCAAGGAACTGAAAAAGTGGAAGTTCTCGGCCATGCTCGGGCTCAACACCCTGTTCGTGGCGCTGATGGACCATCCGGATTTCAAGAGCCTGGATTTCTCCAGCCTGCGCCTGACCAACTCCGGCGGCACCGCATTGGTGAAAGCGACCGCCGAGCGCTGGCTCAAGCTCACCGGCTGCCCGATTGTCGAAGGCTACGGCCTGACTGAAACCTCGCCGGTGGCAACGGCCAACCCGTACGGCGACAAGTCGCGCCTGGGCACGGTCGGCATGCCAGTGCCGGGCACCACGGCCAAGGTGATCAGTGACGATGGCGTCGAGCTGGCGCTGGGCGAGCGCGGCGAGCTGTGCCTCAAGGGGCCGCAGATCATGCTCGGCTACTGGCATAAACCCGATGCCACCGCCGAAGTCCTGGACAGCGAAGGATGGCTCAAGACCGGCGACGTCGCCGTGATCGATCCGGACGGTTTCATCCGCATCGTCGACCGCAAAAAGGACCTGATCATCGTCTCAGGCTTCAATGTCTATCCCAACGAAATCGAAGACGTCGTCTCCCGTCACCCGAAAGTCGCCAATTGCGCGGTGATCGGTGTGCCGGACGAGCGTTCGGGGGAGGCGGTGAAGCTGTTCGTGGTGCCCAGGGATGGCAGCCTGACCTGTGAAGAACTCAAGGCCTACTGCAAGGAAAACTTCACCGGCTACAAGATTCCCAAACACATTGTGCTGCGTGAGTCATTGCCGATGACGCCGGTGGGGAAAATCCTGCGGCGAGAGCTGCGTGATATTGCCTAAGCTGTTTATAAACCTGAAAACGGCGTGCCAGGCACGCCGTTTTCTATTGTGAAGCCACCCTTGTAGGAGTGAGCTTGCTCGCGATTGCGATCTTTCATTCAACATGGAGTTTTCTGATCTGACGCAGTCGCGAGCAAGCTCACTCCTACAGAGGGTGCGCTCTTCCAATAAAATGGAGGCGGAACGGAGAAATTCCGACATTTAGGTTCATTGCTCTAAACGTGACCGGTACACATTCAAGAGTCATATTTGTGACTATGGGGGCCGCTATTGGCTCTGGTCGACCTCAAACAAAGCTGCTACGCTCGGCCCGCTTTTTGCCCTGTCGATAAACAAAAAGCGGTTGCTACAAACATTCCAAACACAAGAAATCATCGCATCAAGCGGTGTGTAGAAACGCTGTCGCTGAGGAGTCGGCTTCCATGATCGAAAACTTCTGGAAGGATAAATATCCGTCTGGCATTGCTGCCGATATCGATCCGGACGAGTATCCAAACGTTCAGGCGGTATTGAAACAGTCCTGCGAGCGTTTCGCCAACAAACCTGCGTTCAGTAACCTGGGCAAGACACTCACCTATGGTGAAATGTACGAGTTGTCCGGGGCGTTCGCCGCGTACCTGCAGCAGCACACGGACCTGCAACCTGGCGATCGCATCGCCGTGCAACTGCCCAACGTGCTGCAATACCCGATCGCCGTATTCGGTGCCATCCGTGCCGGCATGATCGTGGTCAACACCAACCCGCTGTACACTGCGCGGGAAATGGAACACCAATTCAACGACTCCGGTGCCAAGGCGCTGGTGTGCCTGGCGAACATGGCGCACCTGGCGGAAAAGGTCGTGCCCAAGACCGGCGTCAAGCACGTCATCGTCACCGAAGTGGCCGACCTGCTGCCGCCGCTCAAGCGCCTGCTGGTCAACAGTGTCATCAAGTATGTAAAGAAAATGGTGCCGCCGTTCCATCTGCCCAAGGCCGTCAAGTTCAACGAAGTGCTGGCCAAGGGTCACGGCCAGCCGGTTCTGGACGCCTCGCCCAAAGGCAGCGATGTCGCGGTCCTGCAGTACACCGGCGGGACCACCGGGATTGCCAAGGGCGCGATGCTGACCCACCGCAACCTGATCGCCAACATGTTGCAGTGCAAGGCGCTGATGGGCTCCAACCTCAATGAAGGTTGCGAAATCCTGATCACGCCGCTGCCGCTTTACCACATCTATGCGTTCACCTTTCACTGCATGTCGATGATGCTGATCGGCAACCACAACATCCTGATCAGCAACCCGCGCGACCTGTCGGCGATGGTCAAGGAGTTGTCGAAGTGGAAGTTCAGCGGTTTTGTCGGGCTGAACACACTGTTCGTGGCGCTGTGCAACAACGCCGAGTTCCGCAATCTGGATTTCTCCTCGCTGAAAGTCACCCTGTCCGGCGGCATGGCGCTGCAACAGGCCGCCGCCGAGCGCTGGAAGGACGTGACCGGCTGCTCCATCTGCGAAGGTTACGGCATGACCGAAACCAGCCCGGTGGCCACGGTCAACCCGATCCAGAAGATCCAGATGGGCACCATCGGCATTCCGGTGCCGTCGACCCTGTGCAAAACCATCAACGATGCCGGCGAAGAACTGCCGTTCGGCGAAGTCGGCGAGTTGTGCGTCAAGGGTCCGCAGGTCATGAAGGGCTACTGGCAGCGTCAGGAAGCCACCGACGAGATGCTCGATGCCGAAGGCTGGTTGAAGACCGGCGACATCGCGGTGATTCAGGCCGATGGCTACATGCGCATCGTCGACCGCAAGAAGGACATGATTCTGGTGTCCGGCTTCAACGTATACCCCAACGAACTGGAAGACGTCTTGGCGACCCTGCCGGGCGTGCTGCAATGTGCGGCCATCGGGGTGCCGGACGAAAAGTCGGGCGAGGCGATCAAGATCTTCGTGGTGGTCAAGCCGGGTGTCACCCTGACCAAAGAACAGGTCATGGAACACATGCGCGCCAACGTCACCGCCTACAAGGTGCCCCGCAGCGTGGAGTTTCGCGACGCGCTGCCGACCACCAACGTCGGCAAGATCCTGCGTCGCGAGTTGCGTGACGAAGAGCTGAAAAAGCTGGCGTTGAAGAAGCCGGCCTGAGCATTTCAGTCCTGACAAACCCTGCCATTGTGCGGGGTTTGTTGTTTTAGGCCCGCGATGCATTCCTTCAGGAGTGAGCTTGCTCGCGATGGCGGTGCGTCAGGCAGCATCGATGTATGTGTTCTGACGTCTCGCAAGCAAGCTTACTCCTTGAGGACTTGATCGTTCCCACGCTCCGCGTGGGAATGCAGTCCATGACGCTCTGGGTCATCAAACCATGGGGCGCGGAGCGTCCGGCAAGACGCTACCACGCGCAGCGTGGGAGCGATCAAGTTCGGGCAACAGCCGCAGTTGTTTGTTTTTACGGCTTTCGGCCAGCAGCGCAGCGGCGTACACACCGGCGGCCGAGTTTGCCCACGGATATGCATCACCCCCATCAAATCTGCGACAATCCGCGCCCTGCATTCAGATAGAAAAGACTTCGCGCCCTGATGACCGACGAATCGCCTTCCATCGACCAACTGTCCAAAAACCTCGAGCACGCGATGATCAGTGATCGTCATCGCCTGCGTCGTCAGTTGCACGAGCTGCGCAAGAAGCCCGACGAGGCGAAGCTTGCGCAGTGGGTCGAGCGCGTCCAGGGATCCTGCGCGCAGGTGGCCAGCCGCAAGCAAAGCGTGCCGACGATGCGCTATGACGAGAATCTGCCCATCGCCGCCAAGCGCGACGAGATCAAGGAGGCGTTGCTCAAGCACCAGGTGTTGATCATCGCCGGCGAAACCGGTTCGGGTAAAACCACCCAGCTGCCAAAGATCTGTCTGGAAATCGGTCGTGGCCAGCACGGCCTGATCGGTCATACCCAGCCCCGCCGGATCGCCGCACGCAGCGTCGCCAGCCGTGTCGCCGAAGAAATCGGCACGCCCTTGGGCGCGCTGGTCGGCTATCAAGTGCGCTTTGAAGACCAGAGCGACAGCAATACCCTGATCAAGCTGATGACCGACGGCATCCTGCTGGCCGAAACCCAGCACGACCGTTTTCTCGAACGCTATGACACGATCATCGTCGACGAAGCCCACGAACGCAGCCTGAACATCGACTTCCTGCTCGGCTACCTCAAGACCCTGCTGCCGCGGCGCCCGGACCTGAAAATCATCATCACCTCGGCGACCATCGACCTTGAGCGATTCTCCGAGCATTTCGACAAGGCGCCGGTCATCGAAGTCTCGGGGCGGACCTTCCCTGTCGAGACCTGGTATCGCCCGCTGACCTCCGAGCAGGACGAGGAGGGCAACAGCGTCGAGGAGGACCTGACCGTCGATCAGGCCATTCTCGCGACCCTGGACGAGCTGGCGGCATTCGAGCGCAGCGAACGCAAGTCCCCGGGTGACGTGCTGGTGTTTCTGCCCGGCGAGCGTGAAATTCGCGACGCCGCCGAGATGCTGCGCAAGGCCCAGCTCAAACACACCGAAATCCTGCCGCTGTATGCGCGTCTGTCGCCCGCCGAGCAGCAACGGATTTTCCAGTCGCATCCGGGCCGTCGCGTGGTACTGGCGACCAACGTCGCCGAAACCTCCCTGACGGTGCCGGGCATTCGCTACGTGATCGACACCGGCACTGCGCGCATCAGCCGCTACAGCTACCGCGCCAAGGTCCAGCGCCTGCCCATCGAGGCAGTCTCCCAGGCCAGCGCCAATCAGCGCAAAGGCCGCTGCGGTCGGGTTGAGCCCGGGCTGTGCGTGCGCCTATACAGCGAGGAAGATTTCCTCTCGCGACCCGAATTCACCGATCCGGAAATTCTGCGCACCAACCTTGCGGCGGTGATCCTGCAGATGCTGCACCTGCGTCTGGGCCAGATCACCGATTTTCCGTTCATCGAGCCGCCAGACGGCAAGGCCATCAGCGATGGCTTCAACCTGTTGCAGGAGCTGTCGGCGGTCGATCGCGAGAACCAGCTGACGCCGTTGGGCCGACAGCTGGCGCGGCTGCCGGTGGACCCGCGCATGGGTCGCATGCTGCTGGAAGCCGCCAGACAAGGCAGCCTTCAGGAGGTACTGATCGTTGCCAGCGCCATGTCGATTCAGGACCCGCGCGAGCGTCCGCCGGAGCGCCAGCAGGCTGCCGATCAGGCCCATGCGCAATGGAAGGATCAGGACTCGGACTTCGCCGGACTGGTCAATCTGTGGCGAGGCTTCGAGGAACAGCGCCAGGCATTGACTGCCAGTCCGTTGCGTAACTGGTGCCGCCGTAACTTCCTCAATTACCTGCGCCTGCGCGAGTGGCGTGATTCCCATCGGCAGCTGAGCCTGATCTGCCGCGACCTGCAACTGACGGTCAACAAAGAGCCTGCCGATTACCCGAAATTCCACAAGGCAGTGTTGTCCGGTCTGCTCAGCCAGATCGGCCAGAAAACCGAGGACGGCGACTACCTCGGCGCCCGCCAGCGGCGGTTCTGGGTACATCCATCCTCCGGGCTGGGTCGGAAGCGGCCGCAGTGGATCATGGCCGCCGAACTGGTCGAAACCACCAAGCTCTATGCGCGCATGGTGGCCAAGATCGAGCCGGACTGGATCGAGCCGCTGGCCGGGCACCTGATCAAGAAGAATCACTTCGAACCGCACTGGGAGAAAAAGCGCGGCCAGGTCGTTGCGTTCGAGCAGATCACCCTGTTCGGGCTGATCGTGGTCGGCCGTCGTCCGGTGCATTTCGGACCGATCGACCCGGTGGTTTCGCGGGAGTTCTTTATCCGCGAAGGGTTGGTACGCGGGGAGATCCAGTCACGGGCCAAATGCCTGAGCGCCAACACCAGGCTGCTGGAACAGCTCGACGAGCTGGAAGCCAAGGCCCGGCGTCGCGACATTCTGGCGGACGAAGAAACCCTGTACCGGTTCTACGACGAGCGCTTGCCCGCCGAGATTCATCAGACCGCGACCTTCGATGCCTGGTACCGGATGGAAAGTCAGAAGCACCCGCAGCTGCTGATCATGCGCGAGGAAGACGTGCTGGCCCGTGAGGCCAGCGAGGTCACCGCCAACCAGTACCCGGACACCCTGCGTCTGGGTGAGTTGACGCTGCCGCTGACCTACCATTTCGAGCCCAATCATGCCCGCGACGGCGTGACGTTGCGAGTACCGGCGCCGTTGCTGCTGTCGTTGCCGGCCGAACGTCTGGAATGGCTGGTGCCGGGGCTGCTGGAGACCAAATGCGTGGCGCTGGTGCGTAACCTGCCCAAGTCCTTGCGCAAGAATTTCGTGCCCGTGCCGGACTTCGTCAAGGCGGCCTTGCAGCGCATGGTCTTTGCCGAGGGCTCGCTGCCTCAGGCGCTGGGACGCGAGCTGCTGCGCATGACCGGCGCCCGGGTGACCGATGAGGCCTGGGCAGAAGCTGCGCAACAGCTGGAAAACCACCTGAAGATGAACCTTGAGGTGGTCGATGCCAATGGCAAGTTCCTCGGTGAAGGCCGTGAGCTGGACGAGCTGACCGCGCGCTTCGCCGAGGCCGGGCAAGCCGCGCTGGCGGTGCCGCAGACCGCCCAGGGCCAGCAACCTGTGGAGGCCAAAGGTTTTGCCAAGGTGGCGGAAAAAACGCAGCAGAAGATCGCCGGGCTGTCGATGACGGTGTACCCGGCGCTGGTCGAAGAGGGCGGCGCGGTCAAGGAAGGGCGTTTCTCGACCCAGACCGAGGCCGAGTATCAGCATCGTCGCGCCTTGCAGCGGCTGTTGCTGCAACAACTGGCCGAACCTGCAAAATTCCTGCGCAGCAAGCTGCCGGGGCAGACCGAGCTGGCGCTGCTGTACCGCGATATGGGTCGCGTCGATGGGTTGATCGAAGACATTCTGCTGGCCAGCCTGGACACTTGCATACTCGAAGGCGAAGCCACGTTGCCGCGTGACGGGGCGGGGCTGATGTCGCTGGCTGAACGCAAGCGCGGCCAGCTCACCGACACTGCCGAGCGGCTGGCCAGACTGACCCTGGAAATCCTCAAGCTCTGGCACGGCCTGCAAAAGCGCTTCAAGGGCAAGATCGACCTGGCGCAAGCGGTGGCCTTGAACGACGTCAAAGGGCAATTGAGCCAGCTGGTGTATCCAGGTTTCGTGCGCGAGACCCCGGCCGCCTGGCTCAAGGAGCTGCCGCGTTATCTGAAGGCCATTGAACTGCGGCTGGAGAAACTCGGCAGCCAGGTGCAGAAGGACCGCGTCTGGAGCATCGAGCTGGGCAACCTCTGGGCGCAATACCAGACCCGCGCTGCCAAGCACGCCCAGGAAGGCAAGCGCGACGACGAGCTGGTGGTGTATCGCTGGTGGCTCGAGGAATACCGCGTGTCGCTGTTCGGTCAGCAACTGGGGACCAAGGTGCCGATTTCCGACAAGCGTTTGAGCAAGCAGTGGACGACGGTCGAAGGGTAATCGAGAGGATATCTGTAGCAGTACGGCTTGCCGGCAGTAGCGATCCTGAGTTCGGCACCGCCGGCAAGCCGTGCTGCTACATGTTTCAATGGGCATGGGCAGCGCAACAGGGCTGTTTACTCAGCCCGATAGCGCCAAATCCCCACCGTTATGGCAAACTTCGCGGTTAAAACGTCATGGCTTCACTAGAACCAAGTCCCCGCCCGCCGGGAAGTTTACCGTTGCATTGGTACTGTCGTTCCAGAAACAGCCAGCACCATGCTTGCGCAGGCCCTTTGCCTGCCGCCATTAACAAGCTGCCGTTAAATAGAGAGGAACGACCGTGTACGACGTCGTGATCAGTGGCACAGGGCTCTATACCCCGGCCAACAGCATTTCCAATGATGAGCTGGTGCATTCGTTCAACACCTACGTCGCGCAGTTCAACGCCGACAATGCCGCCGCCATCGAAGCCGGTCAGGTGCAGGCACTGACTGAATCGAGCGCCGCCTTCATCGAGAAAGCCAGCGGCATCAAGAGCCGCTTCGTCATGGACAAGGACGGCATCCTTGACCCGCAACGCATGAAGCCGCGATTGCCCGAGCGCTCTAACGACGAGTGGTCGATCCTCTGCCAGATGGGTGTCGCCGCTGCCGAGCAAGCCTTGCAGCGCGCCGGCAAGACCGCCGCCGACATCGACGGCGTAATCGTCGCCTGCTCCAACCTGCAGCGCGCCTACCCGGCCATTTCCATCGAAATCCAGTCGGCGCTGGGCGTGCAGGGCTTCGGTTTCGACATGAACGTTGCCTGTTCTTCGGCCACTTTTGGCATCCAGACGGCGAGCAACAGCGTCAAGCTCGGCCAGGCCCGCGCGCTACTGGTGATCAGCCCGGAAATCTGCACCGCGCACCTGAACTTCCGCGACCGCGACAGCCACTTCATCTTTGGTGATGCCGCCACCGCCGTGGTGGTCGAGCGTGCCGATCTGGCGACGTCCGAGCACCAGTTCGACATCGTCAGCACCAAGTTGCTGACCACCTTCTCCAACAATATCCGCAACAACTTTGGCTTCCTCAACCGCACCGCTGAAGACGGCGAAGGCACGCCGGACAAACTGTTCGTGCAGGAAGGGCGCAAGGTATTCCGCGATGTCTGCCCGATGGTCGCTGAACTGGTGGGTGTGCACCTGCAGGAAAACAGCCTGAATGTAGGTGATGTGAAACGCTTCTGGCTGCACCAGGCCAACCTGAGCATGAACCACCTGATCGTCAAGAAGTTGCTGGGTCGCGATGCATCCGTGGAAGAAGCGCCGGTGATTCTCGACAGCTACGCCAACACCAGCTCGGCAGGCTCGGTGATCGCCTTCCATAAATACCAGGACGATCTGCCAAGCGGCGCGCTGGGCGTATTGAGCTCGTTCGGGGCCGGGTATTCGATTGGTAGCGTGATCCTGCGCAAACACTGATCGGCCGCGCGCAAGCCCGATGCGGCGATATGACCTGTAGCAACACGGCTTGCCGGCGGTAACGATTCGAGGACGCCACCGCCGGCAAGCCGTACTGCTACAGGGATTGCCACCACCCCTCTTAGAACTTGGCCAGCACGTCCAGTTGCAGCGTGTTGGCGTCCGCGTCACGACGAATCGGCGTGGCGAAGCCTGCCTTGGTCAGGAAGTAAGTCGCGCCGACCGAGAAGTTCTTGTCGATGTCGTAAGAGACGGCCAGCTTGTGACCGCGCGAGCCGGTGGTGCCGTTGGCGAAGTCGGAATCGGTAAAGGCGCCGACCACGGCGTTACGCTGTACATCCCGGTAGTTGTAATCCAGACCGAAGCCGAACACCTTGGTCTTCACCCCGGTGAGCCAGCCGGTATCTTCGTCGCTGTCGGTGGCGTTGTTGTTCACGTACTGGCCATACAGGGACAGTGGAACGGCCAGACCGTTGATGTCCACCTGCGCAAAGCCTTCGAGCAGACGGAAGCGGTCAGTGTTGTTGCCGTTGACCGACAGCGCAGCTGCGTCTTTGTCGTTCTGGTACTGGTAGACGCTACCGCCGACAGTGAACTTCAGCGCGTCGATCGGTTGGAAGTGGGTACCCAGCTGGGCAGCGTTCAGGCGCAGGTCATTCTTGAACTGCGTGCCGTCGCCGTCGATGTTGTCCTTGAGGGTGTAGTTGCCGATGCTGCCGAACAAATCGAAGTTCTTGTTGATTGGCAGGCTGTAGGTTGCGGCCAGACCTTCCGGATTGATGTCGCTGTCCCAGATGATATCGCCCATGCTGACCCACGGCTGGGCCATCTTGCCGCCGATCACGTGTAGGTTCGGCAGGGCAGTGGGGTGGTAATCGATGTAACCCATGTCCAGCCACAGGTCTTTCTTGACGAAGTAACCGTCCAGATCCTGGTTGGTCGAACGGGCATCGTTGCTGCCGCCGGTGGCGATACGAATGCCGGTGCTGACCTGCGGGTTGATCTCGGTATAGGCACCCAGACGCGCACGAATACGCTGACGGTCCTTGTCCTGGCTGTTGTTCTGACCATCGATCTTGATGGTCTCCTGGCGAACGCGCACGTCGCCCTTGAATTGAGTCTTGGCCGCCCACGCCACTTTCTGCTCGAAAGCCGACAGATCTGCCGACTTGGTCTGGGCCGCCGCGATCTGATCGGCTGTCGCCTTTTGTGCCTGCTGCTGAGCCTGCTGATCCTTGGCCAGCTCGCTTTGCAGTTCGGCGTACTGGGCTGGGGAAATCGAGCCGTTGGCCTTGAGCATGTCGAGCAGTTGGGCGTCGACTGCGGCGCTGGCCGGGACGCTCATGGCCAGCAGTAGACCGCCGCACAGGGCTGCCGCAGTTTTGGTGGAAGCAAGACGCATATCAATCTCCGTAGATGAGAAGGGATGACGAAGCCATCCTGAAAACAACCGACCGGTAGCGGACGGCAAGAAGTCAGCGTTCTTAGAACCGGGGGCTCTAAAAACAGGCGCCAGTATTACGGCCGTTTATGACGAAACAGTGGCTAAGTGATGGCATCTACGTGACGGTGTGTGTCCTTGCAAGTACCGGACTAGAGCCTTCGCCGCACGCGGGCAATGTGAAATTGTTTTTAATCGGCGATACTCGCCACGCTTGCGCGCTAAAGAAGTGGGGGTGCTGATGTCGTTACATCGTTTGGATAAGCTGTCGGACCTTTCGCCCGCAGAGTGGGACGCGCTGATACCCGGCGACTCGCCTTTTCTGCGCCATGGCTTTCTCAGTTCGCTGGAAGACAGCGGCAGCCTGGGACCGCGGTCGGGCTGGCGTGCCGAACATCTGCTGCACTACGAAGACGACCGCTTGATCGCCGCCTTGCCGGCCTATCGCAAGTGGAATTCCTACGGCGAGTACGTGTTCGATCATGCCTGGGCGGACGCCTGCCGCCGGGCGGGCATCGCCTACTATCCCAAGCTTCTGGTGGCGGTCCCGTTCAGCCCGGTCAGCGGGCCACGATTGCTGGCGAAGAATCCCGAAGACGGCCGCGAGCTACTGGCTTGCCTGCCGGGTTATGCCCAGGCTGAGGCGCTGTCCAGCGTGCATGTCAACTTCACCGACCCGGTGGCCGATGCCATGCTCGCCCAGCAGCCGGGTTGGCTGCAGCGCATTGGCTGTCAGTACCACTGGCAGAATCGCGGCTATCGCGACTTTCAGGATTTTCTCGATGCCTTGAGTTCGCGCAAGCGCAAACAGATGCGCAAGGAACGCGAACAGGTGACAGGGCAGGGCCTGGATTTTGAATGGCTGGAGGGTCAGCAGCTTAGCGAGGCGCACTGGGACTTCGTCTACGCCTGTTATTCCAACACCTATGAGGTGCGCGGGCAGACGCCGTACCTGACGCGAGAGTTCTTCAGCCTGCTGGCCGAACGCATGCCCCAAGCCATCCGCGTTGTCCTGGCCAGACAAGGCGTGCGGCCGGTGGCGATGGCGTTCAGCCTGATCGGCGGCGACAGCTTTTACGGCCGTTATTGGGGCTGCCTGGCCGAGTACGACCGCCTGCATTTCGAAACCTGTTTCTATCAGGGCATGGATTACGCCATCGCTCAGGGTTTCAAACGTTTCGACGCCGGCGCACAGGGCGAGCACAAGCTGATTCGAGGTTTCGAGCCGGTGATCACTCACTCCTGGCATTATCTGGCGCACCCCGGCTTGCGCGAGGCCGTGACCGACTTCCTCAGTCAGGAGCGAGCGGGGATTCTGGCGTACGCCGAGGAGGCAAGAGCGGCGTTACCGTATCGGCAAGGGGAGTGAAAGCGGGGTAGATCCAATGTGGGAGCCGGCTTGCTGGCAAATGCTCGACCCTCTGTAGCCGTCCGGCTTGCCGGCGGTAGCGACCCTCAGGTCGTCACCGCTAGCAAGCCGGAGGACTACAACGATTGTGGCGCCAGAGGAAAATCCTCCATCCCCACAAACCCACCTGTCTGATGCGCCCAGAGCCGTGCATACAGCCCTTTGTGCGCCAGCAGTTCTGCGTGGGTGCCGCTTTCGGCGATGTAGCCGTTCTCCAGCACCACCAGACGGTCCATCCGGGCGATGGTCGACAGCCGGTGAGCAATGGCGATCACGGTCTTGCCCTGCATCAGGGTCTCCAGACTTTCCTGAATCGCCGCTTCCACTTCCGAGTCCAGCGCCGAAGTCGCTTCGTCCATGATCAGGATCGGCGCATCCTTGAGCAGCACCCGGGTGATCGCGATGCGCTGACGCTGCCCGCCGGACAGCTTCACCCCGCGCTCACCGACATGGGCATCCAGGCCGGTGCGACCTTCGGAGTCCGACAAATGCGGGATGAACTCATCGGCGCGAGCCTTGCGCATCGCTTCCCACAGCTCGGCGTCGGTGGCGTTGGGTTTGCCGTAGAGCAGGTTGTCGCGAATCGAGCGGTGCAGCAGCGACGTGTCCTGCGTGATCATGCCGATGTGCGAGCGCAGGCTTTCCTGAGCGACGTGGGAAATGTCCTGATCGTCGATCAGTACTCGCCCGCCCTGCACGTCGTACAAACGCAGCAGCAAATTGACCAAGGTCGATTTCCCCGCGCCTGAGGGCCCGATCAGACCGATCTTCTCGCCCGCCTTGATGTTCAGGTTCAGGCCGTGAATCACACCCTTGCCCTGGCCGTACTGGAATTGCAGGTTCTCGAACTTCACTTCGCCGCGACTGACCGCAAGCTTGGGCGCCGACTCGCGATCAGTGATGCCCACCGGCTGGGAAATGCTCTGCAGCCCGTCCTGGACCATGCCGATGTTTTCGAAAATGCCATTGACCACCCACATGATCCAGCCGGACATGTTGACGATGCGGATCACCAAACCCGTGGCCAGCGCAATCGCGCCCACCGAGATCAGCGATTGGGTCCACAGCCACAACGCAAGGCCGGTGGTCCAGACAATCAGGATGCCGTTGAGCGTGGTGATCACGGTGTCCATCTCGGTAATCACCCGACCGGCGAGTTGGGTTTTCTCGGTCTGATCACTGATGGCCTCACGGGCGTACTGCTGTTCGGAGTGGGTGTGGGCGAACAGCTTGAGGGTGGTGATGTTGGTGTAGCCGTCGACGATGCGTCCCATCAACTTGGAGCGGGCGTCTGAGGAGACCACCGAGCGCGCCTTGACCCGTGGCACGAAGTACCACAGCGCGAGAATGAAGCCCAGGATCCAGCTCAGCAATGGAATCATCAGGCGCCAGTCGGCTTCGGCGAACAGCACCAGCGCTCCGATCGAATAGATCAGCACATGCCACATGGCATCCACCGTCTGCACGGCGGAATCGCGTAGCGCGTTGCCGGTCTGCACGATGCGCTGGGCAATGCGCCCGGCGAAGTCATTCTGGAAGAAATTGACGCTCTGCTTGAGCACGTGGCTGTGGTTCTGCCAGTTGATCATGCTGGTCATGCCGGGGCTGATGGTCTGGTGCACCAGCAGATCGTGCAGGGCGACGAATATCGGCCGCAGCACCAGCGCGACCACGACCATCCAGCTCAACTCCAGCGCATGCTCGCGGAAGAAGTTCGGGTTCGGCGTACCTTGCGCCAGGTCGATGATGCGGCTCAGGTAGCTGAACAGCGACACTTCGATCAACGCGCCAATCAGCCCGACCACCAGTAGCGCGACGAAACTGGGCCAGACCTGGCGCAGGTAATAGACGTAAAACGACATGACCTGGTTGGGCGGGGCGGCGGTTGGGGCGTCGCGGAAGATGTCGATCAGCTTTTCGAAACGACGATAGAGCATTGGCAATGACGCCCACGCTTGAGCGGGCTCTCCTTTCTGAGGGGCTAAAAGACAGTCCCATGTTCTGACCGCATTAAACGGCGAATGCTCGCGGTTATTCCCGCGACTTGATCCTGAGAATGCAAAAGCCGGGCAGGCGCCCGGCTCTGGAGTGCTTCACAAGCTTAGTTCACGCGCTTGACCGACTTGATCAGAATCGGGTCGACTGGCACGTTCTGCATGCCGCCCTTGGTCCCCGTCTGCGAGTTGACAATGATGTCGACCACATCCATGCCTTTGACCACTTTGCCGAATACCGCGTAGCCGAAATCACGATTGCCGTGATCAAGCATGTCGTTATCCTTGACGTTGATGAAGAACTGGCTGGTCGCCGAGTTCACGTCGGAGGTGCGTGCCATGGCAATGGTGCCGCGCACGTTGTGCAGGCCGTTGTCCGCTTCGTTCTTGATCGGGTCGTTGGTCGGCTTTTGCATCATCTGTTGAGTAAAGCCGCCACCCTGAACCATGAAGCCGGGAATGACCCGATGGAAAATGGTGTTGCTGTAGAAGTTGCTGTCCACGTACTTGAGGAAGTTCTGGGTACTGATCGGTGCCTTGTCCTGGTTAAGTTCGATCTCGATGGTGCCGTTGGTGGTTTCCATCACAACGTGTGGCGCAGGGGCGGCCATCAGGCTGGAGGCGAAAAGCAGGGACGCGGCGGTGAGGGCGATTTTCTTCAGCATGGGGCAGAGGTCCTGAAAAGTGATTTTTCGACGACAAAAAAACAGGAAGCAAGGGAAGCACGTTTGAGTCGATTTTGACAGGGCGGGTTCGCACAAGGTTGTCGTCAATGGCCTCAGTGCTGTGGCAGCCGGCCTGCTGGCGAATGCGGTGTGTCAGTCCACGTCGTGGTCACAGGTACGGTGCTTTCGCCAGCAAGCCGGCTCCCACCATCTCGCGTCGTTCGTCATGCCGCGGCAAGGTCGGGGACAGTAGCCAGGAACGCCAGCAGCAGTTGGTTGAAGGCTTGCGGTTGATCCAGAGGGCTGGCATGCCTGGAGTCCTCGATCACCTGCAGTCGGGCATTGGGAATGAGTCGGGTGTAGGCCTCTTTCAAGGCAACCGGCGTGTAATCCCGATCAGCCGTCACGATCAACGTCGGGCAAGCGATTTGCGATAATCGCTCCTGCACCCCCCAGCCCACGATTGCGCTGAAACTGGCCAGATAAGCGCGTTTATCGTTCTGTGCCCAACGCCGGGCGATCTTGTCGCGCAATTGGGCTTGCTCGGGTTTGGGAAACAGGTTCTTGCCCAGGCCCTTGCCGATGGTTTCCATGCTCAGCAGCCTGGCCAGCAGCCAGCGTTTGGCGAACTGATAGCCGTCGTTGAAGCTGTTGATCTTGACCTGTGGCCCGCTATTGACGATACACAGGCTTCTGAGAAGGTGCGGATGATCGACCGCCAGCTGAAAGCCGATCATCGCGCCCATCGACAAACCGACCAAATGCACAGGTCCTGCCTGCAGGTGATCGAGCAACGCCTCGATATCGGCACTGAAACCAGCGATGCTGTAGCGCTCACGGGGTTTGTCTGAGCGTCCATGACCGCGCACATCCACGGCGATCACCCGGTAGTGGGCGGCCAGTGCCGGGATCTGATATTCCCAGTCCTGACAACTTGAACCCAGGCCGTGCACCAGCAGGATGGGGCTGCCGTGGCCATACTCCTGATAATGCAGGGAGCAACCTTCGTGTTCGAAAAAGGGCATCGTCTACCTCCTTGTGGGCGGAAAAACACAGGCCTGTAGCGGTCCGCTGATCCTAGTCCATCTGCCCACACACGCCCTGTAGCCGTTCGGCTTGCCGGCGGCAGGGTGTTGCTGGACACCACCGAGCGCAAGCCAAACCGCTACGAACCCGCCTAAAGCACTTGCTGGGGCGCGGCGAACGGCGCATCCAGCGGCGCGGTGTCGAAGGTCTGGATCAGCTCGATGAGGATCTGCGTCGCAGGCCCCAGCGGCTTGTCCTTGCTGGAATAAAGATAGAACGTCGGATTGCGACTGCCACCCTTGTCCAGCGGGAGAACCTTGAGCACACCTTCCTTGAGCTCGCGCTCGATCATGTGCCGTGGCAACCAGGCAAAGCCCAGGCCGCTGCTGACGAAGGTCGCGGCGGTGGCCAGGCTGCCGACGGTCCAGCGCTGTTCGGCCCCCAGCCAGCCGACGTCGCGCGGCTGGCTGCGGCCGGAGTCACGGATCACCACCTGCAACTGGCTTTCCAGGTCCTGGAACGTCAACTCGCGGTGCATCTGATGCAATGGGTGTTCCGGATGGGCCACGGCAACGAACTCCACGTTGCTCATTTCCGTGCCCAGGTAGCCCGGGATGTTGAAACCGCTGATGGCCAGATCCGCCACACCTTCGAGCAGCACTTCTTCCACCCCTGACAGCACTTCCTCGCGCAGGCGCACCCGGCAGCCCCGGCTTTGCGGCATGAACGCCGTCAGCGCGCGCACCAGCCGGGCATTGGGATAGGCGGCGTCGACCACCAGGCGCACCTCAGCCTCCCAGCCTTGCTCCATATGATGGGCCAGGTCCTCCAGCTGACTGGCGTTTTTCACCAACTGGCGGGAACGCCGCAGCAATACCTCGCCGGCTTCAGTCAGCACCGCCTTGCGGCCATCGATTCGCAGCAGTGGCACGCCCAGTTGATCCTGCATCCTGGCCACGGTATAGCTCACCGATGATTGCGAACGGTGCAGGGCGTCCGCGGCCTGGGCAAATCCGCCATGGTCGACGACTGCCTGCAACGTGCGCCATTGATCAAGGGTCACGCGGGGCGCTTTCATGTACTGCTCCTTTTATCCTAAGCTGGCGTTCACTATTGGAGACTGCCGCATGAAAAAAATCTGTTGTGTGCTGCTGACGATGCTGCCCTTGAGCGCCTTCGCCTACCCGATCGACGTGGAAAAACACATCGACGGGGTGCAGATCGACTACAACAGCCATGACACCGCTTATGACATCGGCAACATCACCGTGAACAACTATGGCGAGGTTCCGGCCAAATGCGCCGTCGTCTTCAACAATGGCCCGGAAGCGCCTCGCACGCGGCGGATACAGCTAGCGGCCAAAAGCAGCAGCAACGTCACGGTGAAGTTCAGCCGCGAAATCATCAGGCTGCGGATCAAGCTCAGCTGCGAACCGCAGTAAGCGTCGCAGCGGTTGCCCGCAGAGCCTAATGCTCTGCGGTTAATTAAACAAATAATTAGATATTTAGCAGCAGTTATTTCCGCTTTTTAATCGATATCGTCACGTCTAACCTCCACTCCATCGAATTTACAGCCCATTCGCTGGAGGCCACACCCCATGTCTCGCGTCCTGATCATCGAAAGCAGCGCCCGTCAGCAAGACTCCGTTTCCCGTCAACTGACTCAACAGTTCATCAGCCAGTGGCGCGCCGCGCACCCTGGCGATTCGATCACCGTCCGTGATCTGGCGCTCAATCAGGTGCCGCATCTGGACGTTGACCTGTTGGGCGGCTGGATGAAGCCCCAGGATCAACGCAGCGCCGTCGAGCAGGCCGCCCTTGAGCGCTCCAACGAACTGACCGATGAGCTGGTGGCCGCCGATGTCGTGGTCCTGGCGGCTCCGATGTACAACTTTGCGATTCCCAGCACGCTGAAATCCTGGTTCGACCATGTGCTGCGCGCGGGCGTCACCTTCAAGTACGGCGATACCGGCCCTCAAGGCCTGCTCACCGGCAAGCGTGCATTCGTTCTGACTGCCCGCGGCGGGATCTACGCCGGGAGCACCCTGGATCACCAGGAACCCTACCTACGTCAGGTGCTGGGTTTCGTCGGCATCCACGACGTCACCTTCATCCATGCCGAAGGCTTGAACATGGGCGGCGACTTCTCTGAGAAGGGCCTGAATCAAGCCGTCGCCAAGCTCGCGCAGGTGGCTTAATCGTCGCTTAATGCCAGCGAGTGATCATCCTCGCGTTCATCGACTCCTTTGGCACTTGAACCGCTCCTGAGTGCATCGCCCGATAGACCCGCCAGATTGCGCCGGGTCATCGGGCTTTTTTATGTCCATGGATTTATGTGTCTCTTGTAGGAGTGAGCTTGCTCGCGATCAGGGACTGACGATGTCGATATTGCGAGTGTACGAAGAGCAATCGCGAGCAAGCTCACTCCTACAGGGTTCCATTGAGGCAGAAATGTGATCCTGGCTGAGTGTTTTTTTGGTTTGGTTGATTTTGCAAGCACCGTTGGGGTCACACCGAACACCGCCTGAGCCGCTGAAAGTGTGGCGCTAGAGGCTCGCGATGACGACATCATTGAGCTTGATGTCTGTTATCTGCACGCTTGGTTTTTCAAGTCGGGGCCAACCGAATAGATTGGCTCCAACGAAACGATTCAACCAACTGACAGACACTCAACTAAGCAAGTTCTGAACTTACCGGAGATCCAGATCATGAAAAAATCCATCGCGTTTGGCTTTGCACTCTCCATCCTGGCTGCAGGTTCCGCTTTCGCCAGTCCTGAAAAAACTTACCAGCGCGCTCTGGTAGACACTTCCAGCGCCACTGTTCTGGACAGCAAAGTGGCCAGCAAAGAGGCGATCAAGCCATTCGACAGCAAGTCGTCCAGCACTGTGATCGTGGCGGATAACCGCAAAGAGTTCGGTTCGAGCTATCAGCGTTACTGAGTAAAGTGTGAAGTTCAGTCCGACCTGAACAACACTCCAAAGCCCGGCAGATGCCGGGCTTTTTGTTTTGGGATGCGCGCAGTGCTTTCAGGTTGATGAGTATTTGAAGCAGTCCGGGCGGTAGTGCATTTAAGATCGCCATCGCCGGCAAGCCGGACTGCTACAGATGGATTCGTAGGCTCGGGGTCGTTACATCACGGTAGTTTTGCGCCGACAACCCTTGAGCCAGACAGCCTGAAGCCTGCTATCACCGGCGCTGATGTTGAGTATTCCAGCAGGTGGTTTTTCATGTTGGACGATCACGGTTAACTTAGCTCCAACGAAACGAATCAACCCACTTACCAACAGTTCTGCGGAGATTTAAATCATGAAAAAATCCATCGCGTTTGGCTTTGCACTCTCCATCCTGGCTGCAGGTTCCGCTTTCGCCAGTCCTGAAAAAACTTATCAGCGCGCTCTGGTAGACGCTTCCAGCGCCACTGTTCTGGACAGCAAAGTGGCCAGCAAAGAGGCGATCAAGCCATTCGATAGCAAGTCGTCCAGCACCGTGATCGTGGCTGATAACCGCAAAGAGTTCGGTTCGAGCTATCAGCGTTACTGAGTAAAGTGTGAAGTTCAGTCTGACCTGAACAACACTTCAAAAGCCCGGCAGATGCCGGGCTTTTTGTTTGGATGCGTGTAGTTGTTCCAGGTTGGTGAGTATCTGTAGCAGTCCGGCTTGCCGGCGGCAGCGCATTTAAGATCGCCATCGCCGGCAAGCCGGACTGCTACAGATGGATTCGTAGGCTCGGGGTCGTTACATCACGGTAGTTTTGCGCCGCCAACCCTTGAGCCAGACAGCCTGAAGCCTGCTATTACCGGCGCTGATGTTGAGTATTCCAGCAGGTGGTTTTTCATGTTGGACGATCACGGTTAACTTAGCTCCAACGAAACGAATCAACCCACTTACCAACAGTTCTGCGGAGATTTAAATCATGAAAAAATCCATCGCGTTTGGCTTTGCACTCTCCATCCTGGCTGCAGGCTCCGCTTTCGCCAGTCCTGAAAAAACTTACCAGCGCGCTCTGGTAGACGCTTCCAGCGCCACTGTTCTGGACAGCAAAGTGGCCAGCAAAGAGGCGATCAAGCCATTCGACAGCAAGTCGTCCAGCACTGTGATCGTGGCTGATAACCGCAAAGAGTTCGGTTCGAGCTATCAGCGTTACTGAGTAAAGTGCGAAGTTCAGTCCCACCTGAACAACACTTCAAAAGCCCGGCAGATGCCGGGCTTTTTGTTTTGGATGCGGGTAGCTGTTCCAGGCTTATAAGTACTTGTCGCAGTCCGGCTTGCCGGCGGCAGTGCATTTAAAATCGACACCGTCGACAAGGCGCAGCGCAACAGAGCACATCACCGCTCGATTGAAGCAGCAGGCGGGCCCTGCACGGCTGCCAGTCCCGCACGCATGTCTGTCCCGCTCGGCTGTTGATACAGGTTCAGGCCGAACTCCGGCATGACCGCCAGCAGGTAATCGAAAATGTCCCCCTGTATGCGCTCGTAGTCGGCCCATGTGGTGGTGCGGGTGAAGCAGTAGATCTCCAGCGGGATCCCCTGGGCCGTGGCCTCCATCTGGCGGACCATGCAGGTCATGTTCGGATGAACTTCGGGGTGGGTTTTCAGGTAGGCCAGCGCGTAGGCGCGAAAGGTCCCGATATTGGTGATGCGCCGGCGGTTGGCCGACAGTTCGGCGACGCTGCCCTGAGCTTCGTTCCAGGCTTTGAGTTCGGCTTTCTTGCGGCCCATGTAGTCAGTGAGCAGGCGCACCTCGGTCAGTCTTTGCTCTTCGGCATCGGCGACGAAGCGCACGCCGCTGGCATCGATAAACAGGCTGCGCTTGATCCTGCGGCCGCCCGCCTGCTGCATGCCGCGCCAGTTCCTGAACGACTCGGACATCAGGCGCCAGGTCGGGATCGAGACTATGGTCTTGTCGAAATTCTGCACTTTGACGGTGTGCAGGGTGATGTCGACCACATCACCGTCGGCGCCGACCTGAGGCATTTCAATCCAGTCACCGACGCGCAGCATGTCGTTGCTGGTCAATTGCACGCTGGCGACGAACGACAGCAGCGTGTCTTTGTACACCAGCAGAATGACCGCCGACATCGCGCCCAGACCCGACAGCAGCAACAGCGGTGAGCGGTCGATCAGGGTCGCGACGATGATGATCGCGGCGAACACGTACAGAATCATCTTCGCCAGTTGCACATAACCCTTGATCGAGCGAGTGCGCGCATGTTCGGTGCGGGCATAGATGTCGAGCATGGCGTTGAGCAGGGCGCCGACGCTGAGCATCAGCAAGAGGATGGTGAAGGCCAGCGCGACGTTGCCCAGCACATGAGCGGCGGTGGGGCTGAGGTCGGGGACCAGATTGAGCCCCAACTGGATGACCAGCGATGGCGTCACCTGGGCCAGTCGGTGAAAGACCTTGTTGTGCAGGCAGTCGTTGAGCCAGAACAGCGCCGGCTGGCGGCCGAGGGCCTTCATGGTGGAGAGGATGATGAAGCGCATCAGGCGGCCAAGAGCAAATGCGGCGACCAATAGCATCAGCAACCCAAGGCTGGTGCGCAGCATCGGCTGGTGTTCGAGCAAGTCCCAGACTTGCTGGACGCGCTGCCAGAGCGGGTGAGTGTCCATGTGCGCGAAATCTCCTGGAAAAAATGGGCCGCGATTAGAGCATTGTTGCAATCATCAAAGCAGCAGAGCGCAAATCCGGTAACAAGATAGGCCCTTTGAGGTAAAGAAACTCGGCGAAAGCGCCTTAAACCGGTACCCTATGCGACTGTTTTTTTGTATTCCGCCGAGGTAACACCCGTGTTCTCCCAATTCGCCCTGCACGAACGCCTGCTAAAAGCTGTGGCCGAACTCAATTTCGTCGAGCCTACGCCTGTGCAAACAGCGGCCATTCCGCTGGCGCTGGAAGGACGCGATCTGCGGGTGACGGCGCAAACCGGCAGCGGCAAGACTGCCGCTTTCGTATTACCGATGCTCAATCGCCTGATGGGCCCGGCCAAGGTTCGCGTCGACATCCGCGCGCTGATCCTGCTGCCGACCCGTGAGCTGGCGCAACAGACCCTCAAGGAAGTCGAGCGCTTTGCGCAGTTCACCTTCATCAAGGCAGGTCTGATCACCGGGGGTGAAGATTTCAAGGTTCAGGCCGCCATGCTGCGCAAGGTGCCGGACATCCTGATCGGCACCCCAGGCCGTCTGCTTGAGCAATTGAACGCGGGCAACCTGGACCTCAAACACGTTGAGTTGCTGGTGCTCGACGAAGCCGACCGCATGCTGGACATGGGCTTTGCCGAAGACGTCGAGCGTCTGGCCGGGGAATGCGCCAATCGTCAGCAGACCATGCTGTTTTCGGCCACCACCGGTGGTTCTGGCCTGCGCGAGATGATCGGCAAGGTGCTCAAGGATCCACAGCACCTGCAGGTCAACAGCGTCAGCGAGCTGGCTGCCGGCACCAAGCAGCAGATCATCACCGCCGACCACAATGTGCACAAGGAACAGGTGCTCAACTGGCTGCTGGCCAACGAGACTTACCAGAAAGCCATTATCTTCACCAACACCCGAGCCATGGCCGATCGAATCTACGGTCGTCTGGTGGCGCTGGAGTACAAGACGTTCGTGCTGCACGGCGACAAGGACCAGAAAGACCGCAAGCTGGCGATCGATCGTCTGAAGCAGGGCGGGGTGAAGATTCTGGTCGCCACCGATGTGGCGGCCCGTGGTCTGGACGTCGACGGCCTGGACATGGTCATCAACTTCGACATGCCGCGCACCGGCGACGACTACGTGCACCGCATTGGCCGCACTGGCCGGGCTGGGGGTGAAGGTCTGGCGATTTCGCTGATCACCCATGGCGACTGGAACCTGATGTCCAGCATCGAGCGCTACCTCAAGCAGAAGTTCGAGCGCCGCACCATTAAGGAAGTCAAAGGCACCTACACCGGGCCAAAGAAGGTCAAGGCTTCGGGCAAGGCTGTCGGGGTGAAGAAGAAAAAGACCGACGCCAAGGGCGACAAGAAGAAAACCGCCGCCAAGGGCCCGACCAAGCGCAAGACAGTCAACCGTCCGAAGGCCGATCCGCTGGTCAGCCAGGATGGCATGGCGCCGCTGAAGAAGCGCGTGACACGTCCTCCGGTCGCCGAATAAGACTCACCGCGCGCTGTGATTGTCGCGGCGCGCGGCGTTCGATACCCCTATAGCAGTCGGCCTGCTGCGTTCGATATCCCTGTAGCAGTCCGGCTTGCCGGCGGTAGCCTCCCCAGGACGCCTCCGTCAACAAGCCATACCGCATCACAAGCCAAGTGTGGCTAGCACTTGCAGCCTTCATCCCTGTGCTTTCTTCGCCGCCTCATCCATCTCTTTCATACGCTGATCGATCAACTGGCATTTGTCCGGCAAATCCTTGCTGGCGGTCCCCAGTTGCATGTCCTTGATCTCCTGATTCAACTCCTTGGCCTTGGCAGGATTTTGCTGGGTCAGCTTCTGCACTTCCTGCGCCAGCTGCGCGCGTTTGGCCTCGGCCTCCTCGGGCGTGCAGGCCCAGACCGGCGTGGCCGCCAGGAGCGTCAGCGCGGCGGTGATACTCATCAGGGTTTTCATGATTGCCTCTATATCCATTGCGGGCTTACTGAAGTGGAGAGGGCGGCGCGGGCAAAAGTTCAGCCCTCGACCGTCTGGCCTGTCGGCTGAACGGCTGCCCCTGCGCTTGGTCAGATTTTCTGAGCACCAAGCCTGATGACCGAACGTCACGGGCAACCCATACCTGCTGGAGGTTGGACTATGTCTGATGCAACTGACAAAAATAGCTACGACTGGGACCTGATCGAGCGTCTGCTGCATGAAGTACAAAACAGCGCCGCAAAATCGTTTGCTCCGCGCAAATATGCCGAAGAACATGCAGCGGAAAAAGCGGCCGCAGGCGAAAGCGTTGGTGATCTGGACGCCCTGAAAATGCGCGCCGCTGACCTGGAAGCCGTGTTGTTCAAGCGCGGTTTCATTGAGTCACGGCCTGAAGAAGAGGGCGGTAATGGCGAGAATTTCATCCTGACCCCGCGCGGCTCAAGCCTGCTGGCGATGATCGACAGCAGCATCCCCGGCAACGACCACCCGCGTCAGGTACTGGATGAACAGGCCGATGCGCTGGACCCGGACACCTTCGACCAGGTGTCGTCCAAGGCACAGGTGGCTTGATCACGGTTTGATAACAGCTGCAATCCTGTAGGAGTGAGCTTGCTCGCGATTGCGGTTCACCATTGGATAATCGGTTGAATGACGCACCGCAATCGCGAGCAAGCTCACTCCTACAGCACCCCGCGGTCGCCTCAAGACGCCTTCTTCACCCCCTTCAAGCACCCAAGATGGGTAAAGTCCTGGCGCACGTCGGCGATCTTCTGCAACAGTTTCTGCCGCTGCTCGGGCGAGCTTTGCGCCATCAGGTCGGTGATTAACGAGATCGCCGCCTGTTCAGTGTGGTCGTACGCTTGACGGTACTCAGGTGTCCAGAATGTCTCGCGGTCCTGCAGCAGTTTGGCGATCTTCTGATCAAATCCGGGGGCCTGGCGCTGCTTGACAGCAGTGACCAGCAGCGACTGCCAATGCGCGCGGTTGTCGATCCACAAGCGGTTCTGCTCGCCCAGCGAGGTGGACCACTGCATGACCCGGTCTCTCTGCGCCGCGTTCAGCTTGCCAATCCAGGGGTTGAGCCGTTTCTCCATGCGCTCTGCGCGCTCGCGGACCTGCTGATCCAGTGGCTGATCGACGAAGTCGGCCTCGTGCTTGCGCATGTCCTTGGCGAAAGCCGTTTCCATTTCAGCGACCTGCTGGTCATCCAGCTGACGCAACAGCTCGACCGCCGAAGGGGTGATTTCCTGGGAGATGGTGGCGATTGCCTGGCGTGCTTCTGCGGTGCGGGCCTTGAGTTGAGCCTCATTGACCTGATTGTTCTCGACCATGCCCTGCAGCCGGTCCAGCCAGCTCAAATAATCGGGAATCTGCGTGGTGCAGTGCCAGCTCAGATGCTCTTTGAGGCGTTCATCGAACCAGTCTTTTTGCGTGGAGTTCATGTCCAGGTAGTCATTGAGCGACCACGGAATGATCAGATCGAGATGTCGGTAGGTCAGACCAATCTGACTGCAACCTGAGAGCATCATCAGGCTCAGCCACAGCGAAATACAGGTCTTCAACATGATGCGCATGACAGCTCCTTGCCGGTTCGTCTCCCAGTTATAGAGCAAGTCAGGCGGTGCCGGTTCAGCCCATCAGAAAAACGAGCGCACGATCTTCAGGGTGACGGTGCTCTCGCACTGAGTGTTGTGGCCGCTGTACGCGCCGCAATCGGCGCCGGTAAGGCTTGAACCGCTGTACATCAGGTTCATGTCCATGCCCCGCCACGGTCGGGAAATATTGAACGACCAGTCGTTGTACGCACTGACCACGCCGCCGCCGTCGATAACGGCCGGCGCATCGAGTTGGTGGTTGCCGTATTGCATGCGCAGGTCCAGGCCCAGCGACGCCAGGCCGCCGAGGTCGAGAAACAGCGTGCTGTCCTGACGCCCTGCATCGGTGCTGACGGCGGTGCCGATGCGGCTGTCGAAAATGCGAAAGCCGGCATACAGCTCATGACTGTCGATCTGATCGGTGTTGGGGTAGCTGTAGCGAATCACGCCAAGCTCATAACCCAGCGTCTTGTCGAACGGCTTCTTGAAGCCCATGTAGGAATCGACTTCAAGCGTGGTGTCTGGTGCAAGCCCCGCACTGGGCGACCACTGGCCAAAATAGAAGCCGCTGTCGTGGGTCAGGTCCAGGCCGCCGTGGAAGGCCGAATCGCCATTTCCCGGCGTCACCAGGCCTTGGGCCATGGAACGGCTTGGCGTGGTGCCCAGTTTGAGGCTGAAATCGCCCAGTTCGCGCTCCAGCGTTTGAGCGTTGATTGACGGGGGCACGAGCAGGGCGCAGGTCAGGAGCGCGCCGGTCCAGGGTGTAAAGCTGCGAGCATGGGGCATGCTTCACTCCTTGCGGTTTCAGAGGAGTGGGATCGATGGTGTCATATCGAAATACCGATGGGCTCGATAGGAACCGCGAGCTAGAGCCTCGCAAGCATACCGGCGAACGGGCCGATGAATCGACCGCTGGTCGATTCATTGCACAAAAGCTGAACTTTGCGATCAGTTGTTGCGAGAAACCAGCTTGTTGACCACGATCAGCGCCTGGGGAAACGACGGATAGCCGCTCTTGGCAACGTCAAGCTGGTCGTACTGCGAGCGGTAGGCGATGGCTTTTTTCTGATCGAAGATGGCCGTTCTCTGGGCCAGCAGGGCGATAGCCAGCGGGTACCTGCGATCGGCGGAATCCTGCAGCAGAGCGTTGACCTGGGAGTCATCGGTGTTCTGGCGCAGCAGCAGGACGGCCTGATAAAACTCGGCCTCGCCACTCTTGTCCTGACGGGCAGCGCGGCTGAGCAGTGCATTGGCAAGCTCGTAGTTTTCCTCGCGGCGCTCGTTGATCAGCAATTTCGCCTGGAGCATGTCGTTCTGATACAGCAGGTAATCGGCCCTGCACGGGCTGCCCGGTGCCGAGGTGTCGCAACCACGTGTCGCACAACCGCCCAGGCCAAGGCAGAGCAGGGCGCCGAGAAAAATCCATTTGTTCATATCGGGTTTCCGCAGATACGTCTGTGATCAGGGCATCGTCCGGTCTGTCAGTTCTCAGGAACCGGCGGCTGCGACGAGACAGCAACGAGTCGCTATGTCGAGACAGTAAAGCAGAGCTTTGTGCAGGCAGGGGAGCGATAGACCTGGCGCTTTGTGATCAAAGCGCCTGGATGTCGACCGCGAAGGCGGGGAAAAATTTACTTTTTACCGAGGGAGATCTGTTTCGAGGGGCCGAAGGTCTGGCCACTGACGCCTTTGGCGATCTGCTGGATTTCGCCGCCGGATTTCAGGAAAGCCGCAATTTGTGCGTTGATCGAATCGCTGGTCTCAACGGCAGGAGCTGGCTTGGCTTTCGAGTTGGATGCTTTTACGCGCATGGCTGCTATTAACCTATATAAAATTAATACGGCCGGCCATCTTATCGGAATGCGAGAAAAATTGCTTGGTAAATATCCGCGCCGAACCTTAGACCGAATAATCATGAAGACGCAAATCATTTCACGCCGGGAGCGGCTAAATCCCTGTTTTAATTGCCAAGTCCTGCCTGGCTGATGAACGTCACGACGGCGAATGCCTGCCGTATTGCGGCGAGATGACCTGACGAATGGCCTCTGTGCCGGATTCGACCGGCGGGCGGCCGGGTGCCAAGGCCTTGATTTGCAAGGCCTGCGCAAGGCGCGGCAAACGGCCTGCGCGCAAGCGGCAACGCGAGGGCAAACTCGGGTAGAATGCCGCCCACGCAATGAGGGTATTTGGACATGGCTTTAGTCGGGCGCTACAACAGTTTGCAAGTGGTTAAACACACTAACTTCGGTTTATATCTTGACGGCGCGCAGGACGGCGAAATTTTGCTGCCCAATCGTTATATTCCCAAAGATATTCCCAGCGAAGATGAAGACTGGCTTAACGTTTTCATTTATCTGGACAGCGATGACAAGTTGATCGCCACCACTGAAAAACCCAAAGTTCAGGTGGGAGAGTTCGCCAGTCTCAAAGTCGTCGAGGTCAACAGTATCGGGATCTTCCTGGACTGGGGCTTGCCCAAGGATCTGCTGCTACCTTACTCCGAAGAAAAACGCCCGCTCAAGGCCGGTGACTACTGCGTGGTGCATGTCTATCTGGACAAGCACACCCGCCGCATCACCGCCACCACGCGCCTGGACCGGTATCTGGACAAGCTGCCAGCCAACTACGCGGTGGGTCAGGAAGTGGACTTGCTGGTTGCCGAAGAGACCGCGATGGGTTTCAAGGCGATCATCAACAACAAGCACTGGGGCCTGATCCACAAGAACGAAGTGTTCAAGTTCCTGCGCTCCGGCAAACAGGAAAAAGGCTTCATCAAGGAAGTACGCAGCGACGGCAATATCAGTCTGAGCCTGCAGCCTGTCGGTGAACAGCTTGCCAGCAGCCTCAACGCCCAGATACTCAGCAAGTTGCGCGAAAACAATGGTGTCCTGCCAGTCAGCGACAAGAGCGACCCGACCGTGATCAGCAACCTGTTCGGGGTGAGCAAGGGTAACTTCAAGAAGGCCATTGGTGCGTTGTACAAGCAGGGCCAGATCGTGATTCATGCCGATCGCATCGAGCTGGTCTGATTTGACCTGACTGACCCGGATCTGCGTCATCGTCGAACGCAAGGCGCAACGCTTTTTGCAGCTATTGGCGATGAACGCAGGTCACAGCATGGAGCGCGCCGCCCGGCGCGCTGCGATGGCTGGCTTGGGGTCCTGTTCATGAAACGATTTCTTGGCGCGTATCTGTCCACACTTGTGGCGTTTCTGTTGCTCGACGGCCTGTGGCTGGGCGTGTTGATGGGGCCTGCCTATCGCGCCTGGCTCGGGCCGTTGATGCTTGCCCAGCCGGTGATTTTCCCCGCCGTGCTGTTCTACCTGATCTATATCGCGGGAATCGTGCTGATCGGCGTGCTGCCCGGCGTCAGGTCAGGCAGCGCAGCACATGCCGCAGGTTACAGCGCGTTATTGGGCGTCATGGCTTACGGCACCTACGACCTGACCAACTGGGCGACGTTGCAGGGCTGGCCTGCGCAGCTGGCGCTGGTCGACTGGGCATGGGGGACGTTCGCATCGGGTGTTGCGGGGGCGGTGGGGTATGGGGTGAGCCGCAGATTCTCGGATTGAAGATATTCGGCCTTGCATGGCAGTCTGGCCTGGCGGCGTTGCGCTTGCTGGCGGTGGCGCCATGCGTTCGCGACCGCTGGCAAGCCGGACTGCTACGGCCCCGACGATATGTCGGGGGCGTCGGTGTTACTTCTGCACAAACTCGGCGAAGCTCAGGTTCGCGCCGTTGGGCCGCATGTCCTTGAGGTAGGAATCCTTGTCCGCAGACAACTCCAGGCTCACCGTGGATTTGCGCTTGCCCTCGTTGCGGATGACCACCGCGTCCTTCTGTTCGCGAATGTATTTGGTGGTCACCTTCAGGTGGATAAGCCCGTCAGTGCTCGGCGTGTGCAGCAGCAGGTGCAGCCATTCGTACTGACCGATCGCCAGACGGCTCACCGGCAGGTCGAACCACCAGATGTTGCGCTTGGGGTCCAGGACGGCGAAGTGAGTGTTGTTGGTGCCGAGCACGGCGCCGCCCAGTTGCTCATTGCGGCGCGCGATGGCCTGCTGCTTGTCGAGTTTCATATCGTTCCTGTGGATCTCTGTCTCATTGGCCTGAGCGGTATCGGCTGACATTGCATACCAGGCACAGCCCGGCCCGGCCGCGCATTCTCCGGGGTTGTCGAGTAAAACTAAAGGCAAAACTGGTCGGCGCGATGAAAAGCGCCGTTACATCTGCAAAAGCACCGCTTGGGAAATAATTGAAACTCTGGGGAACGTAGGCCGGTCAACCCTTACGTCGAGTTTGTGACACCTGATTCTTACCCCCTGGAGAATTCTTATGAGCAGCACTGGCGATAAAGTCAAAGGCATGGCCAACGAAGCAGTCGGTAACGTCAAGCAAGGCGTGGGCAAGGCGACTGATAACGACAAAATGCGCGCAGAAGGCAAGGCGCAGGAGGTCAAAGGTGAAGCACAACAAGCGGTCGGTGATGCCAAGGATGCCGTAAAAAAAGGCGTCGACAAGGCCTGACAGCCTGCGCGTCAAGGGTAAAACCCCGGCGGCGCCACTCAGAGAAACCCGTAACGGCCATCCCTCGATGGCCGTTATTGTGTCTGGACGGCGAAACCCCTCAAACGCATCGGCCGTGACAAAACGGCCTGAACCACTGTAAAAACCCGGCCCGATGTGGCGGGTGCACGGAATTTCAAAGCGTTTGCCCGCTCGTAGTATAGGTAAGTGTGATTCAGTTACGTCTACGTCGCGAAGGAGACGCCATGATATTCCCGGATTTGCGCCGGCTACGTGTTACGACGGTGTTGGTCAGAACGGTCAAAGAGTTTCTCGATGACGAGATGTCGACGTATGCCTCGGCACTGGCTTACCAGATGCTGTTTTCGTTGTTCCCGTTTCTGTTGTTCCTGATCGCCCTGATCGGATTCCTGCATCTCCCCGATTTTTTCAGCTGGCTGCGCTTGCAGTCCGAGCTGGTACTGCCGCCGCAGGCGCTGGACCAGGTCAATCCTGTGATCGATCAGTTGCAGCAATCGAAGGGCGGGCTGTTGTCGGTGGGTATCGTCATTGCACTGTGGAGTGCCTCGGCCGGCGTGCGGTTGATGATGAGCGCGATGAACGCAGCCTATGACGTGGTGGAAGAGCGCCCGGTGTGGAAACGTATTCCGCTGTCGGTGCTGTACACCATTGGCTTTGCCGGGATGCTGTTGGCGGCGGCCGCGTTGATGGTCACCGGGCCTCAGGTGATGAGTTGGCTGGCGGCGCAGATCGGCATGGAGGATTTCATCGTCACCCTGTGGACGATCCTGCGCTGGCCGGTGATCATCCTGCTGCTGATGGTCTCGGTGGCGACGATGTATTACGTCATGCCCGATGTGAAACAGGAGTTCCGATTCATCACCGCAGGTTCCGTACTGGCGGTCGTGGTCTGGATCGTTGCATCGTTGGGTTTTGCCTATTACGTGAAAACCTTCGCCGACTACAACGCCATGTACGGCAGCATCGGCGCGATCATCGTGCTGCTCCTGTACTTCTACATTTCGGCCTCGGTACTGCTGTTGGGGGCGGAGATGAATGCAGTGATCGAACACCTGTCCGCCGAGGGCAAGGAAAAGGGCGAGAAGGTCGCAGGTGATGGCGGTGTCGATGCCGAGCCCGGCACGCCGACGCCGGCCGGCGCAAAACAGCATGTGTCGGGGTTGGGGCGCGATCATAGTCGCGACTACATCGATCAACACAGCAGCGGGGACAGTCACGCGCACGACTATGAACCGCAGCTGGCACCGCTGAAGATCGACAAGCCCTGATCGATAGAGTCGCTGATCAATACTGTGGCAGGATGCGCGCTATGGCGTGTCCGCCCCATTCATAAGGTTTTCGCATGATTCGTGACATTCTGAAAATGGGTGACGAGCGTCTGTTGCGCGTTGCGCCGCCGGTGCCGCAGTCGATGTTCGGCTCCAGCGAGCTGAAAACCCTGATCGCTGACATGTTCCAGACCATGGAGAGCGTCGGTGGCGTTGGACTGGCCGCGCCGCAGATCGGGGTCGACCTGCAGCTGGTCATCTTCGGTTTCGAGCGCAGCGAGCGCTATCCCGATGCCGAGGCAGTACCGCAGACCATTCTGCTCAACCCCTTGATCACCCCGCTTGAACCGACCCTGGAAGAAGGCTGGGAGGGCTGTCTGTCGGTGCCCGGCCTGCGCGGCGTGGTCGAGCGCTACGAGCATATTCGCTATGAAGGGTTCGACCCCGACGGCAAGCGCATCCAGCGGGTGGCCCGAGGGTTTCATGCGCGGGTGGTGCAACATGAATGCGATCACTTGATCGGCCGTCTGTACCCTTCGCGCATCACCGATTTCAGCCGCTTCGGCTTCACCGAAGTGCTGTTTCCGGATCTGGACCCGAACCTGGATGAGTGAAAGGACCTGTTTTTGATTCTGGCCGCGGCCGGACGCAAGGCGTGATGCGCTGTCATTTCCCCGCTTTGACGAACCGCAGCGTCATTCGATCCGACTCCCCGATGGCCAAGTATCTGTCTTTGTCTTGCTCACCCTTGACCAGTGCTGGTGGCAAGGTCCAGACGCCGTCGGGATAGTCCTTGGTGTCCTTGGGGTTGGCGTTCACTTCGCTTTGCGCGGCCAGGGTGAAGCCTGCGTCTTTGGCCAGCTTGACGACGTAATCGGTGGGCAGGTAGCCGTTCTTTTCGTTGTCCTTGGCGCTGGTTCCCGGTTTGGCCCGGTGATCGACCACCCCCAGGGTGCCGCCCGGCTTGAGTACGTCATAGAACGCCTTGAACGTCGCCGCCTCGTTGCCGGCATCGACCCAGTTATGCGCGTTACGAAAGGTCAGCACGGTGTCTGCCGAGTCGGGCTTGCCGAAGACCGGCGCCTTGGGTGCGTATTCAACGATCTGCACCTTGGCGTAATGCGCCGGATCGCCGGCGTATTTGTGCTTGAGGCTGTCGGCTGACTTCTTTGCGTAATCGCTGGTTGATGGATCGACAATGGCCGCTACGTAATGGCCTTGGTCCTTGAGCAACGGCGCCAGCAGCTCGCTGTACCAGCCGTTGCCGGGCGTGATCTCAATGACCGTCTGATCGCTGCGTACGCCGAAGAATTGCAGTGTCTGTTCAGGATGGCGGTACTGATCGCGCGCGGCGTTCTGCGGCACGCGCCAGTCACCCTTGAGCACGCTGGCGAACTGTTCGTGGCTGATGTTGGAGGGCGGAGCGGGGGGTGCGGCAGCGGCCAGATTCGATCCAAAAAGAGCCGACAGAGACAAAGCCATAAGCAGTGGTTTCATGTGCATCCCGGTTCAACTGAAAGAGGTGATGGGCGAGGCTAGCATGGGTGATCGGCCCGGGATGGCACATTTGGTTTGGTCGACCGTGTGAATGGGTCTAAGCGCAGCAGCGGTGTAAGTGATGACGCATCGGCGCTTGCCGGCGCTGGCAGACTCATGACCGCTACCGCTGGCGAGTCATTCCGCTACCGGGTTGGGGGCATGCGAACCAACGCAACCAGGGTTTTGCTCTGCCGGTAGCGCGCCAGTCGATCAGCCAGTTCACGTGGCAGATCCTGGGTTTCAACAAAGTCCGATCGTCGATAGAAGCCGAGCAGATCCGGCTCGCAAAACAGCCAGACCTGACCCGCGAGGTCGGCTGTCGCTGCCTTCAGCAAACCCCCGGCGAGACCCTGTCCACGCCACTCTGGCGCCATGAACAAACCGGTCAACCAATGCCCCCCAGCTACGGGCGTGAGGTTCAACGCTCCGACGATCTCATGGGCTTTCGCTACCCAGATCTGTGCTTCGCCTTTGCCGCGCATGGAGGAACGGTGCGCGCGATAGAACTTGTCGAGCATAGGGCGCTGGAGGTCGGGCAAAGGCTGGAACTGCATGGCGGGCGGGGGCTCGAGTTGCTGGTGGGAAGATCGTTCTACCGTCATAACCAATCGATCTACAAGATTTTCCTGCGCCGTTGCACAACCCACGTATCAGCCACGCAGCAGGAAGCGCCCATGCCCAACTACCTCGACGACGCCCAGCGCCAGGACATCGCCCGTTTGCGCGCAAGCTTCACCGGCCGTACGCAGTGGCCGACCTGGCTGCTGCTGGCCGGGGTCTATGCGGCATGGCCCATCCTGTTGCTGCTTAGCCCACGCCTGGGTCTGTGGCCGACGACGCTGTTGATGGTTCCCTTGCTGGTGTTGTGGATGTCCTTGCAACACGAATTGCTGCACGGCCATCCCACCCGCTGGTTGTGGCTGAACAAGCTGCTGGGCTATGCGCCGTTCGCGGTTTGGTACCCCTACACGCTGTATCGCGACACGCACATGCAGCACCATCGCGATGAAGACCTGACCGTTCCCGGCCTTGATCCGGAAAGCCGTTACCTGAGCCAGTTGCGTTGGCAGCACAGCGGGCGGCTGATGCGTCTGCTGCGCTGGCTGGACAAGACGCCGCCGGGGCGTCTGCTGTTTGGCGTGCCGCTGGCGCTGGGCAGTCTGATCGTCGCTGAATCCAGGCGCCTGTTGCGCGGCGACCGCCAAGCCTGGGCCATGTGGTTCACCCATGGCGTGTGCCTGACGCTGATGTTTGCCTTCATCGAGCGTTACAGTGCGATGTCGGGCCTGCATTACCTGCTGCTGGCCACGGTGCCTGCGCTGGCGATATCGATGGTCCGCTCCTACTACGAGCATCGCCCCAGCGAACACCCGCAACAGCGCACAGTGATCAACGAAGCCTCGTGGCCGTGGCGCTGGCTGTTCTTGAACCTCAACCTGCACCTTGTGCATCACGATCTGCCGGGGCTGGCGTGGTACCACATCCCTGCGGTGTATCACGCGCGCCGAGAGCAGTGGGTGGCACGCAGCGGTGGTTTTCTGGTGCCCGGTTATGCTGAACTGTTTCGTCGCCACAGCTTCGCTCCTGTCGACAGTCCCCAACATCCATACGTCTAGGTCCGGTACTCGAACATGCTCCAGGGTTTCGCCGAATTACAGATGTATGTCGCGCCAGAGCGCGTGCCCCAGGCCCAGGAGCAGTGGCTGCGCCGGGTACTTGCCCGGCTCGATGTCGAACGTCTGGATGCACGGGCGCTGGAGCTCCAGGCGCTGTGGCGTTCATCCCGATTGCTGCTGACGCAGACCTGCGGCTATCCGCTGATGACCCAATTGCGGGGTCAGGTCCAGGTGGTCGGCCGGCCGCTGTACCAGCTGCCCAACAGCGCCGGCGGCAATCATTGCAGCCTGCTGGTGGCGCGAGCCGACGACTCTCGTCAACGGTTGGAAGACTTTCGCGGCGGCCATGGTTTGCTCAATTCGCAGGATTCCAATTCCGGGATGAATCTGTTGCGCCACACGCTGGCGCCGTTGCAGCAGAACGGGCGGTTCTTCGCCCACGTGTCCTTGACCGGTGGCCACCGCAGCAGCCTGGCCTGGATCAAGGCAGGGCAGGGCGACCTGGCCGCCATCGACAGCGTGACCTTCGATTACCTGGCACGTGACGCCAGCGAGGAAGTCGCCGGGTTGAAGGTGATCGGCCGTACCGCAGCCGGGCCATGCCTGCCTTACATCACTCGGCTTGGCGCCGATGCCAATCGGATCCGCGGGGCGATGAATCGGGCGCTGCTGGACCTGCCGCAGGTGGCGCAGGCGCTGGCGATCAGCGAGGTACTGCCAGCCAGCGAGGCGGATTATCAGGTTTTGCTGGACTACCAGGACCAGGCGCGAGCGCTGGGCCTGCACAGCCTGTAGTGCACGGTTTGCCGGCGTCAGCGCCATACACGGCATCGCTGATGACACCCATGGGGTGCGGGCGGCATTGCGCGAGGGTCTGGTTATTCGTTCTAGGTCTATAAAAAGCACAACAAGGTATTTTTAGCGCATAAGCGACCCTTGTTAGCATGGCCACACCGGGCTGCCGGACCGAACAATAATCCACGCCAAGGGAAGCCTTATGTCCGGCGCCGAGATCTCCCATCGCCAATACCTCGGCGAGCTGTTCCACCGCCATTACTTCTGGTTATGCGAGCGCTTGCGTCGTCATCTGGATTCACCTGAATGCGCACAGGACATTGCCGCCGAAACATTCCTGCAATTGCTCGCCTCGCCCAACGTCGTACCGATCCGTGAGCCGCGTGCCTTGCTCACCACTATCGCCAAGCGTCTGATCTATCAGCGCTGGCGACGGCGTGATCTGGAGCGCGATTACCTCGACGAGCTGGTGCAGGAGGAGGGCAACCCTGCGCTTTCTCCAGAGCGCGTTACCGAAGCTCTGCAAACCCTGGATCGTCTCGATCGCCAGCTCAATCGCCTGCCGGCCAAGGTCAAGGCAACCTTCGTGCTCTCCCGCGGCAGCGGCATGACCTACCCGCAAATCGCCGCACATCTGGGCATCTCGCAAAGCTCGGTCAGCCACTATATGGAAAAAGCTGAAACCTGTTGTCTGCGCGCTTGTCTGGAATCAGGCGTGAGCTGTGCTAAACCCAACTGAGCGCGACCTATCCTGCCCCACAAGAAACAATCACGAGAGACAACAATGACATCGATCAAACACCTGCTTGGCGGCTCGCTGCTGGCGCTGAGCGTACTGACGAGTCCGGCGTACAGCGCGGAAAAAACGGCGCCGATTCACTTCGGCGACATCACGTGGGAAAGCGGCAGTCTGATCACTGAAATCCTGCGCACCATCGTCGAGAAGGGCTACGGCTACCCCACCGACAAACTGCCGGGCAGTACCGTGAGCCTTGAGGCTGCGCTGGCCAAGAACGACATTCAGGTCATCGGTGAGGAATGGGCCGGACGCAGCCCGGCGTGGGTCAAGGCTGAGGCCGAAGGCAAGGTCCACGGCCTGGGCGATATCGTCAAGGGCGCGACCGAAGGCTGGTGGGTGCCCGAATTCGTGATCAAGGGCGACCCCGAGAAAGGCATCAAGCCGCTGGCGCCGGACCTGAAATCGGTGTCTGACCTGCCCAAGTACAAAGATGTGTTCAAGGACCCGGAACAGCCGGACAAGGGCCGCTTTCTCAACAGCCCGACCGGCTGGACCTCGGAAATCGTCAACACCCAGAAACTCAAGGCTTACAAGCTGAACGACACTTACGTCAATTTCCGTACCGGCTCCGGCGCAGCCTTGGATGCGGAAGTCGCTTCGTCGATTCGTCGCGGCAAACCCGTGCTGTTCTACTACTGGTCACCTACCCCGCTGCTGGGGCGCTTCAAGCTGATCAAGCTTGAGGAACCGCCGTTCAACGAAGCGGCCTGGAAAACCCTAGCCGATGCCAATAACCCGAATCCGATCGGTTCCAGTTCTCTGGCGGCGCATCTGGCCATTGGTGTGTCCGAACCCTTTCACAAGCAGTATCCCGACCTTGTGAGCTTTTTCGAAAAGGTCGACCTGCCGATCGAGCAGTTGAACAAGACCTTGGGCGAGATGAGCGAGAAACGCCTGGAACCGGATGCCGTGGCCAAGGGCTTCCTCAAGGACCACCCGGAAATCTGGAATGCCTGGGTGCCCGCCGATGTGGCGAAGAAGGTGACATCGAGCCTGTAATCCCAGCCGTTTGACCTGTAGCAGTCCGGCTTGGCGGCGGTGGCGTCAGTGAAATCGCTGCCGCCGACAGGCCGGACTGCTGCAACCCGCTTTCATCCCAGGTTTACTCGGGACATCTCAGGCCACAAAACTGGCGGCGCGCCTTCGCCTGCGCCATGCTCATGACGGGCTAATTGATCCGCCCGCGAGACCCGCCATCATGAACACGCCCGTATTTTCCTTCGCCACCGAGCGCCTGCTGCTGCGCGAATTTATCCCCGACGACACCATTGCCCTGGCGCGGATATTGGGTGATGCCCAGGTCATGCGCCACTCGGTGCGCGGGGTGTTGTCTGAGCAGGCTACCGGCGAGTTTATTCAGGCGTGTCGGCAATCCTACGGTGAGCATGGTTTCGGACCCTGGGCGGTGGTCGAAAAATCCTCATCAACCTTGGCCGGGTTTTGCGGTCTGAATGCTGAATATGTGGATGACGCGGATGAAATCGAGATCGGCTATCGTCTGGCGCCTGGGTTCTGGGGCCGAGGGCTGGGCACTGAAGCTGCTTGCGGGGCGCTGTCCCAAGCCTTCGACAGGTGTGGCATCGAGTCGCTGATCGCCATCGTCGAGCCGGCGAACGTGGCCTCGGTCAAGGTCATCCAGAAGCTGGGCTTTACCGGCTTCATTCATAGCCAGTACCACCGCCGGGGTGTCAGGATCTACCGCATGACCGCGCAGCAATGGGCCTCCCGAACCGCACCACGGGGCTGAGCACGTACTGGCGCAGGCCTGGCTGGCAAAGCGTTACTCAGTTGCTGGCTTGACCGGGCCCAAGGCCTGGCAGTCGATGAGTTGATCACACTGATAAAGTCGCCGGGGAGAGGACATGGGATATCGCAGATCGACTGCGTTGACGTTTTTCAATATGAGCGCCGGGTTGTTGTTCGGCCTGATCCTGGCGGCGCCGGGGCGTGCACAGGCGAATGAAACAGCGCCGCCGCCACCGACACCGCCGAGCGCCCTGGCATTTGTCCAGGATCGTCATCTGGGTGACAGCCTTGGCTGGCTGGGGTATCAGGTGGCCTCGCGTACGGTGACGTTTACGGCCATCGTCGAGGCCGTGGGCCGTACCAAAGCCCAGGAAATCGTGCAGGACGAATTGCAATACCTGCAGCCGCAATACCAGCAGGAGTGGGATCGCAACCTCGCCGCCGCCTACGCGGCATCGTTCACCCCCGATGAGCTGACCAAGCTGAACGTGGGTGACCCGCCGCCTGATGTGGCCAATAAATTCCGCGCCAAGCAGCGCGATGTGGGCATGGACATGAAGGGCCGCTCCAGCGAGCTGCTCAAGGTCTATGTCTCCACGGCGCTGGACAACGCCTTGAAAAAAGCCAAGCCTTGACACCTCGCGTGCGTCCATCGAACGGGCCGCGCGTTCTTTTTGATTCGAAACGGGGAGCACAGACCATGGACCCATTCATGCAGGCGGCCATTGAAGAGGCGCAAAAGGGACTGGCCGAAGGCGGTATTCCGATCGGTTCGGTGATCGTTCACGACGGCAAGATCATCGGTCGCGGGCATAACCGTCGGGTTCAGGAGGGCAGTGCGATCAAGCACGGCGAGATGGATGCGTTCGAGAACGCCGGACGTCAGCCCGCCAGGGTCTATCGTGAGGCCACGCTCTACACCACTCTGTCGCCTTGCGCGATGTGCAGCGGCGCCATCCTGCTGTATGGCATTCGCAAGATCATTGTGGGCGAACATGAAACCTTCATGGGCGAAGAACAATTGCTGCGCGCTCGCGGCGTTCAGGTCGATGTCGTGCACGACGCCACCTGCATCGGCCTGATGAAGCAATTCATCGCCGACAAGCCAGAGTTGTGGAATGAGGACATCGGGGAGTAGTCAGGGCCACCACCCATTGCAATCTGTAGGGGCCAGCTTGCTGGCGGCAGGTCAGCTAGCAGCGATTTATCCGACCGGACGTCATCGCCAGCAAGCCGGCGCCCACGGCCTTCGGCCAGAATCAAAAGCAGGCGGCGCAATGCCATAGATGTTGATCACTGCTGTTCGGAGGACGAAAGGTGTCGACCGCTTCTGCCCGGAGGGCGTGGGAGTTCGCCGGGGTGGCGCTCCACCTTGCCGACGATCTGGCGCGAAGCGCCAGCAAACCCGGTGAACGGTATATACCTGACTCACCGAGCCGCCTGATTTTGCTGCCGGTGCCTGGCAGATCGCCGGCAAGGTGGAGCGCCACCCCGGCGAACTCCCGCGGCCTCTGGCCAGAATCAAAAGCAGGCGGCGCAATGCCATAGATGTTGATCACTGCTGTTTGGAGGACGGAAGATGTCGACCGCTTCTGCCCGAAGGGCGTGGGAGTTCGCCGGGGTGGCGCTCCACCTTGCCGACGATCTGGCGCGAAGCGCCAGCAAAACCAATGAACGCTATATACCTGACCCACCGAGCCGCCTGATTTTAATGCCGGTACCCGGCAGCTCGCGGGGCAAGCCCGCTCCTACGGGCCTTCGGCCAGAATCAAAAGCATGCGGCGCAATGCCATAGATGTTGATCACTGCTGTTCGGAGGTCGATAGATGTTGGTCGCTTCTGCCCGGAGGGCGTGGGAGTTCGCCGGGGTGGCGCTCCACTTTGCCGACGATGTGGCGCGAAGCGCCAGCAAACCCGGTGAACGGTATATACCTGACTCACCGAGCCGCCTGATTTTACTGCCGGTACCCGGCAGATCGCCGGCCAGCCAGGCTCCCACGGCCTCTGGCCAGAATCAAAAGCATGCGGCGTGATACGCCAATGCTGCTTGAGACGCTTGTCTGAAAACATGGGATCCCTCACAAGGCCCCATGCGCATCAGCCGCGACGACTCAGTCAATACGCAACGTCGAATTGAACTGGCTGATCGCATCCACCACATGCCGCGAACCCTGCTGGATTTCCAGAATCACTTCCCCGGCCTCATTAGCCAGCTCAACCCCGGTACCGGTGCGGCTCAGGCTCGATTGCATGCTCGACACCGCACTTCGGGCCAGGTCGTTGTTCTGACGCACCACATCGACGATCTCCAGGGTCGCCTTGCTGGTCCGCGCTGCTAACCCGCGTACTTCATCGGCCACCACGGCAAAACCGCGGCCGTGCTCGCCGGCGCGCGCCGCTTCGATGGCGGCGTTGAGTGCCAGCAGGTTGGTCTGATCGGCGATGCCGCGAATGGTCTGCACGATGGTGCCGATGATTTCCGACTGTTTGTTCACCGCATCGATGCTGCGTGCCGCCTCGTTCAGGTCGCTGGAGATCTGCTCGATGACTTCCACGGTCTGCTGGACCACGCTGGAACCCTTCTGCGCGCATGCGTCGGTGCGCACCGAGGTGTCGTGAGCGGTGGTGGCGGCGTTGCGTTGAATCGTCACTTGCTCGGTAATGTCGCTGGCGAATTTCACCACCTTGTACAGCCGGCCCTTGGCGTCGAACAGCGGGTTGTAAGTGGCCTCCAGGTACACCGTCTGCCCCAGCTTGTTGACTCGCTCGAAGCGATGGGAGTGGTATTCACCGCGATTGAGCGATGCCCAGAAAGCCTTGTACGCCGGCGACTCGACCTCTGCCCGGGTGCAGAAAATACTGTGGTGCTGACCGATGACCTCATTTAGCGAGTAATGCATGGTCTTGAGGAAGTTTTCGTTGGCGGTGATGATGCGACCGTCCGGGCCAAACTCGATCATCGCCATGGAGCGGCTGATGGCGTCGATCATGCTCTGGTTTTCATGATCCTTCTGCGACCGATCAGTAATGTCGGACGCGACCTTGATCACGCTCTGGACCTTGCCGTCGACGTCGAACACCGGCATGTAGCTGGCCTCCAGCCAGATCTCGCGGCCGGTTTTGTCCAAACGCATGAAGGTGCCGCACAAGGCTTCGCCGCGGCCCAGGTCGCGCCACAACGTGCGATAGGCGTCGCTGTCGCAAAAGGCTTTTTCGCAGAAGATTCGATGATGCTTGCCGACCAGCTCGCCGGGTTGATAACCCATTGCGTGACAGAAGTTTTCGTTGGCTTCGAGAATGATGCCGTCGGGCGTGAATTCGATCATCGCCATGGAGCGACTGATCGCGGCAAGCTTGGCCTTGGACTGGCACAGGGCGGCGGTGGATACCTGCAATTGGGCTTCGACGGCCTTGCGGTGTGAATTGAACATCTGCCATCTACCTCAATGTTTGCGAAACCCGGTCCCAGTGACCGTCTTCCCTGATTAGCTCGTTACGGGAATCGGCGTCAGCCGATTCAGCTTGAGTCATGGCGGTATGATATCAATGGCCGGGATGCATTGCGAAATGAGGCCAAGAGGTGCAGGGCAGAGCGTCGGAGGGGGGATCAAGACAGCGTTGACCGATCGTCTGATGCCGATCAAAGCGATCAGTGGTTGCAGATTTTCGCGGTGTGCCGATCGATCCATAGAGGGTGCCTGACTTCCATAGTCCTGAACTGCTGCAACCCCGCTCGCGGTCCCGTCAGCGGGCGCATTGCGGCAACTGCTCAGAGCATAGACAAGGGCAAGGCGGATGCAATTGCGATGCTGGCATTTTCACCGACAATGGCGATACAGCGCGCAAAACAGCCGGTAAGTCCTGCGCTGCTTCTGGCGCAAGACAGCGCAATGGCCGCCAATGTCAGTCTTGAAGACACGCTGCGCCAAACAACTGGACGTTCGCCAATTGCCCCTCATGCTCGATCAAGCGCACCGGTGCCGTGCCGCCAGGCATCACCACTTCCACCGTTCCGGCGCCAACCCAACCGCAGAGCCAGGCCGCTGACGCTACCGCGCTGGCGCTGGTACCGGAGGAAGCAGTCGGACCTTCGCCACGTTCAAATACCCGTGCCGTGATCCGGTGGGTTGCCGTCAGCGCAGCCCACTGCAAATTGACCCCGCCTGGGCAGGGATCGCCGTCGCCAGATTCACCCGCGGCGAAGGCGATGCGAGTCAGCGCAGGGTTCAGAGGCGCCTCGTGCAACCGGGCAAAGTCAGGCAGTGCTTGAGGGTCTGCAACCAGCGTGACGCAATGCGGATTGCCGACCCTGACGAACACGCTGCTCTGCCAGGACGGGTGCAGTTCAGCCAGACGCCGCACGCGGTTGACGCTGCGCCCGGCGAGCGTGGCATCGCCTACGCCGGCACCGGTGGCGCCCACTGCAGCAGCGCCAAACGCTGGTAGGCCGATGTCCAGCCAGAACCCCGCAATGCCATCGACCACTGCTGCAACCACGTCGGTGGTGACGGGCGTTACGCCGTCGTGGTGATCGTGGTGGACGTGCAGGGTGAACCCTTGATCGGTGGTCATCCGGCCGCCATCGACCAGCGACTGGGCGAAAATGGTCAGGCCGTTGCCACTGCGTTCTGCCAGGGTGCCGTCCGTGTTGACGATCAGAACATCGAACGGCGCCGTCTCCTGGAACGGCCCGACCAGCAGACCATCCGAGCGATGCGCCTTGCTGCCCGGAGGACGTGCAGCGGCGGGCCAGTCACAGATCGCAGCCACCGCCTGGGGTGTCCAGCTGCGCCGGGTCAGGGCTGCCTCGGCCGCTGACTCAGGCAGCTTCAACCCCAGCGTGCGCAGCTCCTGGGGAGAAACCACGGCGTAGATGTTGCCGCGTGCATCGTAGAAATGGGCCATGACAGGTTCGGTAGTCGGCGTCGGGGACCGGCATTAGAACATGGCCAGCGCACCTGCTCACACCACCAGGGTCAGCCAGGCCGACACCAGCAGCAACAGCGCCATTGCCTGATTGAAGCGCTTCATGCTTCGCGCCGAGCGACAGAACTTCGCTGCGCTGACCCCCAGGTATGCCCAGGCGCTCATGCACGGGATCGACACCCCAAAAAACGCCAGAGACAACCACGCCACGCGCAGCATGCGGTCGGCATCGGTGCCGGCGAACACGCTGACCACCGCCAGCGCCATCATCCAGGTCTTCGGGTTGACCAGCTGCAGACTGGCCGCGCCCCACAACCCCAGACGCGGACCGCTGGCAGCCCGGGCCGGGTCGATGGCTTCGGCTGGCGCGCTGAAAATCTGCCAGGCCAGCCAGGTCAGCCAGGCGATCCCGATCCACGACATGAAGGTCTGCACCTGCCGATGACGCGCCAATACATCGCCCAGCCCGGTGCCGACCATCAACACCAGCAATGCCGCGCCGGCGCAGGCGCCGAGCACGATCGGCAAGGTGCGCAACAGGCCATGCCGCGCGCTGTTGGTCAGCACCAGAATATTGGTCGGGCCGGGCGTGATGGAGGCGACGAAGGCAAACAGCAGAAAGGGTAAAAAGGCTTGCATGGGAGCACTCGGCGGTCATTGATCATGCATCGATCATCGCGCTGCGCCCAGGTCTGGGTCTGGAAGATTTGAGCAACGTCGGCGGTAGTCGGCGGGCGTCATGCGATAGGCGCGCTGAAACCAGCGCCCCAGGTGGCTCTGGTCGGCGAAACCCAGGGCGGCTGCGACGCTGACCGGCTGCTCGCCACGGGCCAACAGGTGTCGGGCGCGGGTCAGGCGCAACTGGATCAGGTAGGCATGCGGGGCCAGACCAAATGCCGCCTTGAATGCCCGGCTCAGGCGAAAACGATCGACGCCGGCGACCTTGGCCAGATCATCCAGGCCGATATCCTGATGCAAGTGGGCGTGCAGATAATCCCGAGCGCGTTGCGCCACCAGCGGCAAGCGCGGATCGGGATTGATCAACGCCCGCCAGCGCAGATGGCCGGTCAGGCTCGACAGCAGGGTATCCAGCGCGGTCTGCCGCACGATCCGCAGCTCGGCGTTGTGCATGGCCTCGAAGGCGTTGGCGGTGGCCACGGCCAGGCGGCTGTCATCGGCCAGGGTCGCGGCGAAGCTCAACTGCGCGTTGTCTGGCGCCTCTTCGAACTGTGCGCGCAGTTCGCGATCCAGCCAGTGCGGATCAAGGTACAGCGTGCGGTAGGTGAATCCGCCGGTTTCAGGGGCGTTGCCATCGTGGATGTCGCCGGGCTCCAGCAAGAACACCTTGCCCGGCGTGCTGTTGTGCTGCTGACGGCGGCAGTTGAACTGCTGCAGACCCTGCTCGGTGATCCCCACCAGATAACTGTCATGCCAGTGCGGATCGTACGCATGGCCTTCGAAATGCGCGCGCATGGTCTCGATGCCGGACGAGGCGTCCTGCTTGAGATCGATCCAGTTGCGGTCGGGCATTGGCTTCCTCTTGGTCCTGAAACAGTCCCGGCAAGGCTGCGCGCTATCGTAGCCGTCCGGCTTGCCGGCGGCAGCGATGTCATGCACACCAGCGCCGGCAAGCCGGTGCTGCTACAGCAGTTTCACCTTCATCATTGCGCAGCTTATCGACAGCCTGTCGCAAGGTCTGGAAGATTTGTGCAGCAGGCGACCGAGCGTAGCCCATCATTCGCTCAGATCAAATCCACTGCTCCCGAGGCATTGTCCGTTGATCAACACATCCACTGCGTGCCAACCGGCGTAGTGCACGCGAGTGGTGAAATCGCGCACCTGCTGCTCGCGGCGGATGTTCACCGATTGCCCCGGCGCCAGCTCCAGAGTCTTGAGCTTGAACACCTTGGCCGACGTCCCACCGGATTTCTTCACGTAATGGATCGCGTAGTCGATGATCAGGCGTTGGGGTTTATCAGACGTCGAGGTCAAGCCAAACGACAGCTTTATTCGTTCGCCCAGGCCAATGCTGCCGGGGCTGACGCTGAGGTCGGTCAAAGTCACCAGTGCCTTGTCACCGGCGCCCATCAGGGTCAGGGCGCGTGCGTCGCCTTTCTTGATCAGTGAGCGCAAGGCATGCCGCGCAATCCAGGCACTGTGACGATTGTGCAGCGGCCAGGCTTCGAGCTGATCGAGCACCCATTGCGGGTTGTCCTTGGTGATGTCATTGAGGTGATTGGCCACTGACTTGCGCACATAAAGGCTGTCATCGGCTTTGAGATTGTCGAGAATCTCCAGCACTGGCGAAGGGTCGATCATCAGGTTTTCCAGGCGCACTGACCACGGCAACCGCGGGCGGCAACCTTCGCTGGCGAGCCGCCGCACATGCGGGTTTTCATCCAGCGACCAGCCATGCATCACCTCGATCGTCCGGGCAAAGTCCCTGCGCAGGAAATGCCGCACGGCGAACTCGGAGGAGCCGAAGCTGGTGAAGAATTTCAGCGCCTGCATCGAACGCTGAAAATCTGCCTGACCGTACAAGGCGACGTACTCGGGCAGGATCATGCTGACGAATGCGCTGTTCAGCCGCGGCGCCAGTTGGTAAAGAATCCCCAGCGCGGCAACGTAATCTTGCGGCAAACCTGCATGCAGGCTCTGACTGACGCGGTTCAGCCGCTGCATCACCGACAAGCCATCCAGACCCTGCGATGCCCTGGTCATGAATCCCTGGCGATCGAACGCCGAATACACCGCGCACGTTTCATCAGCGATGTGCGCAAGACGCGCCAGGTTGAAGATTTCCTTGATAGCGGGGGCTTCAGACATAGAGGGTTCGGTCGAAATCTGTCGGGAGGGGCAGAGTACACAATCGCATCCCGAAGCGCCTGCGCCGACGCCTCGAGCCTGCGGCGTTCGCCCGGCTTCAACCGCGCGGCGCACCCCTCTGCAGGCTTACGATTTGCCGGTGCAGGCGTCCTTGAGGGCGCTACCGTCGTCCATCCGCACAGCTACAGCGGCCGCGCGTTTGTACCGGGAATCCAGGCAGGGCCGGTCAACTGCCAGACTATCCTTGTTACAAAGTGAGCCTGTCTGGACGGCGGTCATCACTCTCACAGCGCGAACCTACGCGCCGGATCGCCATCAAACACCGCAATCGTTACCCATCCTCAAGAAGGTAGATGATGAACAGTTTTCTGCGACACGTTGCGATTGTCTCCTTGGCCGGCTTGCTGAGTGTCGGTCTGGCGCAGGCCGATGAGCACGCCGCGCCTTCACCTCAGATGCTGGCCTCGGCAAACTATCCCGCCCGCAGCAACAACACCCCCGACAACGGTGCCATTCGGCGCGCCAACCCCAATAGCCGCCAAGGCACCGAATCCATTTCTCCGACGCTGCGCGGGCCCAATCTGGGGCCGACCCAACCGCGCCCGCCGACTCTTGAAAATGGCGGCATCGGCAATGGCCAGCCATCGCGGCAGCAGTCCCCACGACCTTCCAGTGGCGTTGAGCGCCGCACCGATTGAATTGGCAGCACGAAAGCCAGAGACCCTTTCCCAGTCAAAAGGAATCGCCCATGTTGCGTAAGACACTCATCCGCAAGACCTTGATCGCCAGTCTGTGTGCATCGGCGTTGTCTGGCCTGTCGGTGCCGGCCTCCGCCGCCAGCTATCAGAGCGAGGAGGGCACGTTGACGGTCGATGAAGTCGTCGGCGGTTTGCAGCACCCGTGGGCCATTGCGTTTCTGCCTTCTGGCAAGGGCATGCTGGTGACGGAGCGCACCGGCAGCCTGCGACGGGTGACGCCTGAGGGCAAGTTGTCGGCGCCGATTTCTGGAGTGCCCAAGGTCTGGGTGCAAGGCCAGGGTGGTCTGCTGGACGTTGAACTGTCGCCTGACTTCAGCAGCGACCGCATGGTCTACCTGACCTACGCCGAGGTAGGCAGCGACGGTAAGACCGGCGGCACTGCGGCAGGACGCGGACGGCTGTCGGAGGACATGACAAAACTTGAAGGCTTCACCCGGATCTTCCAGCAGCAGCCCAAGCTCTCGGTGGGCAATCACTTCGGTTCGCGCATCGTCTTCGACCGTGACGGGTATATGTTCATCGCGTTGGGCGAAAACAATAACCGGCCTACCGCGCAGGATCTGGACAAGCTGCAAGGCAAGATCGTGCGTCTGTATCCCGACGGCTCGGTACCCAAGGACAACCCTTTCGTGGGGCAGAAAAACGTGCGGCCGGAAATCTGGAGCTACGGCCATCGCAACCAGCAGGGTGCGGCACTCAATCCGTGGACCGGCATGCTCTGGACCAACGAGCATGGGCCAATGGGCGGTGACGAGATCAACATCATCGAGCGCGGTGCCAACTACGGCTGGCCGATTTCCACCTTCGGCATCGATTACAACGGCCAGCCGATATCCGAATCCAGAGGCAAGATCGTCGAAGGCGTGAAGAACCCGTTCCATGTCTGGGAAAAGTCACCCGCGATCAGCGGCATGGCCTTCTACGACTCGGACAAGTTCAAGCAGTGGGACCACGACATTTTCATCGGTGCACTGTCGGCGCAGGTGTTGATTCGTCTGCAGCTCAAGGACGACAAGGTGGTCCATGAAGAGCGTTTGCTGGGTGACCTGAACGCCCGCATCCGTGATGTGCGTCAGGGCCCGGATGGCTACCTTTATGTGCTGACCGACGAGGACGACGGCAAGTTGTTGAAGGTGGGGTTGGCGCAGTAAGGAGGCCGCTAGCGACGTACAGCGGATGTTAACCATATGGCTCTTTCGTCAGTTAGAGAGTCATATACGGCTCTACCTCGTGAGAAATGTAATCTATATGGCTCTTTTTTACTGGAAGGTAATCTAAATGGCTCTCAACTGTTGACTGGAGCCATATAGATTACATAATTGGGTCTTCCCAGCGAGACTCGATCATGAAGACCACCCTGCTTGAGCAGATCCGCAAGCGTCGTATGGCGCTTGGCGTAAAAATCCAGGACATGCCGTTGCGCGCAGGCCTGACCAGACAGCAGTACGGCAAGATCGAAGCCGGTGGCAATCCCAGGCTGACCACTCTGGACCAGATTGCCGAAGGGCTGGACGCCGTTTTGCTACTGGTCCCCAAGTCGAAACTCGAGAGGGTCGAGCGCCTGCTGGCAGACCCGACGCCGACGAGCCCGGGGAATTTCTATCCCCGGCAGGGCGAATCCGTAGAGCAGCAGCTGAACGTCGCTGAAGCGGATGAAAACCCCTGGGAGGGCATCTGATGGCGACCGAATCGGTGGCGGCGTTACGTCTGACGCTTCAGGGTCAGCTTGTGGGATATGTTGCGGGTTATTCCAATGGCAAGAACGTATTTACCCTGGCCCCCGAATACATAGCGAACCAGACCCGGCAACCGTTGACGCTGTCCCACGCCGATCCCGCCTCCTTCGCCAGGCAACTGGCCACCCGGCATCCTTACATCAGTACCCACAAGCTACACCCGGTGTTGAGCAATCTATTGCCGGAGGGTGCTCTGCGCGATTTTCTCTCGCAGGCAATGAAGGTTCACCGCGATAACGAATTCGCGCTGCTCAGCTGGCTTGGCCGCGATTTGCCCGGCGCTCTGGTGGCGGACCCTGTTCCGGCCTCAGACATCCCCGAGCTGGTCCTGCAACACCACGGCAGGATCGAGCCGATGGTGATCGACATTCCCGACACGCGAGCCCACTTTTCACTGGCCGGGGTACAGATGAAGTTCTCGATGCGCGATCAGGACGGTCGTTACATCACCGGTGATCCCAATGCGCCGGGTGACTGGATTATCAAGACGCCTTCGACCGTTCACCCTTTCGTGCCGCTCAACGAATACACGGCGATGAGCCTTGCCGCGCTGGCGGGTGTCGATATACCCGAGATAAAACTGATCCCCATGGCCAGCATCGAGGCGCTTCCCAACGTCAGCCTGCCGAACGAGCGACATGCTTACGGCATACGTCGTTATGACCGGTTGCCGGACAACAGGCGTGTGCACTCGGAGGATTTCGCCCAGATATTCTTTGCCTATCCCCATGACAAATACCGTATGGCCAGTTACGAGCAGATTGGCAAACTCATCTATCGGAACTCGGTTCAGGGGCAGCGGGACGCGGTACAGATGGCAATACGGTTGCTGGTCAATATCCTGCTGGCAAACGGAGATGCGCACCTGAAGAACTGGAGCATGGTGTACCCGGATGGCCGAAACGCCCAGCTGTCCCCGGCGTACGATATCGTGACCACCCAAGCCTATATCGCCGACGAGACTCAACACGCCCTGAACATGGCCAGGACCAAAAACTGGTACGACAGCTCATACGAGCACTTCAAGCGATGGGCCGAGTATGGCGACATCCCATGGCGGCCGGTTCTGTATAACCTCAGAGCCGCGATGGCGCGCGCACGTACCCTGTGGCCTGCCGCCTTGAACGACAGCCAGATGGCCGAACATCAAAAGGCTGTCCTGCGCGCGCACTGGAAGCGACTGCATGCCGATTTCAGGATCGATTGATGCTCAGCCTTAAGGACAGCATCAAGGCCTTCGCGGCAGCAGGCTGGGCACTGCATGCATCAGCGCGTTGATCGCAAAGCCGATGAACATGACCCCGCACAGCCGGGTGATGGTCAGTTCATGGCGCTGGTACAGCGTGCGCACATGACGTGCGCCGACCACGCCGATGATGATGCCGTAGGCCGCGATACCGCCCAGGGTGCTGACCAGAATCAACAGCGGCAGCATCGACCAATTGAGCATGTCGGCACGGCTTGAAAGCAGCGCGGTGAAGGTCGCGACCGCCACCGGGTAGGCCTTGGGATTGGTCAGGCCGAACATGATGCCGTGCCAGAACGGGTGCCGTCCTGGCGCCTTGGGCTGGTCCTCGCTGCTGCGCTTGGCACGGATCGCACGCCAGCCGAGCCAGAACAGAAACAGCCCGCTGATGATGCCCAGCACATCGAACGCCGTGGTGCCGATCACCCTGGCGCCGATGATTGCCGCCAGCGCCGTGCTGCACCAGATCACATCGCCCAGCAAATGCCCGCAGAGAAACGCCGCACCGGCGCGACGTCCCCTGGAGGCGCCGATACCGAACACCGCCAGCACGCCGGGCCCTGGCGAGATGGCATAGATGAAGCCGGAGGCGAGCACGGCCAGAAGCAAAGAGGGCGTCATGGGGTATTCCTGCTGGGTGAGAACGGCAGTGTAGACGAGCGCACCACTCACTTTCGAGGGCTTTGATGCGTGTAAAGAGCAGCGCGCCGAGGTTGTAAAAAATCGGCGCAGAACGTAAAAGATGCGCCCACCCAAATTCGCCTGGATGCTTTCTTCAATGACCACTGCCCACCGACCCGCCGCAGGCTTCACGCGTCGCCTGCTGCCCTTGAGCATGGCGTTTGCCTCTCCGTGGCTGGCCGCTCAGGAAGCCGAGCCGCTGACGCTGGACGCTGTGGAAGTGTCGGGTGAGCAGGCGTCGAGCTATCAGGTCGGCACTGCCTCGGTCGGCGGGTTCAATCCGGCGCCGTTGCTCGATACACCGTCGTCGATTTCGGTGTTCAGCGAAGACATGTTGAAAAACCAGCAGGCCAGGTTGCTCAGCGAGGTGCTGCGTAACGACGCTTCGGTGGGCGACAGCTATGCGCCGGTGGGTTACTACGAAAACTTCGTGGTCCGCGGATTTTCACTCAATGCGGCCAACAGCTACCGGATCAACGGCCGCAGCATCACAGGCGAGCAGAACGTCGCGCTGGAAAACAAAGAGCAGGTCGAGTTGCTCAAGGGCTTGTCCGGCCTGCAGAGCGGCGTGTCGGAGCCGGCCGGTGTGGTCAATTACCAGACCAAACGCCCGCAAGATGTGCGCTCGGTGACGGTCTCGACCAACGAGCATGGCGAGCGATACATCGCCACCGACGTGGGCGGCTGGTTCGGCAGTGAAAAGCAGTTCGGCCTGCGCGCCAATGTCGCCCACGAAGACATCCGCTCCTACGTTGAACATGCCGACGGCCAGCGCGACTTCGCCTCCCTGGCGTTCGACTGGAACATCAACGAGCAATCGACGCTGCAACTGGACGTCGAATACCAGAGCAAAGAACAGCGCTCGGTGCCTGGCTATCAACTGCTCGGCGGAACCGAGTTACCTCACGACGCCTCGCCGCGCAAGTTGCTGGGGTATCAGAGCGGGTCGAACCCTGTGGGCATCGATTCGCTGAACATGAATGGTCGTTACGAGTACCGCCTCAACGACGACTGGAAAGCCAGCCTCAGTGCCTCGCGCAGCCGCGTGGTGATCGATGACTACAGTGCCTTCGCCTACGGCTGTTATAACCAGAGCAACTGCCCGAGTACCCCGATAACAGGGCACTTCACCCCGGGCGGCGGTTACGATATCTACGACTTCCGCAGCCCCGACGACACCCGCCGCAACGATGAAGTCGAGGCGGCCATGACCGGTCGGTTCACCACCGGCTGGCTGGCACACGAGCTGACCTTCGGCACCAGCGCGTTCCGTCGCACGGTCGATACTCGCCCCTACTTCAGCGAATACGTGGGCTCGAGCAACATTCATGAAACGCCGCAAGCCTTCGCCCCGTCCGACTTGCCGGTGGGCCATACCGAGCGACGTCTGGACAGCCGTCAGTACGGGCTGTTCGCCACCGACCGCATCCAGTTCAACGAGCAGTGGCAGACGGTGATTGGCGGGCGGCAGGTGCGCCTCGACGAAAAAGCCTACAACGAAGATGGCAGCGACAATCGTCACACTCAGCGCTCGATCTTCCTGCCCCAGGCCGCGTTGATCTACAAACCGATCGACAATATTTCGCTCTATACCAGTTACAGCAAAGGTTTGTCTTTGGGCGGTACGGCGTCGGTGTTCGACACCAATATCGGGGAGATTCTCGCACCGACGATTTCTCGCCAGCTGGAAGCCGGGGTCAAATACGATTGGCGCCGCATGAGCTTTACGGCGGCAGTATTTGAGACCCGACAGGCGTATCAGTATTCCAGACCCAACGAGGACGGCAGCCTGACCTACGTGCAGCAGGGTCAGCAGAAGAACACCGGGCTGGAACTGGGCGCCAACGGCTGGCTGACCTCACAACTGCAGATCGCCGCCAGCGTCGCCGCGATCCGCGCCCGGGTAGAGGACAGCGGCACTGCGGCCTATGAAGACCATCAGGCGATCAACGTGCCCAAATATCGCGGCAGCCTGTCGGCCGATTACAGCCTGCCGATTCCGGGCCTGGCCTTGCTCGGCGGGGTGCAATACAGCTCCAGCAAATACGCCAACCGCGAAGGCTCGGTGAAGGTCGATGATTACGCGGTATTCAACGCCGGCAGCCGCTACAGCACCCGGCTTGAAGGCTACGACACGGTGTTTCGCCTGACCGTCGACAACCTCTTCGACAAACGCTACTGGCGCGATGTCGGCGAGTATCTGGGTGATGATTACCTGTTCCTCGGCGCTCCGCGAACGGCGCGGTTGTCGGCGACGGTCAGTTTCTAGACTTTTACGCAGGCCCAAATTGTGGGTGCCGGCTTGCTGGCGAATGCGCTGTGTCATTCGCCACAGATGTATCTGACCCACAGCCTTCGCCAGCAAGCCGGGCTGTCACGGCCTGTGGCTAGAATCAATAGCACGGCGCTCTTTTCATCTCTGGCGACAAAAGCGCATCCTAGCTTTGCTTGCAATCGCGGGCTGTGCACGGACAGAACGTGCGGCGTCTTCTCTGAGGTGAGCGGCAAGATGATTGAGTTGAAACCCGGTGCCGTCCCTGACATCCCACTGCTGTGGTCGCTGCGCACCCGCGCCGTGCGGCAGTTGTGCGCCAGTCATTATTCGCCTGAACAGATCGACATATGGAGCGAGTCGCCACCGCCCGAATCCTATCTGCGCCTGCTGGCCAGCGGCTGCGCGCTGGTCGCAGAGCAGGAAGGCGAGCGGCTGGGCTACGGCATCCTGGATCGCCAGAGTGGCGAGGTGATTGCCCTGTTTGTCGAACCTGCCGAAGCGGGCAAGGGCATCGGTAAACGATTGATGCAGGGGCTCGACGGGATTGCCGCGCAAGAAGGTTTCACCCGGCTGTACCTCTACGCCTCGCTAAACGCCGCCGACTTCTACCGGGCGATGGGTTTCGTCGCCATGCGCGAGGAAGCCTACCTGCATCCCAGCGCAATCACCCTGCGCAGCTTGTACATGGAAAGAGTGCTGCCAATGAATTCGCTGCACTAGTCGAGGCACCGCACAACGATTCCCGGCCCGATGCCTCCTTGTAGGAGTGAGCTTGCTCGCGATCAACGTTGTGCCGCGACAACGGTGCGGCTGCCTCATGAATCGCGATCAAGCTCACTCCTACAGGACTGCATCCGTATCGGATCGCATGGGCTGCGGTACTGGGTTTACCCCACTCGCGCCGTCTTCTGCGGGCCACCGCTGACCTCGAATTGCCCCACCAGCTTCTGCAGCTTGTTGGTGTTCAGGCGCACGCTCTCGGCGCTGTTTTGCAGGACGTTCACCGTCTGGCGCATTTCCGTGGAGGCCATGTCCACGCGCTCGATGGTCGTGCCGTAGTCGCGGCTGCGTTCGCTGAGTTGGGAGATGATGCCGATCATGCTCTCCACCTCCTGATGCAACTGGGCATTTTCCGATGACGCATCGACGCTGGTGCGCAGATGGTTGTCCACGTCCTGCACGCCGCCCTCCATGAACGCCACGGCTTGTTGTGTCTCGCTTTGCAGGCCTTCGACCATGTGCCGGATGTCCTCGGCTGCACTGGCGGTACGCACCGCCAGCGAGCGCACTTCATCGGCCACCACCGCGAAGCCGCGCCCGTGTTCACCGGCGCGGGCGGCTTCGATGGCGGCGTTGAGCGCAAGCAGGTTGGTCTGGTTGGTGATGTTGGTGATCAAGCTGACGATGTTGCTGATCTGCGCCATCTTCGAATCCAGCGACTGCACGCTCAAGGCCGAGCGTTCCACCACGTCGCGGATCGACTGGGTGCCGACCCTGGCGCTTTCGAATTGCTCGCGCGCACGGCGGACCACATCGTCCATCGCCAGCTTCATCTGCTCGGCGGTGTAGGAAGCCTGCTGAATCTCCCCTAACTGACCCTCGACGATCAGCATCATGCGGTTCACCGCTTCGGTCACCTCGTCCGATGTCAGGCCCGCCTCCTGACTGCGGCCCAGCATCAATTCGTTGGTCTTGCCCATGGTTTGCGAGGCATGGATGACCTGGCCAACCACTGCATCCAGATTGTCGATAAAGCTGTTGATCCAGCGCCCCAGGTCACCGGTTTCGTCATTGACCATGGTCGTGGTGTCCAGGCGTTGCCGCAGATTGCCTTCCCCTTCGGCAATGGTACGGATCACTTCGGTCATGTCGCTCATCCGTTCAGCCAGGCGCTTGGGGCCCAGTTTCGAAAACACCCAGGCGGTGGCCGCCATGCTCAGGACCTGGATACCGTCGATGGTCAACTGACCCAGTTCGCTGTAGTGCTGGACCAGATAGTTGCAGCCATACAGGCCGCCCATGGTCAGCAGATAGGGCTTCATCAGGCCGTAGCTCAGCGACCTGCGGCGATAGACCTCTTCCAGATCCGCCTCGCACATCATGCCCCAGCGGTCGAGGCAGCCGGGCAGCTGGAAGGTCACGCCTTTGCCGATCACCGGGATGTGCCGGTAGTCCGAATAGCCGGGGTAGGTCACGAACAGGTTGGAGCCGTTGCGAATGGTTTCGCGCACCCCGGGGTGCAACTCTTTGGTTGCCGGGTCGGTGAAGCGCAGTTCCAGTTCGGTGTGGCGCTGAATGCGCACAGCGCCCCAGGCGGTGTGTACACCTGTCTTGAGGTTCTCGCCGTGGGTGAAGGCGTTGTCCTCGAAACGCGAGCGTGACAGCGCGATGCCCGGCTGCACCGCAGGGTCGAATGTCGAGCGCACCATGAACAGGTAGTTGTCACCCGATTCCGGATAGACATGCCCGGCTTCGCGTTGAATCAGATCACCCAAGACGTCGTTGGGGACCCGGCCACACAGGCAGCCGACCGCTTTGCCCTCGACGTGCAGCGGCTGATAGAACATCAGCGTGACCTCGTCGTGAAAGCGCGAGGACGACGGACCGATCTTCAAGGTCAGCGGGTCACTGTACGGCCCATGAAGAAACGGCTTCTTCAACCCCTCGGCCAGGGCCTTGGGCTGCTGATGCTTACCGTCGAGGTGGTCGCTCCAGGTCGAGGCCAGCACTTTGCCCTGACCGTCGACGACGAACAGTTCGGAAAAGTCCGGCGCCTGCTGGCGTTTCTCCTGAAGCACGCGCGGGTCAATCTGCGCCATGTCCTTTTCGACGCTGCTGGCCAGTTCCCGCAGATGGTCCCAATACTCTTGCGCCCAGTGTTGCAGCAGGCGGACCCGGGTCTGGGCGATGGATTCGAAAGTGCGTTCGATCACCGGGTACATGGACCGATTCAGGCGACAGGATCGCGCCATGGCCAGTTTTCCCGTCTTGCCGAACCACGGAAGCCAGCGCTTTTCGCCAGGAGAGAGCTGCATCGAATCACTGCGCAGGGACATGCCGTTACCTTCAAGCTAGACATCAAAGAGCCATCAGCAAGGCAAGGACTGCGCCATGCCACAGACATGTGCGTCTGGATACGTTGATTTCATGACCGCCGAGTCAGTCCCTTGAGCCTTTTATGGCACCCCTTAAGCTCGGCATCTGGCGCAAGTCTTGGGCCGCAGCATGGCGGATTACTGAACCTACCGTTCGTCGGCTGTGAAAATTTCACTTGGACGGTTCACTTATCGATCAGCCCGCATTGAACGTTTCTATCAGGCACAAGCAGGGAGGCGCATAAATTAAATGCCTGATAGCGGGGCGTCATTGTGTTAATGGTCCTGTTTTGGTGCGTAAAACGAATGCGGTGACGGCGGATATATCTGCAAATGTCGCTTTTCGAAAAGCAAAAATTGTTATGGGTTTTACGTGGCGGATATCGCACCAAAACAAGGCGTTCATTCATCAGCGACTCTGGAGCAGTACGGCCCGCCGATGGTATCGATCATGCGCATGCCACCGCTGGCAAGCCGTGCTGCTACAGAGAACTGGCGCCGGGTTCCGTGGCTTGCTACCGTCCGCTGGCCACTCAACAGGGAAATCGGGCCATGCCAGCGCAATATCCCGTGCAACGTCGTATCCAGGATGGACGCCCGCTGCTGGTCACCGCAGAGCCTTTGCAGTCGGGCACCGAAGACACCCTGCATCGCTATAGGGAAGGCCAGTTGTGGGCGGTCAGGCAGGGGGTGATCACGGCTGAACTCGACACCGGCAGTTGGGTGGTGCCCGCGCGACATATCGGCTGGATCCCGCCGGGTTTTGCGCACGCGGCGCGGGTGCACGACGCCGCCAGAGGCTGGATGATCCACCTGCGGCCGGACCTGTGCCCGCTGTTCCCGACCACGCCGACGGTCTTTCACATGACTTCGCTGTCCAGCGCCTTGTTCGAGCGCATTGGTGCCTGGGACAACGGTGCCGCCGAACTCACGCCGCCGCAGCATCGCCAGCTCGAAGTGCTGTTCGATGAGCTCAAGGTATCGGCGGCCAGTCCGCTGTTTCTGCCGATGCCCAGCAGCCCACATCTGGTGGGCATGACCCTGACCATCGTTGCCGACCCGGCCAACAAACTGAGTCTGGACGACTGGGCGCGGCGCGTGGGCATGTCCCGGCGTGGTCTGACCCGACACTTTCGCGCGGAGACTGGCATGTCGCTGATGCAGTGGCGCATCGTCGCGCGGATGAAGCGGGCGCTGGAATTACTGGCCCAGGGCGATAGCGTCAATCGTGCCGCGCAACGCCTGGGTTACGACAGCGTCAGCACCTTCATCAGTGCGTTCAGCGCGCAGTTCGGCATGACGCCCGGCGTGTATGCCCTGTGATGTGACGCAAGTCCGGTTGTCAGCCAACCGCCCTCAAGCCGCAAGCTTTGTTATCCTGCGCGCCTTTGTCGCACCTAACTGCCGTTTTAACCTGCCAAATGGGGTCTGTGATGACAGCCATTCTTCGACCACGTCCACAACCGATCAACCGGGGCGACTATAAGACCCTGGGCCTGGCGGCATTGGGCGGGGCGCTGGAGATCTACGATTTCATCATCTTCGTGTTCTTCGCGCTGACGCTCAGCCAGCTGTTTTTCCCTGCGGACATGCCCGAGTGGCTGCGCCTGCTGCAAAGTTTCGGAATCTTCGTCACCGGCTATCTGGCGCGTCCGCTGGGCGGCATCCTGATGGCGCATTTCGCCGACAAGCTGGGGCGCAAGCGGGTGTTCAGCCTGAGCATTCTGATGATGGCCTTGCCCTGCCTGCTGATCGGGGTGATGCCGACCTACGCTGACATTGGCTATTGGGCGCCGTTGATCCTGCTGGCGCTGCGCATCCTGCAAGGCGCCGCGGTGGGTGGTGAGGTGCCGAGCGCCTGGGTGTTCGTTGCCGAGCACGCACCCAAAGGGCATCGCGGTTACGCGCTGGGTGTGCTGCAGGCGGGTCTGACCTTCGGTTACCTGATCGGGGCCTTGACCGCGACCTGGCTGGCCAAGGCGTTCAGCCATGCGGAAATTCTCGACTTTGCCTGGCGCATCCCGTTTCTGCTGGGCGGTGTGTTCGGCGTGATCGGCGTCTGGCTGCGCCGCTGGTTGAGCGAAACGCCGGTGTTCATGGCGCTGCACGCGCAGCGCGAAGGCATGACCGAACTGCCTCTGCGCGCGGTGCTGCGTGAGCATCGTCAATCACTGCTGCCCGCGGCGCTGTTGACCTGCGTGCTGACCTCGGCGGTGGTGACCCTGGTGGTGATCACGCCTACCGTGATGCAACAGCGATTCGGCATGAGCCCCAGTGAGACCTTCGCCCTGAGTAGCGTGGGAATCGTCTTCCTCAATATAGGCTGCGTACTGGCCGGGATGCTGGTTGACCGCATCGGCGCCTGGCGTGGCGTGGTGCTTTACAGCCTGTTGCTGCCGCTGGGCGTGGGCCTGTTGTACGCCAGCCTGGTCATCCACTGGCTGTCGATCGGTCTTGCCTACGCAGTTGCAGGGCTGGCCTGCGGAATCGTCGGTGTGGTGCCGTCGGTCATGGTCGGCCTGTTCCCGGCGAACATCCGGGTGTCCGGCATCTCCCTGACCTACAACATCAGTTACGCGCTATGGGCCAGCACCACGCCGCTGGCGTTGATAGCCTTGATGCCGTGGAGCCCATGGGTGTGCGTTGGCTATTGCGTGATCATGGGCGCCGTGGGCCTGTTGACCGCAATGTTCTTCGGCATGCGCAAGGGCATGCAGGTCGATGACCTGCCAATGGCGCGTTGCGAGCACTGACCGTCGGGGCGTCGTGGAGCGACGCCTGATCCACTACTACGCTTGGCCGACCGCTATCGGAATAGTCGTCGGCGAGTGTAGGTATGAGCGATAACTCCAATAAGAACGATCTCAGCACCACCCCGGCTCTGCGCGCTTATGTCGATACCCTCTATCGCCAGGAGTCGCGGCGGGTCCTGGCGACCCTGATCCGCCTGCTGGGCAATTTCGAACGCGCCGAAGAGGCCTTGCAGGACGCGTTCATCGCGGCGGTGGAGCAGTGGCCTGACTCTGGAATCCCCCATAACCCCCGCGCCTGGCTGGTGTCGGCGGGGCGTTTCAAGGCCATCGACAGCTTGCGTCGGCGCGCGCGCTTCGACGCCTCGCTCAATGAATTGAGCCGTCAGCTGGAAAACCAGCCAGTCCCCGATGACGCCGACCTGGACAGCGTGGCCGATGATCGCCTGCGCCTGATCTTCGTCTGTTGTCACCCGGCCCTCAATGCCGATGCCCAAGTGGCACTGACCCTGCGCGAAGTGTGTGACCTGAGCACCGAACAGATCGCTCAGGCGTTTCTCATCAGTCCGTCAACCGTCGCCCAACGCATCGTGCGCGCCAAGAACAAGATCCGCGACGCCCATATCCCCTACGAAGTCCCGGCTCACCATGAATTGCCGGAGCGCCTTGAGGCCGTGCTGCAGGTCATCTATCTGGTATTCAACGAGGGTTATTTCGCATCAAACGGCGAGCAACTCACACGCAGCGATCTGTCGACGGAGGCTATACGCCTGGGGCAATTGTTGCTGGCGCTTTTGCCGGAGCCGGAAGTGGCGGGGTTGCTGGGGTTGATGCTGTTGATCGAGGCCCGACGCCCGGCGCGGCTTTCGCCCGAGGGGGAACCGGTGCTCCTGGACCAACAGGACCGCGGCCTGTGGAACCGGGCCATGATCGAAGAGGGTGAGGCGCTGGTGCAGCAGGCACTGCGCTCCGGTAAGGCGGGCGCATACAGCGTGCAGGCGGCGATCGCTGCCGTGCATGCCCAGGCCGAGCGCGCCGAGGACACCGACTGGGTAGAAATTGTCGGGCTTTATGACGTGCTGCTGCGCCTGAACGACTCGCCTGTGGTGCAACTCAACCGCGCTGTGGCGCTGGCCATGGTCCAGGGACCGCAGGCGGCGCTGATTCTGGTTGACGAACTGTTGGCCGCGGACGCACTGCAGGGCTATCACCTGGTCTGGGCTGCGCGCGCGGATCTGTGCCGCAGGCTCGGCCACTACCCACAGGCGCGCGCGGCGTACCTCGAAGCTATAGCACTGGCTCAGCAGGGCGTTGACCGGCGTTTTCTTCAACGCTGTCTGAATGATTTGCCTAACGGCTGAATGCCAACGACCGTCGGTCAGGCAGCGGAAATTCTTCCCCGACGCTGTCGATTTGCACCGGCGACAAACGACTAGCTCTGTAACAACCCCCTGACGCGCACATTGACCCGTAGCAGTCCGGCTGGCAGGCAGCAATCGCAGAGACGCTGCCGCTGGCCGGCGCCACCAACCGGCCAGACCGCTCCACGTCATCAGCGCGCTTTGGGCCTGGAATTCATGCATTGGCAAGCAAGCCGTCCCGGAGGTCGTCATGAAATACCTGTGTCTGATCTACAGCAATGAACAAACCCTGCATTCACATTCCGACAGTCCACGGGACGACGAATGCCTGGCCTACGCGCAGTCGGTGCAGGCCAGCGGACGGATGCTCGCCGCCGAGCCGTTGGAGTCGGTCGAGACCGCCACCACCGTCAGAATGCGCAACGGCAAGGTGTCGATCACCGATGGTCCTTTCGCGGAAACCAAAGAGCAACTGGCAGGTTTCTATCTCATCGAGGCGCGGGACCTGAATGATGCCCTACAGGTGGCGGCGTATATTCCGGCGGCACGGGTCGGCAGCGTAGAAGTCCGCCCGGTGCGTGAGCTCAACCTCGGGCGCAACGAAACCATCAACCGGCAGGATGCTGTCGCCTCAGGAGCCGTGTCATGAACGACGCCTCAAGCACCGCTCAGGCACACATCAAGACCCTGCTGGAGCAGTGGTGTGCTGCTGTTCGGGACAAGGACCTTGACGCAATCATGGCCTATTACGCCCCCGACATCGTGGCCTACGACGCCATCCTCCAGCTGCAGTTTCGAGGGATCGAAGCCTACCGTGAACACTGGAAATTCTGCCTGGGGCTGTGCGAAGGCGGGATGCTGTTCCAGACCCATCAGTTGGCTGTGCATGCCGGCGGCGACGTGGCGTTTGCCCATTGGCTGCATAAATGCGGCGGCACCGACGACAAGGGTGAAGAGAAGTTTTCGTGGATGCGTGCCAGCGCAGGCTACCGCAGAACGGCGGAGGGCTGGAAAGCGGTGCACGAGCACTTTTCCGCGCCGTTCGACATGGCCAGCAGCAAAGCGCTGTTCGATCTGCAACCCTGATCTGTTGCCTATAAAAACACTTGAGGAGAACCGTCATGAGCGTGAAACCTATCCCCGAAGGGCAGCACAGCCTGACTGTGTACATGGGCGTCTCGCCCGCTGATCAAGCCATCGAGTTCTACAAGAAGGCGTTTGGCGCCAAAGAGATGTTCCGCCTGGACGCGCCGGGCGGGAGGGTCGGCCACGCTGAACTGCAGATCGGCGATTCGCGCATGATGCTGTCAGAGCCCTGTGACCAGGGCGGTTTTGGCAGCCCCGACCCCGGCGGCAAAACCTCATTCGGCATGCACCTGTACGTGGCGGATGTGGACGAGCAATTCAAGCGCGCAGTGGACGCCGGAGCCACGGTTGTCAGTGAAGTCCAGGACATGTTCTACGGAGACCGCAGCGGCAGTGTGCGCGATCCGTTCGGCCATCTGTGGTTCATTGGTACGCACAAGGAAGACCTGACACCGGACGAAATTCGGCAACGGGCAATGAAAATGTTCGGTCAGGCAGCATCCTGACGCCTTGTGGGCCATTTCTCTGCAGCATGTAGCGCGATTTGCACCTTCACGGGTGCAGATCGGCTTTGCCTACCCCGTCCGCGCCCGCAACTTCGTGGCAAGCCATCGCAACATCATTTGTAACGGATGATTGTAATTCTTATTTACTGCGTTTATTGTCGCTGTCTATACAAGTGCGAATTCAACTCCCTGCGCGAAAACTCTTTCGAGCAGGCGTGGTTATCTGCAACTGAAGCGTAATGTTGTAAGAATCATACAGGGACGTTTCCTTTATCGTTGTAGGAATAATTACCTTTTTTGGTGTCCGTATTAACCTCTTGCAAGGTTGTTCCCCCGAAGTATGGAAAATTGAAAATTATGCTCAATAAAATCCCGTCGATGCCGATGGGGTATTTGACGCCACGGAAGGCAACTCATAGAGGTCATAACAAGCCGATGCTGGGACGAGAGCGTAAGTGCAAGCGAGCGAACCGGGCAACTCCGCGGGAGCGTGAAGTGCTGCAGCTGGTGTTGCTGGGGTACAGCAACAAAGACATCGCCGAGCAGCTGGGCATCAGTCATTACACGGCCCGAGACCATGTGTCGGCATTGCTGAAGAAGAGTGCGGTAAAGAATCGCGCACAACTCATGGCACTGCACACCCCGATACCGGGCAAGCGAAAGGCACAGCCACCCCCTACATTTGACGGATTGTTTCGTTGATTGATGCGCGCATAATACCCGGGTGTTGGAAATTGATTTTATTGTGTTTAGACACCTCCAGGGAGTATCCCCGGAGTGCGCATGTTTGTGGGTAATAGTCCTACCCACCAGCATATAAAAGAGAGTGTTCATGGAGTAGTCCACAGGGGAGTGACCATGAGTAATGTTTCAGCTGGATATTTATCGGCAATGTTTGAGCTGCGGGGTATCCGTCAGTATTACGGCGAGACTACACCTTGATCAGATACTCGCTACGACGCGCTGGCATCGGCAGTTGGTTGCTGACCGGTTTTTTTTCGGGAGTTACCCCGCGGTCGCGGCTGTGCAAAATCCTTTGGCAACGGCGCTTCTGAATGACTGAGCCACCACTGGGCCACGCGTTACGGACTAAAGATTGAAACTACAAGGAATGATTCGATGACTTCATGCAGCTGGACCCGTAACACCCTGGAGATCCCACACCTGCAAACCAAGGCCCCACAGGAGGACAGTGCGGTCATGGTTGATTTTCAACGGTTGGTGGACGAGCAGGGCGCCTTGTGCAAAGAGCATTTGAACGCCTTGCACAAGCAATGGCTCGGCCCGCGCGGATTGTTCGCCAGCTTTGGCGCGGAGGTCGAGCGGCTTGGGCGTCAGGCACCGGCCCTGGATGACGTTGATCGACTCAAATGCCCGCAGCGCGTTCGGGAGGCAGAGGTGGCGGTGGCGTTTGCGCTGGCGCAGAGCAATCGTCGTGGCGCGGCCATCAACCCGTTCAGTGGTCGCAAACGCGAAGCGCTCTGTTGCGTGGTCTTCGATGAGTCCGGTGCCTGTACGCTGGTTGAGCGATTCGCCGCTTACGAGGCCATACGCCACGGCGACTCGGATTTTTTCATCAAGCTGATCGCCACCACTCGCGGTGTGGTGGAGCGGCGCATCGTCTTTCGCGGCTTGCTGGAGCATTACGACCGCTTGCTGCCACTTGAACAGAGCATTTATCCGCAGGGCTATCGGGCGGCTCAGCAGGCGCATCTTGACCGCGAAGAAGGGCTGTACGGCCCGCTGATGCTGCCGGACAGTCTGGTGGTTTTACTGGAACGCATCTCGCCGGTCGATCTGCTCAACCACGTCAAGGGACCCATGGATTCGCTGCTCTGAATCTATTGTCATCCTCCTGCCGATTCGTCGGCAGGAGGACATCAGGAGATGTGAAAGATGCGTATCGAGCACACACCCGCGATGACTCCAACCATAGACCCTACGCCGAAACAAACTACGGCAGAGCACATAAAGGCCATTGAGCCCGCTGCTGCGGCCATTCCTTCTACCTCCGTGGTGATCAGTGGGCAAACGCTGCTCAGGCAACGATTGTTTTTTAGTGCGCCTGATGTCGAGCCTCCTATGGCAGATATCAGGCTGGACCAGATGGCTCCCAAGTCTGCCCATTACCTGAAAAGAGACGATCGATTGCTTCTGGGTGAAATCTATGAATTTGCCCAGTCTGAAAATATTGATCTCGAATATGTTGATCGTCTGGGATATCGGATCGCTTGTTACCGCGAAAGTGAGGACGGTCAACGTAAAGGCCCACACAATCGAGGGATGGTTTTCGATCTTGAAGGGCACATGCTCTCCTACAGCTTTACCGACGAAGATACCGTTGCCGCAAAAAAAGTCAGAGAAAGTCCTGCCCTGCAAACCACACGACTGGACAGAGGATTTATACAAAACGACACGGATAAGGATTACTCGTCCATGTTTCACAGCCATTTCGGCTTTCTTGAATTGGTCGTGAATCGGTTTTCAGCGTCTTCTGATTTGATGCCGGTCGATGGGCGCTTCACCCGGCACCAATATACAAAGCACGATTACATAGAGCATGTTTCAAAGGAGGTTTACGAGCACAAGGTGTTCCGCAACAGGTACAAGCAAACCGAGGGTGGTAAAGAGGGCGCCCGGCCGGTTGCTCCCGATACGCCGAGCGGCGCGCAACCGAGCACTCTGCGCGAGATCATCCACCAATACCTGCAAAAAAATGCCATCCCCACGCTTTTCGAAGCCATCGCGCGCTTACGTCGCTGACTCACTCAAACTCCGCACTCAATGACTTGCAGGTTTTCGACCCGGGCTTGGCCGAGGTGACTCGGTTACGCCCGGTGCTCTTGGCGTCGTACAGCGCCATGTCGGCTTCATGCAGCCACATCCCTGCATCGCTCAGGTGCGGCGCGTAGGCGGCGATGCCGATGCTCAGGCTCAGTTTCAGATCGGGGAAGGTGGTGTGGGTGTGCTCGTGGACGGTTCGGCGCAGGCGTTCGAGGATGTCGGTGGCCTGGGCGAGGGTGGTGTCGGGCAGGATCACGCAGAATTCGTCCCCACCGTATCGTCCTGCCATGTCGGTGTCCCGCAGGCTGGCAGTCAGCGCGCCGCTCAATTGCTTGAGCACGTTGTCGCCGATGATGTGGCCGTAGGTGTCGTTGATGGTCTTGAAGTGGTCGATGTCGATCAGCGCCACACTGTTCTGCCGGTTGAGTGTGCGGCAGTTATCGAACTCCACGCTCAGCAGGTCTTTCCAGGCGCCGTGGTTCATGAGGCCCGTGAGGCTGTCGGTGGTGCTGAGTTTTTCCAGGGCCTTCTTGCTTTTCGACAGCTTCAGCGCCACGCGATAGCAGACCAGGCCGATGGCCAAGGGGTAGATCACCAGCATGGGCAGGCAGGCATAGACCTGCACCTGAGTGATGGCAGGAAACAGTTCGGGCAGGAACAGCCAGTAGGCCAGCAACCCGCCGCCTATCTGCGCCAGGCTGCCCATCAGTAACAGCCGCGGGCCGCCAGCGGCGATATTGTTCATGGCCATCATCGACAGCGCCGTGACCGTGGGCAGCGGGTTGAGCCCCATCGCGCCGGCCCAGAAACCTCCAGCCAGCGAGTCGTACATGAGGTTGCGGCGTTCGGCCTTGTATGGCTCTCTGGAAGTCTTTGCCAGCAGCCAGGCAATGTGCGGCCAACCATAACCGTGCACCAACATCAGCACCCACACCCAGGTCGGCGGGTGAGACGGATAAAGCGCGGCGGCGACCGTGAAAAAACCGATACCCAGTCCGATACTGCGCGGCAGGTGCATGCGCCGGGCAAACGAGAGACCTTTACGGGGTTGGATGTTCATAGCTCTTCACCGGGTAGTGACACTGCATCCGGACTGAAACATCGGCCACGACGACTGATCCAGAGTGTCCCCCGCTTACCGGAAACTGGGAAGAGCCATTTGCCACTATTGGTCACGGAAACGCCACCGGTCGTCGCCACGGATAATTCGCCCTGACCATTCGTCCTGTCAGGGGGCGATACCCTCGCGAAAAAAACAGCTTAGCTCAATCAGCAAGAGATGCTTGCTCATCGAAGCGTTGCACGGATAAGCTGCGAACAATTCTTATCCGCACTAACGCTGGCGGGTACATTTCGGATACAACCTCTCATGCCCGCGGCCGAACTCATCCTCAAGCAGACGGTTCAGGAACTCTATTGCGATCATCACGGCTGGCTGTTCGGCTGGCTGCGCAAGAAACTCGGCTGCCCGCAGAACGCTGCGGACCTGGCGCATGACACATTCACCCGAATTCTTGCCTCGCGCGATGCCCTTGGCGCCATTCGTGAACCGCGAGCCTATCTGAGCACCACCGCACAGCGCCTGATCATCGATGGCGCACGGCGCAAACGCATTGAAGACGCTTATCTGCGCGAGCTGGCGCTGACCATGGATGCCCTGCAGGGCCACCAGTCGCCGGAGCAGATTTTGATCACCTTGTCGGCGCTGGAGCAGATCGCCTTTGTGCTCGATGGCCTGCCAGGCAACGTGCAGCAGGCGTTTCTGCTGTATTTCCTTGAAGGCGTGCAGCAGCGCGAGATCGCTCTGCAATTGCAGGTATCGGAACGCATGGTGCGCAACTACCTGATGCAGGCATTGCTTCATTGCAACCACGCATTGGACGTCTGACGGCCGATGGCAAACCCTGAGCACTCTATCGACGAACAAGCGGCTGACTGGCTGATTCGGCTCAATCAGGGCGATCTGGGTGAGGCTGAGCGTCAGCAATTCGATGCCTGGAAACGCCAGGACCCGCGCCATGCCGCCGCAGCCGAGCGTCTGCAAGGGTTCGTCAGCCGCCTGCAAGGGCTGCGCGAGCAGAGTAAGCCGGTCAAGGCCGCGTTGAATGCTTCGCTGGACAGCCGGCGGACACCGCGTAAACGCAGCAATGCGATATGGCTGTTGCTGCTGGCGCTGGCCCTGCCTTCGGCGCTCTGGCTGCGCGGCGGCACCCCGGGTTACTGGCTGGCCGACCTGCGCACCGGGCCCACCCAGTGGCAAACCGAGCGATTGCAGGATCAGTCCACGCTCACGTTGGGGGGCAACAGTGCGGTAGACATCTCCTTCGATGCTCATCAGCGGCATATCGAGCTGTTGCGCGGTGAAATTCTCGTCGAGGTCGCGGCTGATCCGTCGCGTCCGTTCGTGGTCGAGACCGAGCATGGCAGCATGCGCGCGCTGGGCACACGTTTCCTGGTCCAGCGCCAGGAGCAGGGCACGGTGCTGACCATGCTCGAATCGAAAGTGGCCGCTCAAGGCGCCCTGGCTGCGGCGTCGACCCAGGTCGATGCTGGTCAGCAGGCGCGGATCACTGCAGATCAGGTGCAGCTGCTCGGCAGGATCGACCGCGCCAGTGTGGCCGATGCCTGGGAGCATCACCAATTGGTGGTGCAGAACCAGCCGCTGACCCAAGTGCTCGACCAACTGGCGCTGCACCGCAGCGGGCTGATGCGCTTTGATCGCGATGCATTGAAGGATTTGCGGGTTTCAGCCGTGCTGCCGCTGGACGATCCGGACCGCGCCCTGCAACTGATCGCCGACGCATTACCGGTCAGGGTCCGGCATTTCACACCCTGGCTGGTGGTGGTTGAGCGGCAGCCTTAAGGGGCGGCAAAGGCTTTCTGAAAATAAACCGTTTTGCGGTTCCGCTTTTTCACGGTGCTGCGTCAATCAGGGAAGAAACCCAATAACAGGATGCGCTTCCCATCATGCTCAGCACCGCTCCCGCTGTTCCCCGGACCCTTGCCATCGCGCCGCTGGCCATGGCGATCAATATCGTTGCGCTCGGTTTGTTGGGCGCCTCGATGCCCGCTCAAGTGATCGCCGCCAGTGCGAGCGAAGCCACCGCTGGCCAGAAGACGGTGACCTATGACGTGCCAGCAGGGCCCCTGGGCGAAGCGCTCAACCGTTTTGCCCAGCAATCACGGGTGGCTATTGTGTTCGATGCGCAGAGCGTGGCGGGCAAGCGCAGCCCGGCGCTGCAAGGCAATTTGAATATCGAGCAGGGTTTTGCCACGCTGCTGGCGGGCAGTGGGCTGCGGGTCATTCAGAGCAGCGCCGGCTACAGCCTGATCCCTGCGCCGACATCGCCCGACCAGATCGAACTGGGCGCCACCACCATCAACAGCAACCTGGGCGGTGAGAACCCTGTCGGCCACGTCGTAGGTTATGTCGCCAAGCGCAACGTCAGCGCGACAAAGACGGACACGCCGATCATCGAAACCCCACAATCCCTGTCAGTGGTCACCAGCGACGAGATCCGCGACAGGCAAGCCGAAACCCTGTCCCAGGCGCTGAACATGACGCCGGGTTTCACCAGTCAACCGACCAGCTTCAACCGCACATCGGACCGTTTCCGCATCCGCGGCCTGGATGTCGAATCGGCCACCGGTGGCTCGCTGCGAGATGGTTTGCGCCTGCAGAACAACTCCTATGACGGCGTCCAGGAGCCCTATGGCCTGGAGCGCGCCGAGGTGATTCGTGGCGCAGCTTCGGTGCTATACGGCCAGCTTTCTCCGGGTGGGCTTATCAACGCCGTGAGCAAGCGGCCAAGCATGACGCCTTATCACGAAATCAACCTGCAGGCCGGACAGAGCGACCGCAAGCAGATCTCCGGCGACTTCACCGGCCCCGTGGGCGACAGCGATACCCTCAGCTATCGCCTGACGGTTCTGGATCGAGACAGCCAGACCCCTCAGGATCACATCGGCAACGACAAGATCTACATCGCGCCGGCCCTGACCTGGAGCCCGGATGAAGACACGTCGCTGACCCTGCTGTCATTCTTCCAGCACACCGAGACCGGGTTTCTTGCGCCGCTGCCTTATCAGCTGACCAAAGGCGTTGGCGACGGACGCTTTCAAATCGGTCGCCATGATTTCATTGGCGAGCCGGACTACGACAAGATGAACGGCGACATGTCGTCGCTGGGCTACCAGTTCGAGCACCGTTTCGACGAGCACACGCGGATCAGTCACAAGCTGCGCTACTACGAATCCGACGTCGACTGGCAGTACTTGCAGGTCAACCCCAGCGCCGCGTTCATCACTGCCGCACAGAACACCGGGATCCTGCGTCGTCAGTACAGTGACCGGCGCGAGCGTTCGCGTGGCTTGGCCAGCGACAGCAACATTGAAAGCAAATGGAATTTCGGCAACTGGGACCACACGCTGCTGGTGGGTTTCGATGCCTACGACACCTCCTACGATTCCCATAACTGGCGCGGCAATGCACCGAACCTGAACCTTGCGACCTACAGCTACGGGCAGCCGGTGGTGGTCAACAAAGACAAGGCGCTGGACCGAGGCTCGGAAGTCGACACCTTGCAGAAGGGCGTCTACCTGCAGGACCAGATCAAGTTCGACGAGAAGTGGATTCTGCTGCTCGGTGGCCGCCATGACTGGGCCGATCAGCACACCCTCCTGGCGCGCAACGATCAGCGCAGCGGCCAGAGTGACGAAAAAACCACCTGGCGTGCGGGGCTGGTGTACAAGGCGGACAACGGCCTGGCGCCGTATATCAGCTACAGCGAGTCATTTTTCCCGGTGGCGGGTACCGACGCCCGGCAACAGTCTTTCGTGCCCACCGAGGGCAAACAATATGAACTGGGCATCCGTTACCAGCCCGAAGGCAGCTCGATGCTGCTCAGCGCGGCGGTCTATGAGCTGACCCAGAAAAACGTTTTGACCCAGGACCCCAACGACATCAATTTTTCGGTGCAGACCGGCGAGGTGCGCTCCCGGGGTTTTGAACTTGAAGCCAAGGCTGACGTGCTCGATGAGCTCAGCGTCATCGCCTCGTATGCCTACATCGACGCACGCATCACCAAAAGCAATATTGCCGATGAGATCGATCAGCGCAGCGAGGACACCCCCTACAACCAGGCAGCGCTATGGCTGGACTACACCTTCGCCAAAGTCGGTCTGCCTCAGCTTCGCGTGGGCGGCGGCGCGCGATATCAAGGCAGCACCCAGGCCAGCGGCGTACCGTCGGGACTGCCTGCGTACACGTTGTACGACGCCATGGCCAGTTACCGCATCGACGACCATTGGAACGTCTCGGTCAACGCCAACAACGTTACCAACAAACGCTACACCTACTGCGAATTCGCGATCTGTCGCTACGGCGATGAGCGACAACTGGTGAGTTCGTTGACCTACAGCTGGTGATGGGCGCAGCGCCGGCTCTGTGGTCGCACGGCTTGCCGACGATGGCGTCCCGGGGATCGCTGCCGCCGGCAAACCGTGCTGCTACAGGGGCAGGGGCTTCGGGCAAAAGCCGTGCTGCTGCAGGGACGGGTGCAGGTTGATGACCTGATCGGTGCATCTGTCCCGGTCGGTTTTTCGGCTATCTGTCTATAGACGACACAGCAGGTTTTGGCTGGAATGCATGACGCCTCGCCGAAGATGAATCGCGCGGGGTTTTCCGTCACTGCCGCGCAGGAAGCCCAATGCCAGAACTCTCTAACCTGATTGCCTTTTCCCTCATATCGCTGGGCATGGTCCTGACACCGGGTCCGAACATGATCTACGTGATTTCGCGATCCATCTCACAAGGCCGCAGGGCAGGGCTGATCTCTCTCGGCGGCGTGGGCATCGGCTTCATCTTCTACATGCTCTGCGCGGCGTTCGGCATCACCGGCCTTGTCATGGCCGTGCCCTATGCCTACGACACGCTGCGCATCGCCGGCGCGATGTACCTGTTGTACCTGGCCTGGCAAGCGGTGAAGCCCGGCGGCCGTTCGCCGTTTCAAGTCAAGGACCTGCCGCAGGACAGCGACCGGCAACTGTTTCTCATGGGCCTGATGACCAACCTGTTCAACCCCAAGGTCGCCGTACTCTACCTGTCGCTGCTGCCGCAATTCATCACCGTCGGCAACGGCACCAGCGTGCTCAACCAGTCGCTGGTCCTGGGCACCGTACAGATTGGCGTCAGCCTGACCGTCAACTCGATCGTCGCCATGGCAGCCGGCTCGATCGCGTTGTTTCTCACGCAAAAACCGAGCTGGGCCGCAGCTCAACGTTGGGTGATGGGGACTGTGTTGTTCGGGTTTGCAGTGCGTATGGCGGTTGAAGGGCGTAAGTGAGGTTGTGGTCAACAGGCCGCGCTGCTGAGTGCTGCTTTTAAAGCTGCAATCGCTGCCGAAAAAGCAGCATTGTTCTACTTGCTGCCCGTCACGCCCTTGACCACCGCGGTATGTGCCTTGGCATCCTTGACCAGGGAGATCACGTTGACCATCGCGGTTCGGGTGCCGGAGGCGGCGGCGATGGTGGTACTCAGCACTTTACCGCCGTCGACGCTGCCAGAGACGTCCAGTTGCCGCAAGCCCAGGCCTTTGCGCACGATCTTTTTCTCGCCCAGTTTCTTGAAGTCCTTGTAGCTGGACTGCTGCTGGACCAGGGTTTCGGCAATGATGTTGTCCAGCGTTCGGGTGTCGTTGGACGGGACTTTGTTGCCGTCCGGCAGCGGCGTTTCGGTGATGATCACCACGCGCTTGGCCGCCTTGTTCATGTACAGCGACCCGCTGACACCGGCGGCCTTGGCCTGATCGTCGATCTCCTCCATTGGCCCTTTGACGTAGTCCTTGGGCAGGCTGAACACGAACTTGCCGCCGAGCATCGAGACTGCCTGGGTCGCAGGGGTTACGGGCTTGGCAGCTTTGGATTTAGGTTTGGGTTTGGATGGTTTGGATGAGTGGCTGGACTTGGTGGCTTTGACCGGGTGTTTTGTATCGGTCGCCGCCTGCGCGCCGGGCATACCAAGGCACAGGGCCAATGCGCTGCAAATCACGGCGGTTTTCACATTGAACAAGCGCATTCCTACCCCTTCAAAAGCTGAATCCTACATAGGCTCGGCATTTTGCCTGAGGGGGATGGGCAGTAGATAGCTGTGGTTTGGCGCACTTCTTGTGTAGGAGTGAGCGTGCTCGCGATCGCGTTGGCTCAGCCAGCCCATTAGATGTCAGGCACATTGAAATCGCGGGCAAGCGCATTCCTGCAAAGACCGTTGGCGGAGTCTGTCAGAACACGTTAATCGGATAGTCCACGATCACCCGGTACTCATCGGCATTGTGATCCACCGTCTTGTAGCCATCACCACCGCGGTTGGTCGCCCAGCGCAATCTGACGCTCAGATCCCTGGCCGGGCCGCCCTGAACCACGTACTTGAGGTCCGCATCCCGCTCCCAATGTTTCGCGTCTTTGCCATCTGCGTTGTAGTAGCTGTAGCCGGAGTCAGCTGCGGTCGTCGCTTTGGTCAGATCCATCGTCCCGCGCGTGTAGGAAACCGACGAACTTAGGCCCGGCATTCCCCATTCCGCGAACCCGTAGGCGTACTGCACTTTCCAGGATTTCTCACCCGGCGCGTTGAAGTCCGAATACTGCTGCGAGTTATCCAGAAAAATGCTGTCGCCGTCCTGGATGTAGTCGAATGGCGTGTTGCCGTTGACCTTCTGCAGCGAGGCGGTAAGCGTCTGGTGGCCCACCGACAAACCCAGGTGCACGCTGAACGTGTTGTTGTCGATGTTGCCCAGCAGCGCCCGGCCGCTGTCTTGGGTGTGGTAGTAGTGCAGGCCGGGGTTAAGGCTGATCTGGTCGCTCAGTGCCCAGGTGTAGTCCAGGTCGTAGTAATACTGATTCCAGATGTCCTTGAGCTGCGAGGCATACAGGCTCGATGTCAGGCCAGGCAAACCGCTGTAGGTGGCGCCGGCCCAACTCATGTGCTTGCTCTTGTCGCCATCGGGCAACGTGCCGTAGTAAGTGCCGATGCGCCCGTTGCCGCTCTGGTTGAACAGTTTGTCGAAACTCACTTGACCTGCGTCCAGCGTCAAATAATCGAAGCTATTGTTCGTCAGGCTGAACCCGCGAAAGGTCATTGGCAGCATCCGCGTTGCGCCGCCAGCGATGACTGGATTATTGAGTAGCATGTCCCCGGCCTTGAGCACCGTGTCGAACGCCCGCATCTTCAACGCGCCACCGGCCGAGGAGAATGAATCAGGCGCGTCGCCGTACAAGTTGTCCTTGTTCGGATCAGGCGCTGTGGTCGGCAAAATGCTCGAACCTCCGCTGCCTGCGCCACCGTCCAGCTTGAGTCCAAGCATCGCGTTGACATCGATCCCGAAACCGACCGGCCCCTGAGTGAACCCGGACTGAAACTGCCCGACAAAACCCTGGCCCCACTCCTTGCTGTCCTGCTTGCCGTCATGCCGATCGTGGTTGAAATAATAGTTCTTGAGGTCCAGATTCAAACTCGACCCCTCGATAAAACCGTCTTTGCTGCCCGTGCTGTCATCGGCGTACGCCGCTGTGGATAATGTGGCGGTCATGGCCACGAACAATGCGCTGTGCTTGAAGGAAACTTTCACGAATGGACATCCCCTGCGGACTTTATGGTGATCGGCAGTTGTTGTTTGATACAAGCCGTATTGTTGTTAGTTAAGGTTTTAACTTTTCGCGCTCAAAAAAAAGCCGCTGGGGAGCGGCTGAAGTTTGGAGCTTTGAGGCACCACACCGGGAGCAACGGCGCGGGATTCACAGGAAAAACAGAAACACAACAGAGAAACGACAGAACGGAAGCTACGTACAGGTCAGGTGTGTTTGGCATTCTCCGCTTGAGGGCTATAGGTGGAAGCTTGCTGAGTCTTGTCCTGCTCTTTGGCCTTGGCGGCCAAGGCTTCTTCGTGCTGCTCGAAGTTGGTATGAATGGCATCGTTGCGAGCGACAAATGCTGGCGACTCTTCTGCCATGGCGAAAGGCGTCGCCAGCAACGAAGACACTATAAGTGCGCTGACAATACCGATTGATTTGAACATTTGAATAAACCTTCTTGCTCGTGCAAGTTCGATTAGGTGACGCCACTGTAAGAACACTGCGGCGAAGGATCAAATGAAACCCGAGTAAATATTGTTTAGCGAAAATGTTATGTGTGGGCGGGGAATTTGATAGCGTCCTCGGGCATCACCCGTGGGCAATGCCATCGCCGCAAGCGCTGGGATGAAGAGCCTTTATCGTTCGCCGGATTTTTCATGCTCGTGGGTGTTCATCGCATAAAATTCGTGGAGCTTGGTTTGCAGCAGCTGTTTGTCCGGCAAGCGGGTCTGGTACTCGGAGATCAATGCCGGGGACAGCGAGCGGTTCAGTGCGTATTCGACCACCCCGTCATCCTTGCTGGCGCAGAGCAAAACACCGATAGCAGAGTTCTCAACCACCGCGTTGGATTTTTCGGCTGATATAGGCACCGATCTGCCAATACAGCTCGATCAATGCCAGCATCCAGCATTCACTGCACCTTGATTGGGGCAAAGATCGCCCGAATTCCGCGACATTTCGGATAGTCCACACAACCCCAGAAATTTCCCCCGGCATTGGCGCCGGACCGGGCGACGCGCACCACCATGGTCTTCCTGCAATGCGGGCACGCCGGAGCCTTGGGTTCCACCGGTAGCTCAGGCGCCGCTTTGGCCACGGGCTTCACAACCCTTGGCGCCGCCACCTCCGGCTCAACCACCACCGGCTCGACACGCTCAGCCACCACCTCAACTGTCGGCCGTGGCGCGGGCTTTTTGCTCTCGGCAATCCACTGCTTGAGCACCAGCCCGTCAATCAATTGCAGATTCCGGCCCGACGCAAACTCCCGCGCCGGTTTGCTGAATGTCCCACTGGTCACCACGAAACCGCCGACAGCCCCTTCAGCCGCCATCGCCCCATATAGCTCGCGCACCACCGGCACACCCACTTGCACCGCCCGCCACTGCTTGCACTGCACCAGATAGGTTTCGCCATCCTTGCGCGCGATCAGATCCACACCGCCGTCGGGACCGTTGCTACCGGTCTCCTGCACCGCGTACCCGCGCCGCCGAAGCGCTTCACCGACCAATAACTCGAACTCGTGCCAGCTGATGCTCAGCAGCGAGTTACCACCGGGTGTGGTGGCAGAGTCGAGCAGCTTGCGGCGTTTCATCCGCCCGGCAATTGAAGCGATGGCGCCACCGATGAAAATGACCGGCACAAAGAACTGCCCAACCGTCGCCGCGCCGCGCAAGACCGTGGTTGTCATCAGCGTGTCGAGATGCCGCGGATCGAAAGTCGTCGGCATCGGCGCGCTGGCCAATGAATGCAAATACCACCCTGACGCCACCGCCAGGGCCGCGCTGATCCACCAGGGGAGTTTGCTGGCGAGGTAAATGAAGTCTTCGAGTGCTGAGGTTTTCTTGGCCATATCCGTGGTCTTTTCGTAGTCCAGTGTTTGTAGGAGTGAGCTCGCTCGCGATCCGCCCTGGCAGACGCTGCACGGCTTTTCTGAATGAGCGCGGCCTCGATGGATGTAGATCGAATGGCCAAAAGCCGTCCAACCCTTGTAGCAGTCCGGCTCGCCGGCGGCCGCTATTATAAGAGCGCCACCATCGTTTCGTCAGACGTCAACGAATCATCCGTAAGAATCCTCCTCGGGCGAAGGTAGAGCAGGCCTACACGGCGATCAGAATAATCGATGCAGTAGCCCTATGGCGTCGTGGTAAAACGGCGCCTGGACAGTCGCCATTGTTCTTCAAATGAGGCACTCAATTGACTCGCATCATCCCCTATTACAGCCAGTGGGAATCACGTCACCTGGTGACTGAATTCATCTCCAACACACGGAGTGCTCGGGATGACCCTCTGTGGGCCAGCTCAGGCGCAGCCTGCGTCGCAGACTATGCGTTATGGGCACGCCACATCTGCGGCATGGCCTGTCTGAAAATGCTGCTCGCAGCCCGGACCGGCGTCGTTCATCCCACGTTCGAGCTTCTGCGAAGGGCCAGGCACGACGGCGCCTATGTGGTCGAAGGCGACGACATCCGCGGCATGATCTACGCGCCCGCGACCGAAATGCTCAGGCGGGATTTCGCTGTCGAGTCCGAGGTCATCACCCGTATCCAGGCGCGCGACATCCTTTCACTCGTCAGCCCCGGCGAATTCTTCATCGCCTCAGTGCACCCCACGATCCGCTGGCCAGACCATGAGCCACCCGGCAAAGGCGGGCATCTGGTATTGGTGACCGAAACCTCCAGCGATACCCTGACGTTTCATAACCCATCAGGTGACACGCCCGCGTCGCAGGAGCACGCGCTGATGCATGTGGACAATTTTGAAAGGTATTTCTCGGGCAGGGGAATACTGATTCGTTGATGACATCCGCTTGCTTGCCGACGCGGATTTCCATGGGCCCGCTTTTGATTGTGGCCGAAGGCCGTAGGAGGCCGGCTTGCCGACGATTTGCCGCGCAGCGGCAGTAATCCGGACGACTCGTTTATGCAAAGCATGCAGGTCCGCGTGTCGCTGTCGTTCCCGGTTCCTTATTACCAGTTTTCGTAGGATCTCTCCGAAGCACACGTAAGGCCGGTCTTTTTCAGCGGGGACGGCATTCCAGAGCACGATTCCCTGACGCAACATGCGCCCTCTCGACACCGAAGGGCAGATCTTATGAAACAGGAAAGGAACCACTATTTCGGTCACTTCGACGTTTTTTTCACCGTCACCCGTTTCACTGTGATGTCTGGAGATCGAGTCGCTCTTCGAACACTCAACTTTCTGGATGCACACAGGGAGTGCTGGAGGGTTCACGACTTCGTGACTGAAACTTACGACCGCATGCTTGCCCAAAATCGGGCATGCGAAATGATGGTCGCAATTTCTCATCCGCTGACGCGTAAACAAGCGGACCTGTTCAATGATCAAAATGATGCTGTTTCAAAGGCCGTTGGGGCAGCGGCGGCGGTGGCACTCCCGGTTGGGTGGTTGAAAGCAAGAACGGCTGTAGGGACTGCTGCCGGATTTGCCATGGATTCCGTGCTCGAAACGCGGCACGCAGGAGATGTAATTGTCGCTGTCCAGGCAAGCGTAGCAGGAGGGATCGGACCCCAACACTCCTCAAGAGCAATGCTGATCAAGGCTCAAGGAGGTCTGAGATGACACTGCCGATCATCTTCGGCCTTGGCATGACAATCAGCTTCTGGTTGGTCTACAGGCTCAAGTCCCGACGTTTGCGAAAGTGGTCAGGGGTGGGAATGGCAATCCTTGGATGGGGCGCGCTCTTCAAACTTTCGGATAAAAGTCACGAATGGTTCATGGCGCTGGGGATGATGGGTTACTGCGGCCTATGGCTGTTTGAAGAGCGTGACCGATTCTCCGAAGAGGAGTCCTGACGCCATGCTCATGGTCCTGGGGCTATGCCTGGCCTTCACCGCGTTTCACCTGACCAACTACAAGCTCCGCTACAAAAAGCAGCGCAAACGTATCGGCCTCATCCTTATCGTCTCTGGCGCCACCGCGGCGCTCATCCTCGAACAGCAGCTTGACGATGCCTACGTCTGGGCTTTCGTCGTCGCTTGGTGCACGGGCTTGGAACTGTGGTTCAACTGCGATAAATACGGTGGTAATTACAAATAGGGGAACACGCCTTGCGAAACAATCCATTCTTGGATCGCAAGCCACACTGCAGCGTTTCGAACATTAAGTCCCGCTACCGTTCATGCGCCCAGCTTCTCCTGCAACTCGGTCACCGCCACGCTAGAGTCGAAACAGCGCCCGCTTTTGATTGCGGCCGAAGGCCGTAGGAGGCCGGCTTGCCGACGATTTGCCGCGCAGCGGCAGCACCTCAGGACGACACGGATTCTCCAGGTAGACCGCGTCGCCATCTGCACGCCCACTTCACCCCAGCCGCAAAACCTGCACCGCCGTGCGCCACCAAGAGGCTTGTGATCTGCGTCCCGCAACATGCCCCCGACCGTCACCCTCCCGCTCATCCACCGCCAACACCTTCGGCATATCCCGCAGCCGAATCCACGGCTCACTGCGCCAATGCAACATACTCACCGACACCCCCGGCCACTGCAGAAAACTCAAACAAGGACTGCACGCCTGCGGCGCCACGCACTCATCGCGCAGAGACGGCACCACCTCATTGGTGATCCACCGCCGCAGCTCGCTGTTCTCTGGGTGATAGTGGTGGACCAACAGCGCATACACGCCCGATTCGCTGACCATCAGCTCGGGTTCTTCACCGGTGGATTGGATCAGGGTCATCACTCGACGCTGATCAGGATCGAGCTTGCGCGTGGTGCGATCATTCAGAGGCCAGCCCATCAAGCGGCCCATCTCGCGAGCGCAAAACCAGACTTGGGATTCGACGAGGAGGGTGCGCAGGGGGCGGTTATGGCGGTGGAAGGTGGTGGGTACGAGACTATTTGTCATTGTCCTTATCTCTACTGAAAGCCTTCCATGGCTAGGGTGTCGGGAGCTAAGAAACCCCAAAGTAGTAAACAGGCCGGACTTATTCCCCTCACGGGTCTTTTATTCGTCCACTCCCGACATGGCAGAGATATTTTTGAACGCGCAGCCGAGGGCCGCAGGTGCAAAAAAAACCGCATATGTCGGGAGCGGTCAAGCCGCTACTTGTGAACTTCTGTTGCGTTTCTTAGGCGCCGACGCAGGGTAGGGGGCAAGCTTCGCCTAGGCAAGGTTGGACCTCGTAGGATGTTTCCGAAAATTCGCCTAGGCGGGTGACATCCATCATCTCGCGACAAGCGTCAACACTGGGGTATGAATCAGGAACTCAAGAAAATAGTTAGGGTGAGCTGGGTGTTGAATATGTAGGTTTGAAATTTCTGTAACGATCGTTCCCACGCTCCGCGTGGGAATGCAGCCCCTGACGCTCCGCGTCGACTAATACCACCGCTGAATATCAATCAGTCCCGGTTGCCCTTGATAATTCCGCGCACTCGAATATCTCCAATGTTCTCCAAGATCGACATAGCCTCGTTTCACTGGGTTGTGGTGAATGTAATCGAGCTTTTGTCGCATCACGCTTTCGCTATAAACCAATTCGGCGTGTGCGCCTTCCTGCCAGACTTGGTATACCCGGTCGAGCTTGTGCCCCCGCTTGGCAAAGCGCAGTCGCCTGAGCGTACTTTCGGCTCTAGCATCTTCGAGATGGGTGATGATGTTGCGCGCTGTGAAAGATTTGAAACCCGCTACGGACTTCGCGAGGTCGGGGGATTGAGCGAGATAGTGCAGATGGTTTTCTAAGACCACATAACCGAAGAGCTTCAAGCCCTGATTAGCTTGTTGAAAGCGCCAAGTGTTCAGCACGATATCGACCAAAGCGGGGCGAGTAAACAGGGGGAGCCATTCGACAATTGTGCATTTCAGGAAGTGAGTTTTTTCGATCTCAGTGATGGCGTAGCGGCTTCTGGCCATGGATTCTTCCTTGAATCTAAAGCGGGGTGCGGAGTTTCGAAGGCTAGGTGAGGTTCTTGAATAATGTGAAGGAGCGGGTGTTGCTGGGTGCTTCAGGTGGTACGCACGACGCTCCAACGCACCTATGACGCGGAGCGTCAGTAACTGCATTCCCACGCGGAGCGTGGGAACGATCAATGCGAACCATCACCAACAAAAAGGGCCACCATCTCTGGCAGCCCTTGTTCTGAAGCGGTGTAGGCGAGATTCAAATCAATCCCAGCTCAACGCCCCACCTGTCTGATACTCAATAACCCGTGTCTCAAAGAAGTTCTTCTCCTTCTTCAAGTCCATGATCTCGCTCATCCATGGGAACGGGTTAGTAGTCCCTGGATATTCTTCCTTCAGCCCAATCTGGCTCAGGCGACGGTTGGCGATGAACTTGAGGTAGTCCTCCATCATCGCTGCGTTCATGCCCAGCACGCCGCGAGGCATGGTGTCGCGGGCGTATTCGATTTCCAGCTGGGTGCCTTGCAGGATCATTTGCGAGGCTTCTTCCTTCATTTCGGCGTCCCACAGGTGCGGGTTTTCGATCTTGATCTGGTTGATCACGTCGATGCCGAAGTTCAGGTGCATGGATTCGTCGCGCAGGATGTACTGGCGGCACTCCGGGTTGGTGATCAGGCGGTACACGGCCAGCACCAGGTTGTTGGCAACCAGGGAGTCGGCGGTGGAAAAGAAGCCCAGGTTGCGCATGACGATGCGGCGTTCGTCGTCGGTCAGGCCTTGTGGGTCTTTCCACAGGGCGATGTCGGCGGTCATGTTGACTTCTTGCGGCATCCAGTGGTTTGCGCAACCGTCCAGGTACTTCTGCCAGGCCCAGTCGTACTTGAAAGGTACGAGCTGGTTGAGGTCGGCGCGGCAGTTGATCATGCGCTTTTCGTCGACGGCAACGCGGGCAGCGGCGCCTTCGAGTTCAGCCAGGCCTTCAGCGACGTCCAGTGCATCCAGCGCTTTTTTCGCGCGGATCAGGGCAGCGGAGTCTTTGTCGGTGATGTTGCGTGCTTCGAGTGCCGCAGCACCACCGGCGCTGTCGAGTTTGTCCATGGCGACTTCAGAAGCATGGCCGGCGTTGGCGCCTTTGGCGGGTTCGGCGGCGTCTTCTTTGTCGAATTCGTCCCAGCTCAGCATGGTGATGAGGCTCCTGCGTTAACTCGCCTTGCGACGAGCGGTTGGATTTAAAAGTCAGGTTGCTGATGTTGCTAGCATTCAGGTAATACGGCGGTCGAGAGAAGGCTCTCTGAAAAAAAGTGCTATTCGGGGTACATGAGGGCCGCGTTTATGGTCGAGGGCCGCTACACGTGAGAGGAGCAGGACACTGACACCGCGGGGGCGTTGGGGCCGAGTAAGTGAATCCGGCTTTGGCTGCGCAGGTGGTCATTTTGTGGTCCTTGATTGAGGGGCGCAAGTATACGGAAATTTGCTCCGCGCGTGTGTCCTTGCGACCAATCTGTCCATCATGTCAGCCATCGTTGGATATTCGTCAATGCTGGCTGGATGTGTCATCCCCCAACACCAACGGATAGGCCTCTAATCGCCTATGTAGTGTTGAGTAGCGAAATAATACACAGGATGTGGTTTTTCCGCACACTGGTATTTCTACATGTGGAGTAGATATTGACTTGGCTCAGGCCGCGGAAATCAGTCGAGCGGCGCACTGTTGGACGCATAGCCGTGCGTTAGTGACGCCGAAGGAGATGGTCGGGGCCCATGCATAGGAAGCCGTTCCAGGGTTGATACCTGACAGGCGGTGACCATGCAGCGCTGACCGTGGCGCACGACGGCTGATTCAGCCGTTGCAATCAACCGCAATCGCCTGCCCGACACACCGCTCGAACACCCTGATCATCCCCGCATAGTCGCAGCCCACTGCATCGATATTCGCCTGCAGCCATTCGCCGGGCTCGACCGGCCACCAGCTGATCTCGTATCCGGCATTGACGATGATGTGTTCGAACAGAATGCGTTGCGCACGGCCGTTGCCTTCGCGGAAGGGGTGGACGACGTTGAGGTCGCCGAACAGTTCGGCGCTGGCGTGGATCAAGCGGGTGCGATCCAGCTCCTGAAACCAGTTTGCTTGGGCCAGCGCGTTGAACAGTTTGTTGGCTTCGGGCTCGATACGGCTGGTCACGCAGAAGTGCGTCTGGTCTTTGGAGATGTCGACGGTGCGCAGTTCACCCGCCCAATCGTAGAGGTCGGCGAAAAGCTGGCGATGGATGGCTTGCAGGTAGGGCAGATCATAAGGAGGCGGGGAAAAGTCGATGGTTTCAGCGGCCACTTCGGAGAGGTCACGCTCGGCTTGCGCCAGAATTTGCGGGTCGATCAGGTCCAGTCGATTACGCAGCACTGTGCTGCCGGGAGGGCAGTAGGGGTCTTGGCCAGCGCCATATTTATCGACCATCAGGCCTGTTTTTTGCGATAGGTCTTGAGCAGTTCTTCACGGGAAGGAAGAGGGCGCTCGGCGTCCAGCGGGGAGCTTTCGAAACCTTCAAGGCGAAGGCTGGCGGCGTAGTTGGATTTGCGCGTCTTTGCGCAATAGGCTTTCTTGGCATCCAGAGAGGGAGCAGGCATTTGGTGGCCTCCAGGCTGTAAAAAAGTGAGTGTAGCCCACTCGGGAGGTTTGAGAACTGGAGCAGTCCGGCTTGCCGGTAGTGGCGTCTTTGAAGTCGTTACCGCCGGCAAGCGGTGCTGCTACAGAGGATCTTTGCTGTCTCAGTACCGCCTGTGTATCCGCTATCGCGAGCAAGCTCACTCCTGCAGAGAGTGAGCTTGCCGCTCAGGCGTTCGCTTGCCTTACTGGCAGGCTTCGCAGTCCGGCTCGTCGATCGCGCAGGCCTTTGGCACTGGCGCAGGACCTGCCGGTGCAGCTTCGGCTGGACGCGGGGCGGTGATCGCCGAGTCGTCCGGGCCGTGGCCGCCGCTGGAAACAGCGTTGAGCTTGCCGGTGTTGACGGTAGACTTCTCGGTGCTGGTCGCGGCCAGGGCACGGAGGTAGTAAGTGGTTTTCAGACCACGGTACCAGGCCATGCGGTAGGTCACGTCCAGTTTCTTGCCCGAAGCGCCAGCGATGTACAGGTTCAGCGACTGAGCCTGGTCGATCCACTTCTGACGGCGGCTGGCGGCGTCAACGATCCACTTGGTGTCGACTTCGAACGCAGTGGCGTACAGGTCTTTGAGTTCCTGCGGGATGCGCTCGATCTGTTGTACCGAACCGTCGTAGTACTTGAGGTCGTTGATCATGACCGAGTCCCACAGATCGCGTGCCTTGAGGTCGCGAACCAGGTACGGGTTGATCACGGTGAATTCGCCGGACAGGTTCGATTTCACGTACAGGTTCTGGTAGGTCGGTTCGATCGACTGCGATACGCCGGTGATGTTGGCGATGGTCGCGGTCGGCGCGATGGCCATGATGTTCGAGTTACGAATGCCTTTCTGCACACGGGCACGCACCGGCGCCCAGTCCAGGGTTTCGTTGAGGTCGACGTCGATGTACTTCTGGCCGCGGGCTTCGATCAGGATCTGTTGCGAATCCAGCGGCAGGATGCCTTTGGACCACAGCGAACCCTGGAACGTCTCGTAGGCACCGCGCTCGTCCGCCAGATCGCAGGAAGCCTGGATCGCGTAGTAGCTGACGGCTTCCATGGAGCGGTCGGCGAATTCGACGGCAGCGTCGGAACCGTAGGCGATGTGCTGCAGGTACAGCGCGTCCTGGAAGCCCATGATGCCCAGGCCGACTGGACGGTGGCGCAGGTTGGAGTTGCGCGCTTGCGGCACCGAGTAGTAGTTGATGTCGATCACGTTGTCGAGCATGCGCACGGCAACGTCGATGGTGCGCTTGAGCTTGTCGGTGTCCAGCTTGCCGTCATTGATGTGGTTCGGCAGGTTGATCGAGCCCAGGTTGCAG
>NZ_JBJDOA010000003.1:0-16958 GCF_044900785.1 Pseudomonas sp. NPDC087358
CTGATCCCATCCCGAACTCAGCAGTGAAACGATGCATCGCCGATGGTAGTGTGGGGTTTCCCCATGTGAGAGTAGGTCATCGTCAAGATTAAATTACGAAACCCCATCTGCTTACGCAGATGGGGTTTTGTTTTTGCGCGCGGAAAACCTGCTCGCGCCATTAACGCTTATACCCTCCAGATTCAAGCCAGAATGGCCTTGTCGTTGTATGTCGCCCGACAGCTTGTTCGCCCGTCTCCAGTGGCTCATCAGCGCCAGTGATAACGCTCCAATCAGCTGGGCGTTGCTTAACAAAAGATAACGTCATGTCGATTGTCATACGTTTCCAAAGCTGGATAGGATGGGTTCGCTTCGGGAAGGCACGGCACGCAGGCTAGAGCGCTTGCGGGAGCTGTTCAGCTTCTCAGGAGCACCTAATAAAAATAAAGGAAGGGGAAGCTTCATGCGTGAGCCAGTCATTCGGCGCACTCGGTCGGCAGTCATTCAGGGCCACGACGGTTCCAGGACGGCCCAGATGGGCAAGCCTCTGAACGCGGTATTGTCGTTACTCATATCCTTCACCCTGTGCAGTACTGCACTGGCGGCCCAAAGCTCCCCAGCCGATACACCCGCCAACGCCGGAGACGCAGCAGTCTTCGCTCTCGAATCCGCGAAAGCTTCCCGTAGTCTGCTGCTGGACGTGACGCACGCAGGCAAACGCGTGGTCGTGGTCGGCGACCGCGGACACATCCTCTATTCCGACGATCAGGGCAAGACCTGGGTCCAGGCCAAGGTACCGACCCGTCAACTGCTCACCGCTGTTTACTTCGTCGATGAACAGCATGGCTGGGCAGTCGGTCACGACGCACAGATCCTCGCCAGCGGCGACGGCGGTGCGACCTGGAGCAAGCAGTTCGAAGACCTCAAGCGCGAGGCGCCACTGCTGGATGTCTGGTTCAAAGATCTGTCCACCGGTATTGCCGTAGGTGCCTATGGTGCGGTGTTGCAGACCACTGATGGTGGACAGCACTGGGAAGACATCGGCGCGCGCCTGGACAACGAAGATCAATACCACCTCAACGGCATTGCCTATGTCAAAGATGCGGGCCTGTTTGTCGTCGGTGAGATGGGCAGTATGTTTCGCTCCGCCGATGACGGGCAGACCTGGGAAAAACTCGAAGGCCCCTACCAGGGTTCGCTGTTCGGTGCACTCGGCACCTCCCAGGCCAACACGCTCCTGGCGTACGGGCTGCGCGGCAACCTGTTCCGCTCAACCGACTTTGGCAGCAACTGGGAGCCGATTGCACTGCAGGGTGAGCGCGGTCCTCTGGAGTTCAGTATCGCCAACGCTTCCCTGCTGCCGGACAGATCCATTGTGCTAGTAGGCAACGGCGGCAGTGTCATGCGCAGTACCGACGACGGCGAGAGCTTTACCGTGTCAAACCGCCCCGACCGACTGTCGCTGGCAGGCGTGGCCGAAGACGACAAGGGCGATTTGATTCTGGTAGGACAGGGCGGTGTGCACCTCACCTCGTCAACGGGCGCCGATGTCGCTCAACAATAAGAACCGACGGCGAGGACGCTTTCGCATGACAAATCTTCAACACCATCACGACAAACCGACACGCCTGGAACGGTTGATCTTCAACAATCGGCCGGTGGTGATCGGCATTTGCCTGCTGGTCAGCATCGTCCTGTTCTGGCAGGCGACACTGGTACGCCCCTCCACCAGTTTTGAGAAAATGATTCCGCTGGGTCATCCCTTCGTCCAGAACATGATGGAGCACCGCAACGACCTGGCGAACCTGGGCAACACCGTCCGCATCTCGGTGGAAGCCAGGAAGGGCGACATCTTCTCCAAGGACTATATGGAGACCCTGCGGCAGATCAACGACGAGGTGTTTTACATCTCCGGTGTCGATCGCTCAGGGCTCAAGTCGTTGTGGAGCCCGAGTGTGCGCTGGACCGAGGTGACCGAGGAGGGGTTTGCCGGCGGCGAGGTCATCCCCCAGAGTTATGACGGCTCCCAGCAAAGCCTCGACAGCTTGCGCAACAACGTACTCAAGTCCGGCCAGGTCGGGCGCCTGGTGGCCAACGACTTCAAGTCCAGCATCATTGACGTGCCATTGCAGGAGTTTTACCCGGACCCCAATGACCAGGGCAAATTGCTGCCGCTGGATTACCGCCAGTTCTCTCATCAGCTTGAAGAAAAGATCCGCGACAAGTACGAAGCCCAGAACCCCAACGTCGATATCCACATTGTCGGCTTTGCCAAGAAGGTCGGGGATCTGATCGACGGCCTGATCATGGTGGTGATGTTCTTCGGTGTAGCGTTTCTGATCACCCTGGTGCTGTTGATGTGGTTCACCCGTTGCGCGCGCAGCACCGTTGCGGTGTTGAGCACCACGTTGATTGCAGTGATCTGGCAACTGGGTCTGATGCACGTGGTGGGCTTCGGTCTGGATCCTTACTCGATGCTGGTGCCGTTCCTGATCTTTGCCATCGGCATTTCCCACGGTGTGCAGAAGATCAACGGTATCGCCCTGCAATCCAGCGACGCTGAAAACGCCCTGACCGCAGCCCGACGCACATTCCGCCAGCTGTTCTTGCCGGGCATGATCGCGATTCTGGCCGACGCCGTCGGTTTCATTACCCTGTTGATCATCGACATCGGCGTGATTCGTGAGTTGGCGATCGGCGCATCGATCGGGGTTGCGGTGATCGTTTTCACTAACCTGATCCTGCTGCCGGTTGCAATTTCCTACGTCGGAATCAGCAAAAGGGCCGTCGTGCGCAGTAAAGAGGACGCGGTGCGCGAACATCCGTTCTGGCGCCTGTTGTCCAATTTTGCTGCGCCCAAGGTCGCGCGGGTTTCCGTTGCCCTCGCCTTGGTCGCCTTGGTGGGTGGCCTCTGGTACGGGCATAACCTGAAGATCGGCGATCTTGACCAGGGTGCCCCGGAGTTGCGCCCGGAGTCGCGCTACAACCAGGACAATAACTTCATCATCAGCAACTACTCGACCAGCTCGGATGTACTGGTCGTGATGGTCAAGACCCCGGCCGAAGGCTGCTCGGCCTATCAGACGCTGTCGGCGATCAATGAGTTGTCGTGGAAGATGGAGAATACGCCCGGCGTGCAATCGGCGATCTCCCTCGTGACCGTGTCCAAGCAGATGATCAAGGGCATGAACGAGGGCAACCTGAAATGGGAGTCGTTGTCGCGCAACAAGGATGTGCTCAACAGCTCGATTTCCCGCGCCGATGGCCTCTACAACAACACCTGTTCGCTGGCACCGCTGCTGATCTTCCTCAACGACCACAAGGCGGAAACACTGGACCGTGCCGTGCAGGCGGTACAGGACTTTGCCAAGGCCAACAACAAGGAAGGGCTGGAGTTTCTGTTGGCGGCGGGCAATGCCGGGATTGAGGCGGCGACCAACGAAGTGATCAAACAGGCCGAGTTGACCATTCTGATTCTGGTCTACATCTGCGTGGCCGTGATGTGCATGATCACCTTCCGCTCCTGGGCGGCGACATTGTGCATCGTGCTGCCTCTGGTACTGACGTCGGTATTGGGCAACGCGCTGATGGCGTTCATGGGCATCGGCGTCAAGGTCGCCACCTTGCCGGTGGTAGCGCTTGGTGTGGGCATCGGTGTCGACTATGGCATTTACATCTACAGTCGCCTGGAAAGCTTCCTGCGTGCCGGCCTGCCACTGCAAGAGGCCTATTACCAGACCCTGAAGTCCACCGGTAAGGCGGTGCTGTTCACCGGCTTGTGCCTGGCGATCGGCGTGTGCACCTGGATCTTCTCGGCGATCAAGTTTCAGGCCGACATGGGCCTGATGCTGACCTTCATGCTCCTGTGGAACATGTTCGGCGCCTTGTGGCTGCTGCCAGCGCTGGCCCGGTTCCTGATCAAACCGGAGAAAATGGCCGGCAAAGTGGGCAATTCACTGTTCTCCCATTGATTGACGCTTGAAACAAGAAAACCGCAGCCTGGTAACGGGCTGCGGTTTTTTTGATCCAGGTCGAAAATCCCCGGCGTATGGCGATCCTGTAGCCGTACGGTCGGGCGGCGTTCCATTTGCCGACGGTGGCGTCCTCGTAATCGCTACCGCTGGCGAGCCGGACTGCTAAAGGCCAGGGGTCAAGGTGACCGCCACGTGAGATGACCGCCAGCGTCGGCAAGCCATCAGCGCGTCACTCAGTTGTAGGTAAAGAACCCGCGCCCACTCTTGCGTCCCAGATACCCGGCCGCGACCATTTCCTTGAGCAGTGGAGCAGGGCGGTATTTGCTGTCGTTAAAGCCCTCGTGAAACGCTTCGACGATGGCCAGCAGCGTATCCAGACCGATCAGGTCGGCCAGCGCCAGCGGGCCGATCGGCTGGTTGCAGCCCAGGCGCATGCCGTCGTCGATATCCTGCGCGGTGGCTAGGCCTTCCTGCAGAACCAGGATCGCTTCGTTGATCATCGGCACCAGAATGCGGTTGACCACGAACCCCGGACGGTTGCCAGCGGTAATGGCGGTCTTGTTCAGACGTTCGGCCAGCTTGATCGCCACGACGTGGGTCTCATCGGCGGTCTGCAGGCCGCGAATGACTTCAATGAGCCCCATCATCGGCACCGGATTGAAGAAATGCAGACCGATGAAGCGCTGCGGACTGTCGACACTGGCCGCCAGCTGGGTGATCGACAGCGATGAAGTGTTCGACGCAATGACGCAGTCCGCACCCACATGGCCGGCGATCTGTCGCAGCAGGCGCAGCTTGAGTTCCAGGTTCTCGGTGGCCGCTTCGATCACCACCTGCGCGTCACTGAGTTGCGCATAGTCGGTTGTGCACCGAACCCGCCCCAGCGCCTCCTCGGCAAGCTCGACCGTCAGCGTCTGTTTGTTGACCTGCCGCTCCACGTTCTTGCGCATCGCGGCCAGGCCACGTTCAAGCGCAACCTCCGAGATATCCAGCAACGTCACGTCGAAGCCGGCGATGGCGCAGACTTGAGCGATACCGTTGCCCATGGTGCCTGCGCCGATCACGGCAATGTGTTGCATGCTCATTGATGGCTCCTCGCTCAGACGCGTTCGAAGATGACGGCGATGCCCTGGCCGCCGCCGATGCACATGGTCACCAGCGCGTAGCGACCGCCAATGCGATGCAGCTCATGAATGGCTTTGGTGGCGATGATCGCGCCCGTTGCACCCACCGGATGGCCCAGGGAAATACCCGAACCGTTGGGGTTGACCTTTTGCGGGTCGAAATCCAGTTCGCGAGCCACGGCGCAGGCCTGCGCGGCGAAGGCTTCGTTGGACTCGATGACGTCCAGGTCGGCGACGCTCAGGCCGGCGCGCTCAAGCACCTTGCGACTGGCCGGGATCGGACCCAGGCCCATCATCGATGGCTCGACACCGGCGTGGGCGTAGGCCACCAGACGCGCCATCGGTTTGAGGCCGTGCTGGCGAACCATGTCGCCGTTGGCCATCACCAACGCCGCGGCACCGTCGTTCAGGCCCGAGGCATTACCTGCCGTGACCGTGCCGTCCTTCTTGAACACGGTTTTCATTTTTTCCAGTTGCTCGGCGGTGACGTCGCCACGCACGTGCTCATCCTGGGCAAAGGTGATAGTGCCTTTGCGGGTCGCAATTTCAACGGGCACGATCTGGCTGTCGAAACGGCCCTGCGCGATTGCATGGGCTGCACGCTGCTGGCTGGTCAGGGCCAGGGCGTCCTGATCGGCGCGGGTGATGCCGTAGTTCTCGGCAATGTTCTCGGCGGTGATGCCCATGTGGATGTTGGCGAACGGATCGTGCAACGCGCCGAGCATGTAGTCGTACGCCTGCACATTACCCATGCGCGCACCCCAGCGCGCCTGAGGCATGATGTAGGCGCCGCGGCTCATGGACTCGGTGCCGCCGGCCAGTACCGCGCCGGTGTCGCCGAGCATCAGCGATTGAGCGGCCGAGACGATGGCCTGCAGACCCGAACCGCACAGGCGGTTGACGTTCATGGCCGGGGTTTCCTTGGTCAACCCGGCTTCCAGGGCGATCACCCGCGACAGGTAGGCATCACGGACCTCGGTCGGGATGACATGACCCATGACCACATGGCCGATATGCTCGGCAGCCAGCCCGGATTTGGCCAACGCGGCGCGACTGACCTGGGTGCCCAGTTCGATAGGCGAGACGTCTTTGAGCGAACCGCCGAATCCACCGATGGCGGTACGCAGTGCACTGACGACGAAAACGTCGGAATTGCTCATGTCGACTCCTTGAACCTGTTGAATGTGTTGTGAGTGGCACCGACGAGCGGCATTCGGCCAAGTGCCGGTTGCGGGCAAGTCTAGATCGGCGTTAGGGACGGGCCTATGCCAAAACTGTCCAGATCGACTGGCGTTCTTTACCATCAGCGCCGTGGCATCGGTTGAGTGCACATCGAGAGAAGGAAAGGCGGCTCATGCGGGAAAAGGATTCAGTAGCGATCTACTTCGTTCAGCTGGTGGTGCATGCGCTGCGTGACCAGCCGTTACGCCTGCAATCGGTGCTGGAAGCTGCCGGCATCGACATGGCGCTGCTTGGCGACCCCCAGGCCAGGGTGTCCGCTAGTGCGTTCGCCGCGTTGTGGCTGATTCAGATCAAGGAGCTGGACGACGAATTCTTTGACCTGGACTCCCACGGCATGCCGCCGGGCAGCTTCGCGCTGATCTGCCGCGGGTTGATCCAGGAGCCCAACCTGGAAAAGGCCCTGCGCCAGTGTCTGGCCAATTTCGGCCTGTTTTTGCGCGACTTTCGCGGCAGCCTGAGCGTGCGAGGCCCCCGCGCAATCATCGCCGTGGATAACCACGCCGGCGACCCGACCAAGCAGCGTTTCGGTGAGGAGACCTTTCTCTTGCTGATGATCAGCCTGCTGTGCTGGCTGGGCGGACGACGCATCAGCATCGATCGCGCGCAGTTTCGGCACGACCGTGAGCGGCTCAGTGATGACTCACTGCTGTGGGGTTTCAACCTGAGCTTTGGCGAGCAACGCACCGAAATCGAATTTTCCAGCCACTACCTGCGGCTGCCGGTGGTGCAGTCGTTGCCCTCGCTCAAGTCCTTCCTGCGCACTGCGCCGCAATGGCTGGTGATTCGCTTCCGCAACCAGCGCGGTCTGGTGGCGCAGGTGTACCAACGCTTGCGTAGCAGCCATTACGGGCACTGGCCGACGCTGTTGGAAATGGCCCTGGAGCTCAAGCTGAGCCCCACTACCTTGCGCCGCCGGCTGGAACGCGAAGGCTGCGCCTTTCAGGGCATCAAGGACGATGTACGGCGTGGCATCGCCCAGCAGAAGCTGCGCGAGACCGACATGAGCGTGGTGGAGATTGCGTCACTGGTTGGCTTTCAAGAGCCCAGTGCGTTTCACCGGGCGTTCAAGAAGTGGACGGGGGAAAGTCCGGGCGGGTATCGCACCCGGCATTCAGTCGCTCAAGCGTGAACCGGAGGGCTGATCAGAGGCCGATGTCAGGCGACGATCAGCCCCTGCATGCGCCTCAGGGCAACCACGCCTGTTGCCAGCGCGCCGCCGCCGCATCGTCGAGCATCCCCTGACGCAGGACCTGCGTGCGCAGTTCGTCACCCAGCAGCGCCGCGCTCGGCAGATCATCGGTGTGCGCGCGAATGACCATGAGCCAGGCCGATAACGTATTGGGCACATGGGTGACCGGCAGATCACCCTGGTACGCCCGAATATCGCTGCACACCAGCGGCACGCCGCAGCTGCCCAGTTGCAAGACCGCAAGATTGTTCCTGCAGATGCCGAAGAGATTGTCGGCAGCGGGTAACAGCGCCAGGTCCAGATCAAGCGCCGCCACCGCCGTGGGGTAATGCTCGGCGCTGGGCAGTGCATGGGATTCATGGCTGTAGGCGCTGAGCAGGCCGTGTCGATCGCCCATCACGATCCATTCCACTTCCTCAGCCAGGGCCTGAACGACGGGGATGATCAGCTGCAGGTCCTGGATCTGCCAGTTATCGCTGACCAGACCGACCCGCGGCTTGTTGCCCTGGCCCCTGCGCGATGACAGGTTGCCCCATGTCTGCGGCGCCAGCAGCGATGGCACCAGGCGCACGTCGGAATGGAATTCCCCGGCGATATCCGCCAGCACTTGAGTCGAGGCGATGACCCGATCAACCTGTTGCAGGCTTTTTTGCAGGAGATCAAGACGCTCGGCGCTGAACGCGAAATCATCATCGCCGGGATCGGTCTCGCCAAGCTGAAGATCGTTCAGATCCAGCACCACGAACACCCCCGGCAACAACCGGGCACGGGCCAGGGTGTCTACGTGATCGAGGTCGAGCCGGGCCTGGAAGATCATCACATCCGGGTTGAACCTGGCCTCTTGCACGATCGAGAGCGGGCTGCAAAGCATCCCGTCGATAGTCCGGCGCTGTTCCAGTGCCTGGAAGGGCGCGATCACCCGATCGACTGGCGATGCCCAGGGGCCAGCTGGATAGGCCAGCACCACCGGGCTGCTCTGCCAGGGCACCGGGCGCCAGGTCAGCTGCATGTTGAGCTCCAGCTCGACAGAAGCCAGGTCGAAGGACAGGTTGCTATTGAAGGCGCTGTCCGTCACCAGCGTCGGCAACCACTTGCGATACATCGCCATCTGCTCGCCGACGAAACGCTTGCGTTTGGCCTGTTGCGTAGCGGTGTCGACGTGGGTCTGGCTGACACTGCCCTCATGGATCAGCACCGAATGGGGCGTCCATACGTTGAGATAACCGCTGGCACCGACCTTCAGGCACAAGTCGACGTCGTTGTAGGAAACCACGAACGCCTCTTCGTCCAGGCCGCCGACTTCTTCATAAATCGAGCGTCGCACCATCAGGCAGGCGGCGGTGACGGCGCTCAGGTCCTGATCGACCTGTACGCGCTGCATGTAGCCCTGGATGTATTGCGGCTCTCCCAGATGCTGGTGACCGGCAGGACCGTCCATTGCCAGGCGCACACCGGCATGTTGCAGGCGACCGTTGGGGTACAGGAGTTTGGCCCCGACCACGCCGACTTCGGGGCGCAAGGCGTGGTTGAGCAGTTCATCCAGCCAGTGCTCGTGAACGATTGCCGTGTCGTTGTTGAGCAACACCAGGTATTCGCCCTTGGCCTGTGCCGCCGCGACGTTGTTGATTCTGGAATAGTTGAACGGATGCGGGTAGCGCAGTACCCGCACCTGTTCCGAGCCCATGGCTTCGATGCCCGCCAGCCATTCGAGGGCTTCGGGGGTCTCGCTGTTGTTGTCGACTATCAGCAGTTCATAGTGGGGATAGCGGGTCTTGTGCAGCAAGGTTTCCACGCAGCGCTGCAAAAACGGCAACTGATCCTTGGTCGGCACGATGATCGAAACCAATGGCTCATCGGTGTGCCCGTAAAGCACGTGATAGCGTCGGGACAGGGTGTGCAGCACCTTGGCGCGCGGATAACCGCGCACTTTCAGGTGGCGCTCCAGCGTGTCTATCTCGTGCTGGTTGTGCGTGGCCAGCGGCAGGTCGCAAATCAGCAGCGGTTCGCTGATGTGGGTGAACGCGGTAGCGCGATCGCCTTCGATCAGACGCAGGATCAAATCAAACTCAGCGGCCTCACTGAATTGCGGATCGAAGCCGCCGGCGTTCACCAGCAGCTCTCGGCGGAACAGCCAATGACCCGCATTGACCAGCGGATAGCTCAGCAGATAGTCCAGATTGAAGTCCGCACGCATGGCCGAACTCAGCCCGCCTCTGGGGTTGCGATACATCTCATCGGCAAAGGCCGCCTGAGTGTCGCAATTTTCCAGGAGTCTGAGGGCGCAGGCAGTGAGGCCGAACGGGGTGAATTGGCTGCCCGCCTCGATGACCATCAGCCACTCGAAACGCTGCTGTTCGATGATCTGGTTGAGGACTTTGGCCGTGTTGGTTTCATCTGTCACCAACTGATGCAGACGCGAGCCCAAGGCACTGCCCGGCAGTTCGCCTGCCTTGGACACAACCACCACCTGCAGCGCCTCGCCGAGCGGGCCGCGAGTGTCGATGCTGGCCAGGGTGCGTTGAACTGAAGCGGCGTCCTGGAGGGTGTCCTTGATCACGATCAGCAGGGAGGGCACGCCCGACTGAGTCAGGCGCTGGTCAATCTGATCCTGCTGTTGGGCATCGGCAATGCGATGGCCGAGCCAGGCCTGGACCTGTTCCGGGTTCAATCGCTGTGGCAGCGGGGCGCACAGCTGCGCGAGCAGATTGATCTCGGTAAACGCCTGGACAGCCGACAGCGCGCGCATCCCCACCCAGCCGTTGGCCAAGGACGTGCTGGCCCAGCCGGCCTCGCGAATCAGTCGATGAAAGCGGTATACCGACTCGCAGTCTGCGCCGGCGGTCTGCGGACCTTGCTCGGTCAGGTGCCGCGGCGCGATGCGGGTTGCGGTCAATGATGCGGGTAGCAGCACCAGCTCGGCGTCGTGCAGCAGGTTGGCGAACAGCGCCAGCTCGGCGAGCGCCTCCAAGGCTTCACCGTTGAGCGAGAACAGCCCGTCGCCCAGCGCCAGAAGGTCGACGCGACGGCACAGCACGCTGCTGAATTCGCCAATGAAATTGCAGGTGAACTCGCCCAATACGCCAACCACGTCCGCGCCCCGGAGCACCGTCGGCTGGGCGACGCGAAAGCGTGTGGTCAGGTTGTCGGCCAGTGGCACGTCGTTGGCATCGATCCACTTGCGATGCGCCGAGACCAGTCGAGCCTCGGGGCAGGCTTGCAGCGCCTGGACCATTTGCGTGATGCACGCCGGCTCCAGAACGGCATCGCCGGCCAGAAACTTGACGTACTCACCGTTCGCTTCCCGGACACCGCGAAGCAGGCATGCAGGGATACCTTCAGGCTGCTCATTGCGCAGGTAGCGGATCGGCCAGCGACAGGACGCCCGATAAAGGTCGGTCACGGTCTCTGCCAAACCGTCGCTGGTGTCATCGCAGATCACGATTTCAATCGCATCGTAGGTTTGCTTTATCACGCTGCGCAGGGCGGCTTCGAAAAAATCCGTGCGGCCAACAGCAATGACGACACTGGCAAGTCGTTGAGAGTCCATCTGGGTATCCACTTCTGTAGAAAAAACCTTGAGCGTCGAGCGGCTCAAGGCAAGTAGCATGACTGCATCGCCGAGCTGGCTTAGCCTTCCCGGGCTTCGAGCTGGTGCAGCTCCTGGCGAATCAAGGTGGATGAAATCCGTTCGGTGCGCGGCAGATAAACCACCTCGCATTCGGGCTTGAGAAAGTCGAACTTGCCCTCCCAGTCATCACCCATCACGAACACGTCGACCCCGTACTGGCGCACGTCCTCGAGTTTCTGATCCCAGTTGCCCTCCGCAAACACCAGGTCTACGTAGCGCACTGACTCAAGCACGATTCGCCGGTTGTCGAAATCCAGCAGCGAGCTTTTGTGCTTGAGCGCGTTGAACGCATCCGTCGACAGGCCAACGATCAGCCGGTCGCCCAGGGCTTTGGCCCTGGCCAGCAGACGTACGTGGCCGGCGTGCAGCACATCGAACGTGCCATAGGTCAGAACGGTTTTCATGGGCGAGCCTCCGACAACACACGTTCCACAAGGCGATGGGTATTGCCATCGTCAAGGAACTCGAAAAACATCCGTCGTTTTTGCGCATAGACCAGAGGATGCTCGGTCTGCTCGCCGGCAAGGGTTCTTTCCAGCGCGTTGAGCAGCGCGTCAAAGTCCTCGCACACCGGCCCCGGGAAGACGTCTTCGAGGTTGTAGAACATGCCTCGCTCTTGCCCGGCGTACATCGCCCGGTCATAGGCGAAGCTGATCTGCGGCCGGCCGGTCAGCATGAAGTCAATGAAGCAGCTGGAATAGTCGGTGATCAGGGCATCGGCTTCGCGGTAAAGCACTTCAATCTCGGCAAAGGCTTGTCGGTCCAGGCTGATGAAGGGCCCTTGTCCTGCCATGAGTGCGGCGCTGTAGCTTTGCGCCCGATCGGCCATGTGCTCGCGAATCCCCATGACCGCGTTGTGGCGTTCCAGGCAAGCGGCGATGCTTTCACGCTGTTGCGGGCTGAAGCGGTAATACGCCGCGGCCTGATGGTTGCGGAAAGTCGGGGCGAACAGCACCAGCCGGCGGCCGTTTAGCTCAAAGCGCAGCTTGCCCAGTTGTTCGGCAAAATCATCGGGCAGGCGCTGTTCGTCGCAAAGGACGACGTCGTTGCGTGGCAGGCCGGTGATCCAGATCTTGTCCATCGGCAGCGGCTGGAAGGCCGCCGTCATCGCCAGCTGGTCCATCCGCGAGGAGGCAATCACCGCATGATGCCTGGCATGCTCGCGCAGAAGATTGTCCTTGAGCGGCGCATTGTCCAGGGAGGTGATACCGATGCGCTTGAGTGGAATGCCATGCCACAGGTTGATGATGCGGTGCGCGGTGGCATCGAGCGGGTAAGGCACGTTCACCGCGGCGGCGTGCTTGACGAAGATGTAGCCTGCGCTCATCACTGCCTGCTGTCCGGCCCGGCTGGCCAGGGGCAGGACGACGACATTCTCGCCCTCAAGCTCGAACGCCTTGGATCGGGTCAGCACCACCTTGCGAATGTCCGCGCGGTAGCGCACCGCTTCGAAGACCGCGCGGTCGTTGCCGCTGAGCAAATGATCATAGGCGCAGACCGGAAACGCCCAGGTCATGTCGTCCTTGGCGGTGGCTCGGTCTTCGCTGAGAAACTCCTCATGGGTCAGCAACGGGCCAGGCTCGCCGAAGGCCAGTGGTTTGCGCTTGCGCACCGCACGAATGACGTAGTGAGTCGGGGTCGCATCGGTGACGGCCATTTCCACGTCGAGCTGGGCTGCCTTGGCAATCTGCCCGATCAGCGGCAGGAAGGTCTCGCTCAACGGGTTGGCGGAAATCAGCGGCAAGCCCAGGGCGATTTCAAAGCCGGTTTCGTCGAGCAATTGCAACAGGGTCTCGCGGGTGAACCAGCGCAGGTGCGAGCGGTGCAGCAGGCCGACATCCTGATAATGAAAAGCGCCTGCGGCCAGCTTCACCTGCAACGACCAGTGCTGTGCGTTGGGCATGCACAAGATGATGCTGCCGTCGGCGCGAAGATGCTTTTCCAGGTTGCGCAGCAAGGCCCAGGGATCAGCCACCTGAGTCAGGGACTCGCCCAGTACCCAGCATTGCTGATCGCGATGCTCGAGAAAAAACGATTCGCCCAGCTCATTGGCGTCCAGCAGTTCAACCCGATCGCCCTGCGCCTGAGCCTGGGCATGGAGCGCCTGATCAGAGGTCACGCAGGTGTAGGGGATACCGGACAACGCCTGCTTTACGCTGCCTGCCAATGAAGGGGTGCCGCTGGCTATTTCGATGATCGACGTTGTTCCGCCGGCAATGGCTTGCATGCAATGGGCGGTGAGTTCATCCGAAAGTGGCTGGGCGTACATGGATTTACCTTAAGAAAGTGATCAAAGCGGGTCATGGCAACGCAGTTTCGGCTTGGCTGGCGTCCGTCGATGGAGCCGGCCTGCGCGATACCGGCATGGCGATCAAAGCCCCCGTGCCGCAAGCGCGCTTGTGTTGAATTACCCACTGTCATCGAAATGGCGTTTGCAGCGTTATTACCCCGAAAAAGCAAGAAATCGGCCAACCTGCTTTTTCGTTGAAAAAGATGCGCTTGATATTCCGAACGGCTGGAGCTTATTTTGTACGCCTCGCCGCATGGCGGCCTGCCTCACAACAAAGGATTTGAGTCATGAGCAGCGATGGCCACAATTCACTCGCGCAGCGATTGATGGGCATTGATGAAATCGAATGCGTCACCCCGGATCTCAACGGTGTGCCGCGCGGCAAGGTGATGACCGCCGAGGGCTTCCTGGAAGGCCGTCGCTTGCAGCTGGCGCGGGGTGTGCTGCTGCAATGCATCATGGGCGGCTATCCGCCGGCCAGGTTCTACGGCAGTGATGACGGTGACCTGGCGCTTATTGCCGACCCACGGCAGATCCACCGCCTGCCCTGGAGCGAGGAGCCGCGTGCATTGGCCATTTGTGATGCCGATGAACTGGACGGCGAACCTTCTCCGTTGTCGACCCGTGGTCAGCTCAAGTCGGTCATCGCCCGCTATGCGCGCCACGGCTGGTCGCCGGTGGTGGCCACCGAGCTTGAGTTTTTCGTCTTCGCGCCCAACAGCGATCCGGCCCAGCCGTTCAAGCCGCCGGTGGGTCTGGATGGTCGCCGCGAAGAGGGTCAATCGGCCTTTAGCGTCAGTTCCAACAACGGCCTGCGGCCGTTCTTCAGCGAGGTCTATAAATGCATGGCTGCGCTGGGGCTGCCACGCGATACGTTCATGCACGAAATGGGCGTCAGCCAGTTCGAGATCAATCTGCTGCATGGCGATCCACTGTTGCTCGCCGATCAGACGTTCCTGTTCAAACACATGCTCAAGGAAGTCGCGCTCAAGCACGGCCTGACCGTGGTGTGCATGGCCAAACCCCTGGCGCATACGCCGGGCAGCTCCATGCACATCCATCAGAGCGTGGTCAGCAGCGCCACCGGGCAGAATATTTTCAGCGATGCCCAGGGCGAGCCGACGGCGGCTTTCCAACACTTCATCGGCGGTCAGCAGGCAGCAATGGCGGACTTCACCGCGTTGTTCGCCCCCAACGTCAATTCCTACCAGCGTTTGTGTCATCCTTTCGCCTCGCCGAACAATGCCTGCTGGTCGCATGACAATCGCGCCGCAGGCTTGCGTATCCCGGCCAGTGCGCCGGTGGCCAGGCGTGTCGAAAACCGCCTGCCGGGGGCCGACGCCAACCCTTACCTCGCCATTGCAGCCAGTCTGGCCGCGGGGCTGTACGGTATCGAGCAACAGCTGCAGCCGTCGCCGCCGATTCAAGGGGAATTTAGCGTGCCGGACAATCTGTCATTGCCATGTACCCTGCATGCGGCCCTGGAACGTCTGAAACGCAGTCCGTTGGCCAAGGAACTGTTTGGTGCCGAATTCATCGAAGGCTACATCGCGTCGAAGAGCCTGGAAATGACCAGTTTCTTCAACGAAATATCTCCCTGGGAGCGCCGCGTGTTGGCCCAGGATGTGTAAGCGCTACTGAGCTGGGTATCAGCGGATCGAACAGGCGGACACCGCTTTTTCAAGGGCGACTGGACGTTGCTGTTCGCCGATACCTGCGCTCGTGACGTGCTTGCGCATCCTGTTCTCCGGGCTCTAGAACCGTGGTTCGCAAATCCTCCGCGCAGGCGGGTTTGCGTTTTTGGAAAGCCGATGCGCCAAATCTGGAAATCCTTTCGAGCGCTGTATTTCGCCTCGCTGATGATGTTGATCGGCTCGGGCCTTTTGAGTACTTACCTTGCCTTGCGCCTGGCTGCCGATCAGGTCGATGGCTTGTGGGTCGGTGCGCTGATGGCCGCCAACTATGTCGGCCTGGCGCTGGGCGGCAAGATCGGCCACCGGTTGATCGGCCGGGTCGGGCACATCCGGGCCTACGCCACCTGCGCCGGTATCGTCGGCGCTGCGGTGTTGGGCCATGGACTGATCAACTACCTGCCGGCCTGGATCTTCCTGCGGATGATCGTAGGCCTGGGCATGATGTGCCAGTACATGGTCATCGAAAGCTGGCTCAACGAGCAGGCATCGCCCAAGCAACGCGGGCTGGTGTTCAGCGGCTACATGATTGCCTCGTACATGGGGCTGGTGCTGGGTCAGTTGATTCTGGTGATTCATCCCCAGCTTGGGCTTGAATTGCTGATGCTGGTCGCGCTGTGCTTCGCCCTGTGCCTGGTGCCGGTGGCGATGACCCGCAGCATTCACCCCGCACCCATGCACCCGGCGCCGCTTGAGCCACTGTTCTTCATGCGCCGCGTGCCGCAGTCGCTGACCACGGTGTTGAGCGCCGGTCTGATCATCGGCTCGTTTTACGGCCTGGCGCCGCTGTATGCCGCTCAGCAAGGCATGTCGACCGAGCATGTGGGCATGTTCATGGCGTGCTGCATCGGCGCCGGACTGCTGGTGCAGGGGCCGCTGGGCCGACTGTCGGATCGTTATGACCGAGCCTGGCTGATCCGTGGCGTCGCCGGCCTGCTGGTGCTGGCGGCATTGCCGCTGGCGATCTTCCCCAGCCTGCCGACCGAAGTGCTGTTTGCCGTGGGTTTTGTGGCCTCACTGCTGCAGTTCTCGTTGTATCCGCTGGCCGTGGCGTTCAGCAACGACCACGTCGAAGGCGAGCGGCGAGTCTCGCTGACAGCGATGCTGCTGATGACCTACGGCGTTGGCGCCAGCATCGGGCCGTTGGTGTCGGGGGTGCTGATGAAGCAGTTCGGCAGCAACATGCTCTACGCCTTTGTCTGCTTCACCGCACTGATCCTTGTGTTGCGCATCCGGCCCAAGGCCGTCACCAACCTGCACCAGGTCGATGACGCACCGCTGCATCACATCGCCATGCCCGACAGCATGTCCAGCTCGCCATTGGTGGTGGCCCTTGACCCTCGTGTCGATGAACAGGTTGTGCAGGATCAGATGCAGACCGCCAGCGAACCTGAGGCAGAAACTGGCGAAGGCGAGTTGGACCTTTCCAGCGATACACCGGAGCGGGTCGTGCCATCCGGGGAGGGCGTCGTGCGACCGGTGGCGGTTGTCGACGTCGACGCCAGCACCGAGCCTCAGGGGGCGCGCCCCGACCCTGTCCACGATGCTTCGCGAGATGTGGGGGTTGATCGGCCGTTGTAAGGGGGCTACCCGCCGCCCGGCGATGGCCCGCAAACCAGGCACGAGCTGATGTCGATTTGCTTCTGCCTGGAGAGCGACAAATGCCGACCGCTTCTGCCAGCCAGGGCGACAGGTGCCGACCGCTTTTGCCAGCAGGACGACAGGTGCCGACCGCTTCTGCCCGCAGGGTGTGGGAGTCTGGCTTGCCGACGATCTGGCGCGAAGCGCCAGCAAACCCTGCAAACGCTATACGCCTGACCCACCGCGCCGCCTGATTCTAC
>NZ_JBJDOA010000003.1:17053-83832 GCF_044900785.1 Pseudomonas sp. NPDC087358
TCTACTGCCGGTGCCCGGCAGATCGCTGGCAAGCCGGCTCCCACGGCCTTCGGCCAGAATCAAAAGCACCCGGGGATAGATGTCGATTTGCTTCTGCCAGGAGAGCGACAAATGCCGACCACCTCTCCCAGCAGGACGACAGGTGCCGACCGCTTCTGCCCGAAGGGCGTGGGAGTCTGGCTTGCCGACGATCTGGCGCGAAGCGTCAGCAAACCCTGCAAACGCTATACGCCTGACCCACCGCGCCGCCTGATTCTACTGCCGGTGCCCGGCAGATCGCTGGCAAGCCGGCTCCCACGGCCTTCGGCCAGAATCAAAAGCACCCGGGGATAGATGTCGATTTGCTTCTGACTGGAGAGCGACAAATGCCGACCACCTCTCCCAGCAGGGCGACAGGTGTCGACCAACTCTGCCAGCAGGGCGACAGGTGTCGACCACCTCTGCCAGGAGAGCGACAGGTGCCGACCGCTTCTGCCCGAAGGGCGTGGGAGTCTGGCTTGCCGACGATCTGGCGCGAAGCGCCAGCAAATGCAGATGCGCCACTGCCTGGGCCAGGCTCAATGCGCGGACGCTTGTCCTTGATCCCGTTGCAGCAGCGACAACGTCCACCACGCCTCATCCAGCGGGCATCGGGCCTTGCCGGTCACCTGGATGACAGCACCACAGCGGCGCGCCGCAAAGCCTGGCATCAATGCATCGCTCAGGCGATCGATGGCGCAGCTGCTGCGGGGAGGGTGCGCAGCGTAAGCCACCAGCAGTGTGATGCTGGCATCGTCGCGCAGCGTCTGTTCGATGCGCTGCAGATCCTCGGACACGGCCAGATCGCCCGCCAGCACTTCCACGCATCGACCGCAAACGTCGGTGATGCGTCTGGCCGTTGTGTGCAAGCGCTCGCGGTCGCAGCCCACCAGGATCAGGTCGTAACCCAGCGCTGCCATGCGCCGGGCATACATCAGGCTTGTGCCTGAAGCTACCCCGGTGATCACTGCCGTGCCTTTATGCCTGAACATTCTGCGTCTGCTGTCGGTGCGATATCAGACGCCAGCGTACGGCCCTGCAAATACCCTCACAGGTCAAAAAACCCACCAATCCAGACGTGTTGTTCAGGCGCGCAGCGAATGGCCGAAAACGATGGTTTTACGACAGCTGCCGCCTGTCCCACCTCTCTACTATCGGTTCTCGAGATGCACGACACAGCCCCCTGGGCCTGCGCCGGTCCATCAAACCTACTTTCGGAGAAGCGACATGAACCTGACCCACAACACCATCTTCATTACCGGCGGCACCTCCGGCATCGGCCGTGCGCTGGCCGAAGCCCTGCACAAGCGTGGCAACAAGGTCATCATCGCCGGTCGGCGCAAGGCCCTGCTCGACGAAGTGGCGACCGCCAACCCAGGTATGGAAGGCGTGACGCTGGACGTCGGTGATGCTGCCGACATCGCCCGAGTCACCGCTGAAGTGATTGGCCGCTTCCCTGATCTGAACGTGCTGATCAACAACGCCGGCATCATGCTGATCGACGATGCGAGTAGCGCCATTGATGAACAACTGATGATCGACACCATCACCACTAACGTCCTCGGACCGATCAGGGTCACCTCCGGCCTGATCGAGCACCTCAAGACCCGGCCTGATGCGGTGGTGATGAACGTGTCCTCGGTGCTGGGCTTCGTGCCACTGGCAGTCACGGCGGTCTACAGCGCGACCAAGGCGGCCATGCATTCGTACTCGATGTCCCAGCGCTACATGCTGCGCAACACCTCGGTACGGGTCCTGGAAATTGCGCCGCCTTGGGTCCAGACCGATCTGCTGGGCAGCAACGACGAACCGCGGGCCATGCCACTGGCCGAATTCATCGATCAGACCATGGCCGCGCTGGGGACCGATGCCGATGAAATCCTGGTCGAGCGTGCTACTGCGCTGCGTGCCGCGCCGGGGCCGAATGAAATGGCTTTCGTGACCGAGTTCAACAACGCGTTCCTGGCCGGCTGATCCGCCGATGCCGGTGGCCATCGCGTCAAGAGGCGCGATGCCCTTGGTCAATGCCTGAGCGCATCGCCCGGACGTTGACGACTACACTTGCGCGCCGGGCGCTTGAGTCTAGAATCGTTGTCTTTGTGACGGACAGAGCCCATGCAAAGCGTTGCGCTCATCGTCAGACCCGACTTTCAAGTCATGAGTCTGGCCGCATTGTCGGCGTTCGAATTCGCCAATCTTGCCGCTGACCAGAAGCTCTACGACATTCATCTGTTGTCCGAACACGGTGGTCTGGTCGCCGCCAGCGCCTTGTTCACTTCGGTTTCCACCCAACCGCTGGATCAGGCCCGGTTCGACACCGTGCTGATCAGCGGGGCCATGGACCGGTCCGCGGCGTCTCCTGCGATCAACGCTTTTCTCATCCGGGCGTATGCCGATTGCCGGCGTGTCGGGGCCTTGTGCGTGGGCGCGTTTGCGTTGGCAGAAGCCGGTCTGCTCGACGGGCGCCGGGCAACGGTGCACTGGGCGCGGGCGCGGGAAATGCGTCGGGACTATCCGGCGATCAAGGTCGAAGAGGACCGGATCTACATCATCGACGGCAAGATCTGGACCTCCGCCGGCATGTCCGCGGCCCTGGACCTGACCCTGGGCATGGTGGAAAAAGACCACGGCGCGGAGTTGGCGCGCAAGGTTGCCCAACATCTGGTGCTCTACCATCGTCGCGCGGGCGGTCAATCGCAGCACTCGGCAATGCTCGAATTGAGCCCCAGCTCCGACCGCATCCAGCTGTCACTGGATTTCGCGCGCAAAAACCTGCGTCGCGAGCTGTCAGTCGATGAGTTGGCCGATGCCGCGTGTCTGAGCCCGCGCCAGTTCAGCCGTTCGTTCCGCGCAGAGACCGGGATATCGCCAGCCAAGGCGGTGGAGAACCTACGCCTTGAGGCCGCGCGGCTGATGATGGAGCAGGGGCGGCATTCGTTGGAGATGGTGGCCAGCGAGACCGGCTTTGGCGATCGCGAACGCATGCGTCGAGCGTTCATGCGCGTCTATGGGCAATCGCCCCAGTCGCTGCGGCGCAGCTTTGGACCCGTGGTGGATGCGTTTTAGCTCAAGGCTTGGGCAGTTCTGCTGTCGCAGTACGGCTTGCCGGCAGCAGCGTCCTTGAGGGCGCTGGCGCTGGCAAGCCTTACGACAGGATGCTGATGGCGTTGGCGCTCGATCAGAAGTCGTCGTCTTTATCGAAACGTCGTGCTTCGCGCTGCAGCTGGTAGACGAAACGCTCGACCTGACGCTGCACCAGACCACTGATGTTGTGGAAGCGCACGCCAGCGAAGGTGGTGTTGATCTTTTCTTCGAAATGCAGATAACGCAATTCAACCGAAGTGGTCATGTTGCCGAAGGGCAGGTTGGCGATGAAACGGTCGTACACTTGACCGAGCTGCATGCGCTCGGAAAAGTCGCCTTCGAAACGCAGTTTGCATCCGGTGGCGGACACATCGAGCAACTTGCCGCGCAGGGGCGACTTGAGTTTTTCACCACCGATCTCGATGTCCACCAGCGAGGCGAGCTTGAGGGCGGCGCGGAACGCGTTGCGACGCTGGTGATAGACGACTTCTTCCGGCAGCGGGCCGCGATAACAGTGCGGATCCTCGATGACGGTCATCTGCGCCTTGACTTCCCAGGCGATGCGCACGCCATCGTGGAAGCCTTCGACACGGAAAGGTTCGCCATTGGCCAGGAAACGTTCGCCGTCGCGAGGGATCATCTCGTCCAGCGAGATCTCGTTACTGTCTCGGTCGACGTCGATGACATAGCTCTGGAAGCGCTGACTGCGCTCGTGAAAAGTGATGATCAACGGATCATGGCTTTCCATCAGCAGGCGCATGTTGGCGGCAATTTCCAAAGGCGTGGTAAGTACCTTCGGGGGCTGCGGAACATCTTCCGCGCTTGAGGCATTCACGGTTCATCCATCTCCAGGCAAAAAACGACAGCGTGCAGCGACAGGCATTTTGCCACCATGTTGCACGCCTTGATACAAGAACTTACGCCTGGCTAAGCGGACGTGGTCTTACCTTGCCGGATGTCGAACCCCGGCTGTCATACAGCGTCGGCGTATCGCCACCGTTGAGGATTCTGAGCTGCTGCGCGGTGGTCAGCTGCTGCAGCCGGATCAGACTGCCGTTCTGCTCGTTGGCGGCCTGACACTCGGCGATCAGCCCTGTCAGTTCATCGCCCGATTTCAACAGCGCCTCGCCTACCGACGAATGCCTGGCCACTTCTTCCAGGCCTGCGCGATTGGTGGGCAGGCCAAGGCTCGCCAGCAGCTGGCTGCGTCGGCGCCCATGCTGTTCGAGAACGATCACCAGCGCCTGTTTCTGCGCCAGGATATGTTCCATTTCGACCATATCGCGTCCGTGAAGCGCCAATGACTCGGCCTTCAGGATCTCCAGCAGGTGCTGGGTCGGCGCGATATCGTCCGTGATCAGTTGAAGCAACGTAGTGTCTTGCATCGCATGCCCTGGGATTTAAGCGTCCAGAAGCCCCTGCGCAGACCGGGGGCTAGCGCTGGGCTTCGAAATTAAGCAGTTTGCTGGCAACACGGTTGCTGTCGACCTTATAGCTGCCGTCGGCGATAGCCTGCTTCAACTCAGCCACGCGGCTGCTGTTGACGACTGGCTGATCACGCAACGAATCAGTGATCTTCTGCAACTGTTGAGCTTCACTGCTCAAATGTACTGTCTCACCGCTACCGCTGACCTTGGCCGAACCGCTGACCGTCGCCGAGGCTTCGGTTTTGCTGGTTTCCTTGGTGCTGGCGGTACGCGACGTACCGCCAACGGTAGTGGAGCTATTCAAACGACTGAAGTCGATGACCATGATTGAAAACCTCTGGGTTCTTGGACGCTTGCCTTGGTTTCGGCCAAACCCGGAATAACTTTAGGGCCCGTGCGAAAACAGTCAGTAATTGACTTCGCACAGGGCATACCGGTTCCGAGTGTAGAAAAAGCGCAAGCGCAGCGCCAGAGGTCAATGCATGTCACATAGGCACCTCGACTTGCCCGGGGGCGACGATGTTGGCCTTGATCACACGCTGTGAGTTGAGGTTCTTGACCCGTATTTGCTCGTTCAAACCTCCTGCCGACAAGGCTTCACCCGGCATGCGCACGCTCATTGAGCCGCTGCGCGCACTGATCACCACCTGATCGCCCTTGCGCACCATTTGTGGCTGTTCCAGGTGGACAGGGGTGAGAATCTGATCGATGACCGTTGGTCGGACAACCTTCTGCCCGACCGCCTGATCGACCGAATCCAGGAAACCCTGCCCCAGCAGGCCGATATCACGCTCGCGCAGGGCCACATCGGCTTCGGAGACAATCGCATCGCGCTTCATTGGTCTTACCACGGTCACCACGTTGCGAAACAGATGTACCTGGGCGGGGACGAACACCGTCCATGGAGAGCTACCCTCACAACGCAGGCGTACCGTTACGCGGCCGATGGGCTGCGCCGGGCTTTCCAGCGAGGCTGTCAAATCCTTGTCGCAATGCGGCATGCGCAGACGCGGATCGAGTTGTTTGACTTCGATTTCGTAGCGGCCAACCGTTTGGCTGGTGGCCAGATAGTCTTCCACGGTGAATTCAAGAAAGCCCTGGGTGACGCCGATAAGTTGTTCAGGCAGCGTCACATTGTCCGCATGGCTAACGCCGGCGGTGGCAAACAGACACAACGCAGCCACCACGCGAAAGAATTGGCGGGTTGCGGATGTCAGGCGTCGAGATACTGTCATTTGTGTGTTCATGATGGGTAAATAGCAAGGCCCGTGCCGCATGCCGATCCGGTGTGTGCAATTGGTCGTTTTGGGAAGGAGTGGGGCATGGCTGGTGTTTTGGATTCAGTTAACCAGCGCACTCAACTGGTAGGGCAGAACCGCCTTGAACTGTTGTTGTTCCGTCTGGATGGCAAGCAGTTGTATGGGATCAACGTGTTCAAGGTAAAAGAGGTGCTTCAGTGCCCAAAACTTACCCACATGCCCAAATCCAGTCCGATTGTGCGCGGAGTGGCAAGTATTCGTGGCGGGACGATTCCGATCCTCGATCTGGCGCTGGCCACCGGCGGCGCGCCGCTGGGCAACATCGCCAACGCATTTGTGATCATCACTGAATACAACACCAAGATTCAGGGTTTTCTGGTGCATTCGGTCGAACGCATCGTCAACATGAACTGGGAAGACATTCATCCACCACCCAAGGGAACGGGGCGCGATCACTACCTCACGGCCGTGACGCGCATTGACAACCAGCTGGTGGAAATCATCGACGTGGAGAAAATCCTCGCCGAGGTGGCGCCGGTGTCGGAGAACATTTCGGCTGGCGTGGTGAGTGCCGAAGTACAGCACAAGGCTACATCGCTGCGGGTGCTGACGGTCGATGACTCGTCGGTGGCACGCAAGCAGGTGACGCGTTGCCTGCAAACCGTGGGCGTTGAAGTCACGGCGTTGAACGACGGCCGACAGGCACTCGAATTCCTGCGCAAGCTGGTCGACGAGGGCAAGAAGCCGGAAGAAGAATTCCTGATGATGATTTCCGACATTGAAATGCCGGAGATGGACGGCTATACCCTCACCGCAGAGATCCGCAACGATCCGCGTATGCAGAAGCTGCACATTATCCTGCATACATCGCTGTCCGGGGTTTTCAACCAGGCGATGGTGAAGAAAGTAGGTGCCGATGATTTTCTGGCCAAATTCCGGCCGGACGATCTGGCAGCTAGAGTAGTAGATCGTATCAGGGCAGCAGACATCAGCTGAGGCCACCGGCCTTGGCTGTTCACATGATTTGAGAGGCGGCATGTCTACAGGTAATTTGGATTTTGAACAGTTCCGGGTCTTCCTGGAAAAAGCCTGTGGCATTTTGCTGGGTGAAAACAAGCAATACCTGGTCTCCAGCCGCCTGAACAAGCTGATGGAACTGCAGGGCATCAAGTCCCTGGGCGAGTTGATCCAGCGCATCCAGAGCCAGCCACGCAGTGGTTTGCGCGAGCAGGTGGTCGACGCCATGACCACCAACGAGACCCTGTGGTTTCGCGATACCTACCCGTTTGAGGTGCTCAAGAACAAGGTCCTGCCCGAGCAGCTCAAAGCCAGCCCGGGCCTGCGCCCGCGCATCTGGTCGGCGGCCTGTTCGTCCGGGCAGGAACCTTACTCGTTGTCGATGTCTATCGATGAGTTCGAGCGCAGCAATCCGGGCCAGCTCAAGGCCGGTGCGCAGATCGTCGCCACGGATTTGTCCGGCAGCATGCTCAACAACTGCAAGACCGGTGAGTACGACAGCCTGGCCATTGGCCGTGGTTTGTCGCCTGACCGCCTGCAGCGTTTCTTCGACCAGAAAACCCCTGGTCGCTGGACGATCAAGGCGCCGATCAAGAACCGCGTGGAGTTCCGTTCGTTCAACCTGCTCGACAGCTACGCGGCGCTGGGCAAGTTCGACATCGTGTTCTGCCGCAACGTGCTGATCTACTTCTCGGCGGATGTGAAGAAGGACATCCTTCTGCGCATCCATTCAACGCTCAAGCCTGGCGGTTATCTGTTCCTGGGCGCGTCGGAGGCGTTGAACGGTCTGCCTGATCACTATCAGATGGTTCAGTGCAGTCCCGGCATCATCTATCAGGCCAAGTAAATCGGGTGTTGATCCAAGCTTGAAAAAATCCCGCTTCGGCGGGATTTTTCGTGCCTGTGGCGGATTTTCCGGCAGGCAACGCAGGCAGGTTTTTCCCAAAACGCCACAACCCCGGCCACGGGATGTTCAAGCCCGGCGGCTGACGTGCGCCTGTCTAAAGTATCAATTTGCCAAGCCGATAAGGTATTCGGGATGACCCGGCGCCTGGGGGTGATGATGCCTGCCCGGTTGATGCACGCACCCTGATGGGCTCATTGAGGATCAGTTGCAGCTGCGCCGCGTGAAGGGCACCCTCTGATCCATCGGTTGATTTTTTTCCAACACCGGACATCGCTGGATGTCTTTGTCGCGATACTGCGATCATTTTTTTGAAAACTTATCACTATGACGATTCAGGAAGGGCGCCTTGAGGCGCTGCTCGCTCAGATCAACGGCGGCCATGCTCACCAGGCCCTGCCCGAACTTGACCGACTGCTGGAGCAGGAGCCGCAGCAGCCTGCCTTGCTCGGGCTCAGAGCCGAGGCCTTGCGACTGTGCGCACGCTTTGACGAAGCGGTAGTGGCTTTCAAGCTCGCGGCCGAGAAGGGCGCCGGCGCCCGCAACTGGCTTGCCGCGGGCGTGCTGCTGGCCGCCATGCGCACCACCGACGACGCCTTGCAATGCCTGCTCAAGGCCCATGAACAGACACCCGACAGCGATGAAGTGCTGGACGCGCTGATTACCACCTATTTCAACGCCAATCGCCAGCAAGAGGGTATCGAGTTCGCCCGCCTGCAACTGTCCCTCAGCGTCAACCCAAGGCTGCTGACGCATGCGGCATTGCTGCTGCAGAGCAATGACTGTTATGAGGAATCGTCCAATGCCTTCAAGAAGATCATCGAGCTGGCGCCTGACGCCCCGGCGGTGATCGGCGCAGCGCTGGTACCGGCTCGCTTCACCTGTGAGTGGGAATGGGTCGAGGCTCTGCAGCAGAAGATCGGCACCTGGTACGACCAGGCGGCGTTCGATCTGCCGCAGGAATACCCGCTGACGCACCTTACCTGGTGCACGGACGAGGCGCGCAATCTGGGGGTGACCCAGGCCTACGTCAAGCGCATGGTGCCCAGGGTCGAGCCTTTGCCCAGCCCCGTTGCAGCGCCGCGCCCGGGCAAGCGCATTCGTGTTGGCTACGTATCCTGTGATTTGCGCAACCACGCGACCATGCACTTGATGGCCGGGCTTTTCGAGTCGCACGACCGGGAACGCTTCGAGGTATTCGCCTACGATTACAGCGCGTTCGATGTCTCCGAATATCGACAACGCTTCATCGATGCCATCGAGCATCACGTGCCCATTCACGCCATGAGCGACCAACAGGCCGCCGAGCGAATCGCAGCCGATCAGCTGGACATCCTGTTCGATCTGAAGCTCTACACCGGAGGCGGTCGGCCCGGCATCCTGGCCTACCGGCCGACGCCGCTGCAGGTCGCCTACCTGGGCTATCCGGGCAGTGCCGCGAGCCCCGACATCGACTACATTGTTTCGGACCGCTTCGTCACGCCGGACAGCAGCACGCCTTATTACCCCGAGGCATTCTGTCGTCTGCCCCACTCCTACCAGTGCAACGACCGCAAACGCAGCGCCGCGGCCCAGCCGGCCACCCGCGCCGCCAACGGCTTGCCGGACGACAAAGTGGTGTTCGGCGCGTTCAACCAGTCCTACAAGATCGACCGCACCAGCTTCTCGGTGTGGTTGAGGGTGCTGGCGCAAGTGCCAGACAGCGTGCTCTGGTTACTCGGCCAGTGCGACGCGGCCATCACCCACCTGACACGTCACGCATCGCTGGCAGGCATCGATCCGCAGCGATTGATCTTCGCGCCGTTTGCCGCGCCCCAGGATCACCTTGCCCGTCTGCAACTGGCCGATGCGGTCCTCGACACGCTGGTCTGCAATGGTCACACCACGACATCGGACGCACTCTGGGCCAGCGTGCCGGTGATTACCGCCCGCGGCGAGCACTTCTGTTCGCGGGTCAGCGAAAGCCTGCTCAACGCCATCGAACTGCCGGAGCTGGTGGGCGCCGACCATGACGATATGGTCCGCATCGCCCGGCGCATCGGCACCGACGCCGACTATCGCGGGGCACTGCGGGAAAAGGTCGCCGCCAATCGGCTGACGACTCCGCTGTTCGATACGCTGCGTTTTACCCGTGATTTCGAAACAGCCATCGAGATGATGACCCGCCAGCATCGCGTCGGCGTGAAGGGTGAGCATATCGATGTGCCGGACGGCGGGCCGGTCGAAGCCAAGCCGGCCGTTGAACCTGACACGGTTGACTGTGCGCTGCCACTGCAAGAATCCTTTTCGGCCTGCCCGCTGTGCGAGGGCGCAAGCACAACGCTGGGTTACGCCGCCTGCACCACGCATCCGCTGTGGCATGAGCCGTTGCCGCAATCGATTGAATGGATGCAATGCCCAGCGTGCGGGCATGTGCATACCCGTCACTACTGGACAGAGTCGGGTCTGGCAGAAGTCTTCCGCAATGCCGGCGCCGGGCAGCTCGATCTATCCGTCGACTCCCATGACAACAAGCGGGCGGTCTGGGCGCCTGTGGTGGACAGGGTCATGGGGTTGCTCGGCGGCTTCGGCGCGTTGCACCAACAGGCCGCTGCGCCGTTATGGCTGGACGTCGGCTGCGGCGATGGGGCGCTGCTCATGACCGCCGCCGATTACGGGTTTTCGGCAATGGGTCTGGATGTGCGTGGCGAGTCGGTCAGCCAGATCCAGGGCCTGGGCTTCAATGCCAAGCAAGATGACTTCATGACCCTGCAGTTCGAGGCTGTGTTCGACGTTTTGTCCCTGATGGATGTTCTCGCGCATATTGCTGACCCCAATCAGGCTGTGCGCAAGGCCGCGCAACTCCTCCGCCCTGGCGGGGTGATGGTGATCAGCCTGCCCGATCTGACCTCTTCAAGCTGGAAAATCATGGATGCGCACAAAGCCAACCCCTACTGGCTGGAAATCGAGCACTACCACAACTTCAGTCGCGACCGGCTCGTCGCACTGTTGAACGACAACGGCTTCGCCGTGCTCGATTTTGCCGTTGCGAACCGCTACAAAGCCCAGATGGAGCTTTATGCGCTGCGCCAGTAACGCCCCTGTCGAGGCAGCGCACGGCGGGGCGGCAGTCTTCGGTGGAGGTTGAGCCCCAGGGGGCGTGACGCAAAAACATCAACGCCTGATGCACTGCATCAGGCGTTTTTTTTCGCCTCCAGAAGACCGCCGTCGTTTTCCGGGAAGTGATCGGCCCGAGGCGGCGAGTGGCAAGCGGCGACGGCAAAAAAACGGCACGCCGATTGCCGCTTGCCTCCCCATCAGCGGAAATCACTTGCCGCTTTTCTGGCATGGCTCATTGCCGGTTGCCCTGAAAGCCCCGGAATATGGGGATATATGAATATGGCACGAGGCTTGCTATGTCTCTGTCACGAACATCTGGTCAACCGGTAAAGGTTTCCCGACATGAGCATCAGTTTTGACAACGCACTGGGTATCCACGAGAAAGCGCTGAATTTCCGCGCTCAACGTGCAGAAGTGCTGGCCAACAACATCACCAACGCCGACACGCCTAACTACAAGGCGCGCGACCTGGATTTTTCCAAGGTGCTGGCTGCCCAGAGCGACAAGACCACCAACGGCACCTTCGCGCTGAATATGACCAACAGCAATCATATCGAAGCGCAAGGCATGACCGACGGCGACGCGAGTCTGTTGTATCGCACACCGTCCCAGCCCTCGCTGGACCAGAACACCGTCGATTCTCAAGTCGAGAGTGCCAACTACGCCGAGAACGCCATTGGCTTTCAGGCCAGCTTCACTTTGCTCAACAGTAAGTTCAAAGGGCTGGTTGCAGCCCTGCGCGGAGAGTAATCCATGTCTCTATCCAGTGTTTTCAATATTGCCGGTAGCGGCATGAGTGCGCAGAACACTCGCCTCAACACCGTGGCCAGTAACATCGCCAACGCCGAAACAGTGTCCTCCAGCATGGACAAGACTTATCGCGCCCGGCACCCGGTGTTCGCCACCGTGTTCCAGGGCCAGGAGTCCGGCGGCAGCGCTTCGCTGTTCGATGACCAGGGGCAGGCCGGTACCGGCGTGCAGGTTTCCGGCATCGTCGAAGACCAGTCCAACCTGGAAGCACGTTACGAGCCAAACCACCCGGCGGCCGACAAGAACGGCTACGTCTATTACCCGAACGTCAACGTCGTCAATGAAATGGCAGACATGATTTCGGCCAGCCGGTCGTTCCAGACCAACGCGGACATCATGAACACCGCGAAAACAATGATGCAGAAGGTCCTGACCCTGGGTCAGTGATAAGGGGCGCGAGCAATGACGACCGTAACCAACGACACCACCAGCGACTACCTCAAGTCGCTGCAGACGGTGACCTCCGGCAAGACCGGCGACAGCACCACCGGTGCCAGCAGCCTGGGCAAGGATTCGTTCCTGCAGTTGCTGGTCACCCAGATGCAGAACCAGAACCCGCTGGATCCACAGGACAACAGTGAATTCGTTGCCCAGCTGGCGCAGTTCAGCAGCCTGGAAACCATGCAGAACCTCAGCACCTCGGTCGATGCGATTGGCGGCATGTACCAGTCTTCCCAGGCGCTGCAAGCCTCGTCGCTGGTAGGCCACTCGGTGATCGTCGATTCGGGTTCGACCAACGTCGATACCACCAAGGGCATGACCGGTCAGGCAGTCGTGCCATCGACCAGTACCGTCACCACGGTGCAAGTCGTGGACAGTACCGGCACCACCGTACGTACCTTGGACCTGGGCGAGCAGAAGGCCGGCAACGCCAGCTTCACCTGGGACGGCAAGGATGACTCGGGTGAAACCCTTGCATCCGGTAACTACAGCTTCATCGCCAAAGGCAGCCTCGACGGCACGGCTACTGGCTTGACCACCTACCTGCCTGCGACCGTTTCCAGCGTCACCATGGGCTCGGCGGGTACCAGCATGACGCTCAACCTGGCCGACGGCACCAACCTTGCCTTGTCCAAAGTTCAACAAATCGGAATCTAGAGCCGACCAGACGGCGCAGGAGTGAAACATGTCTTTCAATATCGGTCTTAGTGGGCTCTACGCAGCGAACAAAAGCCTGGACGTTACCGGCAACAACATTGCCAACGTCGCCACTGTCGGCTTCAAGTCCTCCCGTGCGGAGTTCGCCGACCAGTACTCGCAATCGATTCGCGGCACTTCCGGCGGCACCAACGTCGGCAGCGGCGTCTATACCGCAGCGGTGACCCAGCAGTTCACCCAGGGTGCGCTGACCACCGGCACCGGCCGTGACCTTGATCTGGCGATCAACGGCAACGGCTTCTTCATGATGAGCAACAACGGCGAGAAGCTGTACACCCGCGCCGGTAACTTCCACACCGATACCTCGGGCAACATCGTCGACACCAACGGCAGCAACCTGCAGGGTTATTCCACCGATGCCAACGGCAACGTGATGACCGGTGTACTGACCAACCTCAAGGTCGACACCTCGAACATGGCGCCGAAAGCGACCGGCTCGATCTCCATCGCCTCGAACCTGGACTCCTCCAAGGCCATCGTGACCGGTGCCGACTTCGACCCGGCCGACACCAGCACCTACACCTCGACGTTCAGCACCCCGATCTACGACAGCCAGGGTAACGAGCACACCTTGTCCCAGTACTTCCGCAAGACGGATACCAACTCCTGGACCATGTACTCGCTGATCGACGGCCGCAACATCAGCGCTCCGGGTACCGACCCGGTAGTGCCTGATGCCACCCAGCTGGAGTTCGACGGCGCGGGCAACCTCAAGCCGATCACCACCACCACCGCCAATATCACGGTCAACGACGACAACACGATGACCATCGTTGGCTGGAAACCGGCGCAGAGCAAGACCGACAGCACCGGCACGACCTGGGTAGCCAACGGCGCTGACTCCAAGGATATGAAGCTGGACATGCTTGCCACCACGCAGACCAACGCTGCCGGCGGTGCGATCTCCAAGAGTCAGGACGGTAACTACACCGGCCAGATCAGCGCGATGAACGTTGACTCCGGCGGTAATCTGTTCGCCACCTACACCAACGGTCAGTCCAAAGTGATCGGCCAGGTGGCCCTGACCACCTTCGCCAACGTTCAGGGTCTGGCCCCGGCGGGCGGTACCGCATGGCGTGAAACCTACGCCTCGGGTATCCCTGTCACCGGCGCGCCGGAGTCGGGTACGCTGGGATCCCTTACCGGATCGGCGCTGGAAGAATCCAACGTCGACCTGACCGGTGAGCTGGTTGAACTGATCAAGGCGCAAAGCAACTATCAGGCGAATGCGAAAACCATTTCGACTGAAAGCACCATCATGCAGACCACGATCCAGATGGCCTGATAACGGTCAGTTGATTTGCTGTCATCGAGCCCCTCTTCGCAGGGGCTTTTTTATGCCTGCCCAACGGCGAAAAAGGCCTCTGGCGCGGGGTAAAACTTGCAGAGGCATCCCACTTCATAACTAGAAACTTCCTACTTTCGTCAATGCGAGAATCAAGTTCGCTGACAAATACCGGCCATTGAATAAGTTCGTTCGATCGCCTTCGTTTGCCTGCGATAAATCAATGCATTGACGAACGTGTCGTGGCCCACGACGCAGGGAGTGTTCATGTCATTCAACATCGCCGTATCAGGATTGAACGCCGCGCATAAACGAATGGAAGTGGCGGGCAACAACATCGCCAACGTCGGCACCGCAGGTTTCAAATCATCGCGGGCGGAGTTTTCCGCGCTGTATTCCTCCTCCATGCTCGGTGGCAACCGCAACGCGGTCGGCGACGGCGTGCAGGTGGCCAATGTCTCGCAGGATTTTGCCCCCGGCGGCGCGGTGTCCAGCCAGGGCAGGGCGCTGGACATGCGCATCCAGGGCAAGGGCTTTTTCGTCATGAGTGATGGCGGGGCCGTCAGCTACAGCCGGGCTGGCGCTTTCATCCGCGATGCCGAGGATTTTGTGGTCGATGCCCAGGGCAGTCGGCTCCAGGGCTACGGCGTGAATGCCGATGGCAAGGTGATCAACGGCGTGCGCACCGACCTGAAGATCGAATCCACCAACATGCTGCCCAAAGCCACCGGCAAGATCGAGCGCACGTTCAATCTGGATGCCGCCGAAGCGTCGCTGGCGGCTGTCAGGCGCTTCGATGTCAACGATCCGGGCACCTGGACGCGCATGACCACGCAGACCATCCAGGATGCCGGGGTCCCGCAGGTGAAGGAAGTCAAAGGCATGGACAGCAAGGGCAATGAAGTGATCCGCGTCCACGGCAGGGCCGCGGTGCCACCCCAGGACCATGAGCTCAAGCAGTATTTCGTCAAGATCGATGACAACAACTGGACCTCGTACATCCTCGTCGACGGCGTCAATCCGCTCGAGCCGTCCAACGCCTCGCCGCTGGAAGTCGGCCTGTACACGCACCCCAACGGCAAGGTCTCCGTCAGCGGCGCCACGGCTGCGGTGAAGGTCGTCTCCGATACACAGCTGGCGCTGCATAACTGGCGCCCGGCGATCAACGTCAATGGCCACTGGGTTGCCGGGCCTGCGGGCAGCAACGGGCCAATCAACCTGCCGCTTGACGATGTCAATGGACCGGTGCTGGACCGCGCCGATCCTGTCATGTCCAGGCCTGTGCCGGCGTTTGATCGAAAGGACATCAGTACCTACAACAAGGCGTTCACCGCAGGGGTATTCGACAGCCTTGGCAACCACCATGAGATGACCCAGTACTTCGTCAAGGACGGCAGCAACAGCTGGCAAATGCACCTGCTGATCGACGGGCGCAACCCCCAGGATCCGGACCGCACCGAGCCGTTGACTGCCAGCGTGCTGTTCAACGCCGATGGCTCTCTGCGTTCGGTCACCGCAGGCCCGGGGCTGATCGCGGCCAACAACACATTGACGCTCAGCGGCTGGGTGCCGGCCAAGCCTCTGGGCAGCGGCGCAGCCGGACGTTGGGGGGCCAACGGCGCGGTCGGAAATGGCGAGGGCATCGTCATGGACTTGGGCAAGCTGACCCAGCATCAGGGCGGCACCAGCAGTTCAGGGTTGATCGTCGATGGCTACGCGGCAGGGGAGGCGCGGCAGCTGTCCATCGACAAGAGCGGGATCATGAGCGTGGGTTACAGCAACGGCCTGCACCGCAAGATCGGTCAGGTCATGCTCGCCAGCTTCGCCAACGAACAAGGGCTGCAACCGATCAGCAACACCCGATGGTTGCAGACCCACGCATCCGGTGTCGCCAACTACGACGAGCCCGGCGTTGGCGCGATGGGCGGTATCGTCAATCATTCACTGGAGGGTTCCAACGTCAAGCTGACCGAAGAGCTGGTGGAGCTGATCCAGGCGCAGACCGCGTACCAGGCCAACTCCAAGACCCTGTCGACCGAAGCGGAATTGTTGCAGACGCTGATTCGGGCGACCTGACCTCAGAGCAGGCCGCTCAGGGCAAAAGCAGGGCTGCGGCATAAAATGACAACCATGCCGCGGCCTCGCTTCTGCCCCCAGGGCGTAGGAGTAATGGCGCGAAGCGCCAGCAAACCCTGCCAACGTGGTGTGTCTGACACGACCAACGCGTCTGGATTGTCTGCCGGTGCCCGACAGCTCCTCCGGATGTGCCCTGGAGGCAAGCCCGCTCCATTTCAAATCGAACAATCGGCCTTCACGAACCCGCCACTGATCTTCGTCCAGCCTTTGCCGGGGCTGGTCTGGGAGCACAGGGTCGTGGTTTTGCCTTGCCACAGATAATAGGGCGCTTGTGCGGCCACCGCCCAGAATGACGAGGCGGTGAGGGCAAGGAGCAGGGCGAGGCGCGGACGCATGACGGTTTCCTGTTGACGATGAGCCGATGAGCAAGTCGCTGCAATTATCGCTCCTGGCGCGAAATTTTTTTGGCGGCAATCGCGTCGATTTACCGAGAAAGCGGCGGTCCGCTGTCGCCACTGCCCTCGGCGCTGACGGCTGAGTGCATTCGGGCCCCGTAACCATTGGAAAATCAGCACTTTGTATCGGTTCTGAAAAACTGGTTCGATTATTGCTATGACCTGAGCAGTACAGCTACAGGCGGCAAACGTCTGTCGGAGGAGGAAGACTGTGGACAAGTTGCTTTACGTGGCCATGAGCGGTGCGTCGGAAAACGCCATCGCGCAAAAGGCCCATGCCAACAACCTGGCGAACGTCTCGACCAACGGGTTTCAGCGCGACCTCGAACAGGCCCGCTCGATGCCGGTATTTGGCGAGGTCAACCCGTCGCGCGCCTATGCCATGAGCGAGCGTCCGGGCACCGACTTCAGTCAGGGCTCGATGATCGACACCGGTCGCGATCTGGACGTTGCCGTCAAGGGCAATGGCTGGATGGCAGTCCAGACGGCTGATGGCGGCGAAGCCTACACCCGCACCTCCAGCATGAACGTTGACGCCCTGGGCGTGTTGCGTGATGGCAATGGTTTGCCGGTCATGGGCAACAGCGGGCCGATTGCCGTGCCGCCGCAGCAGCAGATCGAGATCGGCGCCGACGGCACGATCAGCGTTCGCTCGCTGGGTGAGAGCCCGCAGGTCATGGCCCAGATCGACCGGATCAAACTGGTCAAGCCGGACCTCAAGAACATGGAAAAAGGCCCCGACGGTCTGATGCACACCAAAGACGGCAAGCCGGCCCAGGCCGATGCCGACGTGCAAGTGGAATCCGGGTTTCTGCAATCGAGCAACGTCAACGCCGTCGATGAAATGACATCGGTGCTGGCGCTGTCCCGGCAATTCGAACTGCACATCAAGATGATGAAGACCGCCGAGCAAGATGACGAGTCGATGGCTCGCGTCTTGCAAATGGGCTAATGACTGACAGCTTGCGCCGACAATCAGGCGCTCGAGGAGATTAACAATGCTTCCGGCACTTTATGTGGCTAAAACCGGCCTGGCCGCTCAGGACACCAACCTGACGACCATTTCGAACAACCTGGCCAACGTCTCGACCACGGGTTTCAAGAGTGATCGCGCCGAATTCCAGGACCTGCTGTACCAGATCAAGCGTCAGCCAGGTGCTCAGTCCACTCAGGACAGCGAGCTGCCATCGGGCCTGCAGCTGGGTACCGGTGTGCGCATCGTCGGCACCCAGAAAAACTTCACCGCCGGTAGCCTGCAGACCACCAACCAGCCGCTGGACATGGCGGTCAACGGTCGCGGTTTCTTCCAGGTGCGCCAGCCTGACGGCACCGTGGCCTACACCCGTGACGGTACGTTCCACCTGGACAGCAATGGCCAGATCGTGACCTCCAACGGCTACGCGCTGGAGCCTGCGGTCGTCGTTCCACAGGATTCGCAGACCTTCACCGTGGGCGAAGACGGCACCGTGTCGATCACCACCTCGACCAACACCGCCACGCCACAGATCATCGGCAACATCCAGACCGCCGACTTCATCAACCCGGCCGGCCTGCAATCGGAAGGCGGCAACCTGTACCTGGAAACCGCTTCCAGCGGTGCTCCGCAAGTGGGTACGCCGGGTCTGAACGGTCTGGGCGTGGTCAAGCAGAACACCCTGGAAAACTCCAACGTCAGCACCGTTGAAGAGCTGGTGAACATGATCACCACCCAGCGCGCCTACGAGATGAACTCCAAAGTGATCTCGACCGCCGACTCGATGCTGCAGTACGTGACGCAGAATCTGTAAACCGGTTCTTGAATGCCTGATGTCCTGCAAGAAACACCTGATCAATCCGATGGGGCGCCTGATACGCGCCTGCTACACCGCGAGGTTTTAAGTGTCATGAAACGGCTTTCTGTATTGCGGCTTTCCCTGTTGGCAGCACCGCTGTGCGGTATCGCGCTGCTGACCGGCTGCGTTGCGCCTGCGGCCAAACCCAATGACCCTTACTACGCGCCGGTGTTGCCGCGAACGCCGCTGCCTTCGGCGGCGAACAACGGTTCGATCTATCAGGCCGGTTTCGAGCAGAACCTGTATGGCGATCGCAAGGCTTATCGGGTCGGTGACATCATCACCATCACCCTGTCCGAGAAGATGGCCGCCAGCAAGGCAGCCAGCTCCGGGATCACCAAGACCAGCAAGACCAGCCTGGGCCTGACGTCGCTGTTTGGCGCCGGCGTCAGCACCAACAACCCGGTGGGCAGTGGCAGCCTGAGCCTGGACGCCGGCTACAGCGGCGACCGTGCCACCAAGGGCGACGGCAAGGCTGCGCAGAGCAACAGCCTGACCGGTTCGATCACCGTGACCGTGGCCGATGTGCTGCCCAACGGCATCCTGTCGGTGCGTGGCGAGAAGTGGATGACCCTCAACACCGGTGATGAACTGGTGCGTATCGCAGGGCTGATCCGTGCCGATGACATTGCGACCGACAACACCGTTTCGTCCACCCGCGTGGCCGATGCACGCATCACGTATTCCGGTACAGGGGCGTTTGCCGATTCCAGTCAGCCAGGCTGGTTCGACCGATTCTTCCTCAGTCCGTTGTTCCCTTTCTGATACCGGGATAGCCATGATCACGTTCAAGCAACTGATAGCGGCAGCGCTGTTGTTCACCACGGCTCTGGGCGCTCACGCCGAGCGCCTGAAGGACATCGCCAGCATTTCCGGCGTTCGCACCAACCAGTTGATCGGCTACGGCCTGGTGGTGGGGCTCAACGGCACGGGTGACCAGACCACCCAGACCCCGTTCACCCTGCAGACCTTCAACAACATGCTCTCGCAGTTCGGCATCAAGGTGCCGGCCGGCTCGGGCACCGTGCAGTTGAAAAACGTTGCAGCAGTGGCGGTGTATGCCGACCTGCCGCCGTTCTCCAAGCCCGGTCAGCAGATCGACATCACCGTGTCGTCTATCGGTAACTCCAAGAGCCTGCGCGGTGGCAGCCTGCTGATGACGCCGATGAAGGGTATCGACGGTAACGTCTACGCCGTCGCCCAGGGCAACCTGGTGGTGGGCGGTTTTGACGCCGAAGGTCGCGACGGCTCGAAGATCACCGTCAACGTTCCGTCCTCGGGGCGTATCCCGGGCGGCGCGTCGGTGGAACGTGCCGTGCCAAGCGGTTTCAACCAGGGCAACTCGCTGACGCTCAATCTCAATCGCAATGACTTCACCACCGCCAAGCGCATCGTCGACAAGATCAACGACATGCTCGGCCCAGGCGTCGCTCAGGCGCTGGACGGTGGCTCGGTGCGCGTGACTGCGCCGCTGGACCCCAACCAGCGTGTCGATTATCTGTCGGTGCTGGAAAACCTGGAAATCGATCCGGGTCAGACCTCGGCCAAAGTCATCATCAACTCGCGTACCGGCACTATCGTGATCGGCCAGAACGTCAAGGTATCGCCGGCGGCAGTGACCCACGGCAGCCTGACGGTGACCATCACCGAAGATCCGGTCGTCAGCCAGCCGGGTGCGTTCTCCAACGGCCAGACCGCCGTGGTGCCGCGCTCCAAGATCAATGCGCAGCAGGAAATGCATCCGATGTTCAAGTTCGGCCCCGGCACCACCCTGGACGAGATCGTCCGTGCGGTTAACCAGGTCGGCGCGGCTCCAGGCGACTTGATGGCGATTCTCGAAGCACTGAAACAGGCTGGCGCGTTGCAAGCCGACCTGATCGTGATTTAAGGACCCGTGACTTGAGGAAGCGTGCATGAGTATTCCAAGCGGCGGTGTTTCCTCCGGTGATTCGGGGGCGTATACCGACCTCAATCGCCTGACCGCCATGAAGAACGGCGATCGCGACAGCGAAGCGAACCTGAAAAAGGTGGCGCAGGAGTTCGAGTCGCTGTTCGTCAGCCAGATGCTCAAGGCCATGCGTTCGGCCAACGAAGTGCTGGCCAAGGACAACCCGATGAACACCGCGGCGACCCGCCAGTACCAGGACATGTATGACCAGCAACTGTCGGTGAGCATGTCCCGCGAGGGCGGTGGTATCGGTCTGCAGGATGTGTTGATGCGTCAACTGTCCAAGACCAGGACCGCAGACGTCGCCCCGGCAGTCACCGATAACACCGCCGCTGCCAAGACCGACAGCGCCTTGCCGCAGACCGGCCTGGCAACGCGCATTGCCCAGCGTCCGTTGTGGGCGACCCGTTCCGTGGCGAGCACCACGGCCACCACCGATGGCACGCCGCACAACGACGTGGCGGCGCTCAATTCCCGTCGCCTGTCGCTGCCAAGCAAGCTCAGCGACCGGATTCTGGCGGGGATCGTGCCGGGGGCCAGCAACAGTGCCACCGCCCAGGACAGCGCCAGCAGCGCGACCACGCTGAAAAACCGTATTGCCGTTTCCAATGCCGTGGACGCTGCCAAAAAAGCAGGCAGCCAGGGCAACGGCGACTGGACCGTCGGCCCGAGCTACAGCGCGCCGGCCGACGCCTACGTGCGCACCATGGCTCAGCCGCCGTTGGCGCCGGGCAAGAGCGCCTTCAGCAACCACGACGAATTCGTCGCGACCATGTTGCCGCTGGCCAAGGATGCCGCCGCGCGTATTGGCGTCGACCCTTCGGTGCTGGTGGCTCAGGCCGCGCTGGAAACCGGTTGGGGTAAATCGATCATGCGTCAATCCGATGGCAGCAGCAGCTACAACCTGTTCGGCATCAAGGCCCAGAGTGGCTGGAAGGGGCCGGAAGCGCGCGCCATCACCAGCGAGTTCCGCGACGGCAAAATGGTCAAGGAGACGGCAGACTTCCGGTCCTACGACTCCTACGCCAGCAGCTTCCACGACCTGGTGAGTTTCTTGCAGAACAACGATCGCTATCAAGCCACGCTCAAATCGGCCGATAACCCGGAACAGTTTGTGAAAGAGCTGCAGAAGGCCGGTTACGCCACGGACCCGGCCTATGCGAGCAAGATTTCTCAAATAGCGAAACAGATGAAGAGTTACCAGAACTACGCAGCCGCATCGGGCTCTTCCACGACTTTATAAGGTTTGAACCATGTCACTGATTTCAATTGGGCTTTCGGGACTGAACGCCAGCAGTGCAGCGATGACCACCATCGGCAACAACACTGCCAACGTCGACACGCTGGGTTACTCGCGTCAGCAAGCGATGACCACAGCCGGTGCGCAGCAGAGTATTGGCGTCGGTTTCATCGGCACCGGTACCACGCTGTCGGACGTGCGTCGGATCTATAACGGCTTTCTCGACACCCAATTGCAGAGCAGTACTTCGCTGAACTCCGATGCCACGGCTTATCTGGGTCAGGCGAGCAAACTGGACTCGATGCTGTCGGACAGTTCGACCGGCATCAGCACCGTGCTCGGCAACTTCTTCACCAAGTTGGGCACGCTGTCCCAGAGCCCGACTGACTCTGCGGCGCGCACCAACTTTCTGACCAGCGCCTCGGCGCTCGCTGCGCAGTTCAATTCGATCTCCTCGCAGATGAAGGATCAGAACGCCAGCATCAACAATCAGCTGAACACGGTGGCCGGGCAAGTCAATTCCCTGGCGTCGTCGATTGCCAGCCTGAACATGCAGATCACCCAGGCTCAGGCCTCCGGCGGCACACCCAACACCCTGCTCGATTCACGCAGCGAGGCGGTGCGCCAGCTCAACGATCTGGTGGGCGCCAAGGTCGTCGAAACCAACGGCAACTATGACATCTACATCGGTACCGGCCAGCCGCTGGTCACCGGCAGCAAAGCCAATACCCTGACCGCCTCGCCCAGCGACAGCGATCCGAGCGTGTATTCGCTCAAGCTCAATTACCAGAACAGCAATGTCGACGTTTCCAGTGTCGTGACCGGCGGTACGCTGGGCGGTCTGCTGCGTTATCGCAGCGATGTCCTGCAACCGGCGGCTAATGAATTGGGGCGTCTGGCCTTGGTGGCATCCGATCAGATCAACACCCAGCTCAACCAGGGTGTGGATGCCAACGGCAAATTCGGCACCGACCTGTTCACCGACATCAACGATGCCAGCCTGACTTCGCTGCGCAGCCTGGCGAACAAGAACAACGATTCGAGCTCCGGCAATTTCGCGGTGTCGATCACCAACAGCGGTGCGCTGACCACCAACACCTATCAGGTGACGCTGACCGACGACGCTGGTGGCTACAGCGTCAAGCGCCAGCCTGACGGCAAGGATATGGGCAGCTACAGCACCAGCGACACCACGGCGCCTGTGATCGACGGGTTCTCGCTGGCGTTCACCGGCAGTTCCAAGAAGGGCGACAGCTTCACGATCAACCCGACCAAGACCGGCGCGGACGGCATCAAGACCGTGCTGACCGATCCGAAGGGCGTCGCCGTTGCCGCGCCATTGACCGGCACGGCAGGGGCCAGCAACAAATCCACCGGCAACTATACCCAGCCGGTCTTGAACACCCAGGCCGACATCTACGACACCCAGGGCACCACCGATCTGCGTAACGCGCTGACCGGTGCCACGCCGATGCGTCTGTTGATGGGGGATGCCGCCGCCGATGGCTCGCAGAGCTACTCGCTGCTCGACTCGACCGGTAAAGCGGTCAAGGACAAGGACGGCAACGCGATCACCGGCACCATCGTGCAGGGCAAGAGCAACGATATCAGCCTGAACGTGGGTTACATCGATACGGCGGGCAATAGCCAGTCGTTCAGTGTCGGCATGACTATCTCAGGATCGCCGACCAGTGGTGACACCTACAGCATCGCCCTGACCAGCGCCGGGTCGTCTGACAACCGTAACGCCCAGTCCACCCTGACCTTGCAGACCAAGCAAACGATCGACAGCGCTGCGGGCAACGGCACAGGCATGAGCCTGAGCGGTGCCAACAGCAACATGATCACCACCGTCGGCAGCAAGGCTTCGCAGGCCAAGGACGACGTCACCGCCACCACCGCGGTGCTCGGTCAGGCGAAAACCGCGCGCGACAGCGTCTCGGGCGTCTCGCTGGATGAGGAAGCGGCCAACCTGGTCAAATATCAGCAGTACTACACCGCTTCGTCGCAGATCATAAAAGCCGCTCAAGCCGTGTTCAGCACGCTGATCAACAGTCTTTAAGGAGTCGTAATCCATGCGTATTTCAACTGCCCAGTTTTACGAAACCAGTGCTTCGAACTATTCGCGTACCTATGCCAACGTGGTCAAGACCGGCGATGAAGTCGCCAGTCAGGTCAAGCTCAACACCGCCGGCGACGATCCGGTGGGCGCGGCGCGCGTCCTGCAATTGCAGCAGATGGGCACGATGCTCAATCAGTACAGTTCCAATATCAGCACCGTCAGCACTGGCGTGACCAACACTGAAACCGCGCTGACCGCCATCACCTCGGCTATCCAGCGCGCTCAGGAACTGACCCTGGGCGCTGGCAACGGGACCTTCACCGACAAGGACCGTCAGGCCAACGCCGCGGAACTGACCAGCTTGCAGGGGCAGATCCTGGGCCTGATGAACAGCCAGGACGCCGACGGCTCGTACCTGTTCTCCGGCTCTAAATCCACGACCCCTCCGTATGCGGTCAACCCGGATGGCACCTACAGCTATCAGGGCGACCAGACGCGCAACATGCTGGCCATCGGCAGCGGTATTTCCATGGCCAGCAACACCACCGGCTGGGACGCATTCGAGCAGGCGGTCAACACCACGCGCACTTCCGCGACCCTGACCACGCCGGCGACCGACGATGGCATGATCTCCCTGTCCGGCGGCAGCGTCAGCAACTCGGCTACCTACGACAGCAAGTTCACCAGCGGTCAGCCCTACAAGATCTCGTTCGAGAACGGCTCGCAGTTCAAGATTCTCGACAAGGACAACAACGACGTCACCGGCGAGGCGACCTCTGCCGGTAGCTTCAGTACCACTAGTGCCGGCACCCAGACCATCGGTTTCCGCGGTCTGGAACTGGGCCTGAATATCAACCTGACCGCTGCCCAGTACGGCAGCTCGACGGCCGCGGACGCTGCGATGACAGCCGCGCCGCACACCTTCGTACTGGCGGCGACGCCAAGCACGGTCAGCACTGCGCGTCTGCCGGGCAACTCGTCGCAGAACACCGTGATCACCGGCTCCACCGTCACCGATCAATCGACATTCGACCAGACCTTCCCCAACGGCGGCGCGGTCCTGCACTTTACCGATTCGGCCACCTTCGATTTGTACGCATCACCGTACGACCCGGCGACCAGCAAGCCAGTGGTGACCGGTGCCAGCCTGACCGGCAACACGGCCACCGCCGCCGGTGTGACCTTCACCTTCAGCGGCACGCCGCCGGCGCTGGCCTCGGGCGATCAGTTCACCGCGCAGTCGTCGACTCAGCAGAGCCAGAACATCCTCAACACCTTGTCGAACGTGATCAGCGCGCTCAACGGCAAGGTCGATGGCGATCCTGTAGCGGTGCAGAAACTGCAAGCGACGCTGACCTCGACCATCGGCAACCTGAAAAGCGCCGCCAACCAGATCAACGATGTGGTCAGTGACGGCGGTGCGCGCCAGGCGACCGCGACCGATCAGGGCGTGACCAACCAGAACCTGCTCGACAACGGCACGACTGAAGCGAGCACCATCACCGCCTCCGACCCGGTCGATGCGATTGCTCGGTTGACCCTGCAAAAGACCATGCTGCAGGCCTCGCAGCTGGTGTTTACGCAACTGTCCGCGCTGAACCTGTTCAGCAAGTTGTAATCGCCTGACCCCTGGCAGTGCCGGTCGTCCGACCGGTGCTGCCCGCGCCGCACGTCAACCGTTATCGTCAGCGGTTCAGCAGGATTGTTACGGCACTCCCGCTTGCCGCCTGTGAGTTTATCCCCGTGAATCCAGCTCCTCTTGTCAGCATCGTCATCCCCGCCTTCAACCCGCGTTTCTTCCGGCGGGCGCTGCAGGGCGCGCTGACCCAGCGCTACGCCAACATCGAAGTGGTGGTGTGCGACGATTCACGCGGTGACGAAATCCAGACCAGTTTCGATCTGTTCGCCCAGAGCAGTCCGGTGCCCATGCGCTATGTGCGCAATCCGCAGCGCCTGGGGTTTGCCGGCAACCTGCGCGAGTGCCTGGCTCAGGCGTCGGGCGACTACGTCAAATTGCTCTGTGACGACGATCAGATTTTCCCCCAGTCGGTGCTGATGCAGGCCGAGCAATTGAGCGCGCACGACGACGTCAATCTGGTGCTGTCCCAGCGCCTGTTCTGGGACGCCAATGACGCCCAGTTGCCAGCACGCCTGGAAAACACCGCCCTGGCGCCGAACAGCGCCGTGTTCAAGGGCGAGGATCTGCTGGGCATCATCGAGGCCTTCCCGCTGAATTTTCTGGGCGGCTTGAGCAGCGCCTTGTTTCGCCGCGCGGACCTGCTGGAATTTCTGCCGGCCCTGACTCAACCCGGCCACTGTTTCGTTGCATTGGTCGATCTGGCGCTGTACGTCTGCATGATGCGCCGGGGCAACGTCGTCGTGCTCAACAACGTGCTCGGCGTCGAGCGCCTGCATCCTGAGCGGCTCAGCCGCCAGCAGGCGGTAAAGGACGCTCTGGATGCCGAGCGTAACTGGCTGCTGCAGATGCTCAAGGCACGTAGCGGTGATCCTGCACTGGGCAAAGGCTGGGTGCGCTACCAGCCCCTGGACACTGCCCAGACCGACGAGCGCGTCTGGAAGGAACTGCCGTTGTCCCGTTCCCTGGGCACCAAGCAGAGCATTCAGCCATGGCGAGTGGGGGCCAACAGCGACAGCTTCGCCGATGTCTACGCGCAATGGCTGGCCTGCCGCACGCTGACCGAGGTGCAGCACAAACAGCTGCCCAACACACTGGCGCAATGGCCTTCGCGGCCGCGGATTGTCCCGGTGGTGATCGACCAGGCCGGCAGTCGCGCCAGCCTGAACATCACCTTGCACAGCCTCGACGACCAGCTGTATCCGCCTGAACTGACCCTGGTGCTCTCGTGCAATTGCCAGGAGGCACGTCTGGAGGGGCGGGTGTTCTACATGCCGCTGCAGGATGATCCGTGGCTGCAGCTCAACGGGTTGTTGCCGCAACTGGACGGCGGGCAATGGATCTACCTGTTGCGCGCAGGCGATCGACTGGTCAAGCCTGCGCTGCTGATGCTGGCCGAGCGGGTGGCAATGAACGATCGCCTGACCTGCGTATACAGCGACGAAGGTGCGCTGATCGAAGGCGAGTCCGCGGAGCCGGTCTTCAAACCTGACTTCAACCTGGATCTGCTGCGCAGCTATCCCTACGTGGGCCGATGCCTGGCGTTCGAGCGCCAAGCGCTGTTGCAGGCTGGCGGTCTGGACAGTCGCCACGGCGTGCTGGCGCCGCATGATCTGCTGTGGCGTCTGGTCGAGGAGGGCGGCGAGCAGGCCATCGGGCACCTGAGCGAGTTGATGGTCGAGTCGCAGTTCGCGCTGTCGAGCTGGCTGGCCACCCCCGAGGTGCGCGAGCAGAACCTTGAGCTGGTGCAGGAGCATCTGCAGCGTTGTGGGGTGGCTCACCTTATCGAGCCCGATGAAAAGCTGTCGCTGGTCAACCGCGTGCGCTATTTGCACGATGAGCAGCCGTTGGTTTCGATCATGATCATCATCAAGGACCAGCTGCCGCCGTTGCAGCGCTGCGTGGAAAGCCTGCTGGACAAGACCGCCTACGGCCGCTACGAGCTGTTGATCGTCGACAACGGCAGCCAGCAGCCGCAGACCCTGGCCTGGCTGGCGGCGATGGGGCAGCTGGACAGCAATCGCCTGCGGGTGCTGGATCTGCCTGAGCCGAACAGCCATGCGGCGTTGTACAACCAGGCCGCCGAGGATGCGCGCGGTGACTACCTGCTGCTGCTCAACCCCTATTCGGTGATCACTCACGGCGACTGGCTCGACGAGCTGGTCAGCCAGGCCCAACGCCCGGAAGTCGGAGTCACCGGCGCCAAAATATTCGGTCCCGATGGCAACGTCGTGCATGGCGGCCTGATCCTCGGCTTGCATGGCCCCGCCGGTATGCCCTGGTCCGGCGAGTCGATTCAGTCCTGCGGCTACATGCAGCGGCTGCAGGTGGTGCACGAGCTCAGCGCCGTGGGCGGCGATTGCCTGATGGTGCGCAAGTCGCTGTTCGACAGTCTGACCGGGCTCAACGCCTCGGACTTCTCCGATCATCTGAGCCTTGTCGACCTGTGCCTGCGGATACGCGAAAACGGCTTTCTGGTGGTCTGGACCCCCCACGCGCTGCTGGCTCAGGGTTCGCAACCGGCGCCGACCCGTGACGAGGAGTGGAAACAGCAGCGGACGCAGCACGAGGAGCGGTTCTATCTACGCTGGTTGCCGCAGGTGGCGCGAGATCCGGCGTACAACCCGAACCTGGCGCTGAGCAGCCTGGGCGCTGCCAGTTTTGGTCTGGAGCCGGGTCTGAACAGCGGCTGGACGCCTTTTTCCACGCACCACCTGCCGTTGGTCCTGGCGGTGCCAATCAACGCCTCGGCCATTGGGCATTACCGGGTTACCGAGCCGATGATTGCCCTGGAGTCGGCAGGCCGCGCCACGGGCGTGATCAGCTACAGCCAGCCGAGCACCATCGAGATTGAACGGCTGTCGCCGGACATCTTAGTCTTGCAGGGTCGCTACAGCGAAGACCGGGTCAACGAAATCGTCAGCCTGAAGACCTATTCCAACGCCCGACGCATTTTTGAACTCGATGACTACGTCATCCATGTACCCAAGAAAAACGACCATATCCGCGGCATGCCCGACAGCCAGGAGATGGAACGCGTGGTCCGGCGCGGCATCTCGCTGTGCGATCGCGTCGTGGTGTCCACGCAGCCGCTGGCCGATGCCCTGTCATCGATGCATTCGGACATCCGCGTGGTCCCCAACATGCTCACGCCCTCACGTTGGGAAGGGCTGCGCAGCCGCCGGCGCACCAGCGACAAGCCGCGTGTGGGCTGGGGCGGTGGCACCAGCCATTCCGGTGATCTGGAGGTCATCGCCGAGGTGGTCCGGCAGTTGGCCGACGAGGTCGATTGGGTGTTTTTCGGGATGTGCCCGGACGCCCTGCGGCCCTATGTCCGGGAGTTTCACAAAGTCGTCGACCTGGCGCTGTACCCGGCCAAGCTGGCCAGCCTGAACCTGGACCTGGCGGTGGCACCGTTGGAGCAGCACATCTTCAACGACTGCAAGAGCAACCTGCGCCTGCTGGAATACGGCGCTTGCGGCTACCCGGTGATCTGCACTGAAACGGCGGCCTATCAGGGTTATCTGCCGCGCACCCGGATCATCACCAACAGCACCGCCGAGTGGCTGGACGCTATCCGCGGTCATCTGTCCGACCCTGACGCCAGCTATCGCCAGGGCGATGAGCTGCACGAAGTGGTCAAGCGCGATTTCATGTTGCGTGACGACAACCTGCAACATTGGGTCAACGGCTGGCTCGCCGACTGACCGCTCTTAAAACCAGCGGGTGTGCCTGAGCGCCCCGCTGGTCACAGCGCCTCGCAACAGCGGCAATTGACGGCCCTCGATTGCTGGCGCGTTTCCTGCAATACGTCCTCAAAACCAGCCAATTCTCTGGCGCAGGCCCACGGCATACGCTGCCGCGCGGTGACGTCTGCTGATGGCTGAATGCCCTCGTTGAGCTGTCGACGGGGGCGGCGTTGTCCGTGCTGCGGAGTAATGCTGTTTTCCCTGCGTGAATTGGCTGATAGGCCGGGTTTAAGGAATCGGATATGAACAACGTTTTGCCCCTCGATCGTCTGTCGACGCTCAACGACGCGTTGACTGTCGTTGTTGTCACTCAAGACCGGCCCGCCTATCTGCGCAGGGCACTGCAACACTACCGGCCCTTGGCCTGCAAACTGCTGATTCTCGACTTTTCGGTGACCCCGGCCGGCTTTCTCGATGAAGCCTCGGCGAGCACGCAATACCTGCATCTGCCGCATCTGGCGGCGCACAAGATGAGCGCAGGCATTGCCCATGGTCTGGCGCAAGTCACGACGCCTTATATGGTGTTTGCCGGCGACAGTGATTTCATCGTTCATCAGGCGCTGGCCGATTCGGTTGCATTCCTCGCCGAGCAGCCGGAGTACGGCCTGTGCCACGGCTATTCGCTGATGTTTGAAGCGGCGGCCAGCAGTGTCGAATACCTGCGCCGGGACAAAAAGGTCCAGCACGATTACAGCGCCGCCACTGCTCAGCAGCGCGTGAGTGACTATTTCTCTCAGTACATTCCGCCGTTCAATGCCGTCACCCGCACCCCGTTGCTGCGCGACTGGTACAACGCCTTGCCGCAGGACGCCAACGCTCAGTGGCAGGAAATCGGCCATGGTTTCTACCTGTTGGCCCGAGCCAAGGCGCGCATCCTCGATGTGCCGTACATCGTGCGTGAGTTCGACTCGCGCAACAGCGGTGTCGAGCCTGGCATCTTCGAGGCGCTGACCCGCCAGGACGCACGCTGCGCCCAGGAGCGCGCGACCTTTTCGGCCTTTCTCGCCGAGCAATTGTCGAGCATCGACGACATCAACCCGCTGCTCGCCGGCGGCGTGATCAAGGACGCGTTGGCGGTGCTTGCCGACAGCCTGCGCAACGGCAAGGCGCTGACCGTGGAGCGGATTTTCCAGTCGGCCTGGATCGAGCCGTCGGCAACCCCGGACTACCGCTTCGAGCCGCGTCAATATGTCGAGATGCCGTTCTATAACCAGGCGTTCTTCGATCAACTGACGACTTTCGAATTCCTCATCCATGCCTTCCCGGCCGGCAACCTGCAGCTGGAACAACTGGAAGGCGTCTGGGTGCGTCAGGAGCAACTGCTCCAGGGCCATGACAACGATGTCCCCGAGACCGTGACTAACCGTCTGTGGGCGGCAATGGCGCTCAGCCCGTTCAATCGGCGTGTCGTCAAAAGCCTGACACAGGGGTTGATCGGTCAGAATCAAGAGTCCGATGAACAGATGATGCAGGCCTGGACCGAGCGTCTGCAGGCATTGCCGTATTTCGACAGCCGCCAGGCGCTGGACGCCATGCAGTCGGGCCAGTTGCTCAACTGGCTGGCTGCCCGCTCGCCCGATCCGCAACAGGTCCAGGCGGCCACCGCGCACCTGGCGGCGGTCAACGGCGGGCCGCAGTTCGGTCTGTTGCTGCTCGACCTGGAGGACGATATGGACAAGCTGCAGCTGACCCTCGACAGCCTGGTCGAAGGTCACTCCAAAGCGTTCCGTGTCGTGGTGTTCACCACCGGAGATCTGCCGGTCGCCACCACCATCAACAACACGGTGCACTTCGTCAAAGTCAGCAAGACCAACTATGTCGACAAGCTCAATCAGGCGGCCCGGCAGCTGAGCTGCGACTGGCTGTTGCTGGCGCAGGTCGGCGATGTGTTCACCGACGCGGGTCTGTTGCGTGCCGGCATGGAGTTGCAGTCGGCAGGGCAGCTGAGCGCGGTCTGCGTCGATGAGTTCCAGCGGTTGGCCAACGGCGCGCTGGTGGACGTATTCCGCCCCGGCTTCAACCTCGATCTGTTGCAGAGCCTGCCGTCACTGATGGCGCGCCACTGGCTGGTTCGCCGCGAAGTAGTGGTCAATGTCGGCGGTTATTCGGCCGATTACAGCGATGCCCTGGAATTCGACCTGTTGCTGCGCATCATCGAAAACGATGGTCTGGGTGGGCTCGCGCATCTGGATGAGCCGCTGTTGATCAGCGACGCACCGACGCTGGAAGAAAACGATCACGAACGCCTGACGCTGGTCCGTCACCTCAACACGCGCGGTTACAAGGCGCTGGTCAGCTCGGCGCTGCCCGGTACCTGGCAGATAGACTACCGCCACAGTGAGCGTGCGCTGGTCTCGATCATTGTCCCGTCTTCGGGTGAACTGAGCGCATTGCAGCGCTGCCTGAACAGCGTGGCCTACCGCACGCGTTACAGCGCCTACGAGGTGCTGGTCGCGGTCGGTACGCACACTGCCGAGCCGACCCAGGCCTGGCTCAAGGCTCAGCACAAGCCCGGCAGCCGCGTGCGTGTCGTCACCGACAGCACCGGGCTGACCGGCACCGCGTTGCTCAACCATGCCGCGGCCCAGGCCAAGGGCGAGTACCTGGTGCTGCTGGCCGGTGACGCTGAGGTGGTCAATCCGAACTGGCTGGGCTCGCTGCTCAATCAGGCGCAGCGTCCGGAAGTCGGCGCGGTGGGCGCCAAGCTTACCGATACACAGGGCAAGATCACTCAGGCCGGGCTGATCCTGGGCGGCGAACACGGCGTCACTGCCGCGTTCAAAGGGCACCCGATGCATGCCCCGGGCTACCTGAACCGGCTGATGCTGGAGCAGAGTTACTCGGCGCTGTCGGGTGCCTGCCTGATGGTGCGCAAGGCGTTGTTCGAGCAGGTCCAGGGCCTGGACGAAGAAGTGTTCAGCGAGGCATTCAGCGACGTCGATCTGTGCCTGAAGATTGGCCAGAGCGGGCATATGGTGGTCTGGACACCGCAGGTCCAGGTGATTCACCAGGGCACCATCGCCGATGCGCCGGCCCTGCTTGCGGCACTGCGTGACAAGTGGGCGGACAATTTTGCCCAGGATCAGGCGTACAACCAGAACCTGGCCCAGAATGGCCAGACGTTCACCCTCGGCGCTCCTGGCGCAGTGAACTGGGCGCAGTTGCTCGGCTAAGACGGACAGGTAAAGGTAATCGTCATGTTCAATGGCAAATCAGTGTTCATCTCAGGCGCGACCGGCTCGTTCGGTCGCATGTTCATTCGCTCGCTGCTGGCCTGTTACGAGCCTCGGCGAGTGGTGGTGTTCTCCCGCGATGAACTCAAGCAGTACGAGATGCAACAAGAGTTCAACGCGCCATGCATGCGCTATTTCCTGGGCGACGTGCGCGATGCCGAGCGTTTGCAGCAAGGCATGCGCGGCATCGACTACGTGGTGCATGCCGCGGCGCTCAAGCATGTGCCGGCCGCCGAATACAACCCGACCGAATTCATCCGCACCAACGTCAATGGCGCGGAGAACATCATCGCCGCGGCCATCGCCAACGGTGTGCAGAAGGTCATCGCGCTGTCCACCGACAAGGCGGCCAGCCCGATCAACCTGTACGGCGCGACCAAGTTGCTGTCGGACAAACTGTTCGTCGCCGCCAACAATATCGGCGGCGAAGAGCAGACCCGCTTTGCCGTGGTGCGCTATGGCAACGTGGCCGGTTCGCGCGGCTCCATCGTGCCGTTTTTCAACAAGCTGATCGCGGGCGGCGCCAGGGAATTGCCGATCACCGATGCGCGCATGACGCGCTTCTGGATCACCCTGGATCACGGTGTGGATTTCGTCATGCAGAGTTTTGCGCGCATGCATGGCGGCGAAGTCTTCGTGCCCAAGATCCCGTCGGTGCGTATCGTCGATCTGGCCCAGGCCATGGCCGCCGACTTGCCACACAAGATCGTCGGCATTCGTCCCGGTGAAAAGCTTCACGAGTTGATGGTGCCGCAGGATGACGCGCGCATGACCCTGGAGTTCGCCGATCACTACACCATCGTGCCGTCGATTCGTTTCAATAACGTAGACACCGATTTTGCCGTCGACGCGACCGGCGAGCAGGGTCTGCCCGTGGCCGATGATTTCGAATACCGTTCCGACACCAACCCGGACTTCATGTCGGTTCGCCAGATTGGTGAGCTGCACGCCGACATCGCGCCATGATTCCCTACGGTCGGCAGAGCCTGGATCAGGCAGACATCGACGCGGTGGTGCAGGTGCTCAAGTCCGACTGGCTGACCCAGGGACCGACCATCGAGCGCTTCGAAGCGGCCATGGCCGAGCGTTGCCAGGCCGCTTTCGGAATTGCCGTGTGCAATGCCACGGCCGCGCTGCATATTGCCTGTCTGGCGGCGGGGTTGGGGGAGGGTGACTTGCTGTGGACCAGCCCCAATACCTTTCTGGCGTCGGCCAACTGCGGACGTTATTGCGGCGCGGATGTGGATTTTGTCGACATTGATCCGCTGACCTGGAACCTCGACGTCGGCGCTCTCGAGCGCAAGCTGCAAATCGCCGAACGTGCTGGCACCTTGCCCAAGGTGCTGGTGGCGGTGGCGTTTTCCGGGCAGAGCTGTGACATGCGGGCCATTGCCGAGCTGTCGCAACGCTACGGTTTCGTGGTCATCGAAGACGCCTCCCATGCCGTTGGCGCGCACTACGCCGGGCGGCCGGTAGGCTGTGGCGAGTTTGCCGACATGACGGTGTTCAGCTTTCATCCGGTGAAAATCATCACCACCGGGGAGGGCGGTCTGGTGCTGACCAATCGCCCGGCGCTGGCCGAACGCCTGCGCCGTCTGCGCAGCCACGGGATGACCCGCGACCCGCTGCAGATGGATGAACCCAGCCACGGCCCCTGGTATTACCAACAGGTCGAACTGGGCTTCAATTACCGCATCACCGACATGCAGGCGGCGCTGGGCCTGTCGCAGCTGGACAAACTCGATGGCTTTGTCGCTCGACGTCGCCAGCTGGCCTCGCGTTATCAGACTTTGCTCGCCGATTTGCCGGTCACCCTGCCCAGCACCCAGGCCGAGGCCGAGTCCGCGTGGCACCTGTACGTCATCCGCTTGCAGACCGAGCGCCTGAAGCTCAGCCACCGTCAGCTGTTCGACGGCATGCGTGCAGCCGCAATTGGCGTCAACCTGCATTACATTCCGCTGCATTTGCAGCCGTACTATCGCGATCTGGGTTTTGCCACGGGTGATTTCCCTGAGGCCGAGGCGTACTACGCGCAGGCGATCAGTCTGCCCATGTTCCCGGCGATGACCGATGAACAACAGGATTACGTGGTCGATCAGCTGCGACGTTTGCTGAGCCATGAGCCGTCGTCGAGTCGCGCAGATGGTTGAGTCGATCGCAGGGCAGCAGCGGTGACCGCCGTCGCCATCATCCCGGCGCGCGGTGGCAGCCAGCGCATCGCCCGCAAAAATCTCAAGCTGTTCAACGGCGAGCCGATCATCGCGGGCTCCATTCGCACGGCACTGGCCAGCGGCGCGTTCGATCAGGTGGTGGTCAGTACCGACGACGAGGAAATCGCCGACGTGGCTCGCGCCTGTGGTGCGCTTGTGCCGTTCATGCGCCCCGCCGAACTGGCCGATGCCTACACCGGCACGGCCGCGGTCATTGTGCACGCGATCAATGCCCTACAGCAGCGGTTCGATTACACCTGCTGCATCTATGCAACCGCGCCGCTGTTGCAGGCGCGTCACCTGCGTGAGGGTTTGCAAAGCCTGCACGCGGCGCCGGAAAAATCCTATGCGTTCTCGGTGTGCAGCTTCGGTTTCCCGGTCCAGCGCGCCTTGCTGATCAACGACAGCGGCAGCCTGGAGTCGATGCACCCGCAGTACCGTGACGTGCGCTCGCAGGACCTGGCGCCGGCCTATCAGGATGCCGGGCAGTTCTATTGGGGCCGCAGTGAAGCCTGGTTGCGCGGCGATACGGTGTTTTCCCAATTGAGCTTGCCGGTGATCCTGCCTCGACACCTGGTGCAGGACATCGACAACGAAGAAGACTGGCTGCGCGCCGAGTACCTGTACGCGGCGCTCAAGGCCGGTGGGGAGCTTGGATAATGCGCGTGTTGATCCGCGCCGATGCCTCGATCACCCTGGGCAGCGGCCACATCGCCCGCTGCCTGACCCTGGCTAACGCGCTGCGCAAGCAGGGCGCCGATGTGCGTTTTGCCTGCCGGCAACTGCCAGGGCATCTGCTGCAGCGGCTGACTGATCAGGGTTATGCCAGCTACCCGTTGCCCGAGCGCTATGGGCTGGAACCGAGCAGCGCCGACAGTGAGGCGTCATTGCCCTGGGCAGAAGATGTGCAGGCCCTGAGCGGGCATTTGCAGGATCAAGCGCCGTTCGATTGGCTGATCGTCGATCACTACGGTCTGGATGCGCGCTGGGAAAACGCCGTGCGACCGTTGGCAAAACAGCTGATGGCCATCGACGATTTGGCCAATCGGCCCCACGCGGTGGACCTGTTGCTGGATCAGAACTACTGCGCCGTGGTGCTCGACGCGCCTTATGCCCGGTGGCTCCAGGCCGACTGCCAGACCTTTCTCGGGCCGCGCTTTGCGTTGCTGCGTGAGGCGTTCGCGTGCCAGCCGATCATCATCAAACCGCGTGTCCAGCGGGTGCTGGTCAATTTTGGTGGCTTTGATGCGGCGGCTCAGGTGCATGCAACGATGCTGGCCCTGCAACACTTCGATGACCTGCAGGTGGATATCGTCGCAGGCCTGGGTAACCCCCAGTGGGATGCGCTGAGTGTGCTGAGCAAGGCCCGGCCGAACTGGCGCCTGCATACAGTGGTGGATGATTTCTTCGCGCTGATGCAGCAGGTCGATCTGTTCATCGGTGCCGGCGGCGGAACCACTTGGGAGCGGGCGGCGCTGGGCTTGCCGACGATCTGCATCGCGGTCGCGCGCAATCAGCAGCTCAATGCACAGCTGCTGGCCGAGGCCGGCATGCATCTGTATCTGGGACCGCATGAGCAGCTGCAGCCGGCACAATTGACCGATGCCATCGAACGGCTTGTCGCTGATCCTGCGCTGCGTCGCGCTTTTGCCCAGCGTTCGCGCGGGCTGGTCGATGGTCGTGGGACCAGGCGCATCGCTGATGTATTGATCGCGCGTGCCGATAACCGACACACAGGGCCGGGCGTTTGACGCCATGTCCTGCCAACATTTTTCAGGCATCGGTCAGCGCTGGCCGGTTGTCATTGCAGCGAGTGAGCTCTGATGAGTCAGTTCAAGATCGGTTCCCGGACAATCGGCCCCGACGCGCCGCCGTTCATCATTGCCGAAATGAGCGGCAACCATAATCAGTCGCTGGATCAGGCGTTGCGCATCGTCGAGGCTGCGGCCAAGGCGGGCGCCCATGCGCTCAAACTGCAGACCTACACCGCCGACACCATGACCCTGGACATTGCCCAGGGCGAGTTCTTCATCAAGGACCCCGCCAGTCTGTGGGCGGGCTCGTCATTGTATGCGCTCTATGAAAAGGCCCATACGCCCTGGGAATGGCACGCGCCGATCTTTGCCCGCGCCAGGCAGCTGGGCATGCTGGCGTTTTCCACGCCGTTCGATGAGACCGCAGTGGACTTTCTCGAAAGCCTGGACGTGCCGGCCTACAAGATCGCCAGTTTCGAAAACACCGACATACCGCTGATCCGCAAGGTTGCCGCCACGGGCAAGCCAATGATCATCTCCACCGGCATGGCCAGCATCGCCGAACTTGACGAAAGTGTGCGCGCTGCCCGGCAGGCCGGGTGCACGGACCTGGTATTGCTTAAATGCACCAGTACCTATCCGGCGTCGCCTGAAAACAGCCATGTCCGGACCATCGCGCATCTGGCCGGGCTGTTCGGCTGCCAGGTGGGGTTGTCCGATCACACCATGGGCCTGGGCGTGTCGATCGCAGCGGTGGCGATGGGGGCTACGGTGATCGAAAAACATTTCACCCTGGACCGCGCCGATGGCGGCGTGGACGCCAGCTTTTCCCTGGAACCTGCGGAAATGGCTAGCCTGGTGATCGAAACCGAGCGTGCCTGGCAGGGCCTGGGCCATGTGCAGTACGGCGCCACGCAGGCCGAGCAGAAGTCGCTGCAATACCGCCGTTCATTGTATGTGGTGCAAGACATTGCAGCCGGTGAGGTCTTCAGCAAGCAGAACCTGCGGGCGATCCGCCCCGGCCTCGGCCTGGCGCCAAAACACATCGACAGCGTGCTCGGCCGCAGCGCCCGCCAGGCGCTCAAGCGCGGAACCCCGTTGAGTTGGGACGTAATTGGTTGAGGCGCGATGCAGCATCGCTTCTGGTCACAGGGTTTGCTGCCGCTTCGCGCCAGATCGCGAGCAAGCTTGCTCCTACGCCCTGCGGGCAGAGGCGACCGACCTCTTGCGTCCTGCGGGTAGAGGCGATCGACATCCGTTGCACCGCCTGCTTTTGATTCCGCGCGAAAGCCGTTGATCGCTCCCACGCTCCGCGTGGTAGCACCTGCCTCGACGCTCCGCGTCGCTCGTCGCGTGACGCAGAGCGTCACACGCTGCGTGCCCACGCGGAGCGTGGGAACGATCCCTCTAACACTACCGCGTGGTGCGAACGCGGCTCGCGCAAGCCGGCTGCTAGAAAGGTCGTTGATCATCGGAGGCGATTTGCGTTCAGCCTTCAAAAACCCATGACAACTTCATGTCAATTGCCTGTCTGAGCCTCAATCCGCGCTTGCGCAGTACTCACCGGTCAGCTAAAAGCTTGTAAAACTTTTGGTGACCTGTGAGTCATAACGGGCATCTTCACTGTATCGTGCTTGCAGAAGATAAAGGCATACGGCGGTTTTTCAGGACTTCCTGAACGCGCCAACCCCTTTTTGTCGCCGCTTTTTCGGCCTCAAGCCCCGGATTTTCAATGCCCCGCCTGATGGCGATGGGTGATGTTCAGCAGTTTAGATTGGGAAGCCATGATGATTGGCATTAAAAGCATAGCGAGTTACGTGCCTGCGGCCGGCGTCGACAATTACGCGCAGGGTGCCAAATTCGGGAAGGATGAGGACTTCATCCTTGGCAAGATCGGTTCTGCTTTTCTGCCACGCAAGGACGATGCTCAGGAAACATCAGACCTGTGCGTCGAAGCGGTCAACCAATTGTTCGCCAACAACCCGGACCTTTCCCGTGAGTCCATTGATGCGCTGATCGTCGTCACCCAGAACGGCGACGAAGAAGGGCTGCCGCACACCGCCGCCATCGTCCAGCACAAGCTCGGTCTGCCGACCCACGTCGCAGCGTTCGATATCTCCCTGGGGTGCTCGGGGTATGTCTACGGTATCTACGCAATCAAGGGCTTCATGGAAGCTGCGGGTCTGAAAAACGGCCTGCTGGTGACCGCCGATCCGTATTCGAAAATCGTCGATCCTGAAGACCGCAACACCACCATGCTGTTTGGCGACGCGGCCACCGCCACCTGGATGGGCGAAGACGCGCCGTGGCAACTGGGCAAGGCGAAGTTCGGTACCGATGGCGGCGGTGCGGAGTTCCTCAAGACCAGCAATGGCGCGTTCTTCATGAACGGTCGTCAGGTGTTCAACTTTGCCCTGGTCAAGGTGCCGGCGCATTTGAATGAACTGCTGCAAGACTCCGATCTGCAATCGTCGGACATCGATGCCTTCTGCATCCACCAGGGCAGCGCGGCCATCGTCGACGCGGTGGCGCGTCGTTTCGAAGACGGCAAGAACCCCGAGAAGTTCGTCAAGGACATGCTGGAAACCGGCAACACGGTCTCCTCCAGCATTCCGTTGCTGCTCGAAAAGCACGTGCTCAACGCCCCTTGGAAGCGCGTGGCGCTCAGCGGTTTCGGTGTAGGCCTGTCCTGGGGTTCGGCGATCATTTATCGTCCCTGACCTTGAGTCACGGAAAACGGCGACGTTGAACTTCACGTCGCCGTTTTGCATTCTGTCGCTTTGGCGGGGAAAGGAAGGCGGTCATGAGCGAGATACATCAGCGCAATCTTGCGATCATCGAGCAGCGCTGGCCGCATGTCGCTCAACGGCTTTTGGCCGAAGACACTGAGTCTGTCCCCGCGCAATTGCTCGAAGGCCGGGGCTCGACCCTGAGCATCGCCGGCATTCAGCTCACCAGCCGCCATGATCGCCTTGCCGAAGCCCGGCTGCAGGCCGACAGCTTGCCTGGCGATAGCTCGCAGATTCATCTCTATGGCCCGGCGCTGGGCGATCTACAGCGCGTGCTATTGACCGGCCCCGCCTTGCAACAGCTTCACGTGCACATCCTCAACGGCGCCTTGTTTGCTCTGATCCTGCAACTGCTGGAGCAGCATGACTGGCTGGCAGACCCGCGGGTCAGCCTGGACTATGCCGATGCCTGGAGCGAAATACAGCTGCCGTTTTTTGCATTGCCCGCCGAGCTGGTGCTGGCCGATGACAGCGCCGCGCGGATTCGCGATCGACTGGTGAGCGAGGTGCATGTCGGCTTCAACAACCAGGAGTTCTCCCCGGACAACCCTGACAACATCCAGCGCCTGGAACAGGGCAGGGCGTTGATCCAGCACGACACCGACGTTGCGGCGCTGTTTGCCACGCAGCCTGGCCGCGAGGTGTTCATCATCGCCACCGGCCCAAGCCTGCAACAGCACCTGCCGCGATTGTCACACAGGTGTGAGGCGGCCGAGCGGCCGTTGGTGATCTGCGTCGATACCGCCTATGTGCCACTGTGCAAGCAGGGCATCAAGCCTGATCTGGTGGTCAGCATCGACCACCGCATCACGGCGCGTCATTTGCCGCCCGACCACAGCGCAGGCACCGCGCTGGTCTATCTGCCGCGCCAGGACGTGGCCATGCTCCAAGCCTGGCAAGGCCCGCGCTACGTCGGTTATTCCAGCAGCCCGGTGTACTCGCGGATTCGCCAGCAACTGCCCAAGGCCACCCTGCACGTGGGCGGCAGCGTGATCCACCCGGCGGTCGACCTGGCGGTGAAAATGGGCGCGACGCGGATCACCCTGTTCGGCGCCGACTTTGCCTTTCCCGGCGGCAAGACCCACACCGGCTGGCAGGACGGCGACCTGGGGCCGGCACTGGACGTCGCCAGACACTGGGTGCGCGACGGCCGTGGCAACAAGGTCAAGACCCAACTCAACTTCCGCAGCTACCTTATCGAGCTGGAACGCTACATTGCGCTGCACCCTGAAGTGCAATTCTTCAACACCAGCCGCGACGGCGCTTTCATCGCCGGCACCGAGTTCGATCCGCAATGGACAGCCGCATGAGCCCTGATACCCCGATCATCAACGACGCCCGACACTGCGCCCGACTGTTTCGGCTGGGCCGCGACATCGAAGCCGCGCTGAAAATGGTCGACTTGCTCGACACCGCCATGCCCCTGCTGACCTCGCGCCCGCCGGATGAGCAGGCGCAGTGGACGCAGGTGTTGAGCGCGATCCTGCACTGTCAGGAACGCCAGGACTGGATAGGCGTGGCGGATTGGCTGGAGGTGGAGTTTGTAGAGTTGTGCCAAGCATGATCTTTCCGATGGCGGACTAATCAAGGAAAGTTCTTACAGGGCGGTTAGCAATAGTTGATAGAGACGACCCAGACGGGTCGTTTTTTTTGGTTTTTTTTTAACTTATATATTTGAAACAGTTGGCCAGCTAATCGTCCGACATCTGTCGTGGTGGCACCGGGGCACGGAGCGGGAAGTGGTTAAAGCCGGTTTTTGATTCGTCGATAACGAAACTGTAGGTTTTCCGGGAGAAATGGATTTCCCCGCTTTTTGAAAACCTGCCGTTTCTATCAACGAGGGAATTCAAAATGGCTTTGACCGTTAATACCAATATTGCGTCGCTGTCGGTTCAGCGAAACTTGAACCGCTCCTCTGATTCGTTGAGTACCGCCATGACGCGGTTGTCTTCGGGTTTGCGGATCAACACGGCTAAGGATGATGCTGCAGGATTACAGCTGGCGACGCGCCTCACGACCCAGATTCGCGGAATGACTGTGGCAACGCGTAACGCTGGAGCGGCAATTTCGATTATTCAAACGGCGGAAGGTGCCTTGGATCAATCGCTGAACAATTTGCAGCGGATGCGCGATTTGGCCGTTCAAGCCGCGAACGGTGATAAGGGCCCCAAAGAACGCGCTGCCTTGAATGCTGAGTTCTTGAAGTTGAGCGCAGAAGTGTCTCGGACTGCCAAAGGAACGACGTTCGGTGCAGAGCTTAACTTGCTCGATGGCAGTGCGGGGGAGCTGAGCTTCCAGATCGGTGCCAATGTCGGCGCGACGGAAAAGATCAGTCTTACTCTTAGTGATGATTTCTCGTCCGAGTCGATCCTCGCTGCGGCTGAAGATCGGGCTGATGTCCCTGCAGACGCGACAACCTCTGGCTCCAAAGCCATCGTCAAAGGACAGTACACGCCCCTTTCTATCGACGGCTCTGGCTTTCGTAATATTTCAAACACCGTCACGCAAGCGATGACCGATGCGGTAGACACTGCTAAGACGGAATTGGAAACTGCCGAGACGACTTTTGCGGCAATCCAGAGCCCCGCGCAAACCGATATCGATACCTTGAACACGGCCAAGAAAAAACTGTTTGACGCCGAAAAGGACGTTGCGAACGCCCAAGCTTCAGACATAGCCCTGAACAAGGCTGCGCGTACGGAAAACATCGAATACACCATCTCAGCCATCGATAAGGCGATCAGCAAGATCAATTCAGCCCGCGCGGATCTAGGCGCCAATCAGAATCGCATGATGAGCGCCATGCAGAACCTGCAGAACATGGTGAAAAACGCCGAGGCGTCCCGAGGGCAGATTCAGGACGTCGATTTCGCCGCCGAAACCGCCGAGCTCACCAAACAACAAACCCTGCAACAAGCCTCAACCGCCATCCTGGCGCAGGCTAATCAGCTGCCGGCGGCGGTGTTGAAGCTGCTTCAGTGATCCTGATGCTGCTATAAGCCATGCATCAACCGGGACCGTCGCGAGGCGGGACCGGCCGAAAACCCGTTATGGAACAATGATTTAACGTTGTGATTAAAGCTTATGAGGTTCGCGCCGAAACGCTGTGTAGCCCCGGTCAAAAGCAGGGGTGGCGCTCTGGTGGCAAAAAATTTTTGAAAAGCCCTCAAGCTCCTGCGACATACGACGATAAACATTATGTAGGTTCTCTAGGCCACACCCGGCGCTTGCCAGGGCCGGATAGCCGCGGTACCCAACTAACGAGGAATTCATCATGGCTTTAACAGTAAACACTAACGTAACTTCCTTGAATGTTCAGAAGAACCTCAACAAAGCATCCGATGCTCTGTCGACTTCGATGACTCGTCTGTCTTCCGGCCTGAAAATCAACAGCGCTAAAGACGACGCGGCCGGCCTGCAGATCGCCACTCGCGAAACTTCGCAAATCCGTGGCCAGACCGTAGCAATCAAGAACGCCAACGACGGCATCTCGATGGCTCAGACCGCTGAAGGCGCTCTGCAAGAATCGACCAACATTCTGCAACGTATGCGTGAACTGGCTGTTCAGTCCCGCAACGACACCAACGGCACTGCTGACCGTGGCGCTCTGAACTCCGAGTTCGGCCAAATGTCGGACGAACTGACTCGTATCGCCAAGTCGACCAACCTGAACGGCAAAAACCTGCTGGACGGTTCGGCTGGCACCATGGCCCTGCAAGTAGGTTCGGACGTAGGTTCGGCCAACCGCATCGACCTGGTTCTGAGCTCCAAGTTCGACGCTACTTCCCTGTCGGTTGCCAGCGGTTCGGTATCGATCAGCGGCACTAGCGGCAGCATCGACAACGCGATCACCGCGATCGACGCCGCACTGGCCAAGATCAACGAAACCCGCGCAAACCTGGGTGCTTCGCAAAACCGTCTGACCAGCACCATTTCCAACCTGCAGAACGTCAACGAAAACGCCACCGCTGCACTGGGTCGTATTCAAGACACCGACTTCGCAGCTGAAACGGCTAACCTGACCAAACAACAGACTCTGCAACAGGCTTCCACTTCTGTTCTGGCCCAGGCTAACCAACTGCCATCCGCTGTACTGAAACTGCTTCAGTAATAGCGAGTAGAGTTTTGGCGGGGGAGTGTGCTTGCGTGCTCTCCCGCTTTTTACTTTGAGAGGTGAGTGTATATGGACATCAGCACCAGGCTGAACGTGGCTTATTCTGCGGTGCAGCCGTTGCCATCGGTACCCGTGGGGTCTGACAAGTCGACACCTGCGCCTCAAGTCGTCAACGCCACAGCGGATGCTGCGAAGTCGGACACGGCGACAAGTAAAGGCTCTGATCCCGATAAAGAGTCCAAGGATTTGAAAGCTGCCGTTCAGGAAATGGAAAAGTTCTTTCAGTCGGTTCGTCGCAACCTGGAATTCTCGATCGATGAGCATTCAGGCAAGGTGGTTGTGAAAGTAATTGCCACGGAAACGGGCGAAGTGGTGCGGCAATTGCCGTCTGCCGAAGCCTTGAAAATCGCCGACAGTCTGAAAAACGCAAACAGCCTGTTGTTCGACGCAAAAGTTTAACTGGCATGAAACGTGAACGCGGTTTCTTTGAACTGTGCTGTAGTCAAAAAACCGATCAAACCGAAAGGAGATGCAAATGGCTAGTCCAATCACCCCTTCAACCGGCCTCGGATCGGGCCTCGCGATCGGGGACATCGTCACCGCACTGGTGAACTCCGACAAGCTCGCCAAGCAGACGCAGATCACCACCCAGACCAAGCTGGTCACCACCAAACTTTCCGGCATCGGTACGCTGAAATCGGCGTTGTCCGCGTTTCAGACGCTGATCAAACCGCCCGTCGGCACCACTAGCAAGCTGCAGTTCGCAGGTTACTCGGCGACTTCTTCCGACACCACCAAACTGACCGTCACCTCCGACAACACCGCGGTGCCCGGCACTTACAGTGTCAAGATCAACAACATTGCGACCAGTTCGAGCGTCGGTACTGCTGCGTTCTCTGGCGGATCTACGAGTGCCATTCCGAGTGGTGCATTAACCATCAGTCAAAATGGCAATTCCAAGAGCTACACGATTCCAACAGGTGCGACACTGGCGTCGGTGGTCAAGCAAATCAACGCTGACACCAGCACCACCAATATCAGCGCCAACATCATCACCGACGACAAAGGCTCGCGTCTGGTGCTGGGTTCGACAATCACCGGTGCAGGTTCCGAAATCACCACCACCAGTGATATCACCGGCTTCACCATTGGCAAGACCGATAAGCTCGATGCCACTTCGGCAACCTCGGCAGGCTACATTGGCAGCGTTCCTGCCAGCGCCTCGGTGACGATCAACGGCCTGGCGGTGACCAGCACCAGCAACACGCTGGCCAAGACCCTGGGTGGTGTCTCGCTGACGCTGCTGCCGGGCAGTGATAACTCGACGACAACGGTGACGGTCGCGACCAACACCGACGGGCTCAAGAGTTCGCTCCAGTCTTTCATCGACTCGTACAACGCTGTCGTCGGCGCCGTTTCCACCGTCACCAAAGCCACGGTCAGTGACACCGCCGATGCCACGACCGGTTCTACCGTGACCCCGGCTGCGCTGACTGGCGACTCGATGCCTCGCTCGATTCTTTCGGCGATCCGTAACGAGCTGGTGAGCACCGGTGCCGGCGGCGATCTGTCGGTGCTGTCGCAGCTGGGGATCACCACGGGCCAGTCCGACGGCAAGCTGACGCTGGACAGCACCAAGTTCCAGGCAGCCATGGACAAGGGCCTGGCAGGCAACGTACAGCAGTTATTCAGCGGCACCGGCGACGGTAGCAACGGTTTGCTTGCGCGGATGAACGCGGCAATCACGCCCTATACCCAGACCGGCGGTATCTTCGATACGCGCACCACCAGCCTGAACAAGCAGCAGAGCGATCTTCAGGATCAGCAGGCGGCACTGGATCTGCGAGTCACCACACTGACCGCAACCCTGACTGCCAAGTACAACGCCATGGACTTGATCGTCGGGCAGCTGAAGGCGTCCGCTACCAGTATCACCTCGTTCTTCGACTCGCTGAACGCGTCGAAGAGCTGATAAAAAGTCACGCCAATCAAGACCCGGCCCCCGTGCCGGGTTTTTGGCATCTGGCCTTAAAGTTTTTCAGGGCCATGTCGATACCCTGAATATAGAAACTTCCAGTTGTGTGAGGTAAGAACATGAACCGTATGGCAGCCCTTCGGCAGTATCAGAAGGTCAACTCACAAGCCCAGACCGCTGTAGCCACGCCACACCGTCTGGTGCAGATGCTCATGGAAGCGGGTCTGGACCGGATCGCTCAGGCCAAAGGCGCCATCGAGCGCAAGGACGTGCCTGCCAAGGGCATCCTGATCGGCAAGGCGATCGAGATCGTCGGCGGTCTGCGTGAAGGCCTGGACATGGAAAAACAGGCGCAGGCCCTGGCCCATGTCGACAACCTGTATGTCTACATGATGAAGCGTCTGGCGCTGGCCAACATCAAGACCGACCCAAAAATCCTCGAGGAAGTCAGCGGCCTGCTGACCACCGTGAAGGAAGGCTGGGACGCGATTGGCGATCAGCAACCCGCGCTGTAAAGGAGAACACCATGATTGCCGCACTCAAGCGAATCGAAGAAACCCGCGAAGCCCTGGTCGATGCACTCGCCGAGCGTGACTGGGAGGCGATTGGCAAGCTCGATCTGGCCTGCCGTGCCTGCGTCGACGATGTCATTCGCGAGGCGAACGACGATGAGCCGCAGCTGCGAAGCAATCTGGAAGAGTTATTGGGCGTGTACCGACAGCTGATAGATATCGCGGTGGGTGAGCGTCAGGCAATTGTCGATGAAATGTCGCAGATCCAACGAGCGAAAAGCGCCGCAAAGGTTTACCATCTGTTCGGTTGACGCTTGGTTGATCGAAAAAAATTGTGCGCCATAAAATTGACTGTGTACGGTTTTTTGACTTAACTAGTGATGTTCACTAATTTCTGGTAGCTGTAGCGTCTCTGCGGACCATACAAAAGCCAAGCTTGCCCCCTGATTGGGCATCGAGTTGACTAGGGAAGTTGCTATTGCATGTGGCGTGAAATCAAGATTCTGCTAATCGATGACGATAGCCAGCGCCGCCGTGATATGGCGGTGATTCTGAACTTCCTCGGCGATGAGAACCTCTCCTGCTCCAGTACCGACTGGCAGCAAGTCGTGGGTTCCCTGACGTCCACTCGGGAAGTCCTTTGCGTGCTGGTCGGCACCGTCAATGCCCCGGGCAGTCTACAAGGGCTGCTTAAGACCGTTGCCGCATGGGATGAGTTCCTTCCGGTTCTGCTGATGGGCGAAAATTCTTCGGCCGACCTCGCCGAAGACCTGCGCCGGCGTGTGCTTTCCACCGTCGAGATGCCGCCCAGCTACAGCAAACTGCTGGATTCCCTGCACCGCGCCCAGGTCTATCGCGAGATGTACGACCAGGCCCGCGAGCGCGGTCGCCAACGCGAACCCAATCTGTTCCGCAGCCTGGTCGGCACCAGCCGTGCCATCCAGCACGTACGCCAGATGATGCAGCAAGTGGCCGATACCGACGCCAGCGTGCTGATCCTCGGCGAGTCCGGCACCGGCAAGGAAGTGGTCGCACGTAATCTTCATTACCATTCCAAGCGCCGCGATGCGCCATTCGTGCCGGTCAACTGCGGTGCGATTCCCGCCGAGCTGCTCGAAAGCGAATTGTTCGGTCACGAGAAGGGCGCCTTTACCGGCGCCATCACCAGCCGCGCCGGGCGTTTCGAGCTGGCCAACGGTGGCACGCTGTTTCTCGATGAAATCGGTGACATGCCGCTGCCGATGCAGGTCAAGCTGCTGCGTGTACTGCAGGAACGTACCTTCGAGCGCGTGGGCAGCAACAAGACCCAGAGCGTCGATGTGCGGATCATCGCCGCCACCCACAAGAATCTCGAAGACATGATCGAGACCGGTGGATTCCGCGAAGACCTGTACTACCGCCTCAATGTGTTCCCGATCGAGATGGCCCCGTTGCGTGAGCGAGTGGAAGACATTCCGCTGCTGATGAACGAGCTGATTTCACGCATGGAGCACGAGAAGCGCGGTTCGATCCGGTTCAATTCGGCGGCGATCATGTCGCTGTGCCGCCACGGCTGGCCGGGCAACGTTCGTGAGCTGGCCAACCTGGTGGAGCGCATGGCGATCATGCATCCGTACGGGGTGATCGGCGTCGCTGAACTGCCGAAGAAATTCCGTTACGTCGACGACGAAGACGAGCAACTGGTCGACAGCTTGCGCAGCGATCTGGAAGAGCGCGTGGCCATCAACGGTCATACGCCCAATTTCGCCAACAGCGCGATGCTGCCGCCTGAAGGCCTGGACCTCAAGGACTACCTGGGCGGTCTGGAGCAGGGGCTGATTCAGCAGGCGCTGGACGACGCCAACGGAATTGTCGCGCGCGCCGCCGAACGTCTGCGTATCCGCCGCACCACGCTGGTGGAGAAGATGCGCAAGTACGGCATGAGCCGCCGCGAAGGCGACGATCAGGGCGACGACTGACACTCGTTTGACACCGAAAAAACAAACCGCTGATTTATCAGCGGTTTTTTTTCGGCACGAGGATTGCTATGTCTCTTGCAACACACCGTTTACTGACGGTTAGCCCCGCGAGAGATCAACTATGCCCCAGGCCGCTCATATGTCTTGCGAACCTGTTTTACCCACGGGTTTGCAAGTGCAGCCGTCCCCGGAAGTGGAAAGCCGACAAGGTCTTGAACAGGCGTTTGCGCTGTTCAATCAAATGTCCGTGCAATTGACCGATTCCTACAGCCTGCTCGAAGCGCGGGTCACCGAGCTCAAGGGTGAGCTGGCGGTGGTCAGTGCCCAGCGCATGCAGGAACTGGCCGAGAAAGAGCGCCTGGCCAACCGTCTGCAGCATTTGCTCGACCTGTTGCCGGGCGGGGTGATTGTCATCGACGGTACGGGGGTGGTTCGCGAGGCCAACCCGGCCGCCTGTGGCCTGCTCGGCGAGCCGTTGATCGGCCTGCTCTGGCGGCATGTCATCGCGCGCTGCTTCGCGCCACGCGAAGACGACGGTCACGAAATCTCCCTGAAGGACGGGCGCCGTCTGTCGATCGCCACGCGTTCGCTGGACGCCGAGCCAGGGCAGCTGGTGCTGCTCAACGATCTGACCGAAACCCGTCACCTGCAAAGTCAGCTGGCGCGTCACGAACGGCTGTCGTCGCTGGGGCGGATGGTGGCTTCGCTTGCCCATCAGATCCGCACGCCATTGTCCGCCGCGATGATCTACGCCAGCCATCTGACTGAGCAAGCGCTGGACGTCGACACTCAGCAGCGTTTTGCCGGCCGCCTCAAGGAGCGCCTGCACGAACTCGAGCATCAAGTGCGCGACATGCTGGTGTTCGCCCGTGGTGAGCTGCCGCTGACCGACCGGCTGACGCCGCAAGCACTGGTGCAGGCCCTGGAGTCAGCGGCGCAGACCCATGTGCGCGACGTGGTCGTGCGCTGGCAGAGCGACAGCGTCGATGGGGAGCTGTTGTGCAACCGCGACACACTGGTCGGCGCGCTGCTCAACCTGGTCGAGAACGCCGTTCAGGCCAGCAAGAGTCAGACGCGCATCAAGGTTCACGCGTACAGCCGTGGCAACACGCTGCGCCTGTGCGTCAGCGATAACGGCAGCGGGATTGACGCCGTGGCGCTCAAGCGCATCGGCGAGCCATTCTTCACCACCAAAACCACCGGCACCGGCCTGGGGCTGGCGGTGGTCACTGCGGTGGCCCGGGCTCACCAGGGGCAGGTACAGTTTCGTTCGCGACCCGGTCGCGGCACCTGCGCGATCGTCACCTTGCCGCTGATTCCAGGCGCCAGCGTGCGGGATAGCCACTTATGACGATCAAGGTCTTGCTGGTCGAAGATGATCACTCCCTGCGTGAAGCCCTGGGCGAAACCCTTGAGCTGGCGGGGCACGCCTATCACGCCGTCGGATCTGCCGAAGATGCGCTGCTGGCAGCGTCGCAGGCGTCCTTCAGTCTGGTGATCAGCGACGTCAATATGCCGGGCATGGACGGCCATCAACTGCTGAGTCAGCTGCGCAGCCGTTATCCGCAGTTGCCGGTGTTGCTGATGACCGCCCATGGGGCGGTGGATCGCGCCGTCGAAGCGATGCGTCAAGGCGCCGCTGACTATCTGGTCAAGCCGTTCGAGCCCAAGGCGCTGCTGGCGCTGGTGCAGCGTCATGCGTTGGGGCGTCTGGGGCCGGCTGATGGCGAAGGCCCGATTGCCGTCGAGCCTGCCAGCGTGCAGTTGTTGAACCTGGCGAGCCGGGTGGCCAAGAGCGATTCCACGGTGTTGATTTCCGGCGAGTCGGGCACCGGCAAGGAAGTGCTGGCACGTTTCATCCACCAGCAATCGCCACGGGCCAGCAAGCCCTTTATCGCCATCAACTGTGCGGCGATTCCGGACAACATGCTCGAAGCCACGCTGTTCGGCCACGAGAAGGGTTCGTTCACCGGCGCCATAGCGGCGCAGGCCGGCAAGTTCGAACAGGCCGAGGGCGGCACCATCCTGCTCGACGAAATATCGGAAATGCCCATGGGTCTGCAAGCCAAGTTGCTGCGGGTCTTGCAGGAGCGGGAAGTAGAGCGGGTTGGCGCACGCAAGCCTATCGAGCTGGACATCCGCGTGCTGGCGACCACCAACCGTGATCTGGCCGGTGAAGTGGCAGCGGGGCGTTTCCGCGAAGATCTGTTCTATCGCCTGTCGGTGTTCCCGCTGGCCTGGCAGTCGCTGCGTCAGCGTCCCGCCGATATTCTGCCGTTGGCCGAGCGATTGCTGGCCAAGCACGTCAATAAAATGAAGCACGCACCGGTGCGGCTCTCGGCCGATGCGCAAAAGTGTCTGGTCGGGTACAGCTGGCCGGGCAACGTCCGTGAGTTGGACAACGCGGTACAGCGGGCGCTGATCCTGCAGCAGGGCGGGGTGATTCAGGCCGAGGACTTCTGTCTGGCAGGTCCTGTGACATTTGCTCCGGCGCTTGGCGCGGCGTCAATCCATCAGCCTGTGCTGCAGATGGCGGCATCGCTGCCGACAACGTTCGGTGCCGCGGATACGTCGCCCGAGCCGGTCAGCGGCGAGCAGGCCGGTGCGTTGGGTGAAGACCTGCGCCGGCGCGAGTTCCAGATGATCATCGACACCCTGCGCGCCGAGCGTGGCCGGCGTAAGGAAGCTGCCGAGCGGCTGGGTATCAGCCCGCGTACGTTGCGCTACAAACTGGCGCAGATGCGTGACGCCGGGATGGATGTCGAAGGTTATCTGTTCGCTTCCTGACATCGGATAACCCTGTAGACGTACAAACCTGTGGCAGCCGGCGCTTGCTGGTGACATCAACTCACAGCCCTTGGCAGTACGGCTTGCCGACGGTGGCGGTCTTGAGGACGCCACCGCCGGCAAGCCGTGCTGCCACAGAGTACTCACGCCTGATTGAAGCCCCTTCTGTAACCGTGCAAATACTTTCCTGAAAAAGTGGCAACGTGCCTTTACTGGTCTGGCATCGTTGTTGCTACTACATGGATAACCGCTGAATCGGTGTCAAAAATTTGCGGCCCCTTTGAGAGAGAAGTTCATGAGCCAAGGTGTTGAATTTAATCGCTTGATGTTGGACATGCGCTCCATGCAGATGGATGCCATGGCCATGCCCAAGGCGATCCAGGCCCCCGAGCAGGCGGGTGGGAGCAGCTTTTCCGACTTGCTCGGTATGGCTGTGAACAAGGTCAACGACACCCAGCAGGCGTCCAACCAGTTGTCGACTGCGTTTGAAATGGGCAAGAGCGGCGTGGATCTCACCGATGTGATGATTTCCTCGCAGAAAGCCAGCGTTTCGTTTACGGCGCTGACCCAGGTACGCAACAAGCTGGTTCAGGCGTACCAAGACATCATGCAAATGCCGGTTTGAGGACAATTTAAGTCATGGCTGAAGCCGTCGCCGATAACGTACCCGCCAAAACGGGTGCGACAGGAAGCAAACCGCCAATGTTCGGTTTGGCGTTCCTGCAAAATCTGTCCGAGATGACCATGCTGCGCCAGGTCGGCCTCATGGTCGGTCTGGCTGCCAGTGTGGCGATTGGTTTTGCCGTCGTGCTTTGGTCGCAGCAGCCGGACTACAAGCCGCTTTATGGCAGCCTGTCGGGCATGGACACCAAGCAGGTGATGGATACCTTGGCTCAGGCTGACATTCCGTACACCGTGGAGCCCAATTCCGGCGCGTTGCTGGTCAAGTCCGACGACTTGTCCCGTGCCCGTATCAAACTGGCCGGTGCCGGTATCGCACAAACCGATGGCAACGTCGGTTTCGAGATCCTCGACAAGGACCAGGGGCTGGGGACCAGCCAGTTCATGGAGGCCACCCGTTATCGTCGTGGTCTGGAAGGCGAACTGGCACGCACCATCTCCAGCCTGAACAACATCAAGGCCGCTCGCGTGCACTTGGCGATTCCGAAGAGTTCGGTGTTCGTCCGTGATGACCGCAAGCCAACCGCTTCGGTGCTGGTGGAGCTGTACGCCGGTCGTTCGCTTGAGCCGGGTCAGGTATTGGCCATCATCAACCTGGTGGCAACCAGCGTTCCTGAGTTGACCAAATCCCAGGTCACTGTGGTCGACCAGAAGGGCAACCTGCTGTCCGATCAGGGTGAAAACTCCGAACTGAGCATGGCTGGCAAGCAGTTCGACTACACCCGTCGCATGGAAAGCATGCTCACCCAGCGTGTGCAGAACATTCTGCAGCCGGTGCTGGGCAACGATCGCTACAAGGCGGAGGTTTCGGCCGACGTCGACTTCAGCGCGGTGGAATCGACTGCTGAAAGCTTCAACCCTGACCAGCCTGCACTGCGCAGTGAGCAGACGGTCAACGAACAACGCTCCAGCGGCAGCGGTCCGCAAGGCGTGCCGGGTGCTCTGAGCAACCAGCCGCCAGGCCCTGCAACCGCTCCGCAGAACGCCACTGCCGGTGCTGCTGGTGCCGCCGGCGCGATCGCTCCAGGCCAACCGTTGCTCGATGCCAACGGTCAACAGATCATGGACCCGGCAACCGGCCAGCCAATGCTGGCGCCGTATCCGGCAGACAAGCGTAACCAGTCGACCAAGAACTTCGAGCTGGACCGTTCGATCAGCCACACCAAGCAACAACAGGGCAAGGTCAATCGCCTGTCGGTAGCGGTGGTGGTGGACGATCAGGTCAAGGTCAACGCGGCCACCGGTGCAACCACCATGGTGCCGTGGACAGCGGATCAACTGGCACGCTTCACCCGTCTGGTTCAGGACGCGGTGGGCTTTGATGCCAGCCGTGGCGACAGCGTCAGCGTGATCAACGTGCCGTTCTCCACCGATCGTGGCGAAGTGATTCCGGAAATCGCGTTTTACTCGCAGCCCTGGTTCTGGGACATCGTCAAGCAGGCCATGGGTGTGCTGTTCATCCTGGTCCTGGTGTTCGGTGTGCTGCGTCCGGTGCTGAACAACATCACCAATCCGAAGAGCAAGCACGCTGACGGCGACGTCGAGCTGGGCGGCATGGTCGGTATGGACGGTGAACTGGCAAACGACCGCGTGAGTCTGGGCGGTCCGCAAAGCATTCTGCTGCCGAGCCCGAGCGAGGGTTATGACGCGCAGCTCAACGCAATCAAGAGCCTAGTGGCTGAAGACCCGGCTCGTGTGGCTCAGGTCGTAAAAGAGTGGATCAACACAGATGAGTGATAGTCGTGCTGCTGCGGTCAAAATGACCCGAGTTGATAAGGCTGCGATCCTGCTGCTCACCCTGGGTGAGACTGATGCTGCGCAGGTGTTGCGTCACATGGGCCCCAAAGAGGTCCAGCGTGTCGGCGTCGCCATGGCGCAAATGCGCAATGTGCATCGCGAGCAGGTCGAGCAGGTGATGAGCGAGTTCGTCGACGTCATTGGCGACCAGACCGGCGTGGGCATCGGCTCCGACGGCTACATTCGCAAGATGCTGACTCAGGCACTGGGTGAGGACAAGGCCAACGGCCTGATCGACCGCATCCTGCTCGGTGGCAACACCAGTGGTCTGGACAGCCTCAAGTGGATGGAACCGCGCGCCGTTGCGGACGTCATCCGCTTTGAGCACCCGCAGATCCAGGCCATCGTCGTCGCCTATCTGGACGCTGACCAGGCCGGTGAAGTACTGAGCCATTTCGACCACAAGGTGCGCCTGGACATCATCCTGCGCGTCTCGTCGTTGAACACCGTGCAGCCTGCGGCGCTCAAGGAATTGAACCAGATCCTCGAGAAGCAGTTCTCGGGCAACGCCAACACCTCGCGTACCACGCTGGGCGGTATCAAGCGTGCGGCGGACATCATGAACTTCCTCGACAGCTCGATCGAAGGCCAGCTCATGGACTCCATCCGCGAAGTGGACGAAGACCTGTCGACACAGATCGAAGACCTCATGTTCGTCTTCAACAACCTGTCCGACGTCGACGACCGTGGCATTCAGGCCTTGCTGCGCGAAGTGTCCTCCGATGTGCTGGTCCTGGCATTGAAGGGTTCGGACGACGCAATCAAGGAAAAGATTTTCAAGAACATGTCCAAGCGTGCCGCCGAACTGCTGCGCGACGACCTGGAAGCCAAGGGCCCGGTTCGCGTCAGCGACGTCGAAACCGCCCAGAAAGAGATCCTCACCATTGCCCGTCGTATGGCGGAGGCCGGGGAGATCGTTCTCGGCGGCAAGGGTGGCGAGGAAATGATCTAACAGCAGGTGCCGTCGATGTTCAGCTCCGATAAAGAACCACACAGTGAGCTCATCCGCGCCAAGGATGCGCGAGCGGCCGGGGTCTGGGCATTGCCCAGCTTCGACCCTCACGTAGAGGCACCCGAGCCTGAGCCGGTGGTCGAAGAACCGGCGCCTGCCGAAAGCGAAGAAGTGCCGCTCGAAGAAGTCCAGCCGATGACCCTGGAAGAGTTGGAAAGCATCCGTCAGGACGCCTACAACGAAGGGTTCGCCATTGGTGAAAAAGAAGGTTTTCACAGCACTCAGCTCAAGGTTCGCCAGGAGGCCGAAGCGGCACTGGCGGCCAAGCTCGAGAGCCTGGAAATCCTCATGGGGCATCTGCTGGAGCCGATTGCCGACCAGGATGCACAGATCGAAAAATCCATGGTTCAACTGGTCGAGCACCTTGCTCGCCAGGTGATCCAGCGTGAGCTGAAAACCGATTCCAGCCAGATCGGCAAGGTCTTGCAGGACGCCCTGCGCCTGTTGCCGATGGGCGCCAGCAACGTGCGGATCCTGGTCAACTCCCAGGACTTCGCCCAGGTCAAGGCGCTGCGTGATCGGCATGAGGAAAACTGGCGGATTCTCGAAGACGACACGTTGCAGCCGGGCGGTTGCCGGGTCGAAACCGAACACAGCCGCATCGATGCCACCATCGAAACGCGCATCAGCGTGGCCTTGGCCAAGATGTTCGACCAGCTGCACGAGCAGGCGCTGCACCCGGCCGTGGCCGACGTCAGTGTCGATCTGGAAGCGGCGATCAAGAGTGCCGAGCAGTCGATGCAGCATCATCAGGCGGACGTGTCCGATGCGTCTTGAGCGAACCAGTTTCGGCAAGCGTCTGAGCACCTACGCCGACGCCATTGCCCTGCCTGCGCAGCCGGTGGTCGAAGGCCGCCTGCTGCGCATGGTCGGTCTGACCCTGGAAGCCGAAGGCCTGCGTGCGGCCATGGGCAGTCGCTGCGTGGTGATCAACGACGACAGCCATCACCCGGTGGAAGTCGAAGCGGAAGTCATGGGCTTTTCCGGCGCCAAGGTATTCCTGATGCCGGTGGGCAGTGTGGCCGGTATCGCACCGGGCGCCCGCGTGGTGCCCTTGCCAGACACCGGACGCCTGCCCATGGGCATGACCATGCTCGGTCGCGTGCTCGATGGCGCCGGTCGTCCGCTGGACGGCAAGGGCGGCATGAAAGCCGAAGACTGGGTGCCGCTCGACGGCCCGACCATCAACCCGCTCAAGCGTGACCCGATCAGCCAGCCGCTGGACGTGGGCATTCGCAGCATCAACGGTCTGTTGACGGTCGGGCGCGGTCAGCGTCTGGGCCTGTTCGCCGGTACCGGGGTGGGCAAGAGTGTGCTGTTGGGGATGATGACCCGTTTTACCGAAGCCGACATTATTGTGGTCGGGCTGATCGGCGAACGGGGTCGTGAGGTCAAGGAGTTCATCGAGCACAGCCTGGGTGAAGAAGGCCTCAAGCGCTCGGTGGTCGTGGCTTCGCCTGCGGACGATGCGCCACTGATGCGGCTGCGTGCGGCCATGTACTGCACGCGCATCGCCGAATATTTCCGCGACAAGGGCAAGAACGTCCTGTTGCTCATGGATTCGCTCACCCGTTTCGCCCAGGCCCAGCGGGAAATCGCCCTGGCCATCGGCGAACCGCCAGCGACCAAGGGTTATCCGCCATCGGTATTTGCCAAGCTGCCCAAGCTGGTGGAGCGCGCCGGCAACGCCGAGAAGGGCGGTGGTTCGATTACAGCTTTCTACACCGTGCTGTCCGAAGGTGACGATCAGCAGGACCCGATTGCCGACTCGGCGCGGGGCGTGCTTGACGGTCACATCGTGTTGTCCCGGCGTCTGGCCGAGGAGGGGCATTACCCGGCCATCGACATCGAAGCGTCCATCAGCCGGGTCATGCCCTCGGTAGTCGATCCGCAGCACATGGTGCAGGCGCAGTACTTCAAGCAGCTGTGGTCGCGCTACCAGCAGAGCCGTGATCTGATCAGCGTGGGTGCCTACGTGGCCGGTGGCGATCGCGAAACCGACCTGGCCATTTCGCTGCAGCCGCAACTGGTGAAATACCTGCGCCAGGGGCTGCATGACAACGAAAGCATGCACAACAGCGAGGCGCTGCTGGCGAAGATCTTCAATCCTCAGGCAGGCGGCTGATAGCTCATGGCGCAAACTCGCGCGGGCCGTCTGGCGCCAGTGGTGGACATGGCCGAAAAAGCCGAGAAAACCGCGGCCCAGCGTCTGGGCCACTTTCAGGGCCAGGTGCGGATCTCCGAAGGCAAGCTGGCCGAGCTTGAGAAGTTTCGTTCCGACTATCAGCAGCAGTGGATCGACAAGGGCGCCCACGGGGTGTCCGGGCAGTGGCTGATGAACTACCAGCGCTTCCTGAATCAGCTGGAGACGGCGGTCAGTCAGCAGCGGCAAAGTCTGAGCTGGCACCAGAACAACCTGAACAAGGCCCGCGGCGAGTGGCAAAAAGCCTACGCCCGGGTCGAAGGCCTGCGCAAACTGGTGCAGCGCTACATGGACGAAGCCCGAGCGCTGGAAGACAAGCGCGAACAGAAGCTGCTGGACGAATTGTCCCAGCGTTTGCCCAGGCATGAGGCGTTCTGATCGAACTGCCCGCAGTTATCCCTGTATGAGCGCAGATGCCCATCGCTTCTGCCCGGATGGTGGCGCTGCACCTTGCCGACGATCTGGCGCGCAGCGGTAGCAAATCCAGCTCTACGGCGTGGCTTGATGCTCTCTACGATCCTTCGTGCAATCTTCCATTTGCCGCGCCTCGCTGGCGGTGCTAAAACTTCAAGCGTCCGACGCCGTTTTACCTAAGGGATTTGTCTATGTCAGTAACCTTCGAGCGTTCATCCGACGATCAGCAACTGACCATCAACATAAAGGGTCGCTTCGATTTTTCCAGGCATCAGGAGTTTCGCGGCGCCTATGAAGGTGCCGGCGTTGCCGCAAAGCGCTATGTGGTGGACCTCAAGGAGACCAACTACCTGGACAGCTCGGCGCTGGGCATGCTTTTGCTGCTGCGTGATCATGCCGGTGGCGACCACGCCGATGTGCGCCTGATCAACTGCAATGCCGATGTCATCAAAATCCTCGCCATTTCCAATTTCTCCAAACTCTTCAAAATCGGCTGATGCTCGCTCCTGTACACGAGCGGCTGACGATCCTCATTGCCGATGACAATGCCAGTGACCGGATGTTGTTGTCGGCGATCATCAGTCGTCAGGGCCACGACGTGCTCAGCGCCAGTGACGGTGCCGAAGCGGTCGGTCTGTTCGAGCGACGGCGTCCGCAGCTGGTGCTGATGGATGCCTTGATGCCGGTGATGGATGGCTTCGAGGCGGCGCGCAGGATCAAGGAGCTGGCCGGGGAAGCCCTGGTGCCGATCATCTTCCTGACATCCATGACCGAAGGCGAGGGGCTGGCGCGTTGCCTGGATGCCGGCGGCGATGACTTCGTCGCCAAGCCGTACAACCAGGTGGTGCTCGCGGCCAAGATCAACGCCATGAACCGACTGCGCAAGCTGCAGGAAACCGTCCTGCAGCAGCGCGATCTGATCGCCCGACATCACAAGTACTTACTCAACGAGCAACGCGTGGCCAAGGCGGTATTCGACCAAATCGCCCACTCCGGCTGCCTGAGCGCGCCCAATATCCGCTATCTGCAGTCGCCCTATGCGTTGTTCAACGGCGATCTGCTGCTGGCCGCATGGGCGCCCTCCGGCAACATGCACGTGCTGCTGGGGGACTTCACCGGGCATGGTCTGCCGGCAGCCGTGGGCGCGATGCCCTTGGCTGAGGTGTTCTACGGCATGACGGCCAAGGGTTATGGCCTGCCCGAGACCCTGCGCGAGATGAACGCCAAGCTCAAGCGCATCCTGCCCGTGGACATGTTCTGCTGCGCGGCGCTGATCGGTGTGAATTTCAAACAGCAACTGGTGGAAATCTGGAATGGCGGTCTGCCCGACGGCTACCTGCTGCATGGCGACGGCCGGCCGCATACGCCGCTGGTGTCCACTCATCTGCCGTTGGGCGTGCTGAGCGCCAGCAGTTTTGACGACAATACCCAAGTCTATCCGTTTGCCACCGGTGACCGGGTGTTCCTGCTGTCCGATGGGGTGGTGGACAGCACCGATGAAACTGGCGAGATGTTTGGCACCCGACGTTTGCAGAATGTGTTCGTCACCAATCGCAACCCTGCGCTGCTGATTGAAGAGGTGCAGTGGGCGCTGGCGCGTTTCCGCGGCCAGGCCCGCGATGATGTGAGCATGGTCGAGATCGGCTTTTCCCAGCCGGAGCTGCTCGGTCCGCCTTCGGTGATCTACACCGACAGTGGCGACTCCAGCCCGCTGGACTGGTCGGCCAGTTTCGAGTTTCGTGCCTCCACGCTCAAGCGCTTCAATCCGCTGCCGTACCTGCTGCAACTGCTGCAGGAGGTTCATGGCCTGCGCCTGCAGAGCAGCGAGTTGTACATCGTGTTGTCCGAGCTCTACAGCAATGCGCTGGAGCATGGCGTGTTGGGTCTGGACTCGGCGCTCAAGCGCGACGCCGAGGGTTTTGCGCTTTACTACCAGCAGCGCGGTGAGCGGCTGGACAACCTGAAGGACGGCTTCATCCGCTTTGATTTTCAGATCGTCCCGGTGGCTCAGGGTGGGCGTCTGACCGTCCAGGTGCACGACAGCGGCAGCGGATTCGATGCTCTACAGACCTTGTCATTGCCCCCGGCGATCAACCAATTGTCTGGGCGGGGGCTGAGTCTGGTCAGGCAATTGAGCGACCAATGCAGGTGGTCCGACGATGGCCGTACGGCGTGTGTGGAATTTGCCTGGGAGGGTCTGGCATAATCCTGCGATTCTTGATCAAGGAGTGAACAAGTGTTGGTAAATCACGTGAATCTGAGCATCCTCAATTCGTTGCGCGATGTCATGGAAACCGAATACCCGGCGTTGCTGCATATCTTCATCAAGGATTCGCAAGAGCGCGTCAACGGTCTGCGCCTGCTGAGCCAGGAGTGCGAGCGCTCGGGGTTGACGACCACGCAACGTCAGCAACTGGGCATGATGGCTCACAGCTTCAAGGGTAGCAGTGGCAATCTGGGCGCCACGCATCTGGAAGACCTGTGTCGCCAGCTCGAGAAACTCGCCATTGGCCAGACGGTTGTCAGCACTTCGCAGGTCAGCCAGCTGGTCAAGGCCATCGAAAGCGAATTTGCAGTGGTGCGCGATCTGTTCGACGTCGAACTGCACACCACGCTGACCCAATATTGACCTTGTAACCCGTCTCACCCAGAACTGGCCCGCCAATTGCTTGGTCTCTGCGTAATAGTGCTCTTGCGGAGATCAACATGGCCCTTGCCAACAACCCCTTACTGACGGCTCTGACGGCTGCCAAAGCCCAGAAAGCCAGCGCCGCCACTTCGGCAAAGGCGCCTGACCCCGTCAAGGACCACAGTTCCAGCTTCTCCAGCGTGTTCGCCAAGCAGGCAACGCCCAAGCCAGCGAGCGTCGACGACAGTCCGGCCAAGCCTGCCAGCGCCAAGAGTCCGGCAGTGGACAAGAAGGACAGCGCCAGCCATTCGTCTGCCGCTGCCGACAAGACCGTTGCCGATAGCGGCAACGACTTGCCTGCCAAAAAGGTCAACGGCAAAGCCGACGACGACTCAGGCAAAGGCAGTGACGACACCGATGACGACACCGCCAGCGCGGCTGCTGATCCGACTGTCGCTGATGCGACCGTCACAGAACCCGTCCTGGATCCGACGCTCGCCGTCACCCCGCCGGTCGAGGCAGTGACTCAGCCGCCGGTCGATCCACAGCCAGTGGTTGACCCTGCGCTGTTGGCCGCCGCCGCGCCGGTCGTTCCTGCGCCGGTGGTGCAGGCGCCAGCCGATGCCAGTGACGACAGCGACGACACGTTCGATCCGTCGGCCGACCCGCTCGAAGGCCTGACCGCCGTGCAAGTGGCCCTGCAGAACAAGGCGCAGCAGTCGGCTCAGGCGACCAATGGCAGCAACGAGGCCAACAAGACCAACGGCAAGCAAGACCCCAACGCCGATCCTGCGCAGCTCATGGCGGGTAACCTGGCGGCGCTCGGCGATCAGCCGGTGGACAAGAGCACGACCGAGGGCGGTGGCGAGAAGGCCTTCAGTGGTCTGCTGGCTGACGGTCTGAAAGACGTCAAGGCGGCCAGCAGCGATACGCGCGTGGATAACTTCGCCGATCGTTTGGCGGCGCTGTCCCAGGCAGCACAGGTCAAACCCGCTTCGACCACCCCGACCACGCCGCTGCTCAACCAGCCGTTGGCGATGAACCAGGGTGGCTGGACCGAGGGCGTGGTCAACCGCGTCATGTACCTGTCCAGCCAGAACCTCAAGCAGGCTGACATTCAGCTGGAACCGGCGGAACTCGGGCGTCTGGACATCCGCGTCAATATGGCGGCAGATCAGCAGACCCAAGTGACGTTCATGAGCGCCCATGTCGGCGTGCGCGACGCCCTGGAAAGCCAGATGTCGCGGCTGCGTGATTCGTTCGCCCAGCAGGGCATGGGGCAGGTCGATGTCAACGTCTCGGATCAGTCCCGCGGCTGGCAGCAACAGTCGCAACAGCAGTCCGGTGGCGATGGTCAGCGCGGTAATGGCAGCGGCGGTTCCAACGGTGTTGGCGGCAGCGACCTGATCGCGGATGGCGCGCCGGTGGATGCGGCCTCGGCGGCGGCAAGCGCGCCGTTGACCGTGATCGGCTCCAGCGCGGTCGATTATTACGCCTAGGAGCAGCCATAAGCTGCAAGCGGCAAGTAGAAGCAAGATCAAGAGCGGCAAGCGTACGGGAAACTGCGGTTTCTCCTGCCTTGCCGCTTTTGCTTTTCTTGCCGCTCACAACTTGCAGCTGCCGCCGCAGTTGTGGCACAACCCTTGCTCTTGCTCTGTCACGCAACACAGAACCCTTTGGATAGTGACGGATTATTGGCATGGCGAAGAGCGACGACGCAGTTAAAGACCCCGCAAAGAAAGGCAAGCTCAAGGTCATCATTATGGTGGTGGTGGGCCTGTTGCTGGCCATAGGTCTGTCGGTCGGCGCAACCTGGTTCATCATGCACAAGTCCCAGGACAAGCCGGATCCGGCGCTGGCGGCTCAGGCTGCGAACGTAAAGAAAGAGGCGATTTTCGAACCTCTGACGCCGCCCTTTGTCGTTAATTACAACGTCAATGGCCGTCAGCGTTACATGCAGGTCAGCATTACCCTGCTGGCACGCGATCACGCTGACCTCGAAGCATTGAAAGTGCACATGCCGGTCATTCGCAACAATCTGGTAATGATGTTCTCCGGTCAGCCGTTCGACACCATTGCCACCCCGGTGGGCATGGAAATGCTGCGCCAGAAGGCCGCTGCCGTGGTGCAGGAAGTCGGGCAGAAGGAACTGGGCAAAAGCGTGATCGAACAGTTGCTTTTCACTAATTACGTACTGCAGTAGGACCACGACATGGCCGTGCAAGACCTGCTGTCCCAGGATGAAATCGACGCGCTGTTGCATGGCGTGGACGATGGTCTGGTGCAGACCGAAAGCATTATGGAACCTGGCAGCGTCAAAAGTTATGACCTGACCAGCCAGGACCGCATCGTCCGCGGACGTATGCCGACCCTGGAAATGATCAACGAGCGTTTCGCCCGTTATACCCGTATCAGCATGTTCAACCTGCTGCGTCGCTCTGCGGACGTGGCGGTGGGCGGTGTGCAGGTGATGAAGTTCGGCGAGTACGTGCACTCGCTGTACGTGCCGACCAGCCTGAACCTGGTGAAGATCAAGCCGTTGCGCGGCACGGCGTTGTTCATCCTGGATGCCAAGCTGGTATTCAAGCTGGTGGATAACTTCTTCGGCGGCGACGGGCGTCACGCCAAGATCGAAGGCCGGGAATTCACGCCGACCGAATTGCGCGTGGTGCGAATCGTGCTGGATCAGGCTTTCATCGACCTCAAAGAAGCCTGGCAGGCAATCATGGAAGTCAACTTCGAGTACATCAACTCGGAAGTGAATCCGGCCATGGCCAACATCGTCGGCCCCAGCGAAGCGATCGTGGTGTCGACCTTCCACATCGAACTCGATGGCGGCGGCGGTGACCTGCACGTGACCATGCCGTACTCGATGATCGAGCCGGTCCGCGAAATGCTCGATGCCGGGTTCCAGTCCGATCTGGACGACCAGGACGAACGCTGGGTCAACGCCCTCAAGCAGGACGTGCTGGACGTCTCGGTGCCACTGAGCGCCACGGTTGCCCGTCGTCAGCTCAAGCTGCGGGACATCCTGCACATGCAGCCGGGTGATGTGATCCCGGTGGAGCTCAACGACCATCTGGTCATGCGCGCCAACGGTGTACCGTCGTTCAAGGTCAAGCTCGGTTCGCACAAGGGTAATCTGGCCCTGCAGGTCGTCGAACCGTTAGAACGCCGCTGACGTTTGCTCGTCAGCTTCAGAATGTGCTGTGTAAAACGAATCAATGCTCGCCGAGGAAACCATGGCTGATGAAAACGATATGAACTCCACAGACGACCAGGCACTGGCCGACGAGTGGGCTGCGGCCCTGGGTGAAGCGGGAGAGGGCGGGCAGGACGACATCGACGCGCTGCTGGCGGCCGATGCCGGAAACTCCACCAACCGTCTGGCCATGGAAGAATTTGGCAGTGTGGCCAAAAACCATGGCCCGGTGACGCTGGACGGTCCGAACCTGGACGTGATCCTCGACATTCCGGTGTCGATCTCCATGGAAGTGGGCAGCACCGACATCAACATCCGCAACCTGCTGCAACTGAACCAGGGTTCGGTGATCGAGCTCGATCGTCTGGCAGGCGAGCCGCTGGATGTGTTGGTCAACGGGACATTGATCGCTCACGGTGAAGTGGTTGTGGTCAACGAGAAGTTCGGCATTCGCCTGACCGACGTGATCAGCCCAAGCGAACGCATCAAGAAGCTGCGCTGAATGCGTGGTTTCCTCAAAGGGCTGGCGGGCCTGTCGGCGCTGATGTTGTCGTGGGCGGTGATGGCGGCCGATCCGGCGACCTCCGCTGCGGTGGCACCTGCCGGCCCGGGCGCTGTGCCGGTGGTTGTGCCGCAGGCTTCGAGTGCGTTGAGCGCCGGGGTCGGCGCGCAACTGCTGCAACTGGTGTTGGGGTTGCTGCTGGTGGTCGGCCTGATCTTCGTACTGGCCTGGCTTATGCGCCGGGTCCAGCGCACCGGTCCTGCGGGCAACCAGGTAATCGAACTGGTCGGCTCGCGCGCCCTCGGGCCGCGCGATCGCCTGGTGCTGGTACAGGTCGGCAAGGAGCAGATCCTGCTCGGCGTGTCGCCAGGCAGCATCACCGCGCTGCACGTAATGAATGATCCAGTCGTGGTGCCTGAAACCCAGAACACCACGCCTGAGTTTGCCAGACGCCTGATGGAAGTCCTGGGCAACAAGGGCATTGCCGGGCCACGGCCGGGCAAAGAAGGTCCTGCTACCCCGGGTCAGAAGGATAACCACTGATGCGCATTGTCTTGACGCTGCTGTTGCTGCTGGCAGCGCCGCTGGCGTTCGCCGCCGACCCGTTGTCGATCCCGGCGATCACGCTGGGTACTGGCGCCAACGGTCAGCAGGAATACTCGGTCAATCTGCAGATCCTGCTGATCATGACCGCGCTGAGCTTCATTCCGGCGTTCGTCATGCTGATGACCAGTTTCACCCGGATCATCATCGTGTTCTCGATTCTGCGTCAGGCGCTGGGTCTGCAGCAGACCCCGTCCAACCAGATCCTTACCGGTATGGCGCTGTTCTTGACCATGTTCATCATGGCGCCGGTGTTCGACCGGGTGAACAACGATGCCTTGCAGCCGTATCTGGCGGAAAAACTCAGCGCTCAGGACGCCGTGGTCAAGGCCGAAGGGCCGATCAAGGACTTCATGCTGGCGCAGACCCGTTCCAGTGATCTGGAGCTGTTCATGCGCCTGTCCAAGCGCACCGACATCGCCACGCCCGATGCCGCGCCGCTGACGATCATCGTTCCGGCGTTCGTGACTTCGGAGCTGAAAACCGCATTCCAGATCGGCTTCATGATTTTCATCCCGTTTCTGATCATCGACCTGGTGGTCGCCAGTGTGCTGATGGCCATGGGTATGATGATGCTGTCGCCGTTGATCATTTCCCTGCCGTTCAAGATCATGCTGTTCGTGCTGGTGGATGGCTGGGCATTGATCATTGGCACGCTGGCCGGCAGCTTTGGCGGCGTATGAACCTGTTTGACGAGGAGTGCCCGGCATGACCCCCGAAGTAGCAGTGGACCTGTTTCGCGAAGCGTTATGGCTGACCACGACCATGGTGGCGATCCTGGTGGTGCCGAGCCTGATCGTCGGCCTGCTGGTGTCGATGTTCCAGGCCGCGACCCAGATCAACGAACAGACCCTGAGCTTTTTGCCGCGTCTGCTGGTGATGCTGGTGACCCTGATCGTCGTCGGCCCTTGGCTGGTGCGCACGTTCATGGAATACATCACCAACCTGTACACCAGCATTCCGCAAGTGATTGGCTGATCGTCGATGGAACCTGTGCTGGCGCTGACCGACACGCAGATCAGCACATGGGTGGCGGCCTTCATGCTGCCGCTGTTTCGCATCGCCGCGGTGCTGATGACCATGCCGATCTTCGGCACTAACCTGGTGCCCAAGCGGGTGCGGCTGTATCTGGCGCTGGCGATCACCTTTGTGGTTGCGCCCAGCCTGCCGGCCATGCCGCAGGTTCACGCGCTGGACCTCAGCGCACTGCTGCTGATCGCCGAGCAGATCATTATCGGCGCCGCGTTGGGCTTGTCGTTGCAGCTGTTCTTTCAGGCGTTCGTGATCGCCGGGCAGATCGTCTCGATCCAGATGGGCATGGGCTTCGCCTCGATGATCGACCCGGTCAACGGCGTGTCGGCCGCGGTCATCGGGCAGTTCTTCACCATGCTGGTCACCTTGCTGTTCCTGTCCATGAACGGCCATCTGGTGGTGTTCGAAGTGCTCATCGAAAGCTTCACCACCTTGCCGGTGGGCGACGGGCTGGTGGCGGCTAACTTCTGGGAGCTGGTGCTGCGCCTGGGCTGGGTGCTCGGTGCCGCGCTGGTGCTGGTGTTGCCGGCGATCACTGCGCTGCTGGTGGTCAACATTGCCATGGGCGTGATGACCCGCGCGGCGCCGCAGCTGAACATCTTCTCGATCGGCTTTCCGCTGACACTGGTGCTGGGCATGGGGATTTTGTGGGTCTCTCTCGGCGATATCATCAATCAGTATCAACCGCTGGCGGTCGACGCCTTGCAGTTGCTCAGGGAAATGGTCAAGGCGCGCTGACATGGCTGAAAGCGAAAGCGGTCAGGACAAGACAGAAGACCCCACGGACAAGCGCAAGAAAGAGGCGCGTGAGAAGGGCGAGATTGCCCGCTCCAAAGAGCTCAACACGGTCATCGTGATGATCGTCGGCGCCGCCGGTTTGCTGGCGTTCGGCGGTTCGATGGCGCAAATGATGATGCAGCTGATGCGCGACAACTTCACCATCTCCCGCGAAGCGCTGATGGATGAACGCAGCATGAGTCTGATGTTGATGGCTTCGGGCAAGGCCGCGCTGTTGTCGGTCCAGCCGATCCTGGTGGCGCTGACCCTGGCCGCACTGATCGGCCCCATCTCGCTGGGCGGCTGGCTGTTCGCAGCGGGCTCGCTGGCGCCCAAGTTCAGCCGCATGAACCCCGCAGCGGGCCTCAAGCGCATGGTCTCGCCCAAGTCGCTGATCGAACTGCTCAAATCCTTTGCCAAGTTTCTCATCGTGCTGGTGGTGGCCATCGTGGTCCTGGCCAAGGACAAGAGCGACCTGCTGGCCATCGCCCACGAGCCGCTGGAGATGGCCGTCGTGCACAGCCTGCAATTGGTGGGCTGGAGCACATTGTGGATGGCGTTCGGCCTGTTGATCATCGCCGCGGTGGACGTGCCGGTACAGCTGTATGAAGCGCACAAGAAGCTGTTGATGACCAAGCAGGAAGTGCGCGATGAGCACAAAGACAGCGAAGGGCGGCCTGAGGTCAAGCAGCGGATTCGGCAGTTGCAGCGCGAGATGTCGCAGCGCCGGATGATGGCGGCGATTCCCGATGCCGACGTGATCATCACCAACCCGACCCACTACGCCGTGGCGCTCAAGTACGACCCGGACAAGGGCGGCGCGCCCATGCTGCTGGCCAAAGGCAGCGATTTCATGGCGCTCAAGATTCGCGAGATTGCGGCGCAGCACCAGATCCTGTTGCTTCAATCGCCGGCGCTGGCCCGTTCGATCTACTACAGCACCGAGCTTGAGCAGGAAATTCCAGCAGGTTTGTACCTGGCCGTGGCGCAGGTATTGGCCTACGTCTACCAGATCCGCCAATACCGTGCCGGACGCGGGAAACGGCCTGATCCGCTGAACGATAACCTGCCGATACCGCCGGATTTAAGGCGCGACTCTTAGGTTCGGGGTTCGGGGTTCGGGGTTCGGGGTTCTGGGTTCTGGGGGTATATCCGTTATTGGGGGTGCTGCAGATATTGGTTCCGCCCTTACGGCGGGTCACTTTCGAAAAGCGCGAAAGTAACCAAAGCGCTTCTGCTCCTGGTTAGGCCCCTCCTGCGTCGGGGTTCCTTCACTCCGGCGACGCTCCGTGGGCCCGCCGCCATCCGCCATCCATGGCGGGGGGCGGCTCTCGCGACATCCATGTCGCTCGGCCCACTCCACGCCGCCTGCGTTCAGCCTGCACCCAAGTCGCGTTCTGCGTCGTCTGGCATATTTTGTCAGGAAGGCAAAATCAAAGGCGAACAGTGACCGTTCACTTATTGGAGGTGCTGCAGATATTGGTTCCGCCCTTACGGCGGGTCACTTTCGAAAAGCGCGAAAGTAACCAAAGCGCT
>NZ_JBJDOA010000003.1:83927-100379 GCF_044900785.1 Pseudomonas sp. NPDC087358
GACGACCAGTGACCGTTCCCTTATTGGGGGTGCTGCAGATATTGGTTCCGCCCTTACGGCGGGTCACTTTCGAAAAGCGCGAAAGTAACCAAAGCGCTTTTGCTCCTGGTTAGGCCCCTCCTGCGTCGGGGTTCCTTCACTCCGGCGACGCTCCGTGGCCCCGCCGCCATCCGCCATCCATGGCGGGGGGCGGCTCTCGCGACATCCATGTCGCTCGGCCCACTGCGCGCCACCTGCGTTCAGCCTGCACCCAAGTCGCGTTCTGCGTCGTCTGGCATATCTGGTCAGGAAGGCAAAATCAAAGGCGAACAGTGACCGTTCCCTTATTGGGGGTGCTGCAGATATTGGTTCCGCCCTTACGGCGGGTCACTTTCAAAAAGCGCGAAAGTCACCAAAGCGCTTTTGCTCCTGGTTAGGCCCCTCCTGCGTCGGGGTTCCTTCACTCCGGCGACGCTCCGAGGGCCCGCCGCCATCCGCCATCCATGGCGGGGGCGGCTCTCGCGACATCCATGTCGCTCGGCCCACTCCACGCCACCTGCGTTCAGCCTGCACCCAAGTCGCGTTCTGCGTCGTCTGGCATCTCTGGTCAGGAAGGCAAAATCAAAGGCGAACAGTGACCGTTCCCTTATTGGGGGTGCTGCAGATATTGGTTCCGCCCTTACGGCGGGTCACTTTCAAAAAGCGCGAAAGTCACCAAAGCGCTTTTGCTCCTGGTTAGGCCCCTCCTGCGTCGGGGTTCCTTCACTCCGGCGACGCTCCGAGGGCCCGCCGCCATCCGCCATCCATGGCGGGGGCGGCTCTCGCGACATCCATGTCGCTCGGCCCACTGCGCGCCGCCTGCGTTCAGCCTGCACCCAAGTCGCGTTCTGCGTCGTCTGGAATATCTGGTCAGGAAGGCAAAATCAAAGACGAACAGTGACCTTTCACTGCCGGGGTTGAGATTCCTGCTCGTGATTCTGCCTTTGCTCTGACTTTTGATCTTCATGCGCGACGCTTCAGGCGACTCCAATCGCGACTTCGGTGCAGGCTGAACGCAGGCGATGCGCAGTGGGATGAGCGGCATGGATGCCGCGAGAGCGCTGCTAGGACATGGATGTCCGTTCAGCGCGGGCCCACGGAGCGTCGCCGGAGTGAAGGAACCCGACGTAGTCGGGCCTAACCAGGAGCAGGCACCCTTGGTTACTTGGGGTGCTTTTCCAAGTAACTCGCCGAAGGCGAAACGCTTCTGCCGTGAGGCAGAGGCCAGCAAGCTCAGCCAGACCCAAAGTGCCAACCACTCCACAGTCCTGAATAGTGGCACTCTGATATTTTTCATCTGTCCGCAGAGTTGGACAGGTTTTTGCAATACCTGTGTTACAGCGCCTCTGGCGTCAAAAGTTTGATTTAACGCGCAGGTACAGAATCGGTGGATCGCTCTCAGTTAATCTCTAACGCTCGCATTGGACTGGTCGGCCTTGGTCGTGGCCAGTTAGGCGTGCCGTTGCTGTTGCTGGTCATGCTGGCAATGATGATGTTGCCGATGCCGCCGTTCCTGCTGGACGTGTTCTTCACGTTCAACATCGCCTTGTCCATCGTCGTCCTGCTGGTCTGTGTGTACGCCCTGCGGCCGCTGGATTTCTCGGTGTTCCCCACCATCCTGCTGATCGCAACCTTGTTGCGCCTGGCGCTCAACGTTGCCTCGACCCGCGTGGTCATGCTCCACGGCCAGGACGGCCACGCCGCTGCCGGCAAGGTGATCCAGGCCTTCGGTGAGGTGGTGATCGGCGGTAACTACGTGGTGGGTATCGTGGTGTTTGCGATCCTGATGATCATCAACTTCGTGGTGGTCACCAAGGGTGCCGGTCGTATTTCCGAGGTGAGCGCGCGTTTCACCCTCGATGCGATGCCCGGCAAACAGATGGCCATCGACGCCGACCTCAACGCCGGCCTGATCGATCAGCCCGAAGCCAAGCGCCGCCGTCTGGAAGTCGCTCAGGAGGCCGAATTCTACGGTTCCATGGACGGTGCCAGTAAATTCGTACGCGGTGACGCCGTCGCCGGTCTGTTGATCCTGTTCATCAACCTCATCGGCGGCATGCTGGTGGGCATCATCCAGCACAACATGTCGTTCGGCGATGCGGGCAAGGTCTATGCGCTGTTGACCATCGGTGACGGTTTGGTGGCGCAGTTGCCATCGCTGTTGCTCTCGACTGCCGCGGCGATCATGGTCACTCGGGCATCGGGCTCCGAAGAAATGGGCAAGCTGGTCAGCCGCCAGATGTTCGCCTCGCACAAGGCGCTGGCGGTGTCGGCAGGGATCATGGTGGTCATGGGCCTGGTGCCCGGCATGCCGCATTTCTCGTTCATCAGCCTGGGCATCGTGGCAGCCGGTGGCGCATACCTGCTGTGGAAGAAACAGAACGAGGTCAAGTTTGCCGCCATTCAGGAGGTCAAGCGTCAGCAGGAACTGCTGCCTTCGCCGATCCGTGCGCAGGAATCCAAGGAGCTTGGCTGGGATGACGTGACGCCGATCGACATGATCGGCCTGGAAGTGGGCTATCGCCTGATTCCGCTGGTGGACCGCAATCAGGGTGGTCAGTTGCTCGCACGGATCAAGGGTGTGCGCAAGAAGCTGTCCCAGGAACTGGGTTTCCTGATGCCGACCGTGCATATTCGCGACAACCTGGATCTGGCGCCCAGCGCCTATCGCCTGACCCTGATGGGCGTGACCCTGGCCGAAGCCGAGATCTACCCGGACCGCGAGCTTGCGATCAACCCCGGTCAGGTCTTTGGCAGCCTCAACGGCATTACTGCCAAAGACCCGGCATTTGGTCTTGAGGCGGTCTGGATCGAGATCAGCCAGCGTGCGCAAGCGCAATCGCTGGGCTATACCGTGGTGGATGCCAGCACGGTAGTGGCAACTCACTTGAACCAGATTCTCTACAAACACTCTCATGAGTTGATCGGGCATGAAGAAGTCCAGCAACTGATGACGCTGCTGGCCAAGAGCTCGCCAAAGCTTGCTGAAGAGCTGGTGCCAGGTGTGCTCTCGCTGTCGGCGTTGCTCAAGGTGCTGCAGGCGCTGTTGGCCGAACAGGTGCCGGTGCGCGATATCCGCAGCATTGCCGAGGCGATCGCCAACAACGCTGCACGGAGTCAAGATACCGCCGCGCTGGTGGCTGCCGTACGGGTCGGATTGTCCCGTGCAATCGTGCAAAGCATTGTCGGCATTGAGCCGGAGCTGCCTGTTATCACGCTAGAGCCAAGGTTGGAACAGATTTTGCTCAATAGTCTGCAGAAGGCAGGACAGGGTCAGGAAGAAGGCGTTCTACTCGAACCGAGCATGGCTGAGAAACTTCAGCGCTCGTTGATCGAAGCGGCGCAGCGTCAGGAGATGCAGGGTCAGCCGGTAATTTTGTTGGTCGCAGGTCCGGTTCGGGCCATGTTGTCCCGCTTTGGACGCCTGGCTGTACCGAATATGCATGTATTGGCTTACCAGGAAATTCCTGACAATAAGCAAGTCACCATCGTAGCGACTGTCGGGCCGAACGGCTGAGGTAGTGAGTCATGCAAGTTAAGCGTTTTTTCGCCGCCGATATGCGACAAGCCATGAAACTGGTTCGTGATGAGCTGGGCGCGGAAGCGGCCATCATCGGCAACCGGCGGATCGCCGGCGGTGTGGAACTGACTGCCGCGCTGGACTACAAATTGTCCGCGCTGGCCCCGCGCGTGCCGAACATCGAGCTTGAAGACGAGCTGCGCAAGACCCAGTCACGCATCGTCACCGCACAGGCCGAGCTGACCCATCGCAGCGAAGTCGACACTGTGGCCAACCGTCAGCTGTTCACCGGCGTTGCGATGGACGACAGCAAGCAGATCGAGCCGACGCTGGACGAACCGTTCCGCCCCTCGATCCACGCCGCCATCGCCGCGGACCGTGCCGAGCGCGCCGAGCGTGCAGCCGCCGATCCGGGTGTCAGCCAGCGTGCCTACGACTCGATGCGTTCGGAATTGAATGGCCTGCGTGAACTGCTGGAAGTCCAGCTGGGTTCGCTGGCCTGGAATCAACTGCAAGGCAGCCGTCCGCAACAGGCCAACCTGTGGCGCCGCCTGCAACGCGTCGGCTTGTCCGGCCCGCTGTCGCGCGATCTGCTGGCGATGGTGCCGGAGACCGACGACCAGCCTCACGCCTGGCGTATGTTGCTGGCGCATCTGGCGCGCATGATCGCAACGCCGGACGTCGAGCCACTGGAGGAGGGCGGTGTGATCGCCATGGTCGGTCCTGCCGGTATGGGCAAGACCACCACGCTGGCCAAGCTTGCCGCCCGCTATGTGCTCAAATACGGCGCGCAAAACATCGCGCTGGTGAGCATGGACAGCTTCCGGATCGGTGCTCAGGAGCAACTCAAGACACTGGGGCGTATCCTCAATGTGCCGGTGACGCATGTCGATCCGGGGCAGTCCCTGGCGCAGGCGCTGGAGCCATTGCTGCGCAAGCGCGTGGTGCTGATCGATACCGCAGGCCTTCAGGCCAGCGATCCGGCACTGCGTTTGCAACTGGAAAGCCTGGCCGGTCGCGGCATCAAGGCGCGCAATTACCTGGTGTTGGCCACGACCAGTCAGAAACAGGTGCTGTCGGCGGCCTATCACAGTTACAAGCGTTGCGGTCTGGCCGGGTGCATCCTGACCAAGCTGGACGAAACCGCAAGCCTGGGCGAAGTGCTGAGCCTTGCGGTGACACACGAATTACCTGTGGCCTATCTGACTGATGGCCCACGGATACCCGATGATCTGCATCTGCCGCGTCGACACCAGCTCGTAAGCCGAGCCGTGAGTGTGCAGATGCAGGAGGAGCCTAGCGAGGAAGCGATGGCGGACATGTTTGCGGATCTTTATCACAGCCCCGGCAAGCGTGCGGGCTAGGTTAAGGAAAATGACAGTGGAATATACCTGCATCGGTGGTCTGCCACGCATTGTTCACACAGTGAACGTGCAGCCCGAAATGTGGCTTGGGTCTGAGCAAGACAAGGTAAAAAATTAACATGGGCAGCATGCATCCCGTACAGGTTATCGCGGTCACCGGTGGCAAAGGTGGCGTAGGCAAGACCAACGTGTCAGTGAACCTCTCGCTGGCCCTGGCCGAGCTTGGGCGTCGCGTCATGTTGCTGGACGCCGATCTGGGTCTGGCCAATGTCGACGTACTGCTGGGGCTGACCCCCAAACGCACCCTGGCGGACGTCATCGAGGGTCGCTGCGAGCTGCGCGATGTCCTGTTGCAGGGGCCGGGCGGCGTGCGCATCGTACCGGCGGCTTCCGGCACCCAGAGCATGGTTCACCTGACCCCGGCGCAGCACGCAGGCTTGATTCAGGCGTTCAGCGACATCGGCGACAACCTGGATGTGCTGGTGATCGACACCGCTGCCGGGATCGGCGAGTCGGTGGTCAGTTTCGTCCGCGCCGCCCAGGAAGTGTTGCTGGTGGTGTGCGACGAGCCGACCTCGATTACCGACGCCTATGCCTTGATCAAGCTGCTCAACCGCGACTACGGCATGAACCGCTTCCGGGTGCTGGCCAACATGGCACAGAGCCCGCAGGAAGGGCGCAACCTGTTCGCCAAGCTGACCAAGGTCACTGACCGGTTCCTCGACGTGGCCCTGCAATACGTAGGCGCCGTGCCGTATGACGAATGCGTGCGCAAGGCTGTGCAGAAGCAGCGTGCGGTGTATGAAGCGTTTCCCCGTTCCAAATGCGCGCTGGCGTTCAAGGCCATTGCGCAGAAGGTCGATACCTGGCCACTTCCGGCGAACCCGCGTGGTCATCTTGAATTTTTCGTTGAACGCCTGGTTCATCAGACCAGCGCAGGGCCAGTGTCATGACAGCAAGCGGCTATCGCATGTACAGCAAATCATCCAAAGATTCCCAGTATGAGCTGATCGAGCGTTATGCCCCTTTGGTCAAGCGCATCGCTTACCATTTGCTGGCGCGTTTGCCGGCGAGTGTGCAGGTCGAAGATCTGATTCAGGCCGGGATGATCGGCCTGCTTGAAGTGTCGACCAAATACGATTCCACCAAGGGTGCGAGTTTCGAGACCTACGCGGGTATTCGTATCCGCGGCGCAATGCTCGATGAAGTGCGCAAGGGGGACTGGGCACCGCGCTCGGTTCACCGCAACACACGCATGGTCAGCGACGCGATTCGTGCAATTGAAGCAAAAACCGGCCGCGACGCTAAAGATCACGAGGTTGCTGCCGAACTTCAATTGAGTCTCGATGATTATTACGGGATTTTGAACGATACCTTGGGCAGTCGCCTGTTCAGCTTCGACGATCTGTTGCAGGACGGCGAGCATGAGGGACTGCACGAGGACGGCGCGAGCCAGTCGCTCGAACCGTCACGTGATCTGGAAGACGAGCGCTTCCAGAGCGCATTGGCGGACGCCATTGCCAACCTGCCCGAGCGTGAACGCCTGGTGCTGGCGCTGTACTACGACGAAGAGCTCAACCTCAAGGAAATCGGTGAGGTCCTGGGTGTCAGCGAGTCGCGGGTCAGCCAGCTGCACAGCCAGTGTGCCGCACGCCTGCGGGGACGGTTGGGAGAGTGGCGGGCGCGTTGATGCATCGGGCGCAGACCGTGGTGTCTGCGTGCTGGATGCAAGACCGGCTTGCAAGATGTGTGGGAACGCAAAAGTGACAAGGCAGGAGCCGGTCGAATCAGGTCTTCAACAGGTCCGGTTCCGCTGTGCTCATGCCCGGTTTCTTCGAAAGACCCCCTCGTTTTCGTGTAACCGGTGTGTTGTGCCGGTATTGATTGAACGCGCGTCCAGGTGCTGGGCGCGTTAAAGACTGCTTGGAGGTCGAATTGGACAAGAACATGAAAATCCTCATCGTTGATGACTTCTCAACGATGCGGCGGATCATAAAAAACCTGTTGCGTGACCTTGGGTTCACCAACACGGCCGAAGCGGATGACGGTACCACCGCATTGCCGATGCTGCAGAGCGGCGCTTTTGACTTTCTGGTGACTGACTGGAACATGCCTGGCATGTCTGGCATCGACCTGCTGCGTCAGGTGCGTGCCGACGAGCGTCTGCGCAGCCTGCCGGTGCTGATGGTGACCGCCGAAGCCAAGCGCGAGCAGATCATCGAAGCAGCTCAGGCCGGCGTTAACGGCTACGTGGTGAAGCCTTTCACCGCCCAGGTGCTCAAAGAGAAGATCGAGAAGATATTCGAGCGCGTCAATAGCTGATGTCCGCTGCGAGGGCGCTATGGATTCCAAAGATTCGACGATGGGTGACTTTGAGTCGACCCTGAAGAAACACGCGCAAGAACTGGTCGACAGCCTCGAAAAAGGCAAGTTCGGCGAGGCCGTGCAACTTATCCATGAGCTCAATCAGACCCGCGATCGCGGCCTGTATCAGGAAGTTGGCAAGCTGACGCGTGAACTGCACAGTGCGATCGTCAATTTTCAGATTGACCCGCACATGCCGCAAGCCGAAGAAGTGTCCCAGATCACCGATGCCACCGAGCGCCTGTCGTATGTTGTCAGGCTGACGGAGGGTGCGGCCAACCGCACGATGGATCTGGTGGAACAGAGCACGCCGCTGATGAACGGCCTGAGCGCCGACGCCAAGGCGCTAAGCGTCGATTGGGGTCGCTTCATGCGTCGCGAGATCGGTGCCGAAGAGTTCCGGGACCTGGCTCGTCGCGTCGATGGTTTTCTGACGCGCAGCGAAAAAGAGACCCATGAGGTCGCCAGCCACCTGAACGACATTCTGTTGGCTCAGGATTACCAGGACCTTACCGGTCAGGTGATCAAGCGCGTGACCACACTGGTGACCGAAGTCGAAAGCAACCTGCTCAAGCTGGTGCTGATGGCAAGCCAGGTGGATCGCTTCGCCGGGATCGAGCACGACCAGGAACTGTTCCGTAAGCAGAAAGAAGAAGAAAAACTTCATTCCAAGGGTGAAGGTCCGCAGATTCATGCCGATAAACGTGAAGACGTCGTATCCGGTCAGGATGATGTAGACGATCTGCTATCGAGCCTTGGCTTCTAGATTCTAGATACTGAGTTCTATGTGAAAGTGGCTGTGGGTCTGGCGTGCGAATGCTTCGACGAAGGCAATGCGCGCAGACCCTTGCACAGCCCCTGGATCGGTTTGACGGTTAATTTTAGGAGCACCCCCAATGAGCTTCGGCGCCGATGAAGAAATCCTTCAGGATTTTCTGGTAGAGGCCGGCGAGATTCTGGAGCAGTTGTCCGAGCAACTGGTCGAGCTGGAAAGCCGACCGGATGATGCGGACCTGCTCAATGCAATTTTTCGCGGTTTTCACACTGTAAAAGGGGGCGCCGGCTTCCTCCAGCTCAACGAGCTGGTTGAATGCTGCCACATCGCCGAGAACGTGTTCGACATCCTGCGCAAAGGTGAGCGCCGGGTCGATGCCGAACTCATGGACGTTGTGCTCGAAGCGCTGGACACCGTCAACAGCATGTTCGGTCAGGTCCGTGAACGCACGGACGTCACCCCGGCCACGGCCGAGTTGCTCGCAGCGCTGTCGCGGTTGGCCGAGCCTGCGTCGGCTGATGAAGTGGCGGCTGAACCAGCAGCGCTCGTCGAGGCCGTCGCCGAGGCGCCGTCCGAAGACATCACCGACCTGGAATTCGAACAACTGCTCGATTCGCTCAACGCGGTCAAGGCCCAGGCAGCCGGTGCTGCTGCGCCCGCCGCCGTGTCCACGCCAGCGCCAGCTGCAGCGCCGGCCAGCGATGACATCACCGATGCCGAATTTGAATCGTTGCTCGATCAATTGCATGGCAAAGGTCAGTTCGCGGTCGATGCCGTGGCGCCTGTGGTGCCGGCGACAGCCGCTGCGCCTGCGGCCAGCGACGAGATCACCGATGACGAATTCGAAGCGCTGCTCGATCAGCTGCACGGCAAGGGTTCATTCTCGCCTGAAGGCAGTGCCGCCCCGGTCGCCGCTGCACCCGCACCTGCCGCTGCGCCAAAAGCCGCAGCTTCGGATGAAATCACCGACAACGAATTTGAAGATCTGCTTGACCAGTTGCACGGCAAAGGCAAGTTCGAGCCGGCGGTAGCCGCCAGTGCTGCGACTGCCGCGGCGCCGGCCAAGAAGGCCGAGGCGGTCACGCCTCAGGCAGCGAAAGTCGAGCCTGCCAAGGCCCCTGCTGCGTCCGCACCTGCTGCGGCACCGGCCAAGGCCGCTCCGGCTCCGGCCGTTGCCCGCGCCCCTGCTGCGGCGGGCGAAAAGGCACCGACCGAGGCCGAAACCACCGTACGGGTCGACACCGCGCGGCTGGACGAAATCATGAACATGGTCGGCGAACTGGTGCTGGTGCGTAACCGTCTGGTGCGCCTGGGTGCCAACAGCGCTGACGAGGCCATGTCCAAGGCCGTGTCCAACCTGGATGTGGTGACCGCCGACCTGCAGACCGCGGTGATGAAAACCCGCATGCAGCCGATCAAGAAGGTCTTCGGTCGCTTCCCGCGACTGGTCCGCGATCTGGCGCGTCAACTCAAGAAAGAAATCAACCTTGAACTGGTCGGTGAAGAAACCGACCTGGACAAGAACCTGGTCGAGGCCCTGGCCGACCCGTTGGTGCACTTGGTGCGCAACGCGGTGGACCACGGCATCGAATCGCCGGAAGAGCGCGAAGCCTCGGGCAAGGCCCGTGGCGGGCGCGTGGTGTTGTCGGCCGAGCAGGAAGGCGATCACATCCTGCTGTCGATTTCCGATGACGGCAAAGGCATGGACCCAGCGGTCCTGCGTGCCATCGCGGTCAAGCGGGGGGTCATGGACAAGGACGCCGCCGACCGTCTGAGCGACAGCGATTGCTACAACCTGATCTTCGCCCCGGGGTTCTCGACCAAGACCGAGATTTCCGATGTGTCGGGCCGTGGCGTGGGCATGGACGTGGTGAAAACCAAGATCGCCCAGCTCAACGGCTCGATCAACATCTACTCGACCAAGGGCCAGGGCTCGAAGATCGTCATCAAGGTCCCGTTGACCCTGGCGATCATGCCGACCCTGATGGTGATGCTGGGCAACCAGGCGTTCGCCTTCCCGCTGGTCAACGTCAACGAGATCTTCCACCTGGACCTGTCGACCACCAACGTCGTCGATGGTCAGGAAGTGGTGATCGTGCGCGACAAGGCGCTGCCGCTGTTCTACCTCAAGCGCTGGCTGGTCAGTTCGGCCGTTCACGAGGAGCAGCGTGAAGGCCATGTGGTGATCCTGTCGGTTGGCACCCAGCGCATCGGCTTCGTCGTCGATCAACTGGTGGGCCAGGAAGAGGTGGTCATCAAACCGCTGGGCAAGATGTTGCAAGGCACGCCAGGCATGTCCGGCGCCACCATTACCGGTGACGGCCGCATCGCGCTGATTCTCGATGTGCCGAGCATGCTCAAGCGTTACGCCGCACGGCGTATTTGATGTCAACGAGCGCGCTGGCTGCCACGGCGCCACGTGATCTGTAGCAGCGCGGCTTGCCGGCGGCGACGTCGGCAAGATCGCTACCGCCGGCATGCCGGACTGCTACAAGAGCGGCACCGTGTTTTGACACTCATTGTGTCAAGTCTGATGAAGTGGGCTACGGGCGTGACCCGTTTCGCCCAATGGAGTGTTTATGGCAGTCAAGGTTCTGGTGGTAGACGATTCGGGCTTTTTCCGCCGGCGCGTCTCGGAAATTCTTTCCTCTGACACAACGATTCAAGTGGTCGGTACCGCCACCAATGGCAAGGAAGCGATCGAGCAGGCCTTGGCCCTCAAGCCCGACGTGATCACCATGGACTACGAAATGCCGATGATGGATGGCATCACCGCCGTTCGTCACATCATGCAGCGTTGCCCGACACCGGTCCTGATGTTCTCCTCGCTGACCCACGAAGGCGCCCGGGTGACCCTGGATGCGCTGGATGCCGGCGCGGTCGATTACCTGCCCAAGAATTTCGAAGACATCTCGCGCAATCCCGAGAAGGTCAAGCAGATGCTGTGCGAGAAAGTGCACACCATCTCGCGCAGCAACCGGCGCTTCAGTGGCTACGGCAGCACGCCGGCAAGTGCGCCTGCGACGGCGGCCCCGGCTGCCACCGCCCTGCGCGGCACTGCGACCACCAGCGGTGCGCCGACGGCCAGCAGTGCTGCGCGTCCTGCCCCTGCGCCCGTGCGCCCGGCTGCCTCGACTCATGGGGCGGCGCACCACGCACCGAACTCACCTGCGCCCAAGCGCAAGGCCTACAAGCTGGTGGCGATCGGTACATCCACGGGCGGTCCGGTTGCCTTGCAGCGCGTCCTGACTCAATTGCCGGCCAATTTTCCGGCGCCCATCGTATTGATCCAGCACATGCCGGCGGCTTTTACCAAGGCCTTCGCCGAGCGGCTGGACAAGCTGTGCCGCATCAGTGTCAAGGAAGCCGAAGACGGCGACATCCTGCGCCCTGGACTCGCGCTGCTGGCCCCAGGCGGCAAGCAGATGATGGTCGACGGTCGTGGCGCGGTGAAGATCCTGCCCGGTGACGAGCGACTGAACTACAAGCCCTGCGTGGACATCACCTTCGGTTCGGCAGCCAAGTCCTACGGCGATAAGGTGCTGGCCGTGGTGCTGACCGGCATGGGCGCCGACGGCCGCGAAGGCGCGCGTCTGCTCAAGCAGGGCGGCAGCCATATCTGGGCCCAGGACGAAGCCAGTTGCGTGATTTACGGCATGCCGATGGCCATCGTCAAAGCCGAGCTGGCTGATGCCGTGTATAGCCTGGACGATATCGGGCGTCATCTGGCCGAGGCCTGTATCTGATGGATGTCTTGACGCTCATAGGGATCATTCTGGCGTTCGTCGCCATCATCGGCGGCAACTTTCTCGAAGGCGGCCACCTGGGCGCATTGCTCAACGGTCCGGCAGCGCTGATCGTGCTCGGCGGTACACTGGCGGCCTGCCTGTTGCAGACGCCGATGAGCGCGTTCAAACGGGCGATTCAGATCTTCATCTGGATTCTGTTCCCGCCGCGCATCGATCTGGCCGGCGGCATCGACCGTGTGGTGTCCTGGAGCCTGACCGCGCGCAAGGAAGGCCTGCTGGGCCTGGAAACGGTCGCTGACAGCGAACCCGATGCCTACTCGCGCAAGGGCCTGCAACTGCTGGTCGACGGGGTCGAACCGGAAGCCATTCGCAGCATTCTGGAAGTTGACTTCATGACCCAGGAAGGCCGCGACATTCAGGCCGCCAAAGTCTTTGAAAGCATGGGCGGCTATGCGCCGACCGTGGGCATCATCGGTGCTGTGATGGGCCTGATTCACGTGATGGGTAACCTGGCCGATCCCAATCAGCTGGGCAGCGGCATTGCCGTGGCGTTCGTCGCCACCATCTACGGCGTGGCTTCGGCCAACCTGATCCTGCTGCCGGTCGCCAACAAGCTCAAGGCCGTGGCGATCCGCCAGTCGCGCTACCGAGAAATGCTTCTCGAAGGCCTGCTGTCGATTGCCGAAGGCGAGAACCCCCGTTCCATCGAACTGAAGCTGCAAGGCTTTATGGAGTGATGGACTGATGGCCCGCCGACGTCGCGTTGAGGAACACGAGAATCACGAACGCTGGCTGGTGTCCTACGCGGACTTCATCACCTTGCTGTTCGCCTTTTTCGTGGTCATGTATTCCATCTCCTCGCTCAACGAAGGCAAGTACAAGGTGCTCTCCGAAGCGCTGGTCGGCGTGTTCAATGAAGCCGAGCGCAGCGTCAAGCCGATTCCCATCGGCGAGCAGAAACCGCAGACCGTACGCCCCGCCGATCCGCTGGTGCAGGACAGTGAACAGACCGACGCAGCCCTGGGGCAGAGCGCTCAGGACCCACTGAAATCGATCGCCGACGACGTCAATGCAGCGTTTGGCGACCTCATCGCTTCCAAACAGATGACCGTGCGCGGCAACGAACTGTGGATCGAGATCGAGCTCAACTCCAACCTGCTGTTCGGCAGCGGCGACGCGATGCCCAGCAACCTGGCTTTCGACCTGATCGACAAGGTGGCGAAAATCGTCAAGCCGTTCGACAACCCGATCCACGTCGAGGGCTTCACCGATAACCAGCCGATCAACACGGGTCAGTTCCCCAGCAACTGGGAGCTGTCCTCGGCACGTTCTTCGAGCATTGTGCGCATGCTGGCCATGGACGGGATCAATCCGGCACGCCTGGCATCGGTCGGTTACGGCGAATTCCAGCCGCTGACTTCCAATGCCACCGCCGACGGCAGGGCGCGCAACCGCCGGGTGGTGCTGGTGATCTCGCGCAATCTGGACGTGCGTCGCAGCCTGACCGGCTCCGGCACCGCGGCCAACGCAAAACCCGATGCGGCGCTGCGGCGTGCTGGCACACAAACTGCACCTGTCCCAGCCAAACCGCCGCAAGGCGTCAAATCTTCGTCATCTGCCCCCTGAAACCGGTCTCGGTCATGACGTAATGGCTGGGGAGAAAGCGAACACATGAGAGTCTGGGCAGTAGCCAATCAGAAAGGCGGGGTCGGCAAGACCACCACCTCAATCGCTTTAGCCGGTTTGCTGGCCGAGGCGGGCAAGCGCGTGGTCGTGGTCGACCTGGACCCGCACGGCTCGATGACCAGTTACTTCGGCCACAACCCCGACGCGCTGGAGCACAGTTGCTTCGACCTGTTCCTGCACAAGGGCGTGGTGCCTGCCGGGCTGCCCGGTCAATTGCTGCTGCCGACCAGCGACAAACGCATTTCCCTGCTGCCGTCGAGCACCGCGCTGGCCACCCTTGAGCGTCAGTCGCCGGGGCAGAGCGGCCTGGGCCTGGTGATCGCCAAGAGCCTGGCGCAGCTGTGGCAGGATTTCGATTACGCGATCATCGACAGCCCACCTCTGCTGGGCGTGCTGATGGTCAACGCCCTGGCCGCGAGCCAGCAGTTGGCGATTCCGGTGCAGACCGAGTTTCTCGCGGTCAAGGGGCTGGAACGCATGGTCAATACGCTGGCGATGATCAACCGTTCGCGCAAGGTGCCGCTGCCCTACACCATCGTGCCGACGCTGTTCGACCGCCGCACCCAGGCCTCGATGGGGACCCTCAAGCTGCTGCGCGACAGTTACCCCGAGCATGTCTGGAAAGCCTACATTCCGGTCGACACTCGCTTGCGCGATGCCAGCCGGGCAGGGGTCACGCCGTCGCAGTTCGATGGCAAGAGCCGCGGCGTGCTGGCGTACCGCACGCTGCTCAAACACATGCTCACCGAACAGCTCGTCGGGCAGGTGGCCTGACGTGCCCGTCGATCGTTTAATCCCCGGCAACGCGCCTTTGCGCTCAAGTTGGCTTGCACTGCAGCCGATATCTGGTTCAGGCGGCAATCGCACCACTTACTTTCGGGCTCCCGTATGAACCGCCCTCTGGACATCGCAACACGACCACAACTGGCGCTGCAGAATTACCTCGACGCGTTGCTGCAAGACGCGACCGAGGAGCTGGAAGTTGCCCAGGGCATTGACGATTTTCAAGCGGCCGTGCTCGAAGAGCAGGCCCACGACGCGCGCCTGCGTTCGGCGGTTGCCGAAGCGGTGGCCGCTGCCGTGCCGCTGCCGGTGAGTCGGCCTGCGCCTGTGTCGCTGGCGTTTACCCCTGAAGTCAAGCTCCAGGCGGCGCCTGCGATCAAACCTGTTGCCGAGCCTGTGGTCGCCAGGGTGCTTGAAGCGCCGGTCCTCTTGCCACCGGTCATCGCGCCGGTGGTCGACGAGCCTGTTGTGGCGTTGGTCGAGCCTGTCGTTGACGTGCATCTGCCGGCCCAGCGCACGCCGACCCCACCGCCGACCTCGGATGAGCGTCCGGCCTGGGCAGAGGAGCCGTTCGAATGCCTGCTGTTCGACGTTGCCGGTCTGACCCTGGCGGTACCGCTGGTATGCCTGGGTTCGATCTACCCGTTGGCCGGGCATGACCTGACTCCGCTGTTCGGTCAGCCGGACTGGTTTCTCGGCATCCTGCCCAGCCAGGCGGGCAACTTGAAGGTACTGGATACCGCGCGCTGGATCATGCCGGACCGCTACCGCGACGATTTTCGTCAGGGGCTGCAATACGTTATCTCGGTTCAGGGTTATGAGTGGGGGCTGGCGGTGCATCAGGTCAGCCGTTCGCTGCGTCTGGACCCCGCTGAAATCAAATGGCGCGCGCATCGCGGTCAACGTCCCTGGCTTGCCGGGACCGTGATCGAGCATATGTGCGCGCTGCTGGACGTTTCCGAATTGGCCGAGCTGATTGCCAGCGGCGCGGTCAAGCAGATGCAGGCACGCAAGTAAACATCATCAAATAAACACAGGGCGGCGCCGACGCGTCGCCCGCAGAGCACCACACGCAAGGGGTTAGGGGTATGAAGAAGTCGTCAGCACAGGGTTCCGAAGATCCGATTCTGCAGTGGGTCACCTTCCGCCTGGACAACGAGTCGTATGGCATCAACGTGATGCAGGTTCAGGAAGTGCTGCGCTACACCGAGATCGCGCCGGTACCGGGTGCGCCAAGCTACGTGCTGGGCATCATCAACCTGCGCGGCAACGTCGTGACCGTGATCGACACGCGTCAGCGCTTTGGTCTGGCGCCAGTTGAAGTCAGCGACAACACGCGTATTGTGATCATCGAGGCCGACAAGCAAGTGGTCGGGATCCTGGTCGACAGCGTGGCTGAAGTGGTTTACCTGCGCCAGTCGGAAGTCGAAACCGCGCCGAACGTGGGCAACGACGAATCCGCCAAGTTCATCCAGGGTGTGTGCAACAAGAACGGCGAACTGCTGATCCTCGTGGAGTTGGACAAGATGATGTCCGAGGAAGAGTGGTCCGAGCTGGAGAGCATCTGATTGATCCTAGAGGTTGCGGTCATTTTTCTGGCGGTGTTGTGGGTCGCGAGCGTCGCGATGTTCATGGCCCACACCAAGCGCCAACGTTCACTGGCCATGCAGCAGGTCGAAGCCGACTCGCTGCGTGATCAACGCATCCGTGATTTGGCCCGGCGCCTGGAGAACTACCAGGGCGGTACGGTAAAGATGGGCGAGGACTTGCATGAGTTGCGCTCCATCGTCTCGCCGCTGCCGGACAAGATCACCGCGCTCGAACAGCGCGATCCCTCCACACTGTCCTTCGCCCAGGCTGCGCGTCTGGTCGGCATGGGCGCCAGCATCGACGAACTCACTCAATCCTGCGGCCTGACCCAGGCCGAAGCGCAGCTGATGACCAAGTTGCACGGCAATCATTGATTGCGCAGGCGTTTGCGGCGGTCATGGGCTGTACGCCGTGTTGTCAGCGAAGATGCTGGCGAGTGACCCACCGCGTTCGCCAGCAAGCCGGCTCCTACAGAGGTTTTTGTTCACGCGCAGGGTTCTGATTGTCTGATCGTTCCCACGCTCCGCGTGGGAACGCATCTTATGACGCTCCGCGTCAGCCATCGCCCGCAGAGTGGACGCGGAGCGTCCTGGGCGGCGTTAG
>NZ_JBJDOA010000003.1:100476-236153 GCF_044900785.1 Pseudomonas sp. NPDC087358
GCCATCGCCCGCAGAGTGGACGCGGAGCGTCCTGGGCGGCGTTACCACGCGGAGCGTGGGAACGATCAACACTCAGGTTTCCTGTTAATGCGCAGTGCCTGCGATGACGATAGCGACTGACCCACCGCGTTCGCCAGCAAGCCGACTCCTAGAGAGGTTTTTGTTCACGCGCAGGGTTCTTATTATCTGATCGTTCCCACGCTCCGCGTGGGAATGCATCTCATGACGCTCCGCGTCAGCCATCGCCCGCAGAGTGGACGCGGAGCGTCCGGGGCGGCGTTACCACGGGGAGCGTGGGAACGATCAATACTCAGGTTTCCTGTTAATGCGCAGTGTCTGCGATGACAATGGCGACTGATCCACCGCGTTCGCAGCAAGCCGCCTTCACAGAGGTCGATGTACGGACCGTTACCACGCGCAGGGTTGAACGATCACGATGCTGCGGCGCTCAACGGGGTGTGATATCCCGCTCAACCGGCTCAGGATCGGGATCGAATCCCACCGGAAACTTGCCTTTCAAATGCCAGGCGAATGCGATGATTTCGGCGATGGTCAGGTACAGCTCCTGCGGGATGCTGTCACCCAGTTCCATGCGAGCGAGCATTTTTACCAGCTCTGCGTTTTCATAGATCGGGACTTTGTATTCCCGGGCGATCGCCAGGATCGCTTCGGCCAGGGCGTCATCGCCCTTGGCGGTGAGGGTCGGGGCCTGCTGGCCATCGTAGCTCAGGGCAATGGCCTGGCGTGGGGTTTGCTCGGCTCTGCTCATCAGGCGTTCTCGTCGATCCAGCGTTGTTCCAGCACGGTTCTGGGCCCTTGGGTCGGTACCCCGCGATTACACGCCAGCTCCTTCACATTCAGGCCGCAGGCAACCAGTCGGGCACGCAGGTTGTCCAGCTCGCCCGCGATCAACTCGGCGCTGCCTTCGCGTTCGGCCCACATCTGGCTGGAGAGGCTACCGGCGATCAGTTGTGCCTGAACCTGCAGCGGGCCCAGCGGCTCCAGATCGAACGCCAGCTCCACCCGCCAGAGTTTTTCCTTCTCCTTGTTCTCCTGGGCGGCGGCTTCGGGGTTTTCGTCGCGCTGCGGTGTGTCTTCACGCTGGACCTTGACCTGCAGCGGCACGATATCGTGGGCGTTGCGCATGGGGATCTCCAGCTGCCAGGTGGTGACCTGCGTGCCCTCGGCGGTGGTGCGCGTCTGTTCCAGCCCACCGAGTTGGTGACTTTGCAACCGCGACATAGCGCCTGCCGCCAGCTTCAGCAGCGTCTCCAGGTCGTCCTTGTCAATCGGGCTGCCCAAGGTCCGGGCCGGTAATGGGAAGTTGATCGGCTGACTCGGCGCCGCCACCAGCCCCAGCGTCCCCAAGGCATTGCGAATCACGCTGGGCATCGCCCGCGCCAGGGTGTTGGCCGCCGCCGCGGCGTTGTAGCTGACGTTGTCCGGCAGGCCGGGAAGAATCTGCGCGATGATGCGCAACAGATTGGCCTTCATGTCCGGTACCAGCGTCGGATTTTGCCCCGCCAGCAGGCGCGACTCCATGAACAGCCCGCTGGCGTTCAAGGCCAGCGCTACGCCCTTGGGGGTGGTCATCTGTTGCAGGTCCGGCAGGTCGGCGAACAGCTGATCGATGCTGGCACGCAGCGAGGGCGTCAGGTTGTCGTCGCTGCCCTGCGTCCGCGGCGGCAGGTTCTGCAGCGCCGTCAGCAGGCTCTGCAGCGAGCCCTGACGGCTTTGCTGAGTCGACAGTTGCTGAGCCAGCGCCAGCTCGTCGAGTCGATTGGGCATGGCGACGAAACTCAGGGCCTGGCTGTTCTGCACCTGCGCGCTAAGCAGGCTGCCAACCCGCAGAGGTTGCGGGCTGTCGACGGTCAGGCTGCTGCCGGCCAGGGCAGTGTTGAGCAACACCACGATGGAGCGGTATGAGGTCGGCTGAGTGCCTGCACTGCCACTGGATTGGCCGGTCAGTTGCGCGACGTTCTCGGCCATGACTTGAGTGGTCAGCACCTTGCCCTGCAGCAATGTGCCGGCCGGAAGCTGGCGGGTGTCGATACTGGTCAGGCTGTTGGTGATGGCTTTCTGCAAATCCAGCACACTGATGGTCAGGGTGTCGGCCGAGCCTTGAGCGACGTTGACGTTGGTGCCGGGGGTCAACGGCAGCGAGCTGCTGACCGGCAGGGTGGTCTGGCGGCCATTGTCCATGGTCAGTCTGAGCAGCAGCTGAAAATCCTGGCCCAGCTGCTTGAGGCTGACCACCTCGGCATTGGCCACTTGCCCCGAATTCAGCAGCCCTTCACGCGGCTCCATCAGCTTGAGCACTTCCCCCGGTGCAACACCGGCACGCAACAAAGCGGTGGCAGCCGCTACTGGAGAAATAGTGGGTATATCGCCTGTCATCTGATCCTGACTCGCTGAATGTGCGCTGTAGGTGCCCTGCAAGGCAGGTGGCTGAACGTTTCCAGTCACGCGATAAAACGGCAACTGCGCCTATCTATGTATAATCCTGCGCCGAGGTCATCGGCGGGCTACCGTTGAGCTGCATCAGTATAACGGCCGTCGTGACCCTGACTTGAACCCCGTGCGCCCCTGCTATCCGAAAAGAAGGTCCACATGTCGCTCCCTGTTCTTGAAGCTGTGGCGCTTGCCTGCGAGCGAGACTGGCGGCTGCTGTTCGAGCATCTCGACCTGCGGCTGGCAGCAGGGGACATGGTGCAGGTCAGCGGCCCCAATGGCAGCGGCAAGACCAGTCTGCTGCGCCTGTTGAGCGGCCTGATGCAGCCCACCGCGGGCGCGGTTCTGTTCGACGGCAAGCCGTTGACGCAGCAACGCGGCGAGCTGGCGCAGAACCTGTTGTGGATCGGTCACGCGGCCGGGATCAAGGAGCTGCTCACGCCGGTGGAAAACCTCATCTGGCTCTGCGCCTTGCATCACAGCGTCGCGCCCGAGGATATCTGGCGGGCCCTCGAAGCGGTTGGACTGCGCGGTTTCGAAGACGTGCCGTGCCATACCTTGTCGGCCGGGCAGAAGCGCCGCGTGGCACTGGCCCGCCTGCACCTGCCGGGACCGGCACTGTGGATGCTCGACGAGCCGTTCACCGCGCTGGACAAGCAGGGCGTGGCGCAGCTCGAAGAGCACTTGGCGCAGCACTGCGAAAAGGGGGGTGCGGTGATGCTGACCACTCACCACACACTGAGCCGCACACCGGCCGGTTACCGCGATCTGGACCTGGGGCAGTGGGCCGTATGAGTCATGTGTTTACCCTGCTGATCGCCCGCGAGGCCCGTCTGCTGTTTCGCCGTCCCGCCGAATTGCTCAACCCGCTGGTGTTCTTCGCCATCGTCATCGCCCTGTTTCCGCTGGCGGTCGGGCCTGAGTCGCAAATGCTCCGGCAGTTGTCACCGGGGCTGGTCTGGGTGGCGGCGTTGTTGTCGGTGCTGCTGTCACTGGATGGATTGTTTCGCAGCGACTTCGAAGACGGCTCACTTGAACAGTGGGTGCTTTCGTCGCACCCTCTGGCGCTGCTGGTGCTGGCCAAAGTGCTGGCGCATTGGGCGTTTTCCGGCCTGGCACTGGTGCTGCTGGCACCGTTATTGGCGCTGATGCTGGGGCTGCCAGGGGCATGCCTGCCGGTTCTGCTGTTGTCACTGTTGCTCGGTACGCCGGTCTTGAGCCTGCTCGGCGCGGTGGGCGCGGCATTGACCGTAGGCCTCAAGCGCGGCGGTTTGTTACTGGCGTTATTGATCCTGCCGCTGTATATCCCGGTATTGATTCTGGGCAGCGGCGCCTTGCAGGCAGCACTTGAAGGCATGCCTGCGACCGGCTATCTGCTTTGGCTTGGCAGTCTGACCGCACTGGCGATAACCCTGACACCCTTTGCAATTGCCGCTGGCTTGAAAATCAGCGTTGGCGAATAATCGGGTCTTGACCGATTGGACAGCTTTTCTGGCGCTCGGCGTCAGGTCCGCGAGACGAGCAAGATCAGGACGCTTCACCCAATAGACGCGCCTGAACATGAAAAGCACCGTGATGAAAAGGCAACATGATGAACACAAGCGCCAAGGCTAAAACCGGGATCAGTTGGGCCTGGTTCCATAAACTGGGCTCGCCGAAGTGGTTCTACGGGATCAGCGGTCGCCTGCTGCCCTGGCTGAGCATCGCCGCGGCGTTGCTGATCGGCATCGGCGTGGTCTGGGGCCTGGCGTTCGCGCCGCCGGATTACCAGCAAGGCAACAGTTTTCGCATCATCTATATCCATGTGCCCGCCGCCATGCTGGCGCAGTCATGCTACGTGATGCTGGCGGTGTGCGGCGTGGTGGGCCTGGTGTGGAAGATGAAGATGGCCGACGTCGCGCTGCAGTGCGCTGCGCCCATTGGTGCGTGGATGACCGCCGTGGCGCTGGTCACCGGCGCGATCTGGGGCAAGCCGACCTGGGGCTCATGGTGGGTGTGGGATGCCCGACTGACGTCCATGTTGATCCTGCTGTTTCTGTACTTCGGTCTGATTGCGCTGGGCAACGCCATCAGTAATCGTGACAGTGCCGCCAAGGCCTGTGCGGTGCTGGCGATCGTTGGCGTGATCAACATCCCGATCATCAAATATTCGGTGCAGTGGTGGAACACCCTGCATCAGGGCGCAACCTTCAGCTTCACCGAAAAACCGGCAATGCCGGCCGAAATGTGGCTGCCGCTGCTGTTCACCGTGCTGGGCTTCTATTGCTTCTTTGCTGCGGTATTGCTGGTGCGCATGCGCCTGGAAGTGCTCAAGCGCGAGGCGCGCGCAAGCTGGGTCAAGGATGAGGTCATGAAGAGCCTGGGGCCGCTTTCGAGTAAACAACCGCCGCGCAGTGGAGACGGTCGATGAGCTTCGATTCCTTCGCCGACTTTCTGGCTATGGGCAAACACGCGCTGTACGTCTGGACGGCCTATGGCATCTGCCTGACGGTACTGGCAATCAACGTCGCGTCACCGCTGTTGGCGCGTCGGCGTTACCTGCAACAAGAGGCGCGCCGTTTGCGCCGGGAGAGCAACACGTGAATCCGCTGCGAAAAAAGCGACTGTTGATCATCGTGGCGATTCTGGCCGGGGTCGGTATCGCCGTAAGCCTGGCCCTCAGCGCCCTGAAAGAGAACATCAATCTGTTCTACACCCCGACCCAGATTGCCAGCGGCGAAGCGCCCCGTGACACACGCATTCGCGCAGGCGGCATGGTTGAAAAAGGCTCGCTGCAGCGTTCCGGCGACTCGCTGGATGTGAGCTTCGTGGTCACCGATTTCAACAAATCGGTGACCATCACCTACCGCGGCATCCTGCCCGATCTGTTCCGCGAGGGGCAGGGCATCGTGGCCCTGGGCAAGCTCAATGGCGATGGTGTGGTGGTCGCCGATGAAGTGCTGGCCAAGCACGATGAGAAGTACATGCCACCGGAAGTCACCAAAGCCTTGAAAGACAGCGGCCAGCCAACGCCCGGTGCGTCTTCCATGCCAGTCAAGCAGGGGTAAGCCATGATTCCCGAACTCGGCCATCTGGCCATGATCCTGGCCCTGTGTTTTGCCGTCGTGCAGGCCGTGGTGCCACTGATCGGCGCCTGGCGTGGCGATCGGCTGTGGATGGGCCTGGCGCAGCCGGCTGCCTGGGGGCAGTTCGCGTTCCTGCTGTTCGCCTTCGGCTGCCTGACCTACTCGTTCATGATCGATGACTTTTCGGTGACCTACATTGCCGAGAACTCCAACAGCGCCTTGCCCTGGTACTACAAATTCAGCGCCGTGTGGGGCGCCCACGAAGGCTCGCTGCTGTTGTGGGCGTTGATCCTCGGCGGCTGGACCTTCGCCGTGTCGGTGTTCTCCCGGCAACTGCCGCAGGTCATGCTGGCGCGCGTGCTGGCGGTCATGGGCATGATCAGCGTCGGCTTTCTGTTGTTCCTGATCCTCACCTCCAATCCGTTCAGCCGCCTGCTGCCGCAGATTCCGCAGGATGGCCGCGACCTCAATCCATTGTTGCAGGACATCGGCCTGATCGTTCATCCGCCGATGCTGTACATGGGCTACGTCGGTTTTTCCGTCGCGTTCTCCTTCGCCATCGCGGCCCTGCTCGGCGGTCGTCTCGACGCGGCCTGGGCGCGCTGGTCACGGCCCTGGACCATCGTCGCCTGGGCGTTTCTGGGGGTCGGTATCACCTTGGGTTCATGGTGGGCCTACTACGAGCTGGGCTGGGGCGGCTGGTGGTTCTGGGACCCGGTGGAAAACGCATCCTTCATGCCGTGGCTGGTGGGCACCGCCTTGATTCATTCGCTGGCGGTCACGGAAAAGCGCGGCGTATTCAAAAGCTGGACCGTGCTGCTGGCCATCGCTGCATTTTCCCTGAGCCTGCTGGGTACCTTCCTGGTGCGTTCCGGGGTGCTGACCTCGGTCCACGCCTTTGCCTCCGACCCGGCGCGTGGCGTGTTCATCCTGATTTTCCTGCTGATGGTGGTGGGTGGTTCGCTGACCCTGTTCGCCATCCGCGCCCCGGTGGTGAAAAGCCATGTCGGCTTTGGCCTGTGGTCGCGCGAAACCCTGCTGCTGGGTAATAACCTGGTGCTGGTGGTTGCCGCTTCCATGATCCTGCTCGGCACCCTCTACCCCCTGGTGCTCGACGCCTTGAGCGGGGCGAAGATGTCGGTCGGGCCGCCCTATTTCAATGCCTTGTTCGTGCCGCTGATGGGCCTGTTGATGGCGGTGATGGCGGTCGGCGTGCTGGTGCGCTGGAAGAACACGCCGGTCAAGTGGCTGCTGAGCATGCTCGCTCCGGTGCTGGTCGGCAGTGCGGTACTGGCCGTGGTGGCCGGGTTCGCCATGGCCGATTTCCATTGGGCGGTGCTGGCCACCTTCATGCTGGCGGCCTGGGTGCTGCTGGCCGGTGTGCGTGACCTGCTGGACAAGACCCGGCACAAGGGTCTGCTCAAGGGCGCCCGTTCGCTGACCCGCAGTTACTGGGGCATGCAGCTGGCGCACATCGGCATCGCCGTGGTCGCGCTCGGTGTGGTGCTGTCGAGCCAGAACAGCGCCGAGCGTGACCTGCGCCTGGCCCCTGGCGAATCGGTGGAACTGGGCGGATACATGTTCGTCTTTGACGGTGCCAAGCATATTCAGGGGCCGAACTTCACCTCCGATGAAGGCACCATCCGGGTGCTGGAAGACGGCAAGCAGATCACTGTGTTGTACCCGGAAAAGCGCCTGTACACCGTGCAGCGTTCGATGATGACCGAAGCCGGTATCGATGCCGGGTTCACTCGCGACCTGTACGTGGCGTTGGGCGAGCCGCTGGACAACGGCGCCTGGGCGGTGCGCGTGCATGTCAAACCGTTCGTGCGCTGGATCTGGTTCGGTGGGCTGATCACTGCGCTGGGCGGTTTGCTGGCGGCGCTGGATCAGCGCTATCGGGTCAAGGTCAGGACGAAGGTTCGTGATGCACTGGGCCTGTCGGGAGCGGCGGTATGAAGCGTTGGGTGTTGTTGATTCCATTGGCGCTGTTTCTGGGCATGGCGGTATTTCTCTACAGAGGCCTGTACCTGGACCCCTCGGAGTTGCCGTCGGCGCTGATCGACAAGCCTTTCCCCGAGTTTTCCCTGCCCGCGGTCCAGGACGGCAAGCCGCTGACCCGCGCCGACCTGCTGGGCAAACCGGCGCTGGTGAATGTCTGGGGCACCTGGTGCATCGCCTGTCGGGTCGAGCATCCGGTGCTGACCCAACTCGCACAGCAGGGGGTGGTGATCTACGGCGTCAACTACAAGGACGTCAACGCCGACGCCTTGAAGTGGCTCAAGGATTTCCATGATCCGTACCGGCTCAACATCAACGATGAGACCGGCAGCCTGGGACTGAACCTGGGTGTGTACGGCGCACCGGAAACCTTTCTGATCGATCGCAAGGGCATCATTCGCTACAAGCACGTCGGCGTGATCGACGAGACGGTGTGGCGGGAAAAACTTGCCGGTCTGTATCAGGGCCTGGTGGATGAGGGCGGGCAATGAATCCTGCAAAGGCCTTATCGCGAGCAAGCTCACTTCTACAAGTGATGCGGGGTATGTTCGCTGCTGCCGTGTTGATGTCGGGTAGCGTCGGCAACGCCCAGGCGGCTATCGATGCGTACACCTTCAAGGATGAAGCCGAGCGCGCTCGCTATACCGAGCTGACCCGCGAGTTGCGCTGCCCCAAGTGCCAGAATCAGGACATCGCCGACTCCAACGCGCCGATTGCCGCCGACCTGCGCAAAGAGATCTACCGCATGCTCGGCGAAGGCCAGAGCAATCAGCAGATCATCGACTTCATGGTCGATCGTTACGGCGAGTTCGTGCGCTACAAGCCTGAACTCAACGCCCACACCTGGCTGCTCTGGTTCGGCCCTGCCGGCCTGCTGCTTGGCGGCGTGCTGCTGATCGGGGTGATTGTCGTGCGTCGCCGCGGCCAGCGCAGTGAAGACGCCGATGTGCTTTCCGACGAGGAGCGTCAGCGCCTCGCCCACCTGTTGGATAAAAACCACGAATGATCGATTTCTGGCTAGCGGCCGGCCTGCTGTTGCTGGTGGCCCTGAGTTTCCTGCTGATTCCTTTGCTGCGCGGGCGTCGCCCCCAGACCGAAGAAGACCGCACCGCCCTGAACGTCGCGCTGTTTGAGGAGCGCCTGGCAGAACTGCAGGAGCAGCAGGCCGCAGGCGTGTTGTCTGCCACGCAAATGGCCAGTGGCCGCGCAGAAGCTGCCCGAGAGCTGCTGGCCGATACCGAAGGGGCTGCGGCGACGCGCGTTTCGCGCCTGGGCAAGCCGCTGCCCCTGCTGGTGGCGGTGCTGGTGCCGGTAATGGGCCTGGTGCTGTATCTGCACTTTGGCGCCAGTGACAAGGTCGAGCTGACTCGCGAATTCGCCCAGCCGCCCGGTTCGCTGGCGCAGATGACCGATCGTCTGGAGCGCGCGGTGAAGGCGCAGCCCGATTCGGCCGAGAGCATTTATTTCCTCGCGCGGACTTACATGGCCCAGGACCGTCCGGCCGATGCGGCGAACATGTTCGGACGCGCGGTGGCGTTGGCCGGTCGCCAGCCGGAACTGCTGGGGCAGTGGGCGCAGGCGTTGTATTTCGCCAGCAACAAGGCCTGGACCGAGCAGGTTCAGGCGCTGTCCGACGAAGCGCTCAAGCTCGACCCCAAAGAGGTCACCAGCCTGGGGCTCAAGGGCATCAACGCCTTTGAAGGACAGCGTTACCAGGAGGCGGTGGACTATTGGAAGCGACTGCTCAACGTGCTGCCGCCGAACGATCCATCACGCTCGGCACTGGAGGGCGGCATTGCCCGGGCCAGCGACAAGCTGGTGCAAAGTGGCGCCAGCCTGCAGGACGCGCCGTTGCCCGTGGTTCAGGGCGCCCGTCTGAAGGTTCAGGTGAGCCTGTCCGAGGAGCTGAAAAGCAAAGTCCAGCCCGGTGACACGGTGTTTGTCTTCGCTCGCGCTGTGTCCGGTCCGCCGGCGCCCCTGGCAGTCAAGCGCGTGACCGTGGCGGATCTGCCGGTGGAAGTGGAGCTGACCGACGCCGACGCAATGATGCCGCAACTGAAACTGTCCAACTTTGCCGAAGTCCAACTGGTTGCCCGGGTGTCCCGCGCAGGCCAGCCCACCTCCGGTGAGTGGATCGGTCGCAGTCAACCGTTGCCCAGCAGCGTGACCGCCCGCCAGGCCTTGACCATCGACAGCCCCGATCAGTAGCCCGATCAAGCAACAGGTAGAGAACCTCTATGTATCGCGTCGTACGATTTGCCTTGTTGAGTTCGGTGGTGGCCTTGAGCGCCGCCTGTGCGGTCCAGCACCCCGGTCCGCAGAGTTCCGAGCCGATTTCGACCATGCCCGGACCGTCACCGACCCCGCAACCCGGGACGCCGCGCACCACACCGCACACCCCGCCCTCGACGCCGATCCCCTCAGGCCCGAAAACCTCTGCCCATTTCGCCCCGCCACCAGGAGGCAACAGCCACTGGGACGCGCGTCTGGGCGTGCATGTGCTGGACAACGTGCCCAACACCTTCTACCGCCAACGCACCTACTACCGCTGGAACAACGGCTGGACCTGGGCCACCTCGCCAGCCGGCCCATGGCAGCCAACCGATGCCAGCGGCGTACCACCGGGGTTGAGCAAACAGTTCGGGAATTGAGCTGATCTGCAGGATTGTGCTTCTGCCGCAGGCGGGGCAGGGGCTTGCTGGGGATCGCTGATCAAGCCTGGAATATCGGGCTATCAGGCCCAAACAAAAAACGGCGACCTCTTCAGGTCGCCGTTTTTTTGTCTGACCCAGTCCGCTTATTTGGCCGGATAGATCTGGTCGAACACACCGCCATCATTGAAGTGGGTCTTTTGCACGGTGCGCCAGTCGCCGAAGGTTTTTTCCACCGACAGGAAATCGACTTTCGGGAAGCGGTCGGTGTACTTGGCCAACACCGCCGGGTCGCGTGGACGCAGGTAGTTGTTGGCAGCGATTTCCTGGCCTTCAGGGGACCACAGGTACTTCAGATAGTCCTCGGCCAGTGCGCGGGAGCCTTTCTTGTCGACCACTTTGTCGACCACACTGACGGGCGGCTCGGCTTCGGCGGAAACGCTTGGGTAGACCACTTCGAACTGGTCACGGCCGAATTCGCGAGCGATCATTTCGGCTTCGTTTTCGAAGGTGATCAGCACATCGCCAATCTGGTTGGTCATGAAGGTGGTGGTGGCGCCACGACCGCCGGTGTCGAGTACCGGCACGTGCTTGAACAGCTCGCCGACAAACTTCTTCGCGGCGGCCTCGTCGCCGCCGTTCTTCAGGGTATAGCCCCAGGCCGAGAGGTAGGTGTAGCGGCCGTTGCCCGAGGTTTTCGGGTTGGGCACGATCACTTCCACGCCATCTTTGACCAGATCGTTCCAGTCTTTCAGCGCCTTGGGGTTGCCCTTGCGCACGATGAATACAGTGGCCGAGGTGAACGGCGCGCTGTTGTTCGGCAGGCGGGTGACCCAGTTATCCGGCACCAGTTTGCCATTATCGGCCAGGGCGTTGATGTCGGTGGCCATGTTCATGGTGATGACGTCCGCCGGCAGGCCATCGATGACCGAGCGCGCCTGTTTGCTCGAGCCGCCGAACGACATCTGCACCGCGACGTTTTCCTTGTGCTCGGCTTCCCAGTGTTTCTGGAACGCGGCGTTGTAGTCCTTGTAGAAGTCGCGCATCACGTCATAGGAGACGTTGAGCAGGGTCGGCGCGGCATGTGCGGCGCTGCCGAAGGCAAGACCTGCGGCCAGCAGGGAGGCGGCGAAGAGTTTGTTCACTGCGAAGTCCTTTGTCGTGTGAGGGCGTGCTTTGGGCAGACGCTCTTATGTAAAAAACGGATGGCTAATGGCCGCGACTATAACGAAAACCTTCAGCTGGCCATAGATTAAAAGATCATGTGGTTATGCCTTTTCCACGGGCTCGGTCACTGAGACCGAGTCGACCCTGGGGAACAACGCGTTGCCACAGCGCGAGCAGAACGCCGCACTCTGCTCATGGCTGTTCTTGGCGCATACCGGGCAGTCATGTTGCAACTGGTCGCCGCGCATGGCGTTGGCCAGTTCAGCGGTGAAAATCCCGGTGGGCACAGCGATGATCGAGTAACCGGTAATCATCACCAGCGAGGACAGAATCTGCCCTACCGGCGTCTTCGGCACGATGTCGCCAAAGCCTACGGTGGTCAGGGTGACGATCGCCCAGTAGATGCCCTTGGGAATGCTGGTGAAGCCATGGTCCGGGCCCTCGATGACATACATCAAGGTGCCGAACACCGTCACCAGCGTCGATACGGTCAGCAGAAACACAATGATCTTCTGTTTGCTGCCGCGCAGCGCTGCCAGCAAGTAGTTGGCCTGCTTGAGGTATGGGCTGAGCTTGAGCACGCGGAAGATCCGCAGCATCCGCACCACGCGAACGATCAGCAGGTACTGGGCGTCGCTGTAATAGATCGCCAGGATGCCCGGGACGATGGCCAGCAGGTCGATCAGGCCGTAGAAGCTGAATGCGTACTTCAGGGGTTTGGGCGAGCAGTACAGGCGCAGGATGTATTCGACGGCAAAGACGACGGTGAAACCCCATTCGATGTAGGCGAACAGGTCAGCGTATTGGCGGTGCACGGCCTCGATGCTGTCGATGATGACGATCAGCAGGCTGCAGAGAATGATCAGCAGCAGGATCTTGTCGAAGCGCCGACCGGCCTTGGTGTCTGTCTGAAAAACGATGATGCGTAGCTGTTCGCGCCAGCCCGTGTTGCTGTCCATGGTGCAGTTCCGATTGCAGGGTCGGCTGAGCCTGTGACAAACCGCTCAGGAGCGCAACCGCTGATCGTTGATCGATTGCTGCAAAAGGCGACCGCCGGCCTGCACCAGCCAACACGCCAGAATGAACGGCGCGGTCAGCGTCGCCAGGCCCAGCCCGGCGAAACCGGGTTGCAGAACGATCGCCAGAACAATAGCGATGCCTGGCAGCCAAGGTTTGTAGCGCGCGTGACTGAACGCCAGCGCGGCCAATGCCGGGTTGTAGCCGGACAGGCCAAGCAGCGCCAGATTATTCTCCTGCTGCCACAGGGCGAACGCGACACCACTGGCGCAGCCCACTGCGGCCCACATGGCCGCCGTACGGTTAGCGAGCACCAGGCCGACACCAATCAGCACGCCTGCCAACGGATGGTCCAGCAGGAACACCTGTCCCAGCCCCAGCGGCAATGCCTGGATCAGGTCGCCGTCGGCGACGCGCATGCCGGGCAGTGGATCGGCGAACAGCAGCAGCACCCAGCTGAACAGCACGAACGGTGCGGTGTAGGCCTTCAGGCATGAAGCCCTGGGGGTGCGTTGCAGCCAGGCACGCATCAGCATGGCGCTCAGTCCCCCGCAGGCGATGATCAGCGGCGGCAACAGCGGGGACCACTCGAAGCGATAGCAGATCAGCAATCCCAGCAGGACGCCGTTATAGCTGTACACCCCGGACTGCCGCTCAGCCTTGGCATAGCCGCGCCGCTGCGCCGTCAACAGACCGGCCACAGCCCCGAGCAAGGCGCCACCCAGCGAGGAGGGCGCGCTGATCAGGATTGCCAGCAGGCAGAACAGGCCGCACAGGGGGTTGCGCTGCAGCAGCACCTGGCTGAAGCCGTTGAGCAGCGCTTCGGCCCAGTCAGGGCAGTGAGAGGAGGGGGCAGGTATGAGTGCTGGCATATATGTATTCAATATTATTAGTTATTGTATACATAATGGCTCACTCGTTAATGATGAGCAAGCTGCCGAGGGGAGCGCGACCAACTGCAAGGGTCAGTCAGACACCTTGTGGCTGGTCCATTGGTTTGGTGTCGCGCACCGGCTGTTGATTCTGGCCGAAGGCGGTGGGAGCCGGCTTGCTGGCGAACGCATTGGGTCTGCGACGAACAGGTTGATTGACCCATCGCATTCGTCAGCAAGCCGGCTCCTTCAGGGTTATGGCGCCTGGATCACACCCGAAACTGCCTCAACAACCCGTTCAACTGCTCGCTCAAGCCTTTGAGCTGTGCACTGGCAGCGCTGGACTGCTCGGCAGCCACCGCCGTGCTCTGCGACAGTTGGGCGGCCTGGGTAACGTTCTGGTTGATGTCTTCGACCACATGGGATTGCTCCAGCGTGGCGCTGGCGATGGAGGCGTTAAGGCCATTGAGGTTGTGAAGCGCCTGGCTGATCGATGTCAGACTCTGGCCCGCCAGGTTGGCCTGTTCGATGGTCAGTTGCGAAGAGCGGCTGCTGTCACCGATGACTTTCACCGCAGCGTCGGAATGCGTTTGCAGGCGCTCGATCATCGCCTGGATCTCGGCAGTCGACTTCTGCGTACGCTGAGCCAGCAGCCGCACTTCGTCGGCCACCACGGCAAACCCGCGACCCTGATCACCGGCCCGCGCCGCTTCAATGGCTGCGTTCAGCGCCAGCAGGTTGGTCTGCTCGGCAATGGAGCTGATCACCTCCAGGACACCGCCGATCTGCGTGCTCTCGCGGGCCAGGGTGCGAATCACTTCCACGGCCTGATCGATAGTGCCGGACAGGTGATCGATCTGTTTCAGGCTGCTGTCGATGTTGGCCTGACCCTGCTGCGCCTGGGATTGCGCGTTACGCATCTCGCTGGCGGCATGCTCGGCATTTTTCGCCACATCCTGCACGCCGTAGGTGACCTCGTTGACGGCGGTTGCGACCTGCTCCATCTGCATCGATTGCTGCTGGCTGCGTTCCTGCGCCTGCACAGCGTTGCTGCCCAGCTCGCTGGAGGCCTGGCCAAGACCGACGGCCGACAGCTGCAGTTCGGTGACGACCTGGCGCAGCTTGGCGGTAAACGCGTTGAAATGCCGGGCCAGTTGGGTGATTTCGTCGTTGCCGTGGGTTTCCAGGCTGCGGGTCAGATCGCTCTCGCCGCTGGCGATGTTGGCCATGGCCTCGACCGTGGTTTTCAGCGGGCCGGCGATGCTGCGGCCGATCAGCGTCAGCAGCAATGCCATGAGCACAATGATCCCGACGCTGATCGACAGCGCCTTGATCACCTGCTGCTGGAATTCGGCCTGCACGTCGTCGACGTACACGCCGGAGCCGATGATCCAGCCCCATGGGGTGAACAAGGAGATGTAAGAGGTTTTCTCCACGGCATCGCTGGCGCCAGGTTTTGGCCAGCGATAGTTGACCATGCCGGCGCCTTTGGCTTTGGCCACGGTGACCATTTCATTGAAGACCTGAAAGCCGTCAGGGTCCTTGATGCCCGAAAGGTCCTGACCGACCAGCTTGGGGTTGGCCGGGTGCATGATCATGACCGGGCGCAGGTCGTTGATCCAGAAGTAGTCGGTCTGGTTGTAGCGCAGGCCGCGAATGGCATCCATGGCCTGCTGCTGAGCCTGTTCGCGGGTCAGCGAACCTGCGCTTTCCAGACCATGGTAATAGTCGAGCAGGCCGCTGGCGGTCTGCACCACGTGCATGGTTTTCTGCGCCTTGCCATCGTACAGGTCGTCATGGATTTGCTTGAGCATGGCCGCGGCCAGCGTGAACAACATCAACACAGCGACGATGAGGATCAGCCACAAACGCCGGCTGATCGAAAGATTGCGCATAGTCATAACCGTCACTCCGTTCATTGTTCTTGTTGTCGCGGCAAACCGTCTGAAACGCGGTTTGCCTGACGAGGTCTTGCCGCGATGGCTTCAAAGCTGGGGTATCTGCGTCATACAGCGTCTCGGCTTGCGCGAGACAAACCTGAGACTGTTGTGGGGCATTTATGCGCTAGCCGTCGGATATGTCAGAAACAGCCTAGGTGCGCCCAAAAAATGGCGTCATATTTTTTACAGGTATAGCCAAAGGCTTACACGAAGTGAAGCGTTTGGCTCTATGTTGGATCCCGGATTGACGGTAAATTGGATCCATCAACTGCAGCAACGGACCGCTGCAGGATCAGGGACGATCGACCGCTGCCATGAATGGCTACCGACAAGGAGTTGGACGGTCTTGCACAAACCCGCTTCGGCGGGTTTTTTTATGCCCGTCACAAAGTGCAGCATCCGCCAAACGATAGAAGTGAGCGTGCTCGCGATTGAATTCAGGCCCACACCGATCAGCCCGATGCAGCGGCGCAAGCTGGCTCCTGCAATGCCATTTCATTGCGCCTCGATGATCAATCGGGGTCGTTCCCGGCACTCTGTTACAACCGTTTCGACCAAATGTCATTTCCAAATGGAATTTCCAGCGCCTGCGCCGTTCACAGTACGGACAACAACCCGAGTCCAGGACAGGGCCGGCCGGGCAGGCAATGGGAAGAATTATTGTGGATGCAGCGCAAATGGCGGAAAAAGAGCAGCAAAAAAAACTGATTCTGGTCGTGGAAGACGAGTCGATCATTCGCGATTTCGTGTGCGAGATTCTTGCAGACGAAGGTTTTTCCACCTACTCGCTGGAAAGCGCCGACGCGGCGGCGAAGTATCTGGATGACAACGCTGACGGCGTGTCGCTGCTGCTGACCGATATCCTGATGCCGGGCACCTTGAACGGTGCCGACCTTGCCAACCTGTCAGGCAACAAATGGCCGCAGATTCCGATCCTGATCATGTCGGGCCACGAAACGCCGGAAAGCTCCGGCGTTCAGCACCCGGTGACGTTTATCCGCAAGCCCTGGAGTTTTGGCCAGTTGCTCGACGGCGTCGACAAGGCGCTGGAGACAGGCAAGCCGGCATAACGCTCAGCGGTCAGGCTCGCACCCCTTGAGCACCAGGCGAATGATGGTTTGGGCAGCGGCCTCGTAGTCGGCGTCATCCAGCCTGGTCTTGCCGGTGACGGTCGATATCTGCCAGTCGAAGTCGGCGTAGGTCTGCGTCGCGGCCCAGATGCTGAACATCAGATGATGGGGGTCGATCGGCGCAATAAGGCCTTCGTCAATCCAGCCCTGGATGCAGTCGATATTGTGTCTGGCCTGCCCGTTGAGCTGTTCTACCTGCTCGGGCGTCAGATGCGGCGCGCCGTGCATGATCTCGCTGGCAAATACCTTGGACGCAAACGGCAGGTCGCGCGAGATGCGGATCTTGGAGCGGATGTAGGCGCTCAGGACCTGGGCCGGTACACCTTCACGATTGAACGGCGTCGAGGCCTGCATGATCGGCTCGATGATGCTTTCGAGCACCTCGCGGTAGAGGTTTTCCTTGGATTTGAAGTAGTAGTAGACGTTAGGCTTGGGCACACCTGCCTTGGCGGCGATGTCGCTGGTCTTGCTGGCGGCGAATCCTTTGTCGGCGAATTCTTCACTGGCTGCGCGCAGGATCAGTTCTTTGTTGCGCTCGCGGATGCTGCTCATAAAGCGGAATTTCCTTGCCTGCTCGGCGGTGGCGAATGTTAGCACCGGCCTCGCGGCAGGCTCAAGATTGCTGCAAGGGCAGACTGGGACAGCGGCTCGGGCTATGCTCGGCGCTACTTTTATCTGGAAGGACGATCGCTGATGGCAGGAAGCAGTTTGTTGGTGCTGATCGACGACATCGCAACGGTGCTCGATGACGTCGCGCTGATGACCAAGATGGCGGCCAAGAAAACCGCCGGCGTGCTGGGCGATGATCTGGCGCTCAACGCCCAACAGGTCTCCGGTGTGCGCGCCGAGCGCGAGCTGCCGGTGGTGTGGGCGGTGGCCAAGGGCTCGTTCATCAACAAATTGATCCTGGTCCCGGCGGCATTGGCCATCAGCGCTTTCATCCCGTGGGCGGTGACGCCGTTGCTGATGCTCGGTGGCGCTTATCTGTGTTTCGAGGGCTTTGAAAAACTGGCGCACAAGTACCTGCACAGCGCTGAACAAGACCAGGCCGATCACGCCAGTCTGAGCGAAGCGGTGGCAGACCCGGCGACCGACCTGGTCGCCTTCGAGAAAGACAAGATCAAGGGCGCGGTGCGTACCGACTTCATCCTCTCGGCCGAAATCATCGCCATTACCCTAGGCACAGTGGCTGCGGCCTCCCTGACCCAGCAGGTCATCGTGTTGTCGGGCATTGCGATTGTCATGACCATCGGCGTGTATGGGCTGGTCGGGGTCATCGTCAAGCTCGATGATGGCGGTCTGTACCTCAGCGAGCTCAAGGGCGATGGCAGCCTGCGGCGGATGCAGCGCGGGCTGGGCCGCGGCGTGTTGAGTGCCGCACCCTACATGATGAAAAGCCTTTCGGTGATTGGCACTGCAGCGATGTTCCTGGTCGGCGGCGGCATCCTCACCCACGGCTTGCCTGTGCTGCACCACGCCATCGAAAACATCACCGCCGCCACTGCCTCTGCGGCCGGAGGCCTGGCGCTGGTCGTGCCGACCCTGCTCAATGCTGTAGCGGGGGTGATTGCCGGTGCTATTGTGTTGCTGGTGGTAATGGGAGCGGGAAAAATCTGGCGTCTTTTCAAGGCCTGAACGGGTTATTCGATGGCGAGGTGTCGGGACAATGAACAGCCCTTTGTTTTCCAGCGTGGTCGCCTACGCCCAGCACTGCGAGCGCCAGCTGGTGGAGATTCTTCATCGCCGGCCGACGCTCGACAGGCAGCAGGTCATGAGTTGGGTCGATGAGCAAAGTCACGCGATGCAAGATCGTGATCCCCTCGATCTGCTGCGTTCACTCAACGCCAGAGTGCGGGCGGGCAAGCCGTTGCCATGGGAAGCACAGCCCTGAAGCTCCGGCAGCTACACCGGGCGTGAACGCCGCCATTGGCGCGCCCGTCACACCCTGAGAGCAGCACGCCCTGCCAGCGGCGGCGTGCGCAAGATTCGCCCGTGTCGGTAAGCCGCACGGCTACGCAGCTTCTCTGTCGTCGATCTGCTCATAGGTCCTGGTGGGCTTGCGGTGATAGAACATTGCCGCCGCCACCAGCAGCACCAGGATCCCCAGCAATACCATGGACGATCCTACGGTGCCGAAGTCCAGACCGCCTTTCTCGTGTGGCTTGGTCAATACATCGCCCAGGGTTGCGCCGAATGGCCGGGTCAGCACGAAGGCGATCCAGAACAGTGCGACCGAAGACAAGCGCGTGGTGTAGTGCAGCAGGACGACCACGGCGATGGCCGAACCGATCAGCAGCGCGCCGCCCATGAAACCCAACCCCGAGTCGTCCGCCAGGAAGTCTCCCAGCGCCGTGCCCAGCGTGTTGGAAAACAGGATCGCGAACCAGTAGAACAACTCAGCCTTGAGCGTGGTCACGCGGTTCACCGACAGCGACTTTTCACTCAGGTACCAGACCGAGAAGATCGACAGCAGGATCGCTATCAGGATCGCCGAACCCGTCGCATAGCCCAGGCCCAGCGTGCGATCCATGAAATCGGATATCGTTGTGCCAGCGGTACTGGTCGAGAGAATCACCAGCCAGTACAGCGCCGGGTTGTAGCGTCTGGACGCCAGTTGGGTGATCAGCGTGACCACGAACACGCTGATCAGAATCAGCGAACTCACCAGGTAGCCGACATCCAGGGTCATCGACAGCAGATCGCCGGCGGTTTCACCCAAGGTAGTCGCACAGATTTTCATGACCCAGAACGCGAGTGTGATCTGTGGAAGTTTATTCACGAGTTATACCGAGGTGGGGGACAGAGAGGTTCAAGTACTCATCTGCCTCAGGTTGACGGTGGCCTATAGTCTGCGCAGGGCCGTCAAAAATGGGTCGTATGAAAATGAAAAGGTCATGAAACGCGGCGGCTCACGGCCAACTCTCGACTACTGGCATCCATTTGTTACAGCGCGGGTGTAAAATTTCCCACGGCGCACCACGGGATTGACCAGCCAAATCATCATCATGGAATAGAGAAAGGGAGATACACCCATGCATGGATACGGGATGTCGGGCGATTTGCTGCACCTGAGTGCTTACCTGCTGACCATCGTTGCCTGGCTTTACTTATGGATGGTCTGTGTGTTCGGCACCGGCGTGCCGTTCAGAAGAAAACTGGGTACCCACGCCTTGCTGATCTGCGCGCTGGGAGTGCCAAGCCTTGCGACTTTCATGGTCGGCGGGGCTTTGTTGTTGTTCGGTATGGAATACATCGTCTGGAGCCTGATGCTGGTCGGCTGTGCAGTGCCCCTGGCGGGTGTGGGGCTGGTCAGTCGAGACCGGCAACGGCAGGAACTCATGCAACGGCGGCGCTGAAAGGCAACGGCGGCGTGGGTCCGATTGGCAACCCGCGCCGCCAACGCATCAGAAGAACACTTTGACCAACAGGCTCGCGGTGTTCTGGTCAGTGTCGAAGTAGCGGGTGTCATTGATGCCGTACTTGTTGGTCCAGTAGTCGTACTCGATACCCACGTACAGTTGACGGTCCGGCAGGTTCAATGCTTTACCCAGGTCATATTTGATCTGCGGGTTGAAGTGCAGGTTGGAGTGGTAGTCACCTTTGGTGTTGGACTGTTTATTGTCCACTACCCAGTCCATGAAGCCGTCGATCAGGATGTCCGATTTGCCCACGGGAATGGTGTACGACCATACCGGCGTGATCTGCCAGGCGCCGTAGCCGGCACGGTGGCCGTCGTTGTAGCGCTTATAGAAGTTCAGCTGGAAGTAATCGAACCCTGGGATGTTCAGGTCAAAACCCGGACCGATCAGGTACGACTCCACATCGCCTTCACCAAACTCGTACGTACCGGCGAGCAGTACGTCCTTGATCGGTCCGAGTTCAAACTTCTGGTCAAAGATCTTGCCCATCGACAAACGCGGGGAGAACTCGCCGTAAAGCGTGTTGTTGCCCACGCCAGCATCTTTCTTGCCGTTATAGAAGATGTTGTCGACAAACAGAAAGTTGTCGCCGTACTTCCAGCCATCAGCGTGTTCGAAGGTAAAGGTCTGTTGCGTCTGCGGATTCACTTCGAAATTGGTGCCGTAAAGATACGTCAGGCTGTTGCTCTGCCATTGCAGCAGGTCGCCCGACATGGCCGGGGTGGCGGCAAGCAGGCTGCCTGCGGCCATCAGGCTGGAAAGTGTACGGTTCATGCAAATACTCCCTTGGGTGGAAAATCGTCGTTTTCTGATGTTTGGCGCTCTGTTCCGGCGCCTTGTGTGTTGCTGGCTAAGTTGTCCAAATGGTCAGCTTTGTGTTGATAGCAAAAGCTGAGCCAAGACTCTGAAAAAAAGACGAAAAGTCTCGCCGGCTGTTGTGAAAACAGTCGATTCGAGGGTTTTTCGTTGCCTTTCGATGATGCGGCGGCCGGCGAGTAAGCTGTCCGCTTAGTCAGAATATTACGACGGCCGTCTGACCCCTGCTTTTTCGGCTGCCGCCGAGCGGCGGCGGAGGATACTGACTCGCGCAGCGGTCCTCAAGTGCTCTGTGAAAGAGCACTGCAGACGAAAACAGGGCAGAGCGACCGTCGCCGGACTCAGTGCGAGTGCAGCGGCCCTGCCATGGCCGCACGCTCGGCCCCGCCAAGGACGTTGAACAGCAGGTTCAACGCCACGGCACTCAAGGTCGCCATGGCAATGCCGCTGTGGGTGATCGGGCCCATCCAGTGCGGCAGCTGGCTGAAGAACTCCGGCCGCACCACCGGGATCAGGCCCATGCCGATACTGACCGCGACCAGCAACTGATTGCGCCGGTCGGAGATGTCAGCTTCCTGAAGGATCTTGATGCCGGTAGCGGCCACCATGCCGAACATGGCAATCGCCGCGCCGCCCAGCACCGCCGGTGGAATAGACGCGACCAGGTAGGCAGCCTTGGGCAGCAGACTGAGCAGGATCAGAAACCCGCCGGCGACGATGGTCACCGAACGGCAACGCACGCCGGTCATCTGCACCAGGCCGATGTTCTGGGCGAACGAGGAGTGAGTGAAGGTGTTGAGGAAACCTGCCAGGAACGAGGCGGCGGCATCGCACAGCAGCCCGCGGCGCAGCATGCCCGGGGTGACTTCACGGTCGGTGATCTTGCCCAGCGCCAGGAACATCCCGGTGGACTCGACGAAGATAATCACCACCACCAGGCACATCGAGAGGATCGGCGCGAGGCTGAATTGCGGCATGCCAAAGTGCAGGGGCGTGACCACCTTGATCCAGTCGGCCTGGCCCAGGCCACTGAGGTCGACCATGCCGATGAAGCCGGAAAGGATGTAGCCCAGTCCCATGCCGATCAGCACCGAGATGTTCACCCAGAAGCCGTGCATGAAGCGGTTGATCAGCAGGATGGTCAACAGCACCAGCGCGGCTACGCCCAGGTACACGGGGTCACCGAAGCTGACCGCCTTGCTGCCGCCCCCGGCCCAGTTCACTGCCACCGGAAACAGCGACAGGCCGATCGAAGTGATGACGGTACCGGTCACCAACGGCGGGAAGAAGCGCACGATCTTGGACATGAAGGGGGCCACCAGCATGCCGAAGAACCCGGCGGCGATGGTCGCGCCGAAGATCCCCGGCAGGCCCACTCCAGGCATGCCGGCCATCGCCACCATGCTGCCGACTGCAGCAAAGCTGGCACCCATCATGATCGGCATGCGAATGCCCAGCGGACCGATGCCCAGTGACTGCACCACCGTGGCGATGCCGGCGACCAGCAGGTCAGCGTTGATCAGAAAAGCGATTTCTTCGCGAGAAAGGCCGGCGGCCTGGCCGATGATCAGCGGCACCGCGACGGCGCCCCCATACATCAACAGGACGTGTTGCAGGCCCACCAAAAGCAGTTGCATCAGTGGCAGGGGCTGTCGTGGTGGCGCAGCAGGGATGCGCGCGTGAGTTGACTCGGACATGCAACACCTCATTTGTTCTTATTTTTGAGTACGCCCGTTGCGGCTGGGCGGTGGAACTTTTACATCAGCTAAACGCAAGCCCCTGCAGGAGTGAGCTTGCTCGCGATAGCAATCTGGACCATGTCCTGGGTGCCGATTGACACACCGCTGTCGCGAGATCGCGAGCAAGCTCACTCCTGCGGGATCGATTACATCAGTTGGTCTGCGCCCCCTTATCGATCCACTGGCCCAACAGATCACGTTCCTGCTGGGTCATCTGGGTGATATTGCCCAGCGGCATGATCTGCGCGGTCACGGCCTGGGCCTGAATGCGCGGCGCCAGTTGCTGGATCTGTTGCGGGGTGTCGAACATGATCCCGGCGGGCGCGGTGCTGAACAGCGGGCTGGTCGGCTTGGCCGAATGACAGACCGCGCAACGCTCCTGGATCACGCTGTGAACCTTGTCGAAATCCGCGCCGCCATTGGTGCTCGCCTGAGCGGGCGCTGCAGCAGGGGCGGGTGGCACTTCAGGTTTCGCTTCGTCGGCGCGATGACCGCCAATGGCGGTTGCCGGCAGCGGCTGATATTCGATTTTTGCCACCTCCGGACCACGTGGCATTTGCGCAGGGCCTGTGACATAGGCCAGGCAGATCATGCCCAGTGCGCCGACCGGCAAGGCCCAGGCGAACTTGTGGCTGTTGTGGCGGGTGTTGAAGTAGTGACGAACCAACACCGCACACACCGCAATCCCGGCCAGGATCAACCAGTTGTACTGGCTGCCGTAAGTGCTCGGGAAGTGGTTGCTGATCATGATGAACAGCACCGGCAGGGTGAAGTAGTTGTTGTGGCGCGAACGCAGCAGACCTTTGGCCGGCAACGACGGGTCCGGTGTGCGGTTCTCGGCGATGGCCGCGACCAGCGCGCGCTGCGCCGGCATGATGATGCGGAACACGTTGCCGACCATGATCGTGCCCAGGATCGCGCCGGTGTGTAGGTAGGCGCCGCGGCCGCTGAACACTTGGGTGAAGCCGTAGCAGGCGGCGATGACCAGCACGAACAGCACCAGACCCAGCAGCCCGGGGCGTTTGCCCAGTGGCGAGTCGCAGAGCACGTCGTAGATGAACCAGCTGGCAATCAGCGAGCCGATGCCGATGGCGATGCCTTCGGCGCCGCTCAGGCCGCTGCCGGGCGCCAGCAGGTAAAGCGTGGGGTTGGAGTAGAACACGATGCACAACAGCGCAACGCCGGACATCCAGGTCCAGTAGGCCTCCCATTTGAACCAGTGCAGGTTGTCCGGCATGGTCGGTGGGGCCAGCTTGTATTTTTCCAGGTGGTAGATACCGCCGCCGTGAATCGCCCACAAGTCGCCAGACAGGCCGTCACGAGGGTTGGCACGGTTGAGATTGTTCTCCAGCCAGACGAAGTAAAAGGATGCGCCGATCCAGGCGATCCCGACGATCATGTGAATCCAGCGCACGCCCAGATTCAGCCATTCCATCAGATGTGCTGCCACAGTCTTTACCGTTAGTCTTCTGCTACTTAACGAGCAGTCAGACCCTCTTTATTGTTGGGGATCGAGAATCATTTTCTGACTCTCTTCGAAGAAATGCTCATCGCAGTTATTGCCACTGCCACTGCGATCAACCACCAGGAAGTCATCCCGCTTTTCGATCGTCAGCACCGGGTGGTGCCAGACGCCGCGATGGTAATTAACACCCTGCCTGCCATTGGTGATGAAGGCGCGGGTCAACTCGGGTTCAGGTACATCGCCAAATGGCGCGACCACGACCAGAAAAGGGTTGCCGAGCAGCGGAATGAAAGCCTGGCTGCCCAGCGGATGGCGCTCCAGCATGCTCACGGTCAACGGCATGTCCTGCGTGTCGGCGCGGAAAATACTGATGATCGCCTTGTCGTCCGGCGCTGCCGTTTCGACCTCGGCCAGACGATGGAAGCGCATGGTCGAGCCGTTGTTGATCATGAAATGATCGCTGCCATCGGTTTCGATGACATCACCGAAAGCGGCGAAGGCTTCTTTGGTCAACGGTTCGATAATCAGTTTGCGCATGCTGGTTCTTCTGTTCTCTTGATTGACGAATCATCTGTAGCAGTGAGCTTGCTCGCGATTGCCATATGTCTGAAACGCCTGTGATGGCTGATTAGACGCTATCGCGAGCAAGCTCACTCCTACAGGTTTTTGTGTTGTCCGTTCCTGCATCGTGCGGGAACGGCACCCCCTTTATTTCGCCACTTTGCCCAACACTCGCAGACGGCTCACACCGCCATCGGGGAACACGTTCAGGCGGATGTGGGTGATCGGGCCCAGCGCCTTGATCTGCTCGACGAAGCTGTGCTCGGCGTGCATTTCCAGTTTCTGGCTAGGCAGCAGTTCGCGCCAGAACAGGCTCTGGGTTTCGATCTGGCTGTCGGTGCCGCCTTTGACGAATGCGCCCTGGATCGAGCAGCTGTCCGGGTAGTTGCCTTTGAAGTGCAGGGTGTCGACGACGATCTGCTCCACTTCGCCGGCATGACCCAACGCCACGATCACCCAGTCATTGCCCGGTGTGCGGCGACGTGCGGTTTCCCAGCCGTCGCCCATGTTCACGCCACGGCCGGGGTTGAGGATGTTGCTCATGCGCCCGAAATGCTCATCGGAGCAGGCCAGCGCGCGACCGCCATTGAGGGCTGCGGCCAGGTCGATCTGTTCGTTGTCACCCACCGCCGACCAGTCACGATGCGGCACGCCGTACACGCGCAAGCGGGCCACGCCGCCGTCCGGGTAGATGTTGAAGCGCAGGTGGCTGTAGGCCTTGCTGTCGCTGATTTCGTGGTAGTGATGGCTGTCGCCCTTGAGCTCCACGGCCGACAACACTTCAGTCCATACAGTGTTTTCGTCCGGCTCGCCCGAGGCCAGGAAGCAGGCTTGCAGCGATGCCGACGGCGGGTAGTTGCCGGTGAAGAACGAGGTGTCGATGTCCACGCCCTTGATCGAGCCTGCCACGCCCAGGCGGATCACTGCGCTGTCATAACCTTCGAAGCGCTTGCGGCGCGACTCCCAGCCGTCCATCCATTTGCCGTTGTCGTCGAACACGCCTTCTTTCCACACAGCCGGGGTCGGCTGGAACAGGCGGTTGGCATCGGCGAACCAGTCATCGGTGACGGAGAGGATCCTGGTGCCCAGACGAGCATCGGCCAGGTTGACGAATTTTTCGAAGGGTACGGCGTAAGCTTTCATTCTTTTTGTCTGCCTTTAGTTAAGGGCGTGGGGATGGTCAGGGCTCAAAGGGTTTGCAAGCGGAACATCGCGATCTTGTTGATCTCGGCCAGCGCGCAGGCGAACTCGGCGTCTGCCGGGTTGTGAATGCGCGTTTCGAATGCCGCGAGGATCTGATGCCGGTTGCTGCCTTTTACCGCCATGATGAAGGGGAACGCGAACTTGGCCTTGTAGGCGTCGTTCAGCTCGGTGAAGCGTGAAAACTCCTCAGCCGTGCATTGGTGGATACCGGCGCCAGCCTGTTCATGAGTGCTGGCTTCGGTCAGTTGGCCTTGCACGGCGGCTTTGCCGGCAAGATCCGGGTGAGCGTTGATCAGTGCCAGTTGCGTGGCGTGATCGGCGCTCAACAGGATATCGCTCATACGGGCATGCAGGGTCTCGATGTCGTCGAGGTCAGCTCCCTGTCCCAGGTCGTATGCCTTTTCGGCGACCCAGGGCGAATGCTCGTAGATGTCCGCGAAGGCTTCGACGAAGGCTTCGCGGGTAAGAGAGGAGGGTGTCAGGGTCTGGAAACGGCTCATTTGGCGTCCCCTTTGAACGGGTGTACGTCGTGCCAGTGACGGGCAATCTCGACGCGACGGGCGAACCACACCTGCTCATGGCCTTTGACGTATTCCAGAAAACGCTGCAGCGAAGCCAGACGCGCAGGGCGGCCGATCAGGCGGCAATGCAGGCCGATCGAAAGCATTTTCGGGGCTTCGGCGCCTTCGGCGTACAGCACGTCGAAAGCGTCCTTGAGGTAATCGAAGAAATCATCGCCCTTGTTGAAACCCTGCACCTGGGTGAAGCGCATGTCGTTGGTGTCCAGGGTGTAGGGAATGACCAGGTGCGGCTTGCCGGTGGTGTTGTTCGGCTCCCAGTACGGCAGGTCGTCGTCATAGGTGTCGCAGTCGTAGAGGAAACCGCCTTCTTCCATTACCAGGCGCCGGGTGTTGGGGCCGGTGCGACCGGTGTACCAGCCCAGCGGACGCTCGCCGGTGAGCTCGGTGAGGATACGGATCGCTTCGAGCATGTGCTCGCGCTCCTGGGCCTCGTCCATGTTCTGGTAGTCGATCCAGCGGTAGCCATGGCTGCAGATCTCGTGACCGGCCTCGACCATTGCGCGGATCACGTCCGGGTGACGCTGGGCGGCCATGGCCACGGCGAAGATGGTCAGTGGAATGTCGAATTGCTTGAACAGCTTGAGCACGCGCCACACGCCGGCACGGCTGCCGTATTCATAGAGCGATTCCATGCTCATGTTGCGCTGGCCTTGCAACGGCTGGGCGGCGACCATCTCGGACAGGAACGCTTCGGATTCCTTGTCGCCGTGCAGGATGTTGCGCTCGCCGCCTTCCTCGTAATTGAGTACGAACGACAGCGCGATCCGGGCATTGCCTGGCCAGTGTGGGTGGGGCGGGTTACTGCCGTAACCGATCAGGTCGCGTGGATAGTCGGCGCTCACTGCAATCTTCCTTATCTACGTGTTGTCTGTGGCGGGCCGTCATCGATCGTGCATCGTGGGATGATCAGGATCTGCGGCACCGTCGCTGCGATGGGTAGATTGTATACAACTTTATTCACGATTTGTAAGCCTGTTTTTTCGCTTTTTGCCTGCCGTACGTCACTGCAAGAAACTTGCCTGAGTGGTCAGGATCGATGGATAAACCCCAATACTTTCCGAGATCCCTGTTAAATCGGGGGTTAGGGGCAAGGGGCAAACAAGCCTTCCGGAAAAGTCGTTTTTATTGTGTACAATCTCGGTTAAAAGTGTCTTAATCGTTCATCGCTCGCATCCTGGCAGCGGCTTTTGCGGCACTAAAAGGGTGCGTTGCCCGACTTCCAACCATCAAGTGAGGCACTGACAAGCCATGGGACGACTGACCACACACGTGCTGGACGCTGCGCACGGCTGCCCCGGCAGCGCCATCCGGGTTGCCCTGTATCGGGTCGAAGGCGAGCATCTGGAGAAAATCGCCGAGGCGCTGACCAACAGCGACGGACGCTGTGACGCGCCACTGCTGCAAGGCGACGATTACCGTTCGGGCGTCTATCAACTGCAGTTTCACGCTGGCGATTATTTCCGCACCAAGGGCGTGAAACTGGGCGATCAGGCGTTTCTCGACGAGGTGGTGCTGCGTTTCGGCATCGATGCCGGACAGGACCATTACCACGTACCGCTGCTGATTTCGCCGTACAGCTATTCGACCTATCGCGGTAGCTAGGCCACCGGTTTCATCCGCTTCATTGCTTTGCCCCTGTTCCTCTTGCCCGCCCCACACTGCGGGCTTTTTTTCGTCCTCGATTCGGCCGGCTGTCGACGATACATATGTATGTAGGGCCGCAAGCTGAAGATGTGGACACTCCGGCGTTATCCAATCCGTGTCGGAGAACACCCATGAGTACAGATGTTTTGCGCCCGCTCGACCTGCTGTCGACGCAGCAGATGGCTGACCCGGCCCTGCAGGAAATCGCCCTGCCGATGCCGCGGTGGCTGAGCGCGGCAGACCAGGACGTTCGTGATGAATACGCCCGGCAACTGATCGCCTACCATGGCGCCGCCAACCGGCTTGAAGCGCACCTGGACCAAGTGCTTGCGACATTCGAAGACTTTGTTCACGAACGCCTGGCTGCGCGAATCAGCACGGATCTGGGCGCCGATATCGATCCCGATAGCGTCGTCATCGATCTGCCTGAAAGCGTCTGGCGCGACTACGACATCGACCCGCAGTTCGGCCGGGTGAGAAGCTACTCGGCGCCTTGGGTGGCCAGCACTGAGCGCGAGCAATTGAGCCTGACCGAACTTGCCCGGCGCAACTTCGACGCGGACGACGAGCAGATGGCGCGCAGGTTCGACTTTGCCCACATCGAGCAAAGCCGGCCGCCGGTCGCAGGCCTGAGCGCAACCTGGGTGCACGCTGTGATACCTCAGCTGAACGTGACCCAGGCCTATCGCGACCGGCTCAATGAAGTGTTTGCCCCACCGCCTATGGAAACGGCCGAACAACAGCGCGCCGCCGACTTGCTGCTTGAACCCTACGAACGCGAGATCCAGCTGCAGGCCTTCTGCGAATCGGTTCGTCAGCGGTTGAGCGAGGAGGGCGTGCAGATGCTCAGGTTGGCGGCGCAGGCGCGGACCCGGGCCGAAACCGACGCCGCCGGTCTTCAAATGAACTGGCTGCAATTCAAGCCGGGCGTATCGCTCAGCGGCGAGCAGGACTGCCATACGCTCAGCGGCCTGTGCCTGATCTGTGACCGACGCACCGGCCGCACGCTGATCTGGCTGCCGGGCGCTCCGGCCGATCTGGTGGTCATCGAAGCCCGCGATCCGGCGCTTGCCCGTTCACGGCTGATCCACCAACTGCTCAGCACCCCTGCATTGATCGATTACCTGGCCGAGCGCACGCTGGATGTGGCGAACACGGCGCGTCACGTCAGCTATATCAATCAGGCGCTGCTGCGTGGCTTCGAGGGTTTTATCGACTTTGTGCCGGCGCTCGATCTGCAACTCGCCGCCCAGCAGCTGCAGGCGCGTGCCCGGTCCCTGCAGCGGATGAGCCAGGTCGGCGCCCGGAGTACGTCGGACATCAGGGATGAGCGCAACAGGCAGCGCAACGACGGGCTGTTGATGTATTTCAGGGCAATGCTCGGCGTGCTGCCCGGCATCGGCACGCTGATCAGTGTGCAGGATGGCTGGAACAGCGGGCATGAAGCAGCGCAGGCGTTCGGCGCTGGCCGGCCCGATGAGGGCCTTGTGGCCTCGGGTGCAGTGGCCATGAGTGTGCTGGACGTGGCGTTATCGATCGTGCCCGGCGCGTTGACCATTTGCCTGCTGGCCAAGGCCGGGCGCGGCAGCAGCGCGTTGCGCGCAGCGGCATCGGTCGCCCGCAGGCCTGTGCTTAACGCGTTCGAGGGTTATCAAGCGAACACCTCGTTGATCGGCGCACGCCCGCAATCAGGCCGCGATATCGGCACGCTGCTCAAGGACGGGCAGCTGTGGATCGAGCACGAGGGGCAGGCATACGCGGTCTATCGGCGCAGTGGCGAGCAGACCCTGCGGCTGAGAAAAACAGCCGTCCATGGCTACGAGCCGCCGGTGCGTTTCGAGCACGGCAGCTGGGTGTATCACAGCGACCTCGGGTTGAAGGGAGGCGGGGGCTCAAGCATCGCTGAGTCACTGATCGCCAACGCCAATCCCGACCCTGCATTCAACCGTCGCCATGCTCGACGCTTGCTTGATCAATTTGAATTCCCGGCCGATCGCCAGCGGCGCATGGAGTTGGACATCGCCGTGCACTACCAGACGCACCGGGCGGTGCCCGACTGGGCCCAAGCCTACCGCCGCGCGCCAGCGACCGCAGACACGTCGCCTCAACCCGGCCCCAGCGGGGTCAAGCGTAAACACCCGCCTGAGACGGACACTTCAGCTGCGCGCTCCGCCGAGGCCGAAACCGGCGCCGCCAATGTGCCAGCCAGCGCACCGCACCCGGCCAATGCCGGCGACAGCTGGAAGCGCTGGGCACGACCGTTGCCCGAAAACGCCGGTGCGTTGCAGCAGGTCGAGATGCATCCGCCGATCTTCCGCCTGGCGGACGAGCCGGGCGGCGAGTTCATCCTGATGGACGGCTCGCGCTACGACGTGCTGCCACGCGGCGCCAGTCAGCACCCGAGCATCGTCTTCCTGAAAAACCCGAGCATGACCAAAGACAGTTTCTCCGGCCTTAACCAAAGCATCCGCCGCAACCCGTTCGATCAACCCATCATGGCCTCGCATACGGATGGTCAATGGACGGTGCATGGCCCTCTGTTCAAGCGCAGGCTTCAAGACCTTGTCGAACAGGCGCGTCCGGGCATGACTGCGGTGAGCAACCGGATCCTCGCGGAAAAGGTCTTCCACGGCGCCGACCACGCGCATGAAGGGCTGACGGCCTCACGGCTGATCAACCTCAGAGCCACGCTCAATGCCTGGCAGAACGGTCAGCTGGCGCCGCTGGTCAACCTGAACGATCCGCTGTTGATGCTCGAGGGGGCGACGGTGACAGGCATCGGCAGTTTTTCGCCGCGCATCAGGCTCAGTTACGGGCCTTCGCTGCAGCCATTCCAGCGTCTGGATTTCACCACCGGCGACCCCGCCCTGAGCCGGCTGCTGGACACTGCCCTATCAGGAAGCCATCTGGGGATCGCCGGGAAAAACAGCGTTCGCCAGTTCATGTCGGCATTGATCAGCCGAGCGGGTTATAGCCTGGTCTCGGCCCAGGATGCGGTGTTGCAGGTGCGCTCGATCCTGCTGTTCCGGCGACCCGGCCAAGAGCAGCTGTACATGCTCAAGATGCGTTTCTTTTCCGGAGCGCATACCGAGTTTCGGGTGAAGAATCTCGACGACCCGGTCACCCTGTCCAATCGCTGGATCGACGAGTGGCTGCTCGCCTGTCCCGATGAAAACGCGCTCAAGGTCATGGTCGAAGCGCGGGATCAAGGGCGCCTGATCAAGCTGGTGGGGGGGATCAAGACCAGCGGTAACCTTCAGCCTCAGACGCAGGTGTTCGTGCAGCGGATCGCGGGGGATTTCTGATGCGGCGAGGCCGCTGCCGGTCACGCTCGGCAGCGGCCATGCGCTGATCAGCGGCTGAGCAAAGCCGCTGTGCCGGCTGCACCGAACAGCCCGGCGCTGACCCGGTTGAACCAGCTCTGGCCCTTGCCGCTGCGCAGATAACGGGCCGCGCCCTGGGCACTCAAGCCGTAAAACAGCTTGCAGGCCAGATCGAGCAGGGTCCAGCTGATGATCATGGTGATCAGCTGGCCGACAAAAGGCTGGTCGGCCTTGAGAAATTGCGGCAGGAATGCGGCGAAGAACAGGATGTCCTTCGGGTTGCTGGCGCCGAGCACGAATGCACGCCCGAACAGCGAGGCAAACCGCGGATTGCTCTGCGCCGCCGGGACCTGGGCCGCGCTGGCGGGCTGGCGCGATTGCCTCCAGCTCTGCCACGCCAGATAAAACAGATACAGCCCGCCGACGATTTTCAGTGCGCTGAACACTTGCTCCGACGCCATCAGCAGCGCGCCCAGGCCCAGGGCCGAAGCGCTGAGCAGACAGATCGACGCGCAGACCCCGCCGAGAAATGCCGGGTACGAGCGCAGCAGGCCGTAGTTGAGGCTGTTGCCGATCATCAGCAGCGACAACGGGCCTGGGATCAGGATGACCACCAGTGCAGCGCCGCTGAACAGCAGCCAGGTTTCCAGGGACATCAATACCTCTCCTTATGGTTTTGCCAGACCCTACAGGCCTTACTTCGCTGCCGTAGTGGCAGCGATCACGTTAAAGAAACACAAACTTGGCGATGAAGATTGCACACAGCGCCCACAGGCTCACTGAAATCTCCCTGTGCCGACCGGTACCGGCCTTGAGCACCACGTAAGTGATGAAGCCCAAGGCAATGCCGTCGGCGACCGAGAAGGTCAGCGGCATCATGATCGCAGTGACGATGGCCGGGATGCTGTCGGTGGCTTCGTCCCATTCGATGTGCGCCATGCCGCCCATCATCAGCATCGCCACGTAGATCAGCGCGCCGGCGGTAGCATACGCCGGGATCATGCCGGCCAACGGCGCGAAGAACATCGCCGCGACGAACAACACGCCAACCGTCACGGCGGTCAATCCGGTCCGCCCGCCGGCGGCCACGCCCGAGGCGCTTTCCACGTAACTGGTCACAGGCGGTACACCGACCATCGCGCCAAACACGCTCGACGCGCTGTCGGCCTTCAGGGCGCGGGACAGGTTTTCGATGCGACCGTCTTCATTCACCAGGCCTGCGCGCTGCGCCACGCCCATCAGCGTGCCGGCGGTATCGAACATGTGCACGAAGAGGAAGGCCAGCACCACGCTGATCATGCTGACGTTGAACACGCCGGCGATGTCCATCGCCATCCAGGTCGGCGCCAGGCTCGGCGGCATGGAGAAAATACCGTCGTAGTGCACCAGGCCCAGGCCCCAACCGGCCAGCGTCACGGTGATGATGCTGATCAGGATGGCGCCGAACACCCGGTGGTAGCTGAGCACGGCAATCATCAGAAAGCAGATGGCCGCCAGCAGTGGACCCGGCTCGCGCAACGAGCCGAGCTTGATCAGCGTCGCCGGGCTGTCGACCACGATGCCAGCGGTCTTCAGACCGATCAGCCCGAGGAACAAGCCGACGCCGGCGCCCATCGCGTAGCGCAGGCTCACGGGAATGCTGTTGAGCAGCCATTCACGAATGCGCGAGAGGGTCAGGAACATGAAAATCACGCCCGAGATGAACACCGCCCCCAGCGCCGTTTGCCAGCTGTAGCCCATGGTGCCGACCACGGTGTAAGTGAAGAACGCGTTCAGCCCCATGCCCGGCGCCAGGCCCACGGGCCAGTTGGCGTACAGGCCCATCAGCAGGCAACCCAATGCCGCGGCGATGCAGGTGGCGACGAAGGCGGCGCCATGATCGATGCCGGCATCGGCCATGATGTTGGGGTTGACGAAAATGATGTAGGCCATGGTGATGAAGGTCGTCAGGCCCGCCAGCAGCTCGGTTTTGACGGTTGTGCCATGCAGGCTCAACTTGAAGATGCGCTCGAGCAGCCCGGCGCGTGGCGGCATGCTTTTGACGTAGGTGGCTTCGACGGGAGTGGCATCCAGCGGCGTGGCTTCGGTTTTGCGACTTTCCACAGTGAAATTCCTCGGAACGTTTTTGTTGTTTTTTTCAGAGCCGGTAACTGCTCCGTGAGGCGAGACGACCCGCAATCCGATTTGTTGACTGAAAGGTCAGAAACGAGCACGAGCGAATTATGCTTTTGTATACAAAAAATGCAAATAATGTTTTCTGATTTGTCATGAGTATTTTCAGGATTGTGTGCATAACGCCGGATGGCGCAAGAATCTGTTCAGACTTTGCACACTGTGTACAATGCGCCATTACTTTTACTGTGACTTTGCAGCGATATCTGCTATTGCTTTTGTCACCAGCAGTCACGGTCACGGCCCTTGCGCCGGATCCAGTTCACACGAGTGCCCATGAACGATCAGTTGCAACCCCTCAAGAAACAGCCGCGCATTGCCAAGGCTGGCCGCAGCGGAACCCAGGACGATATCGTCTACGCGCATATTTTCGAGGCGATCCTGGAACAACGTCTGGCGCCCGGCACCAAGCTGAGCGAGGAGGCCCTGGGTGAGATCTTCGGGGTCAGCCGCACCATCATTCGTCGCGCATTGTCGCGTCTGGCCCACGAGGGTGTGGTCTTGCTGCGTCCCAATCGTGGCGCCGTGGTGGCCAGCCCCAGCGTTGAAGAAGCCCGGCAGGTGTTTTTTGCCCGGCGCATGGTCGAGAAGGCCATCACCGAACTGGCCGTCGAGCACGCCAGCCCCGAACAGCTCAACGAGCTGCGCAAGATGGTCAGCGACGAGCGCGACAGTTTTTCCAGAGGTGACCGTGGGGCGGGGATCCGTCTGTCCGGCGAGTTCCACCTGAAACTGGCAGAAGCGGCAAGGAATGCGCCGTTGATCAGCTTCCAGCGCAGCCTGGTGTCGCAGACTTCGTTGATCATCGCCCAGTACGAAAGCGGCAACCGCTCGCACTGTTCATACGATGAGCACACCCAGCTGATCGACGCCATCGAAGCACGCGATGCGACGCTGGCAGTCAGTCTGATGATGCATCACATGGATCACATCGACAGCAAGCTCAACCTCGACGAAGACAGCGCCTCGGATGATCTGCACGCCGTGTTCTCACACCTGATGCTGCCCAAGAAGAAGGCGGGGCGCAGTACTTCGGTTTGATTGTGGTACGACCTGCAACCTGTAGGAGTGAGCTTGCTCGCGATGGCAGGTCGGTCAGCCAACCCATTTGTTTGATCGTTCCCACGCTCCGCATGGGCACGCCTTTCTCGACGCTCTGCGGCGGCTTTGGACGCGGAGCGTCCCGGGAGGCATTCCCACGCAGAGCGTGGGAACGATCATCATGCGGTGTGTCTGAGGCACAGTGTCAGCTGACTCCACTGCCGGTGCCCGGCAGATCGCGGGACAAGCCACGCTCCCACGGCCTGCGGCCAGAAGCAGGCAGGCGTCATCCAGCGTGCGGCGTATCACCCGAGACGCCGCACGGATGCTTCAGCGCTTGTGCACCAAAACCCCTGCCGAATACGTCTCGCTGACCGTGCGATCATCGCCCAGCGTCATCAGCACGAACAGCTGCTCCTCGATGCCGGTCGCCTGTTTCATGCGGTAGGACAGCAGCGGCGTGGCGTTGAAGTCCAGGACCACGAAGTCCGCCTCGGTGCCTTCATCCAGGTTGCCGATCTTCTCTTCCAGGCGCAGTGCCCGTGCACCACCCAAAGTCGCCAGGTACAGCGACTTGAACGGGCTGAGTCTGGCGCCTTGCAGTTGCATCACCTTGTACGCCTCGTTCAGCGTCTGCAGAATCGAGAAGCTGGTGCCAGCGCCAATGTCGGTGCCAAGACCCACATTGACCTTGTGTCGCTCGGCCATCGGCAGGTTGAACAGCCCGCTGCCCAGGAACAGGTTGGAGGTCGGGCAGAAGGCGATGGCCGACCCGGTTTGCGCCAGGCGCTCACATTGCTCATCGCACAGATGCACGCCGTGAGCGAACACCGAGCGCTCGCCCAGCAGCTTGAAGTGGTCGTAGACGTCCAGGTAGTTCTTGCGTTCCGGGAACAGCGCCTTGACCCACTCGACTTCCTTCAGGTTTTCGCTGATGTGGGTCTGCATGTACAGGTCCGGGTATTCGCTCAGCAGTTGGCCAGCCAAGGCCAGTTGCTGCGGTGTGCTGGTTGGCGCAAAGCGCGGAGTGACTGCGTAATGCAGGCGACCCTTGCCGTGCCAGCGCTCGATCAGCGCCTTGCTGTCGACGTAGCTGGACTCGGCGGTGTCCACCAGATAATCCGGGGCATTGCGGTCCATCATCACCTTGCCGGCGATCATGCGCAGATTGAGTTTCTCGGCGGCGCTGAACAGCGCTTCGACCGATTCCTTGTGCCGGCTGCCGAACACCAGTGCGGTGGTGGTGCCGTTGCGCAGCAGTTCCTTGAGGAAGATGTCAGCCACTTCGGCCGAGTGCGCAGGGTCGGCGAACTGCTTCTCGCAAGGGAACACGTAGGTGTTGAGCCAGTCCAGCAACTGCTCGCCATAGGCCCCGACCATGCCCGTCTGCGGCAAATGGATGTGGGTGTCGATGAAGCCGGCGGTGATCAGTGCGTCCTGATAGGTCACCACTTCGACATCGCTGGCCAGGCTGCCCAGCAGATCCGTGGCGTGGCCGACGGCGGTGATCTTGCCGTTCTCGACGATCATCAGACCGTCCTCGAAATACGCGTAGGACGCCTCGACGGCGACCTCGGCAGGGTCGGCGATGCTATGGACGATGGCGGCGCGGTAGGCTTTCTTTTCAGTGGTCATGTGCAGGATTCGTTCTATTTGATTTATTGGGCCTGGCTGCGGCGCGACACCGGCAGCAGCTTGGCAACGGGTTCGGAGGTGGCGGTTTGCTCACCAAAACTGGCGTTATAAGTCGCGATCACTTCGCCGGCAATCGACACGGCGATCTCGATCGGTAGCTTGCCTTTGACTTCGCTCAGGCCCATGGGGCAGCGCATGCGTTGCACCAGCGGCGCATCGAAGCCGCGATCACGCAAGCGATGTTCGAATTTGGCGCGTTTGGTTTTCGAACCGATCAGGCCGAAGTAAGTAAAGTCGCCGCGCTTGAGGATCGCTGCGGTCAGCTCCAGGTCCAGCTGATGGTTGTGGGTCATGACGATGCAATAACTGCCGGCGGGCAGGTTATCCACCTCATCGACGACTTCGTCATTGACGATTTTCGTCACGCCTTTGGGCAGGTGCGCAGGGAATTCCGCTCCCCGCGAGTCGATCCAGCGCACCCGGCAGGGCAGGCTGGCAAGCAGTGGCACCAACGCGCGACCCACGTGGCCGGCACCAAACACGGCGATCTGCGCTTGCGGTTGACCCATGGGCTCGAACAGCAGTACGTTGACCCCGCCGCAGCACTGACCCAGGCTGGCGCCGAGGCTGAAGCGCTCCAGGCGGGTCTGCTGGCTGCCGCTTTCAAGCATTTGGCGGGCGATTTCCATGGCCTTGTATTCCAGATGACCGCCACCGATGGTGTCGAAAATTCGCTCGGCACTGACCACCATCTTCGAGCCGGCATTGCGCGGCGTCGAGCCACGTTCCTCGATGATGGTCACCAGCACGCAGGCTTGACCCTGGGTTTGCAGTTCGGCGAGGGCGCTGATCCAGTTGTTCATGTGTTTCTCCTGATCACCTGTGCGGCGGATCAAAAATCTTCTGTGTCCGTACCGGTCGCATCGCGAGCAAGCTCACTCCTACCAGCAACCGCACTCCACCTGTAGGAGTGAGCTTGCTCGCGATGGTGTCAGTCCACACGCTGGCGTTCAAACCGGCGAGACGCTCAGCTCATGGGCAACACCAACCGCTTCTGAACTCGCCGTTTTCAACTTGCGCATCTGCTCGCAACCCCACAACACCCGCTCAGGCGTGGCCGGTGCATCGATGTTCGGCTGGTGCCGGTAATCACCCAGACTCGCCACCGCATCCTTGATCGCGCACCAGGCGGCGATACCCAGCATGAACGGCGGTTCACCCACGGCCTTGGAGTGAAACACCGTGTCTTCAGGGTTCTTGCGGTTCTCCACCAGCTTGACCCGCAGGTCCGCCGGCATGTCCGCCACCGCCGGAATCTTGTAGCCGGCCGGGCCGTTGGTCATCAGCTTGCCCTTGGCGTTCCACACCAGTTCCTCGGTGGTCAGCCAGCCCATGCCCTGAATGTAGCCACCCTCGACCTGGCCGATGTCGATGGCCGGGTTCAGCGAGGCACCAACGTCGTGCAGGATGTCAGTGCGCAGCATCTTGTATTCGCCGGTCAGGGTGTCGACGATCACTTCGCTGCACGCCGCGCCGAAGGCAAAGTAATAGAACGGTCGACCGCGTGCCTGGCTGCGGTCGTAGAAGATTTTCGGGGTCTTGTAGTAGCCGGTGCTCGACAGCGACACCTGGCCCATCCACGCCTGCTGCGCCAGGGTGTCGAAGCTGATCACCTGCTCGCCGACGCGCACATGGCCATTGCGAAACTCGACCTGCGACTCTTCACACTTATAGTGCCTGGCGGCAAATTCGATCAGCCGTTGCTTGATGGTTTCGGCCGCGTTCTGCGCGGCCTTGCCGTTCAGGTCCGCGCCGCTGGATGCTGCGGTGGGCGAAGTGTTCGGCACCTTGTCGGTGTTGGTCGCGGTGATCTGCACGCGATCGATATCCACCTGGAACACCTCGGCCACCACCTGCGCGACCTTGATGTTCAGACCCTGGCCCATTTCGGTGCCGCCGTGATTGAGATGAATGCTGCCGTCGGTGTAGATGTGGATCAATGCCCCGGCCTGGTTGAGGAAGCTGGCGGTGAAGGAAATCCCGAACTTGACCGGGGTCAGCGCCAGGCCTTTTTTCAGGATCGGGCTGTGGGCGTTGTAAGCGGTGATCGCTTTGCGCCGCTCGGCGTACTGGCTGCTCTCTTCCAGCTCGGCGGTCATTTCTTCGAGCATGTTGTGCTCGACTTCTTGATAGTAGTGCGTGACGTTGCGCTCGGTCTTGCCGTAGTAGTTGGCCTTGCGCACCGCCAGCGGGTCCTTGCCCAGATGTCGGGCGATGGCATCCATCACCTCTTCGATGGCGACCATGCCTTGCGGGCCGCCAAAGCCGCGATAGGCGGTGTTCGACGCGGTGTTGGTCTTGCAGCGATGGCCATTGATGGTCGCATCGCCCAGGTAATACGAGTTGTCGGCGTGAAACATGGCGCGGTCGACGATCGACGCCGACAAGTCTGGCGAGCAACCGCAGTTACCCGCCAGTTCCAGCTCAATGCCCTGCAGGCGGCCGTTGTCATCGAAGCCTGCGTCATACTCGACGTAGAAGGGGTGACGCTTGCCGGTCATCATCATGTCTTCGACCCGCGCCAGGCGCATCTTGGTCGGCTGACCGGTGAGCCGTGCCACGACTGCACACAGGCACGCAGGACTTGCCGCCTGGGTTTCCTTGCCGCCGAAACCACCGCCCATGCGGCGCATGTCGACCACGATCTTGTTCATCGACACATCGAGCACTTCGGCGACCAGCTTCTGCACTTCGGTGGGGTTCTGCGTGGAGCAGTAGACGATCATGCCGCCGTCTTCAGTCGGCATGACCGATGAAATCTGCGTCTCCAGATAAAAGTGTTCCTGCCCGCCAATGTGCAGCGTGCCCTGGATGCGGTTGGGCGCCGACTCCAGCGCGGTCGCTGAATCGCCGCGCTTGTGGGTGTGGCTGTCGAGCACGAAGTGTTTGTTGCGATAGGCCTGGACCACATCCAGCACCGGCTCCAGGTCTTCGTATTCGATGATCGCCGCCATCGCCGCCTTGCGTGCGGTCTCCAGGTCGCGCGCGGCCACGGCAAGCACCGGCTGGCCGACGAATTCGACCTTGTCGATGGCCAGCAACGGATCGCCCGGCAGCAGCGGACCGATGTCCTTGAGGCCCGGAATGTCTTCATGGGTAATGGCGATGCGCACGCCTTCGAAGGCGTAGCACGGCGAGGTGTCGACGCTGATGATGCGGGCGTGGGCGCGGTCGGACATGCGCGCATACACATGCAGCTGGTTGGGAAACTCCAGCCGGTCATCGATGTAGATCGCCTCGCCGGACACATGCTTGTCGGCGCTGTCGTGCTTGACGCTGCGGCCGACGCCGGTGGTCAGGTCCTGTTGAAACAGGGCCGCCAGTTCTTCCTGGGACTTCACTGGATGATGGTTAGACATATGCGGTCACCCGGGTCTGGATGTGTGGCGTTTGCAGCTCGATGAAGTATTTGCGCAACAGGTTCTGCGCACTGAGCAAACGGTATTCCTTGCTGGCGCGGAAATCCGACAGCGGGGTGAAGTCCTGCTCCAGCGCCGTGCAGGCGCGCTCGACCGTGGCTGAAGTCCAGGGCTGACCGATCAGCGCCTGTTCGCAGGCAGCGGCACGTTTGGGGATAGCCGCCATGCCGCCAAACGCGGCACGGGCGTCGACAATGGCGCCGTTTTCGACCTGTACGCGAAATGCCGCGCAGACCGCCGAGATGTCGTCGTCCAGACGCTTGGAGACCTTGTAGGCGCGGAACGCCTGTCGAGTATTGGCCTTGGGCACGATGATCTTCTCGATGAATTCGCTTTCCTGACGTGCGGTCACGCGGTAATCGATGAAGTAATCCTCCAGCGCCAGCGTGCGGGTGTTCTCGCCTTTGCGCAGGACGATCTTCGCACCCAAGGCGATCAACAGCGGAGGTGAGTCGCCGATCGGTGAGGCGTTGCCGATATTGCCGCCCAGGGTGCCCTGGTTACGGATTTGCAGTGACGCAAAACGGTGCAACAGCTCGCCGAAATCCGGGTATTCGCTGCTCAGCGCGCCATAACAATCGGTCAGCGCTGTGGCGGCGCCGATTTCGATACGGTCGTCGAAGTACTCGATCTTCTTCATGGCCGCGACGTTGCCGACGTAGATCATCACCGGCAATGGACGGTGAAACTGAGTGACCTCCAGCGCCAGATCGGTGCCACCGGCCAGCAGCCGCGCCTGTGGGTAGGCATCGTAAAGGTCGGCCAGGTCGGCCACGGTCATGGGCACCAGGCAGCGCTTGTCACCGCTGTTCAGCTCGGCGGTTTCGCTCGGTGCGATGGCCTTCAGGCGGGCGATGGTCTGGGCCTTGTGACTGTCGAACTGATCGGGCTGGGGCTGGCTGCAGCATTGCTCGGCAGCCGCCAGGATCGGCCGATAACCGGTGCAACGGCAAAGGTTGCCGGCCAGGGCCTCATGGGCCTGGGCATGCTTTTGCTGGGGCGGGGCGGCTTGATCGCTGTTCTTCTGCAACGCGAACAGCGACATGACGAAGCCTGGGGTGCAGAAACCACACTGTGAGCCATGGCAGTCGACCATGGCCTTTTGCACGCTGTGCAGCTGGCCTTGGTGCTTGAGGTCCTCGACGCTGATCAACTGCTTGCCGTGCAGCGATGCTACGAATGTCAGGCATGAGTTCAGACTGCGATAGCTCAGGTGCTCCTGGCCATCGGCATCGGTGTTCAGCTCGCCCACCACCACGGTGCAGGCGCCGCAGTCGCCACTGGCGCAGCCTTCCTTGGTGCCGGATTTGTGCACATGCTCACGCAGGTAATTGAGCACCGTCATGTTGGGGTCCAGAGCGTGCTCGGTTTTTAGCTCTTGGTTCAGTAAAAACTGGATCACGGGTGTGCCTCGTTTTTCTTGTAATAGAAAGTTTGTAATCGAACATGTCGATGAATCTATCAGTTCTGACTATTGGGTCAATTAAAATCTGACCTTTAAGTCAGGAAAATACGTTTTCTCCCGTCCAGCCGATTAACGGCGGCATGACCTTGCAATGAAGCACACTGGCAAGGCTCAAAGATTTGCTTATTTCGTGCCAGTTCCACACATATGGCCCTGCGCCACGGGTATCCAGTGCGATACACTTCGCCGCTTGTGTGCAGCTACTGATTTAAAGGAAAGAAATGACGTTCAAGGCACCGGACAGCCTCGCTGAGCAAATCGCTCATCACCTCGCCGAGCGGATCATTCGCGGCGAGCTCAAGCCAGGGGAGCGGATTCAGGAGCAGAAGGTCACGGCCGCGCTCAACGTCAGCCGTGGATCGGTGCGCGAGGCGCTGTTGATCCTCGAGCGCCGTCACCTGATCGTCATCTTGCCGCGCCGTGGCGCCCAGGTGTCGGTGCTGACCCCGCACAACATCCAGAGCCTGTGTGCCTTGATGAGCGAGCTGTACATCCTGCTGGGGCTGGCCGTGGCCAAGAGCTGGAAGCAGGAACTGGAGCTGGCGCCATTCCTGCAGATCCAGCAGCGTCTGATTGCCAGTTGCGAGCGCCAGGATGTGAAAAGCTTTGTCGAGGACAGCTTCAACGTGATGCGCGCGGCTTACCCGTTCGCCAACAATCCCTATCTGGAAGAGACCGTCGAGAACCTACAGCCGTCCATGAGTCGCTTCTACTATCTGGCCCTGGAGCAACGCCAGGCCGAGATGAGCGAATACCTGACGCTGTTCGGCCAGTTGCTCGAGGCGGTGATCGCCCGCGATCTGACGCATATTCGCGACGTGCTCACGCGCTACGCCGAGCGCAGCTGTCAGTCGGTTCTGTCTGCCTTGGCGTCCAGCTGATCCATGCGCCTCAAATGCATCAGGCTGGCGGGCTTCAAGTCGTTCGTCGATCCGACGACGGTGAACTTCCCCAGCAACATGGCGGCCGTGGTCGGTCCCAATGGATGCGGAAAATCCAACATCATCGACGCGGTGCGCTGGGTCATGGGCGAAAGCTCGGCCAAGAACCTGCGTGGCGAGTCGATGACCGACGTCATCTTCAACGGCTCTACCAGCCGCAAACCGGTGAGCCAGGCGAGCATCGAACTGGTGTTCGACAACTCCGACGCGACCCTGGTCGGGGAATACGCCAGCTACGCGGAAATCTCCATTCGGCGCAAGGTCACCCGTGACAGCCAGAACACCTATTACCTGAACGGCACCAAGTGCCGGCGTCGCGACATCACCGACATCTTCCTCGGCACTGGCCTGGGGCCGCGCAGCTATTCGATCATCGAGCAGGGCATGATCTCCAAGCTGATCGAGGCCAAGCCTGAGGATCTGCGCAATTTCATCGAGGAAGCCGCCGGCATCTCCAAGTACAAGGAGCGCCGTCGGGAAACCGAAAACCGCATTCGCCGCACCCATGAAAACCTCGCTCGCCTGACCGACCTGCGCGAAGAGCTGGAGCGCCAGCTGGAGCGTCTGCACCGTCAGGCCCAGGCCGCCGAGAAGTATCAGGAATACAAAGCCGAGGAGCGTCAGCTCAAGGCGCAGCTGTCGGCCTTGCGCTGGCAGGCATTGAATGAACAGGTCAGCCAGCGCGAGTCGGTCATCGGCAATCAGGAAGTCGGCTTCGAAGCACTGGTCGCCGAGCAACGCAGCGCCGACGCCGCCATCGAGCGTTTGCGCGACGGGCATCACGATCTGTCCGAGCGCTTCAATCTGGTCCAGGGGCGCTTCTATTCGGTGGGCGGCGACATCGCCCGGGTCGAGCAGAGCATTCAGCACGGTCAGCAACGCTTGCGTCAGCTGCAGGATGATCTACGCGAGGCCGAACGCGCGCGGCAGGAAACCGAATCGCACCTGGGCCACGACCGCACGTTGCTGGCGACTCTGGGCGAGGAACTGCAAATGATCGAGCCGGAGCAGGAGATGACCCTCGCTGCGGCCGAAGAATCTGCGGCGTCGCTGGAGGAGGCCGAGTCCTCGATGCATGGCTGGCAGGAAAAGTGGGACGCCTTCAACCTCACCTCCGCCGAGCCGCGGCGTCAGGCCGAAGTTCAGCAGTCGCGCATCCAGCAGCTGGAGACCGGCCTGGAGCGTCTGGCCGAGCGCCAGCGGCGTCTGGGCGAAGAACGCCAGCTGCTGGCGGCTGACCCTGAAGACGCGGCCATTGTTGAATTGAGCGAAGACCTCGCCGCCCGCGAGATGACCCTTGAGGAACTGGCCGCCGAAGAACAGCAACTGATCGAGGGCCTGGAGCAGCTGCGCGTGGCGTTGCAGCAGGCCACACAGGCCCAGCAGCAGGCCCAGGGCGATCTGCAACGCCTCAACGGGCGCCTTGCCTCGCTGGAAGCCTTGCAGCAGGCGGCACTTGATCCCGGCACCGGCACCGCCGAATGGCTGCGCGATCAACAATTGAACGAGCGTCCGCGGCTGGCTGAAGGCCTGCGCGTCGAAGCCGGTTGGGAGCTGGCGGTAGAAACCGTGCTGGGCGCCGATCTGCATGCGGTGCTGGTGGACGACCTTGCAGGGCTCGATCTGGCCGGTTTCAGTCAGGGCGATTTGCGTCTGGTGACACCTTGCGCCGACGTCACGCGCATCCCCGGTAGTCTGCTGGACAAGGTCGAAACCGCTGTCGACCTGGCCGGTTGGCTGGGGCAGGTCAAACCGGTGGAAACCCTCGACGATGCCTTGTCGCTGCGCGCGCAACTGGGCGCCGGGCAGAGCCTGATCAGCCGCGATGGCTATTGGGTCGGGCGGGACTTCTTGCGTGTGCGTCGCGCCAGCGAAGCCGAAAGCGGGGTGCTGGCCCGTGGTCAGGAACTGCAGCGCCTGGAAGCCGAACGCCAGGAGCGCGAAGCGACCCTCGCCGCACTCGATGAGCAGCTGCTCACCCAGCGCGAGCAGCAGCGTGTGCAGGAAGACCAGCGCGAGCAATTGCGCCGTCGTCTGCAGGACGAAGCCCGTCAGCAGAGTGAACTCAAGGCGCAGCTGTCGGCGGCCAAGGCCAAGGTCGAGCAACTGACCCTGCGTCGCACGCGCCTGGACGAAGAGCTGATCGAGCTTGGCGAGCAGCGCGCGATCGAGCACGAAAGCCTTGGCGAATCACGCCTGCACTTGCAGGATGCCTTGGACAGCATGGCGCTGGACACCGAGCAGCGGGAATTGCTGCTGGCCCAGCGCGACAGCCTGCGCGAGCGGCTGGACCGGGTGCGTCAGGAGGCGCGTCAGCACAAGGATCACGCCAACCAGCTGGCCGTGCGGTTGAGCTCGCTGCGTGCCCAGCACGACTCGACCCGCCAGGCGCTGGAGCGTCTGGAGTTGCAGTCCGAGCGCCTGACCGAGAAGCGCGAGCAATTGGATCTGGGCCTGGAGGAAGGCGCTGCGCCGCTGGAAGAGCTGCGCATGAAGCTCGAAGAATTGCTGGAAAAACGCATGGCCGTCGACGACGAAATGCGTACCGCTAAAAACGCGCTGGAAGACGCCGACCGCCAGTTGCGCGAAGCCGAGAAGCGGCGCATCCAGGCCGAGCAGCAATCGCAGCTGCTGCGCGGCCAGCTCGAACAGCAACGTCTGGAATGGCAATCGCTCAGCGTTCGGCGCAAGACCTTGCAGGAGCAATTGCACGAAGACGGCTACGATCTAAATGGGGTACTGGCGACATTGACGCCCCAAGCCAACGAGAAAGAGGCCGAGGAAGAGCTGGAGCGCATCGCGGCACGCATTCAGCGCCTGGGTGCGATCAACCTGGCGGCCATCGACGAGTATCAGCAGCAGTCCGAGCGCAAGCGCTATCTGGACGCGCAGGACGCCGATCTGGTGGAGGCGCTGGACACCCTGGAAAACGTGATTCGCAAGATCGACAAGGAAACCCGCAATCGCTTCAAGGAGACCTTTGATCAGATAAACAGCGGAATTCAGGCACTTTTTCCAAAAGTTTTCGGTGGCGGTAGCGCTTACTTGGAACTGACGGGCGAAGATTTACTCGATACAGGGGTGACAATCATGGCGCGTCCTCCGGGCAAGAAGAACAGCACGATCCATTTGCTGTCCGGTGGCGAAAAAGCCTTGACCGCACTGGCACTTGTTTTCGCCATTTTCAAACTCAACCCGGCGCCGTTCTGCATGCTCGACGAAGTCGACGCACCGCTGGACGACGCCAACGTGGGCCGCTATGCCCGGCTGGTCAAGGAGATGTCGCAAACCGTGCAGTTCATCTACATCACCCACAACAAGATCGCCATGGAAATGGCCGACCAATTGATGGGTGTCACCATGCATGAGCCAGGGTGTTCGCGCCTCGTGGCGGTGGATGTGGAGGAGGCAATGGCGCTGGTGGATGCATAGCGCGCCGCGATGCGGTCGAACAGATTGACGGGAAAAGTGGCGCTGGGCAGGTGCGATACACAAATAACGGTCGCGGCGGTACAGATGCCGATGACATGCCAGATGTAACAGACGGTGTAAAGTTACCTTTGGTCGTGCTAGCTTAATGTCCACTTTTTCATTTTGCGTGGGTAAAAGGCCATTCAGAACATAGAGTTGGCTCCACGTTTTAAAGGGGTTTAGGCCCTTAATTTTCAGAATTTTCATTAGAGGCACTGGATTACATGGAAATCGGTCTGCGAGAGTGGCTGATCGTCATCGGCATTATTGTCATTGCCGGTATTCTTTTTGACGGCTGGCGCCGGATGCGCGGCGGCAAAGGCAAGCTGAAATTCAGGCTGGACCGTAGCTTCTCCAATCTGCCGGACGACGAAGAAACCACGTCCGCCGAGGTGTTGGGCCCTGCGCGTGTCCTGGAAACCCAGCATGAGCCGCAGCTCGATGAGCACGATCTGCCCACCATGAGCGCCGCTCGCGAGCGCCCGGAACGTGAAACCAAACGCAACAAGCGCAAGGATGAGCCGCAGCAGGGCGACCTGAACCTTGACCTGGATGGCCCGAGCCTGTTCGGCGCCCGCGATGACGACTTCCCGGACGACAAGCCGGCGCAGCGCATCACCGAAGACAAGGATCTGGCCCCGGTTGAGGAAGTGCTGGTCATCAGCGTCATTTCCCGTGATGAAAGCGGCTTCAAGGGGCCTGCCTTGTTGCAGAATATCCTGGAGAGCGGCCTGCGTTTCGGCGAGATGGACATCTTCCATCGTCACGAAAGCATGGCAGGCAACGGTGAAGTGCTGTTCTCGATGGCCAACGCGGTCAAGCCGGGTGTGTTCGATCTGGACGACATCGACCATTTCAGCACCCGCGCGGTGAGCTTCTTCCTTGGTTTGCCAGGCCCGCGTCATCCCAAGCAGGCTTTCGACGTCATGGTCGCCGCTGCACGCAAACTGGCTCACGAGCTCAACGGTGAACTCAAGGACGATCAGCGCAGCGTCATGACCGCGCAGACCATCGAGCATTACCGCCAGCGCATCGTCGAGTTCGAACGCCGCGCGCTGACTCAGCGCCGTTGATAAACGCAATACAGGTTTATATCGCAACATAGATTGAGCAGCCTCGGCTGCTCTTTTGCTTTTCGAGAGAACATCGTATGAACGCCGCCGAAACCCGAATCCTGGAACTGCGAGCCGAGCTGGACCTGCACAACTATCGCTATCACGTCCTCGACGAACCGAGCATTCCGGATGTCGAGTACGACCGCCTGTTCCACGAACTCAAGGCGCTGGAAGCGGAAAACCCGCATCTGGTAACCCCCGATTCACCGACTCAACGGGTCGGCAGCGCGGCGCTTTCGGCGTTCACCCAGGTGCGTCACGAAATTCCCATGCTCAGCCTGGGCAACGCGTTTGAAGAAACCGACATGCGCGAGTTCGATCGCCGGGTCAACGAGGGTCTGGATCAGCCGGCCGGCGATCTGTTTGGCAGCGCGGCGAAGGTGGAATACAGCTGCGAGCCCAAGCTCGACGGCCTGGCCGTGAGCCTGCTCTATGAGCACGGCGCGCTGGTTCGCGGCGCCACGCGTGGCGATGGCACCACGGGTGAAGACATCAGCGTCAACGTGCGCACGGTGCGCAACATTCCACTCAAGCTGCACGGCAAGGGCTGGCCGCAAACCCTGGAAGTGCGCGGCGAAGTGTTCATGTCCAAGGCCGGCTTCGAACGACTGAACGCCAGCCAGCTGGAAGTCGGCGGCAAGACCTTCGCCAACCCGCGCAATGCGGCAGCCGGCAGCCTGCGCCAGCTGGACTCGAAAATTACCGCCAATCGCCCGCTGGAATTCTGCTGCTACGGCATCGGTCAGGTGTCCCATGACATCGCCGACACCCATATCGGCAATCTCAAGCAGCTCAAGGAGTGGGGCATGCCCGTGAGCCGCGAATTGAAAGTGGCAAACGGCATCGATGACTGCCTGGCGTACTACCACGACATCGGCGAGCGTCGCCTGTCGCTGCCGTATGAAATCGACGGTGTGGTGTTCAAGGTCAACAGCATTGCCGCGCAGCGTGAGCTGGGTTTTCGCGCCCGCGAACCGCGCTGGGCCATCGCTCACAAGTTCCCTGCCATGGAAGAACTCACCGAACTGCTCGACGTGGAATTCCAGGTCGGTCGCACCGGTGCAGTCACCCCGGTGGCGCGCCTCAAGCCGGTCAAGGTGGCTGGTGTCACGGTGGCCAACGCTACCCTGCACAACATGGATGAGGTGGCTCGGCTGGGACTGATGATCGGCGACACCGTGATCATCCGCCGCGCTGGCGACGTCATTCCGCAAGTGGTGCAAGTGGTGCTGGAGCGCCGTCCCGAAGACGCGCGCAAGGTCGCGATTCCACAGACTTGCCCGGTCTGCGGCTCGCAGGTCGAACGCACGCAGTTGATCAAGCGCAGCAAGGGCAAGGAAACCGTCAGCGAAGGCGCGGTGTATCGCTGCGTCGGGCGGCTGGCCTGCGGCGCGCAGCTCAAGCAGGCGATCATCCATTACGTGTCGCGCCGCGCCATGGACATCGAAGGCCTGGGCGACAAGACCATCGAGCAACTGGTCGACGAAAAGCTCATCGGCTCGCCAGCTGACCTGTACAAGCTCCAGTACGAGCAGATCATCGACCTTGAAGGCTTTGCCGACATCTCCAGCAAAAAGCTGCTCAAGGCCATCGACGACAGCAAGACGCCGACGCTGGCGCGCTTCATCTATGCCCTGGGCATTCCCGATGTCGGCGAGGAAACGGCCAAGGTCCTGGCGCGTTCGCTGGGTTCGCTGGAAAAGGTCACGGTGGCCCTGCCGGAAGTGCTGACCTACCTGCCGGACATCGGTCTGGAGGTGGCGCACGAGATCCACAGTTTCTTCGAAGACGAGCACAATCAGAACGTCATCGCCGCGCTGCTCGGCGAATGCCGGATGCAACTGCAGGACACCGGCGATCTGGGCGCCGAATTCGCCGCCAGCGCCACCCTGGGCGGCATGCTCGACAAGCTGCACATCCCCTCCATAGGGCCGGGCGGGGCGCAGAAGCTGGCGGACAAGTTCGCAACGCTGGAAGGGGTGATCAAGGCCGACTGGCTGGACATGCGCCAGACCTTGCCTGAAAAGCAGGCGCAGTCTGTCAGAGCATTCTTCGATATTCAGGAAAACGCTGATCGTGCCATGGCGATCGAGCAGCAACTCAAAGACTTCGGCATGCACTGGCAGAGCGAGAAGAAGGTCGTCGAAGGCCTGCCACTGGCGGGCCAGACCTGGGTGCTGACCGGCTCGCTGGAGCTGATGAGTCGCGACATCGCCAAGGAAAAACTCGAAAGCCTCGGCGCCAAGGTTTCAGGCTCCGTCTCGGCCAAGACCCACACCGTGGTCGCCGGCCCAGGCGCTGGGTCCAAGCTGACCAAAGCCAATGAGCTGGGCTTGAAGGTGCTGGACGAAGAGGCGTTCGTGGCGTTTCTGCAAGGGCAGGGTACTTCGCTCGAGTAGCCTGTTCTCGGTTACGGGTGTGGCGCACTGCTTGCCGGCACTGGCGGTCTCAATGACGCCTGCGCCGGCAAGCCGTGCTATTACAGCAGTAAGCAGTTCTTGATCGTGTCCATGCAGCGCATGGCGATGCATGAGATCGTTCAACGGTAGGAGTGAGCTTGCTCGCGATTGGGATTTGATTCACCACGGTGGTGTCGAAGCGGACCTGATCGCGAGCAAGCTCACTCCTACAATTAGATGTTTGTTTGTCTTGCAGATATTCCCCAAAAGTCCATGAAAACGCCGATGATGATCGGGCCTGCGCAGCGTGGGCACGATCTTGAAATCTCTTCAGGAAAACCAGTTCTGTACCCGTTTTGCACACAGCTGGTGATCTGCGCAAAAAACCGTTGAACCCCGGAAACAGCCGATGATCTAGTGCTTGCAGCCACACAAGGAGATCACCATGTTCCAGTTCTTCGAACAACTCAGCTCACGGATCGCGGCGCCTTTCGCCGGGGAGAGCAAACGCAACAGCAAGGTCTGGCAGTGTCACTGCGGACAGTCGGTATTCTTTCGCAACAGCCAGTGCCTGGCCTGTTCGGCTGCACTGGGTTATCTGCCGGAACAGAGCACGATCGCGGCGCTTGAGCCCGGCCCGGATCTGAACACCTGGCGCCTGAGCGACGATCCTGGCGCAGGGCTCTACCGCCGCTGCGCCAACCTCGATACGCCGGCTGCCTGCAACTGGCTGTTTCCGGCGCTCAATGCCGGGGAGTTCTGCGTAGCCTGTAGCCTCAACAAAACCATTCCCGATCTGTCGGTGCCGGAGAATCCGGAGCGCTGGGGCAAGCTTGAAATCGCCAAGCGGCGTCTGGTGGCGCAGCTGATCACACTGGGGCTCAAGGTCATTCCCAAAAGTGTCGATGAAGAGCGCGGCCTGGCCTTTGAATTTCTCGGCGTGGATCTGGAAGGCAACCTGCCCACCACCGGCCACGCCAATGGCCTGATCACCCTCAATGTGGAAGAAGCTGACGACGCCATTCGTGAGAAGGTTCGCGTGCAAATGCATGAACCTTACCGGACGCTGCTGGGCCATTTCCGGCATGAGGTAGGGCATTACTACTGGGACCGTCTGATCGCAGACACCTATTGGCAGGACGGTTTCCGCAATCTGTTCGGGGACGACCGCGCCAGCTACGCCGACGCGCTCGATCATCACTACCAGAACGGCGCGCCCGCAGACTGGCAACAGCGTTACGTCAGTGCCTACGCCACCATGCACCCATGGGAAGACTGGGCAGAAACCTGGGCTCACTATCTGCACATGATGGATGCCGTCGACACCGCTCTGAGCCTGGGGATGAGCGCCCGTGACATGGACCTGGACTATCAGCCCTTCCAGCTTGAAACCCTCTACGATCCGCAGCACCCCGGCGGACCGGCGTTCCTGGCATTCGTCAATGCATGGATCGAACTGGCCGGTATGCTCAACGAACTTTCCCGCGCCATGGGTCAGCCGGATTTCTATCCCTTCGTACTGCCACCTGCGGTGATTACCAAGCTGCACTTCATCCATCTGGTCATACAGGATGCAGGCGGCAAGGCAGATGAAGTGCTCCAGGTGCAGTGACCCATTCGGTTGAGGGGAGCCGACGTGCTCGCTGCAACTTCGGTGCGGCGAGCGGGTCCTGACCGCCGGTCTGCGAAGCCCTGCATTGCACTGGATCCAATGCTATTTTTGCCCAGGAATGTCGTTTTGATACTACTGGCGTAAAGCAGCTGCATAGGGATTCGCGTATGCCCAATAGTGCTCCAATACCCCTGAACGAGGCCTCGCGCCTGTCGCGCATTACCCACATGGGGCTTGTGGATTCGGCGGCGGACGAAGTGCTTGATCACATCGTCGACATGGTTGCCCATTACTTCGAAGCGCCCATCGCGCTGGTCTCGATTGTCAGCGAACACCGGCAATGGTTTCGCGCCGGCACCGGCCTTGAGGAGCGGGAAACGCCCAGGGAGATTTCCTTCTGCGCCTATTCGATCCTCACCCACGAAGTCTTCCAGGTACCTGACGCATCGCTCGACCCGCGTTTCAGCGACAACCCGATGGTGGTCGACGAGCCACACGTTCGCTTCTACGCCGGCGTGCCGTTGGTGACCGCCGATGGCCTGGCCCTCGGCACGTTATGCATCATCGACAACAAGCCGCGTACGGCGCTGCATTCGCGCGACATCACGATGCTGGAGATGTATGGCCAGCTGGTCATGAAGCGCCTTAACAACCTGCGCAGGGCCAGTTATGTCGACCACCCGACCGGGCTGTTCAATCGACTGCGGCTGGAAGAAGACATCATGGCCCTCACCGACCGTGACGAGCATGCGCTGGTGGCGCTGGACATGGTCAACCCGGTGTTCCTCGACAGCATCATCAAGGCTTTGGGCTACAACTTCGCCCAGGAACTGGTGCGGTGCATGATCGAAAGCTGTCGTCAGCAGTTGCCCGCCGATGCCGCACTGTACAAGGTCAGCCCGACCCGCATCGCGCTGCTTACCCGCCACACCGGCCCGGAGCAGGCCGAGCAGTTGTTCCGCAAGTTGATCGCGCATTTCCAGCGGCCGCTGGTGTGCCGCAACATTCCGATCCAGATGGATCTGGGGATTGGCGTGCTGCCATTGGGGCTTGGGCGCAGCGACGAGAAAGACTGGATTCGTCTGGTGGTCAGCGCTGCCGACGAAGCCCGCGGCAAAGCCACTGGCTGGCGCTGGTATGAGCCGCATCTGGACTTTGCCCAGCAGCGCGCCTTCCTGCTCCTGGCTGCACTGGCCGACGCAGTGCGCAGCCCGGATCAGTTATCGCTGATGTACCAGCCCAGGCTGGAGGTTGCCACCGGTCGCATCGTCACCGTCGAAGCGCTGCTGCGCTGGCAGCACCCGGTGCTGGGGCCGATCAGTCCGGCGGAATTCATCCCGCTGGCCGAAAAGACAGCCTTGATCCGTTCGCTGAGCTTGTGGGTGCTGCGGCATGCGGTGGAGCAGGCAAGAACCTGGCAGCGCCAGGGCTATGCATTCAAGGTGGCGATGAACGTTTCGGCCATCGACCTGGCCAATTCGCAATTCAGCGATGCACTGTTCGAGCAGTTGTCCATCAGTGGCCTGGACCCCGGCCGCTTTGAACTGGAGTTCACCGAAAGCGCGCTCTGTGACAACCCCGATGTCACTCAACTGCAACTCGAACGGCTGCGGGCGCTGAACATCGACATCGCCATCGACGACTTCGGTACCGGCTACAGCAACTGGATTTACCTGCGCCAGTTGCCTGCGACCACGGTCAAGCTCGACAAGTCGCTGGTGCAGAACCTGGACACCAATGAGAAGGACCGCCGGCTGGTCGAAGCGATTGTCGACCTCGCCCGGCGCCTGGGCTATCGCGTGGTCGCCGAGGGGGCGGAGACCGAATCGGTCTATGAAATTCTCTGCCAGCTGGGTTGCCACGAAGTGCAGGGCTATCTGGTCGCGCGGCCCATGACTGTCAGTGCGCTGGAACACTGGATGAACGGTGAGCGCAACAACAAGGTCACGCAGCTGCTGGCCTTGACCCAGTGACACGCGGCCTTGGGTTTTTACCCCAGGCTCAACACCATTCGCCGCTCGAACCCGGTCCTGGTGCGATCCGCATCGCCGCACTCCTGCCAGCCCAGGGACTGATAAAGTGCCCGGGCCGGCAGATTGCCCAGATCCACCGCCAGCATCAGCTGCTCGATGTCCGGCCAGAAACCCCGTACCAGCCCGGGCAGCATCCCGACGCAGGTCCTGCCCAGCCCCAGGCCCTGATAGCGGCGATCGATCATCAGCGCATGCAGCGTCGCCGTGGGACCATCGGCCCAGCGCGGCAGCAATGACCTGCGCTTGAGCAGGAAAAACCCTACCGGTACGTCTTCGATCAGCAGCACGTAGCCCTGAATGTCGCAGGCCGGCCGGGCGGTCAGCGTGTGGACCGCGCCATAGGCATCCCCGACCAGGGTCTTTTGTTCGCTCAGCAACTCGATCTCCAGCAGTTGTTGATGCTGCAGAGGCGAGAGCTGCTCATGTCTGATCACCGTGCTTTTCATGGGAGCAAGCTTGCCGCGTTGCCGATCCTCTGTGCAAGTGATTGAGACCTATCAAATTTTTTTCTGAAACCAGAGGTTGTAACTTCGCGTCAGACCGGTACAATGGCGCGGCTCGCCGACTGGCGAGCGTCGTTATGGTGACCCCATCGGTCCCCCCGCAACGATTACCCGTGAACCTGGTCAGAGCCGGAAGGCAGCAGCCACAGCGGGAACATTGTGTGCCGGGGTGTGGCTGGTGGGGTTGCCTCCATAACGAACTCCCCTCGCAGTACGCTTTTCCCTCATCCCCCTTTCTTGATCATGACACCGCCATGCCGAATCCCTTCGCGCGTGTGTTCAGTCTTGTCTTTCAGATCTATCACGACCCGTTATGCGCGTTTGCCAGACGAGGTTGGCGAGCCTGCGCTTCGGACCTTTTGCGAGCAGTGGTGCAATGGCTGCGACGAATTCTCGTCCCGCGAACCCGCTGCGCGAAACCGGCCTGAACATCTCAGCAAGGCCGTCTGTTTCAGGTAAGTCCACGGTAAACGGGGCGCGTTTACAGATTGCCGGGATCCGCTGGCGTGGTGAATGCGCAGGCGCCCTGAGGCGGCAAATGGACGCGCGGCGAGCCCAGTCCGCGCTCGCTGGCAAATTGTTTTCCCTGCCAGGTGCGTTCGGCGACCACGCATCCATCCTGAATCGACACGACGGCATAGCCCTTATCCCTGAGGTAGAGCAAAGCGGTGAAGTCCAGTGGGTTAACTCTGCAAGGGACTCCATCGGCAAGGGTTGCAAGGAGTCGGATAGCCAATGATTCAAGCCGCATGGGGGAGGTGCCTCTGATGGCATCAATAGTGATGGCGATTTGTCACCAGATGGCTATGAGGAGTTCCATTTATTTTGAACAGTTGCGCCGGCAAAGCCCTCTGAAGCAACAGGTCATGAAGTATGCGGTGATTCACGCCAATATTGAGAGCGTTGCCAAGGCGCAGGATCTGCGCCAATTCAGCCAATAATGCGTGCCAAATCAAAGAAATCTGCCCCGTTTTTAGGGCAATAAGATAGTCTTCGCACCATTGTCGATATGGACACCTGGATTGGAAGGCTATAGATGGCGCCTGATGACTATCTCGTAATGACCGGCAAGGAGTGGGCAGGGCTGCGCGCCAGCACGCCACTGACGTTGTCCGAAGAAGATCTGGCGGCGTTGCGAGGCGTGAACGAAGATATTTCCCTGGAAGATGTCGTCAACATCTATCTGCCTCTGTCGCGTTTGATCAACCTGCATGTCAGCGCGGCGCGTAACCTTGCCAACATCAAGGACACCTTCCTCGGTCGGCCGGCGAAAAAACAGACTTACGTGGTGGCGGTTGCCGGCAGCGTTGCGGTCGGCAAAAGCACCTTCGCCCGGGTGCTGCAGGCGCTGATGGCGCGCTGGCCGGATCATCCGCGGGTCGATCTGGTGACCACCGACGGTTTTCTGCATCCCAATGCCAGGCTCGATGCGGGCGGCATCATGCACCGCAAGGGCTTCCCGGAAAGCTACGATCGCAAGCGCATGGTCAAGTTTCTCTCCGACCTCAAGGCCGGTGTCGCGGACATCAGCGCCCCGGTTTATTCGCACATCAGTTACGACATCGTGCCGGACAAGTTCATCAAGATCAGTCAGCCCGACATCCTGATTTTCGAAGGACTCAACGTGCTGCAGACCGAAGGCAACGACGGCCAGAAACCGGGCAGCATCGTCTCGGATTTCTTCGATTTCTCGATCTACCTGGACGCCGACGAGGGTGATATCGAGCGCTGGTATGTCGAGCGCTTCCTGATGCTGCAACGCACTGCATTCCGTGCGCGCGGCGCCTATTTTCGGGAGCTTGCCGACCTGGCGCCGGAAAAATCCCCGGATGCGGCACGCAAGATCTGGCGCGACATCAACCGTCCCAACCTGCTGGAAAACATCCTGCCGACCCGTGAGCGAGCAAGCCTTGTGGTGCGCAAGGCGTCGGATCATTCGGTGAAGGAACTGTGGCTGCGCTGATGATCAGCCCGCGCCTGCGGCTCTGGGCACTGCTTGGAATGTGCCTGAGCGCCGCCGCCCTGGCCGACGGCAATGCATTGCTGCTCGAATGTCAGGACGGCATCGGCAGCATGAGCGGGGCGGTGGCGAAAAACCCTGTCGGCGTAGGCCATTGCGTGGGCGTGTTACAGGCGACGATCGACACCTTGGACATTCTCCACGAAGCTGGCGGCACGCCCAGGCTGGTCTGCGTGCCGGAGGGCGGCATTGCGATGATCCAGTCGATGCGTATCGTGGTCCAGTTCCTTGAGCAGCACCCGCAGAGCCTGCACCTCAACGAGTCTGTGCTGGTGGTCAGCGCCCTGAAAAACGCCTTTCCCTGCCAGTAAATCCCTTCACCCCTCCGTCGGTCGCGCCAAACTTCGCGTACTGGCTTTTCCCATTTCAGCGGCTATCCTTACCGGTCAGTACAGTTCATCTACCGGATGCAAATCATGTCGACCACCCACGCCTCCAGCCTGAATCATCAACGCCTGATCGACGCCGCTTCCGCGTTGTTTTTTCGCGACGGCATCAACGCGACGGGGATTGCGGCGGTGGCGGAATTCGCCGGGGTGTCGAAAATGACCCTCTACGCGCACTTCGCCTCCAAGGACGAGTTGATCGTGGCCTACCTCGATCAGCGCAACGAGCGCTGGAACGCAGCCGTGGCGCAGTCTCTGGCCGCGGCCGAGTTACCTGCCGACAAGCTGCTGGCATTGTTCGATCTGCATCGCCAGTGGCTGTCCGACGGCGGCCTGCGCGGCTGCCCTTATGTGAACTCGGCGGCGGAGTTTCCCGATCGCACGCATCCGGTGCGCCTGGCCGTGGATCGCCACAAGGCCGGGGTGAAGGAGCATCTGCTCACGCTTGCACAGATGGCCGGGCTGTCTGAGCCGCAGCGGCTGGTGAGGCGGTTGTTCCTGCTGCTGGAAGGGGCCTTTCTGACAGGCGCGCTGGAGAACGATGACAGCGTATTCCTGGTGGCCAAGGAGCTGGCCGCAGAACTGATTGCCGCAGCCCAGCCTGTGTAACACCGGTTCACTCCCTCTCATTCGATAAAGGGCGCTGACGATGCGTATCCATGCACTGATTGTATTGCTGCTGACCGGCCTGGTGGCCGCCACCTTCGGTTTCGGAATCTACCTGTTCGCCCAGTTGGTGCCGGACATGCGCGCCAGTCTGGGCTTCGACATTTCCTACGTCGGCAGCATCACCGCGGCAGGCCAGTTCGGATTTTTGCTTTGCGCGTTGTTTGCCGCCTGGATAACCCCGCGAGTCGGGGGCGGGTGGGTGATCTTCGGCTCGGGTGTGGTGTGTGCGAGCGCTTTGCTGCTGATCCCGCTGACCCACAACATTGTCTTGATCGGCGTGTTGCTGACAGTGCTGGCGGGCACGGCGGCCACGGTGTTCGTGCCGATGGTCGAGGTGATTTCCCGCACGGTGGCTTTCAAATATCGCGGCATGGCCATGGGGCTGGTGTCCAGCGGTACCAGCTATGGAGTGTTCATCAACAGCCTGCTGGTGCCGTTGTACGCGCCGCAGGGAGAGTGGCGCACGGTGTGGTGGATCGTCGGCTCGATCACGGTGGTCATGGCGCTCGGGGTGCTGGTGGTGTTCAAGCGAGCGCAGCTGCTGGTCAGCGAGCCGGTGTCCCGCAACAGGACCGATCCGGCCGCGCGTGCAGGCAAGGCCGCACTCAAGCAGCCCTGGGTGCTGACGGTGTGGACGATGAATTTCCTTCTGGGTTTCTCGACCTTTCCCTTTCAGAACTACCTGTCGTCGTACCTGCGCACAGAATTGAATTTCGACGTGGCCTATACCGCGCACATCTGGGCGAGCATCGGTTTTGTCGGCATGTTTGCCGGGCTCGCGGTGGGCTGGTTGTCGGACCGCACCGGCCTGCGAGCGGCGATGCTGCTGGTTTACGCCTGTGTGGCCTCGGCAGCATTGATCTTTGTCGTCCACCCCAGCGGTCACTGGCCCCTGGTGGCGGGTGTGTTGTTTGCGGTGGCCTTCTATCCGGTGTTCGGGCTGATTCCGGCGTACGTGTCGAAGATGGCCAGCAGCGCGGCGCTGTCGGTCACGATCTTTGGTGTGGCCAACATTCTGCAAGGCGTCGGCGGCATGATCGGCAACTTCTGCGCCGGGCTACTGGCCAGTTTCAATGGCTCGTTCGTCGGGGTTTATGTGGCCATTGCTCTGGTGGCGGTGTTGTTGGCGATGCTGACGCTTCGCCTGCCCAGGGAGGGCGGCGAAGCGACAGGCGCTGAACCGGTGCAAGTGAATGAGCGGCAGCGCTGCGCAGACGCAGGCGATGCCGCAAATGACCTACAGCGTCACCTCACCTGAAATGCATTTCTGCACATCTCCTCCGACCCAGATCTGCTCGCCGATCTGCTCGATGCTGACCTCTCCGCGGTGGCCCAGCACAGTGCCTTGGCGGGCCTTGTATTGGCTCGGCGCCAGACCAGCCGGAATCAGCCATTGCGCAAGGCTTGCGTTGAGGCTGCCGGTGACCGGGTCTTCGGCACCCAGATCGCCGGTCAGCGCGCGGACCTCGAAGTCGGCCTCGGCGTCCGGCCCGCTCCACGGCGCGACAATACCTACATTCAGGCCACCGAGCGCCTGATAGTTGGGGCGGATAGCCAGCACTTGTTCACGGCTCGACAGCATCACCGCGACCCAGCCCGGGCCGTTGTCGGCCCACTGGCTGGCGACTACTTGCTCGCGCTGTATGCCCAGTCCTGTGACGATCCGCTGCAACACCTGATCTTCTACCGGGCCGCTGCGCAACAGAGGTGGAGCGCAGAATGCCAGGCGTGCGCCGTCACGTCGGATCCGGACCAGGCCCGCGGCGCATTGCTGTACGACTTCATTGCCCTTGGGGATACCGCCGTTGTCCAGCCAGACAGAGCAACTGCCCAGTGTCGGATGCCCGGCAAAAGGCAATTCGCGCGTGGTGGTGAAGATGCGCACGCGATAATCCGCCTCGGGATGGGTCGGGCGCAGCAGGAATGTGGTCTCACTGAGGTTGGTCCAGCGGGCGAAAGCGGCCATCTGCGCATCGGTCAGGTCATCGGCGGCGCACACCACCGCCAGCGGATTGCCTTGTGTCGCTGCGGCGGAAAACACATCGACCTGCTGAAATTTCAGTGTGTGGGGCATGGCGCTCTCTCCTGAGCCGATGATTGGAATCGGCCACTCTAGGGAGGCGCTGCGAGGCTGTACATAGACAGATAGCGCCGATTTTTCCCGGCATCTGCATGGGTGGCTGCAACGGCACCGGGGACACTTGCCTGCAGCGGATTACTGGCGGGATCCGGCTCGCCTCGACCGACATCCCGTGGCCGGCGGGCGAGTGGCGGCGTCAGTGAGGGCGCCGCCAGCCGCCCGGGGGGTACCGATCTCTGCTCCGGTTATGCCGGGAAATGCAAGGCGTTGGTCAGGTCACCCATCGGTGCCTGTCCGCGCGCAACCATCGCATTGTCCCGCTCAACGATGCCGTCGAGCTTCTCCAGGCCGTGTACGCGGGTGATCAGGCGCAAGATCGAGGCGGTGTCGTAGATCGTATGGTCCACCGTGCCCTTGCGCGCGAACGGTGAGATGACGATGGCCGGGATACGGGTGCCCGGGCCCCAGCGATCACCTTTGGGCGGGGCAACGTGATCCCACCAGCCGCCGTTCTCATCGACCGTGACGACGATCACCATGTTCTTCCACTGTGGGCTGTTGCGCAGCATTTTCACGGCCCGGTCGATGTGCCGGTCACCGGCCGCGACGTCGGCATACCCGGCGTGCATGTTCAGGTTGCCCTGGGGCTTGTAGAACGTCACCGCAGGCAACTTGCCTGCTTGAACCTCGGCGAAGAATTTATTGGTGGTCGGATCATCGCCCAGGCCGCCATCACGCAACCGCTTGTTGCGCTCTGCGGTATTTTCCGGACCCAGCCGCTTGAAGTAGTTCAGTGGCTGATGGTGGTACTGAAAGTTGGGGATCTTGGGGATACCCGCCGAATCCTTGTAGGCGTCGAGGGTCACTTGCCAGGCGCCTGAATACCAGGCCCAGTCGATGTTCTTCTTCGACAGTTTGTCGCCAATGTGATCGTGGGTTTGCGGCACCAGCATGTTGGCCAGGTTGGGTTGCGAGTAGTCGGGATTGTCTTTGTCGCGCAACCAGGTCGGCCAATACGGCGGAGCCATGGTATTGACTGCGTAGCCGTCCGGGGTCAGCAGGCTGGGACCGAACTGCGGCGGCCCGGTCATGGCGCTGGCTGGGGATTTTTCCAGTGGCTTGAGGCGATACTCCAGCGGATCGTCGCTTTGCAGCTGGGCAATCTGCGAATTGGCCGGTGAGTTGGCGGCGTTTGGGTAGAACGGCACTTTGGCCGAGACCAGGTACTGGTGGTTGAGGAACGAGCCACCAAAGGCGCCCTGGAAGAAGTTGTCACAGAGCACGAACTCCCGGGCAACGTCCCATAGACGCAGCGAGTACTGGGTTTGACCGTAGTGACCCATGGTCAGGCTTCCGGAGTCGGCCCAGGCGACGAAACCGTCGTTCTTGCCGCCGTTGATCTGCATCTGGTTTTGATAGAACACATGCCAGAGATCGCGGGTGACCACGCTCAGCGGCAGGTCTTCGCCGCTCGGACCCTTGAGCGCATAAGGCGCGTTTGGCAGGTTTTCCTGATACTGAACCCCGGTGGCATAGGTCACGCCATCGATGTTCTGCGGGCCGACCTGGCAGATTCCGCCCCAGCACAGCGGCAGGCTGTCGAGCACCTTGCCGTCGCGGTCACGCTGCTGGTAGTCGGCAGGCTTGACCGCTGACAGCGGTTTTTCGACACCTGGAAAGTTGGCGAACAGGTTATTGAAGCTGCGATTCTCGCCGAAGATCACCACGATGGTCTTGACGTTGTCTTGCAGGGCCTGGTCCAGTTCAGGGCCACTGAGCGTGGTCTCAAGGGCGGTGGTCTGACCGCTGTCGGGGGACTCGCCGGCTGACACGACGCTGCTCAGCGTCGCACCTGCACCCAGCACCGCGACGCCGCCCAGGAAGCGGCGACGGCTGGTGTCGGCAGGGGTGTCAATGGAGATATTGGCAGCGGACGGCTTGTCTTGATCTTGTTGTTTGTCGCTCATCACGGCTCCTGTTACGGGATCTGAGGTGTTACCAATTATGTCGACGGATCCTAATCCTGCAATGTGACATTAATACGACAGTCCAAAGGGCCCGAAACAGAGCCTTCGGCCAGGTTTCAGGGCGCAGCGGCAGGGCGGTCGGCCGGCAAGCCTGACACCGTGTTGTAGCGGCTCATGATGCGGTCGATTTCGCCGGACATGCGCATGCGCAGCAGGATGCGCATCAAGCGTTGGGCCGGTATCGCCGTGTCGTTGCGCACGATGCAACCCACCGGCTGCTCGTCGATCACCGCCACCCCGCGCAGCTGCTGGTCTTGGGGCAGGTTACGGTTGAACCAGTCCAGAGACCATTGGTTGCCAACGGCGTAGCGGTAGCGATGAATCTGAAGTTTCTGTAGGACCTGAACCTCGCTGCGCGCATCGTCACGGTGCAGGCGGCGGCTGTCGAAAGCCGACTGCAGGGTAGGGTAGGCGTAACCCAGCACCGTGCCGATGGCTTCGTTGTCGAGCGTGCCGGGGTCCACGGGGGCAGGGTTATCCGGTGTGCTGATCAGCAAGTCGCGCTGGATCAGCAAGGGCAGGCTCCAGGTATAGTCCCCGGACAGGTTGGGCATCCACGACTGCGCGGCATAACAGCGCACATCGATGGTGCCCCGTTCGAGTGTGCGCTGCACGCGCTTGACCGCTACCACACGATATTCGGCGGACAGCTTCGCCTGAGCCGCCATGCTCTGCATGATGTCGAACAGAATGCCACCGGTGGCCTGATGATCGTCGATCTGTACCAAGGGCATGGACCAGGAATCGGCGATGGAAAACCTCAAGGGCGTTTCCTCGGCATGGCTGGCCCCACTCATTAACAACAAGGCGCTCAGTGCCAACAGACGCATAGGGTCCCTCGACCATTTGGCTTTTAGACCGTGGTGGCAGTCTAGCGGCAGATTGCTTATATGCGCGTACTCATATTGCCCGGATGCAATTTTGCCCCCGCTCCGCTAGCATTAGCGGTCTTCCGCAACCCAGTCGCGACGGTTTTCAATGAGTTATCAGGTTCTTGCACGTAAATGGCGTCCGCGCTCGTTCCGCGAAATGGTCGGCCAGACCCATGTGCTCAAGGCCTTGATCAATGCGCTGGACAGCCAGCGCCTGCACCATGCCTATTTATTCACCGGCACGCGCGGGGTCGGCAAGACCACCATCGCGCGGATCATCGCCAAATGCCTGAACTGCGAAACCGGCATCACGTCCACGCCATGCGGCGAATGTTCGGTGTGCCGGGAGATCGATGAGGGTCGTTTCGTCGACCTGATCGAGATCGACGCCGCCAGCCGCACCAAGGTCGAAGATACCCGCGAGCTGCTCGACAACGTGCAGTATGCGCCGAGCCGCGGGCGCTTCAAGGTCTACCTGATCGACGAAGTGCACATGCTCTCCAGCCACTCTTTCAACGCCTTGCTCAAGACCCTGGAAGAGCCGCCGCCCTACGTCAAATTCATTCTCGCGACCACTGACCCGCAGAAGTTGCCGGCGACCATCCTGTCGCGCTGTCTGCAGTTTTCGCTGAAAAACATGACCCCTGAGCGCGTGGTCGAGCACCTGACCCACGTCCTGGGCGCTGAAAACATCCCGTTCGAAGACGACGCGCTGTGGCTGCTGGGCCGTGCCGCCGATGGCTCGATGCGTGACGCCATGAGCCTGACCGATCAGGCGATTGCCTTTGGTGAGGGCAAGGTGCTGGCCGCCGACGTGCGGGCAATGCTTGGCACGCTCGATCACGGCCAGGTCTATGACGTGCTCACCGCACTGATCGACGGTGATGCGCGCTCGCTGCTCGAGGCGGTTCGCCACCTTGCCGAGCAGGGTCCGGACTGGAGCGGCGTGCTTTCGGAAATCCTCAATGTGCTGCACCGCGTGGCCATCGCCCAGGCGCTGCCAGAGGGTGTCGACAACGGCCATGGCGACCGTGACCGGGTACTGGCACTGGCTCAGGCCCTGCCCGCCGAAGACGTGCAGTTCTACTACCAGATGGGCCTGATCGGTCGTCGCGACCTGCCGTTGGCGCCGGATCCGCGTGGCGGCTTCGAAATGGTCCTGCTGCGGATGCTGGCGTTCCGCCCGGCGGACACCGACGATGCACCGAGACAGCCGTTAAAGTCAGTGGGGATCAACCCGGCCACGGTTGATTCCCAGGCAGCGGTGGCCGGTGCGGCAGCGGTTGCACCGAGGTCGGCGCCGGTGATGGCAGCAGTTGCGCCAACGCCGTTAGCCGCGGCACCTGCGGCGTTGCCCAGCGCGGCGGTGCCGTCGTCAGCTGCGGTGCCGGTGCCGGTCGAAGAAGTCGACCTGCCGTGGAACGAGCCCAGGGCCTCGGTGGCGGTCAGCGAACCGGAGCCGGCACCGGCGCCGGTCGCTGAAGAGATCCCTGAGCCGCTACTCGACACTGTGGCCGAGCAGCCGGAGCTGACGCCCATGCCCACGCCTGCACCGGCCAGCCCGGTGCCGGATGCGCCGGAGGTCGAGTCCCAGGAACAGCTGCAGGCGGCCGCCGATGTGGTCACCCCGCAGATGCTCGAGCACGTGCCCGATGCCGTGGCTTATGTGCCTGCCCCCATGGAGCGTGACGACGAGCCGCCACCGGATGACGACTATTACGAGCCGGACGTGGACATCGATCCGGCCTCGTTCGCCTATCTGGACGATCTGGCCCACGACACCGCTGAGGCGGTGGAAAAGCAGCCTGAGTTGTTGCCGGCATCAAAGCCTGCGACCGGGCTTGCCGCCGACTGGCTGGATCTGTGTCCCAAGCTGCCGGTTTCCGGCATGACCGGCAGCATCGCTGCCAACTGCACGCTGATCTCGGTGGACGGCGACAACTGGTTGCTGCACCTGGATCCAGCGCACAGCGCGCTGTTCAACCCCACGCAGCAGCGCCGCTTGAACGATGCGCTGAACCAATACCATGAACGCACCATCAACCTGAGTATCGAGCTGATCAAGCCCGAACAGGAAACCCCGGCGCAGGCTGGAGCGCGCCGGCGTGCCGATCGCCAGCGTGAGGCCGAGGTCTCAATCCAGGACGATCCGTTCATCCAGCAGATGCTCCAGCAGTTCGGTGCGATCATCCGCGAAGATACGATTGCACCCGTGGATGTGCCGGTGGCGCAAACCCCTTAATCACTGCGAGGCGCTAAGCTGACTTGGCGCCGCGTACAGAACCCGTTGACTCTCGAGGAGAACTCCCATGATGAAAGGTGGCATGGCTGGCCTGATGAAGCAGGCTCAGCAAATGCAGGAAAAAATGGCCAAGATGCAGGAAGAACTGGCCAATGCTGAAGTGACCGGCCAATCGGGCGCAGGCCTGGTAAGCGTGGTAATGACCGGTCGTCACGACGTCAAACGCGTCAGCCTCGATGACAGCCTGATGCAGGAAGACAAGGAAATCCTTGAAGACCTGATCGCCGCCGCCGTCAACGACGCGGTGCGCAAGATCGAAGCAGCAAGCCAGGAAAAAACCGCCAGCATGACTGCCGGGATGCAGCTGCCGCCGGGCATGAAACTGCCGTTCTGATCGAGCGCAGGTAGCAACGCCCAATGCCAGGCCCCGTGCCTGGCATTTTTGCGTGTGGGCCAGGCGTTTCGGCCATCCGGTTTTCGCCTCAGGCGCCTGTGGCCGTTCGGCCTGCCGACGGTAACGATTGCAGCGACGCCACCGCGGGCAAGGCGCACGGGTACCGATCATCAGCCACTGTCGATGTTCACCCGGCTGATGACGCGTGTCATATTACCCGCCACATCCAACCGAACCCCTCTGGACAGCGACGGTCTGCTTTCTATAGTCATTCAAGGAGCTATTCCCGATGTCGCAAGAATTGATCCTCAACCAGCGTATCGTCCTCGCCTCCCGCCCCCAGGGCTCACCGACGCCGGAAAACTTCCGCCTGGAACGCGAGGCGTTGCCCGACCTGGAAGACGGCCAGGTACTGCTACGCACGCTGTACCTTTCCCTTGACCCTTACATGCGCGGTCGCATGAGCGACGCACCGTCCTATGCGCCGCCGGTGGAAATCGATGCAGTGATGGAGGGTGGAGCGGCCAGTGTGGTCGAGCAGTCGCGTCACCCCGCTTTCAAGGTCGGTGATCTGGTGGTGGGTCAGACCGGCTGGCAAACCCACAGTATTTCCGACGGCAAGAACCTGATGCCGATGCCTGAGGGCCTGCCCAGCCCGTCGATGGCCGTTGGCGTGCTCGGCATGCCGGGCATCACCGGTTACATGGGCCTGATGAACATTGGCAAACCCCAGGCAGGGGAAACCCTGGTGGTCGCAGCCGCATCCGGCGCCGTGGGCTCGGTGGTCGGCCAAGTCGCCAAGCTTCACGGCCTGCGAGTGGTGGGTATCGCAGGCGGCGTCGACAAGTGTCGTTACGTGATGGATGAGCTGGGTTTCGACGCCTGTGTCGATCACAAGAGTGAGCACTTCGCCGAGCAGTTGAGTGAGGCTTGCCCCAGCGGCATCGACATTTACTTTGAACTGGTCGGCGGCAAGGTCTTCGAGGCGGTGTTGCCGCTGCTCAATGAGCACGCACGGGTGCCGCTGTGCGGGCTGATCGCGCAGTACAATGCGCAACGGCTGCCCGAAGGCCCGAATCACTTGCCTTTGCTGATGCGCACGTTGCTGACCAAGCGCGCGCGGATCCAGGGTTTTATCGTCTACGAGGAGTACTACCATCGCCTGGAAGAATTCATGCAGGCCATGCTGCCGTTGGTGAAGGACGGCAAGGTGAAGTTCCGCGAAGACGTGGTCGAAGGCCTGGAGCATGCCCCGGATGCGTTCATCGGCATGCTGGAGGGGAAGAACTTCGGCAAGCTGGTGGTCAAGGTGTCATGAGCGTGATTTGACGCTTGTCAGAGGCGCGGGTATAAACCGCGTCTCGTGTTTTTGTGAGACTTTTCCTCGATGAGCTTCAGCCCCCTGATTCGCCAGTTGATCGACTCCCTGCGCATTCTGCCAGGCGTCGGTCAGAAAACCGCCCAGCGCATGGCGTTGCAGTTGCTTGAGCGCGATCGCAGCGGCGGCTCGCGCCTGGCCCAGGCGTTGGCGCAGGCCATGGAAGGCGTCGGCCATTGCAAGCAGTGCCGCACCCTTACCGAGGAGGAGCTTTGCCCGCAGTGCTCCGATCCCCGCCGCGATGACAGCCTGCTGTGCGTGGTGGAAGGGCCGATGGATGTGTACGCGGTCGAGCAGACCGGTTATCGCGGTCGCTACTTCGTGCTCAAGGGGCATTTGTCGCCCCTCGACGGCCTTGGCCCCGAGGCCATTGGTATTCCGCAACTGATGACGCGGATCCAGGAGCAGGGCAGCTTCAGCGAAGTGATCCTGGCCACCAACCCCACCGTGGAAGGCGAGGCCACCGCTCACTACATTGCCCAGTTGCTCAACAACAAAGGCCTGATCGCCTCGCGCATCGCCCACGGCGTGCCGCTGGGTGGTGAGCTGGAGATGGTCGATGGCGGCACGCTGGCGCATTCGTTTGCCGGGCGTAAGCCGATACAGCTCTGAGATAGTTTTCATTCCCTGCAGGAGCCGGCTTGCTGGCGAATGCGTCAGGTCAGGCACATCAGTGTTGACTGACACAACGCACTTGCCAGCAAGCCGGCTCCCACGGCCTGCGGCCAGAATCAGAAGCAGGCGGCGCAACATGGGTCGATTGCTTCTGCGCGCGGCCGTCAGATGTTCACCCGCTTCTGCCCGGAGGGCGTGGGAGTTGGCTTGCCGACGATCTGGCGCGAAGCGCCGGCAAAGCCTGTGGACGCGATGCACCTGACCCGCCGCGCCGTCTGACTCTACTGCCGGTGCCCGGCAGATCGCTGGCAAGCCAAGCTCCCACGGCCTGCGGCCAGAATCAAGAGCAGGCGGCGCAACAGGGGTCGATTGCTTCTGCACGCGGCCGTCAGATGTTTACCCGCTTCTGCCCGGAGGGCGTGGGAGTTGGCTTGCCGACGATCTGGCGCGAAGCGCCAGCAAAGCCTGTGGACGCGGTGCACCTGGCCCGCCGCGCCATCTGACTCTACTGCCGGTGCCCGGCAGATCGCTGGCAAGCCAAGCTCCCACGGCCTGCGGCCAGAATCAAAAGCAGGCGGCGCAATAGTCCAAAACTGCTTGAGGAGCTTGTTTGAAACCATAGAATCTCCCACAGAAGAGGTGTTGTCGGCGGTTTACTTGTCGCTCAACGCAAACCGGGTCAGGCAGAACGTCGGGATTTGCATGTCTTCCAGACGCTGGGAGCCGCCCAGTTCCGGCAGGTCGATGATCGCGGCGGCTTCGAACACCCGTGCGCCCATGCGCCGGATCAGGTTGGCGGCGGCGATCAGGGTGCCGCCGGTGGCGATCAAGTCATCGAACATCACCACCGAATCGCCCTCGCACAGGCTGTCGGCGTGGACTTCCAGAAACGCTTCGCCATATTCGGTCTGATAACCCTCGGCCAGTACGTCAGCCGGCAGCTTGCCTTGCTTGCGAAACAGCACCAGGGGTTTGTTGAGTTCGTAGGCGATGATCGAGCCGATCAGAAAACCCCGGGCATCCATGGCGCCAACATGGGTGAATTCCGAGTCGATATAGCGCTGCACGAAGCTGTCGATCACCAGGCGCAGGGCCTTGGGCGACTGGAACAGTGGGGTGATGTCACGAAAGATGACGCCCGGCTTGGGGAAATCGACCACGGGGCGGATCAGGGATTTGAAGCTGAATTCGTCGAAAATCATCGAGGGATCCTGGGCAGGAGACTGAAGCAAAAGTCGCTAGTCTAAGCCTGCCCGGTGCATCTCGCCATCAGCTTTCCAGCGAACCGCCCGCCAGTGCGCACAGCCCGATGGGGTCCAGAATGTGGATTTCCTTGCCTTCGGCGGCAATCAGCTGGTTCTGCTGAAAGCGGGTGAAAACCCGCGAAACGGTTTCAACCGCCAGCCCTAGGTAGTTGCCGATTTCGTTGCGCGACATGCTCAGGCGGAACTGATTGGCGGAAAACCCCCGTGCGCGGAACCGCGCCGACAGATTGACCAGAAACGTGGCGATGCGCTCATCGGCGGTCTTCTTGGAAAGCAGCAGCATCATCTGCTGGTCATCACGAATTTCGCGGCTCATGACCCGCATCAACTGACGACGCAATTGCGGCAGTTGCACCGACAATTCGTCCAGGCGCTCGAAGGGGATTTCGCAGACCGAGGTGGTTTCCATCGCCTGGGCCGACACCGGATAGGCCTGGGCGTCCATCCCCGACAGCCCGACCAGTTCGCTGGGCAGGTGAAAGCCGGTGAGCTGCTCTTCGCCGCCGTCACTCAGGCTGAAGGTCTTCAGCGCACCGGAGCGCACGGCGTACACCGAGTTGAAGGCATCGCCCTGGCGAAACAGAAACTCGCCTTTCTTCAACGGCCGGCCACGTTTGACGATATCGTCCAGTGCATCCATGTCTTCCAGGTTCAATGAAAGCGGGAGGCACAACGGGGCCAGGCTGCAGTCCTTGCAGTGAGCCTGGGTATGAGCACGCAACTTTACTGGCTCAGACATCGGGTAATTCCTTGTGGCAAAACACACATAAGTCGTAAGGGTAACCCGCCGCTCGGCGCGCCGACCAGCCTGCGCCCTGCATGGCGTGAAAATGATTGCGGGTGCTGGACTCAAGCTTCTTCTAGATCACCCTGGAAAACTGCTGGCGGTTTTGCAGGCTCAGGTACGCATCGAACACCATGCAGATCGAGCGCACCAGCAAGCGCCCGGACGCCGTGACGCGGATGCCGTTGGCGTCCAGGTGGATCAGCCCGTCCCTGGCCATGCCCAGCAACCTGGGCCAGAGATCATTGAAGTAACCGCGAAAGTCGATGCAAAAGGCCGTTTCAATGCTGGCGAAATCCAGGCTGAAGTGACAGATCAGCTGTTGAATCACTGCCCTGCGCACGCGGTCGTCGGCATTGCACAGCAGGCCGCGCTTGGTCGCCAGCAGATCGCTGCCCAGTACATTCTGGTAATCGGTCAGATCGTTGCTGTTCTGCGCGTAGAGATCGCCCACCTGGCTGATGGCCGAAACGCCCAGCCCGATCAGATCGCAATGGCCATGGGTGGTGTAACCCTGAAAGTTGCGCTGCAGCGTGCCTTCTTCCTGGGCAATCGCAAGATCGTCGTCGGGCAGGGCGAAGTGGTCCATGCCGATGTAGCGGTAGCCGGCACCGGTCAGCTGTTCGATGGTGCGCTGCAGGATCTGCAACTTGTGTTCGGCGCTTGGCAGTTGCGCAGTGTCGATCCGCCGCTGCGGCATGAAGCGCTCGGGCAGATGCGCATAATTGAACACCGACAACCGATCAGGTTGCAGCGCAATGACTTCATCCACGGTCCGGGCGAAACCATCCGGGGTCTGCAGGGGCAGGCCGTAGATCAGGTCGATATTCACCGAGCGAAATTGCAGCGTGCGCGCCGCTTCGACGATGGCGCGGGTTTCGTCCAGACCTTGCAGACGGTTGATCGCGCGCTGCACCAACGGGTCGAGGTCTTGCACGCCAAGGCTGACGCGGTTGAAGCCCAGCTCGCGCAACAGGCCCATGGTCGACCAGTCGGCTTCGCGGGGGTCGATTTCGATGCCGTAGTCACCCGCGTGTTCATCCAGGAGGGTGAAATGCTTGCGCAAGTGCGCCATCAGCTGGCGCAGTTCGACATGACTGAGGAAGGTCGGCGTACCACCACCCACGTGCAACTGCTCGACCACCTGACGGCTGTCAACGTGGCAGGCAATCATCTGGATCTCGTGCTCAAGCCGTTGCAGGTAGGCTTTGGCGCGGCCTCGGTCCTTGGTAATGACTTTGTTGCAGGCGCAGTAGTAACAAATGTTGGCGCAGAACGGGATGTGCACGTAGAGGGACAGCGCACGCAGCGCCTTACGACTGTCACGCAGCGCATGCAGCAGATCGAAGGCGCCTACTTGTGTATGAAACTGCACCGCAGTGGGGTAGGAGGTGTAACGCGGTCCGGTCAGGTCGTAGCGGCGGATGAGTTCAGAGTCCCAACGAAGGTCGTCGAGCATGGGGGCATTCCCGAGAAGGCTGGCGGTAAAGGCAGTTTAGGGAATGCGTCGATGCGCTTTGTTGATCTGGGTCAATGGATGACCCCTGCCGTTTTCGGGTCAAGGCAAGTGCTCATGTGCAAGCCAGCAAGCCGGCTACCCTCAGGACAGAACCAACAGCAGGTCGAGTGTGCGTCGCCACTGAGGGTGCGCTGGCGTGCCGCGGGCTCAATGCCCCATCAACCAATGCTGATGCGGGCCGGGCAGGGTCCACAGGCCAAATACAATCACCAGCAAACCTCCGGTCACCCGCAGGCTGCGTTTGCGCAGCAGCGCGTGGGTGCGCTCGGCGGCAAGCCCGGTGGCCAGCAGCGCGGGCCAGGTGCCAATGCCGAACGCCAGCATCAGCAGCGCGCTGTTCAGTGCGCTGCCCTGGCTGGCCGACCACAACAGCGTGCTGTAGACCAGACCGCACGGCAGCCATCCCCACAGCGCGCCGAGCAGCAAGGCCCGCGGTGTGCTCGATACCGGCAGCAGGCGGCTGGCCAGCGGCTGGATGTAACGCCACAGCCAGCGCCCCAGCCCTTCGATGCGCGTCAGGCCGCTCCACCATCCGGCCAGATACAGGCCCATGCTGATCAGCAGCAATGCCGCCACCACCCGCAGCACCATCGCCCCCGGACTGTTGGCAACCGCCCAGCCCGCCAAGCCGATCAACAAGCCGGCGCAGGTGTAGCTGAAAACCCGACCCAGGTTGTAGGCCAGCAGCATCCCGAAACGTCGGCTGCGCTGTTCCCTGGGGATGGCCAGCGTAAGGGCGCCCATCAGGCCGCCGCACATGCCCAGACAATGGCCGCCACCGAGCAAGCCGAGGATCAGCGCGGACAGCAGTTGGGGGAAGAGGTCAGGCATGGTTGGCGCCTGCCGCTGATGGGGTGCTTGTGCCGACGCCATCGCGAGCAAGTTCACGCCTGCAAGGGACCGTCGCCCCCTGTAGGCCTGAGCTTGCTCGCGATGTCGTCCGCCCGGTCGCACCTCGGCAGGAGCCGTTCATGATGGTTGGTCGTCCTGTTTCGTCGCTGAGGGCTTGCTTGACGCCTCATCCACGCCGGCCTGGTGCCCGGGGTCCTGATCATCGAACAGGATGCTGTGCGCGGGGCTGTCCAGATCGTCGTACTGCCCACTGTCCACGGCCCAGAAGAACACGTAGATCGCCACGGCGACGATCAACAGGGCGACCGGAATCATGATGTAGAGCGCTGGCATTGAACCTCCGGGATTCGACGTGTGTTCAAGCCGGTAACGGGCGGCTGCTGGCGCTGGCCGCAGGCAGCTGGCCGGCCTTCGCGCGGGTCAGGCGCAAGGCATTGAGGACCACGATCAGCGAGCTGATGGACATCCCCGCCGCCGCCCACAACGGTGTAATCCAGCCAAGGGCAGCGAAGGGCAACATGAAGCCATTGTACAGCCCGGCCCACAGCAGGTTCTCGATGATAATGCGCCGGGTGCGCCGCGCCAGCACGAACGCCTGTACCAGCACTTGCAGGCGGTTGCACAGCAACACGGCATCGGCGCTGGTTTTCGCAAGATCAGTGGCCGAGCCCATGGCAATGCTGATGTCGGCGGCCGCCAGCACCGGCACGTCATTGACCCCATCGCCGATCATCAAGACCTTGCGCCCCTGCGCCCTGAGCTGTTGCAGAACGCGCAGTTTGTCGTCGGGTCGCAAGCTGCCACGGGCGTCGTCGATGCCCAGCTGCGCCGCAATCCTGGCCACCATTGGCGAACTGTCGCCAGACAGCAACAGGGTTTTCCAGCCGCGCTGTCTGCATGCATCAACCAACGCCGCAGCGTCCTCGCGCATCCGGTCATCGAGCACCAGCCAGGCCAGCACCTGCGCGGCGTCTCCCAGCAGCAACCACTGGCCCGGCTCGTCGGGCATGGGCGGCACGGGACTGTTGCTCAGTGCGCAGACAAACGCCGGCTGGCCGATCCGCACACGACGACCGTCGATCTGACCTTCCAGCCCCAGCCCCGGGACGCTGGTCACCTCATCGGCGGTCAGCGGCGTGTTGCCGAAGGCGCGTGCAATCGGATGTTCAGAGCGATTTTCCAACGCCGCCGCCAGGCACAGGCAGTCGTCGCTGCTCAACGACCCCAGGCTGCGAATGGCCCTGAGCGTGAGCCGCCCCTCGGTCAGCGTGCCGGTCTTGTCGAAGATTACGGTATCGATCTGATTCAAGCCCTCGAGCACGTGCCCGCGGGTCAGCAACAGGCCGAGTTTGTGCAGGGTGCCGGTGGCGCTGGTCAAGGCAGTCGGCGTGGCCAGCGACAGCGCGCAAGGGCAGGTGGCAACCAGCATCGACAGGACGATCCAGAACGCGCGATGCGGGTCCAGTTGCCACCACAGCAGGCCAATCCCGGCAGCCAACAGCAGCGAAATCAACAAGAACCATTGCGCGGCATGATCGGCAATCTGCGCCAGCCGTGGCTTCTGCGATTGCGCACGCTCCAGCAGACGCACGATGGCAGACAGTCGAGTGTCGTGGCCAAGGGCGCGGACCTCGACGGTCAGCACGCTCTCGACGTTCAATGTGCCAGCGGTGACCGCATCCCCCTGGACACGTGGCTGTGGCAGGTACTCGCCGGTCAGCAGGGACTCATCCACGCTTGAGCGGCCGGCGATGATCTGGCCGTCGGCTGGCAGGATGGCACCGGGATGCACCAGCACGTGATCGCCGAGGCGCAGCTCACTGAGCAGGATGCGCTCGCTCTGCCCGTCTTCCTTCAAACGCAGGCAGGAGGCCGGCAGCAGGTTGACCAGCTGCGCGGTGGCCGCAGCCGTGCGTTCGCGGGCCCGCCGTTCCAGATAACGCCCGGTCAGCAGGAACAGCGCAAACATGCCCACTGCGTCGAAATACAGATCGCCGACACCGCTGATCGCGGTCCAGATCCCGGCCAGATAGGCCATGCCGATGGCCAGCGACACTGACACATCCATGGTCAGGTGGCGGGTACGCAGGTCTCGCAGGGCGCCTTTGAAAAAGGGCGCGCAACTATAGAAAACGATAGGCGTCGTCAGAAACATCGCCACCCAGCGCAGGATGGTGTGCATCTCGGGACTCAGGTCGACGTTGAATTCCGGCCAGGTGGCCATGGTCGCCATCATCGCCTGAAACCACAGCAGCCCCGCGACCCCCAACTGGCGCAGGCTGCGGCGGTTCTCCCTGGCCAGCTGTTCAGTGGCCCGGTCGGCATGATAGGGATGCGCGGCGTAACCGATGTGGCGCAATTGGCTCAGCACTTGGCTCAGCGGCAGGTCTGCGTCATGCCAGCGTACATGCAGACGGTGGCTGGACAGGTTCAGGCGAGCTTCGGCGATGCCAGGCAGGGTGCGCAAATGACGCTCGATCAGCCAGCCGCAGGCCGCACAACTGATGCCCTCGATCAGCAGCGTGGTTTCGGCCAGATCCTCGTCGTGGCGCACGAAGGGTGCCTGCACATCGGGGCGGTCATACAGCGCCTGCTCATCAGCCAGCTGCGTGGGCAGGGTTTGCGGATTGACCGAGGCTTCGCTGCGATGGCTGTAGTAGCTTTCCAGGCCGCTCTGGACGATGGTCTGCGCCACCGCCTGGCAACCCGGGCAACAGAATTCGCGAGACGCTCCAAGGACCACAGCGCTGAAACGGCGTCCGGGCGGAACGGGCAGGGCGCAGTGGAAGCAAGGGGTGGTCACAGACACGGATGGTTCACTTGTTGGCAGCTTCCGCACCTTGAATCGGTTCGTCACCCAGGATCAGGTCCTTGTTGCGGGTGATGGCTTCCTCCTCGAACAGGCGCCAGGTCTGGCTGTTTTCCACGCCCAGCAGCTCGACGAAGCGCCGGCCTTCGACCCGGTCGCTCAGTTGCCCGACGTACCGTCCCGGTTGCGCCGGGTTGCGCGCCATCACGACCTTGCGGTCTTTCTCAGGCTGGGTCGGCGAGATCAGATTCAGCACCAGCGTTTCCGGCTGGCTGTTGCCGGTCAACCGCAGATCGGCCTCCCCGGTGACGTCATCCAGGCTGATGGAGGCGCGCAACTTCAGGGTTTGCGCGAGCAGTTCACGGTCCAGCGAGCGATTGATTCCTTTACCGGCCTCGTAGTAGTTGTCGCTGACCAGATTGTCGGGGTGGTTCACGGCAATGGTCACCATCGACAGCGTCAGGGTGACCGAGCAGGTCAGGATAGCGATGATGATCCATGGCCAAAGATGCTTGTACCAGGGGCTTGAGGCAGTTGCTACGGTCATGTCTGACATCTCTCAACGAACTTGTGGGCCGATGAATCGGCTCTTGGCTTGTACTTCGGTGCCGCTGTTTTCGATGTCCTTGAGGATGAATCTGACCTCGTTGGTGCTCGACGGCAATTGCTCGGGCGAGACCGACAGCTCCACCGGCATGCTGAAGATTTCCCCGGCGGACACCTTGATTTCGCGCCGACCCTGGAGTTTCAGGTCCGGCAGGCCCGTGGCGTCCAGTACGTAGGTGTGGTCGACCTGATCTTTGTTCATCACTTTCAGGCTGTAGACGTTTTCGATTCGCCCTTCGGCATTTTCTCGGTACAGCACGCGGTCCTTGCTGACGTCGAAGCCCACCAGCGAGCGCATGAAAAATGCGCCGGTCAGCACGCCGATCATCACCAGCAGCACCACGGCATAGCCAATCAGCCGAGGGCGAAACGTGTGCGTGGTCTGCCCGGACAGGTTGTGCTCGGTGGTGTAGCTGATCAGGCCGCGCGGGTAGCTCATCTTGTCCATGATGGTGTCGCAGGCATCGATACAGGCCGCGCAGCCGATGCACTCGATCTGCAGGCCGTCGCGGATGTCGATCCCGGTCGGGCAGACCTGTACGCACATGGTGCAGTCGATGCAGTCGCCCAGGCCCTGGGCCTTGTAGTCCAGTTCCTTTTTGCGCGGGCCACGTTTCTCGCCTCGACGTGGGTCGTAGGAAACAATCAGTGTGTCCTTGTCGAACATCACACTTTGAAAGCGTGCGTAGGGGCACATGTAGATGCACACCTGCTCGCGCAGCCAGCCGGCATTGCCGTAAGTGGCAAGGGTAAAGAAAGCGATCCAGAAATACGACCAGCCGTCGGCCTGGCCGGTGAAGAAGTCCATGGTGAGCTCGCGGATCGGCGAGAAGTAGCCGACGAAGGTCAACCCGGTGACCAGACCGATCAGCAACCACAAGCCGTGCTTGGCGAGTTTGCGCGAGAATTTGCCGGCGCTCATCGGCGCCTTGTCCAGTTTGATGCGCTGGTTGCGATCGCCCTCGGTGACCTTTTCACACCACATGAAAATCCAGGTCCAGACGCTTTGCGGGCAGGTATAGCCGCACCACACGCGGCCAGCGAAGACGGTAATGAAAAACAGCCCGAAGGCGCTGACGATCAGAATGCCTGAGAGCAGGATGAAATCCTGCGGCCAGAAAGTGGCGCCGAAGATGTAGAACTTGCGCTCGGGCAGGTTCCACCAGACCGCCTGATGACCGCCCCAGTCGAGCCACACGGTGCCGAAATACAGGAGGAAAAGCGCAATCCCGCCGCCGATCCGCAGGTTGCGAAACAGACCGGTGAACGCACGGGTGTAGATCTTCTCCCGAGAGGCGTAGAGGTCAACGGTGTCGCCGTCGTTTTTTGCTGGCGGCGTGACGTTGTGGACCGGAATCTGAGGGCTCATCGCAGCATACTCATTGAAGCGTGCTCATCGAAACGTCACGGGACAGCGAAAAAAATGCCCCGGTCAGTACATGCCGACCAGGATCATCGAGTGGTTGTCATAGCGCATGGCTCGCTCTTCAGTTTAGTCGAAGGCTGCGGGCTCTGGTCAGTCGGTGCACGATCGACAGCGGTGGTTGATGCAGATCAAACCGCAACGCGGGCAGTTCAATCGGGGCTTGCAGCATGGTGGTCATCCATGCACGCCATAAGGCGCTCGTTGTTCGTTCAATTGACTGATCCACGGATTGATCAAGGCAACTGCGCTGCCCGCGAAATCGGCGGTGTTTCGCGTCACCACTGTCATGCCGTGTACCAGGGCGGTGGCGGCAATCATCGCATCGGACTCACTGCGCGAATCCGGCACATGCAGACGCGCACACTTGAAAGCAACCGCCGTATCAACAGGCAGGATACGTCCCGAAAATGCCGGGAGAACATGGTGCTCGAGCCATGTTCTGAGCAGCACCGACTGAGCGCTGTCGCGGCGCTCGAGTCGAAGTATTCCGGCTTCCAGTTCCAGCACGGTGATTGCAGACAGGTAGAGGCTGGTCGCGGGGATCTGCCGTGCCCATCTGATTACATTCGGATCGGCCTTGTGGTTTTTTCGAAGTTCCGAGACGACATTGGTGTCGAGCAGGTACATCAGAGCAGATCCACTTCACGTGGGCTGATCGGGCTTCGAACGGGCTGGAATTCGATGTCTTCCATGCCTGGCATTGCCAGCATGTCGACGATGTTGACTGAGCCGCCAGCAAGCTTCTGGTAATCCTCGATGGTCAGCAATACATGAGCCGGGCGCCCGCGGTCGGTGATGAAGACCGGTCCCTGTTTGGTAGCTTTTTTGGCGCCGCTGGTGTCCTGGTTGAACTCACGGCTGGAAATAGTAGTGATCATGGGCGTCATCCTTTGTTGCTATATGTAGTTACGTTGCTACCTTAACGGTTGGCATCCTAAGCCTCTCGCTCCGCCTGCTCAAGATTTAATGTGTAACCGATGAACAGCCCCGCTTGTTCACGACGGCGGGGCCGTTGGCGGCAACCGTGCGAACTATTGCCCCTCCACCGCCTTATCCCCATGCGACAGGCTGTACACGTAGGCGGCCAGCAGATGCACCTTGTCGTTGCCTTGCAGCAGTTCCTGCGCCGGCATCTGGCCCTGACGGCCGTAGCGGATGGTCTGTTGCAGCTGCGCGAAGCTTGAACCGTAGATGAACGCGCCGGGGTGGGTCAGGTTCGGCGCGCCCATGGCGGGGGTGCCTTTGCCTTCCGGCCCGTGGCAGGCGACGCAGTTGGCGGCGAAGATTTTCTGCCCCGCGGCCGGGTCTGCCTTGGCGTCATCCGGCAGTTTGCGGCCATCGAGCTGAGTCAGCACGTAGGCCGATACATCGCGTACGCCCTGATCGCCGACCACTTCGCCCCAGGCCGGCATCACCGCGTGCCGTCCGCCCATGATGGTGGTCTTGATGGTTTGCGGCTCACCGCCCCAGCGCCAGTCGGCATCGGTCAGGTTGGGGAAGCCGTACGCGCCCTTGGCGTCGGAGCCATGGCACACCGAGCAGTTGGAGGCGAACAGACGGCCACCCATTTTCAGTGCTTGCGGGTCCTTGGCGACCTCCTCGATGGGCATGGCGGCGAACTTGGCGAAGATCGGACCGAAGCGCGCGTCCGAGCGGGCCATTTCCTTTTCCCACTCGTGCACGCCGGTCCACCCCGGCTGGCCGTTGGAGAAGGCGGTTTGCTTGTCGTTATCGACGTAGTCGTAGCCCGGCAGCATGCCTTTCCAGTTGCCCAGCCCCGGGTACAGCACCAGGTAGCCCAGGGCGAAGATGATGGTGCCGACAAACAGCATGAACCACCATTTGGGCAGCGGATTGTCGTATTCCTCGATGCCGTCGAATGAATGGCCGACGGTCTCTTCGGTGGATTCGGCGCGCTGGCCCTTGCGGGTCGCCAGCAGCAGCCAGGTCAGGCAGAAGATCGTGCCCAGCGTCAGCACGGTGACGTACAGGCTCCAAAACGTAGTCATTGTTTGTTGCTCCTGGAAGCTTTCGCTTGCTCGAGGTGCTTGATGGCCTCGGGATCGTCGGCAAAGGGCAGCAACGTTGCGTCGTCGAACTCAGCCTTGCGCCGCGGGCTGAACACCCACAGCGCCAGGCCGATAAAGGCAACCATCACCACAACGGTGCCCAGGCCTCGAATCATCCCGATATCCATAGCGATCACCGTTTGCTCTTGATGATGGTGCCCAGGCCTTGCAGGTAGGCCACCAGTGCGTCCATTTCGGTCTTGCCCTTGACGGCGGCGCCGGCTCCGGCGATGTCTTCGTCGGTATAGGGCACGCCGAGGCTGCGCAACACTTCCATCTTGCGCCCGGTGAGCTTGCCGTCCAGGCGGTTTTCCACCAGGAACGGATACGCCGGCATCACCGATTCGGGGACCACGTTGCGCGGGTTGTACAGGTGCGCGCGGTGCCAGTCATCGGAGTAGCGCCCACCGACCCGGGCAAGGTCCGGACCGGTGCGCTTGGAGCCCCACAGGAACGGGTGATCCCAGACGCTTTCGCCGGCCACCGAGTAGTGGCCATAGCGTTCGGTTTCGGCACGGAACGGGCGGATCATTTGCGAGTGGCAGCCGACGCAACCATTGGCGATGAACACGTCGCGGCCTTCGAGCTCCAGGGCCGGGCGTGGCTTCATGCCTTCGACCGGCTTGTTGGTCACGTCCTGAAAGAACAGCGGCACGATCTGGGTCAGGCCACCGACGGCAACGGCGATGACCATGAAGATCGACAGCAGGCCGATGTTCTTCTCGAGTGTTTCGTGTCTGATCATCAGTGGGCTCCCACGACAGCGATCTGGGCGGCGGCTTCGGCTTCTTCGGCATTCGACGCACGCACGGTGCGCCATACGTTGTAGGCCATGAACAGCATGCCGCTGGCGAAGAACGCACCGCCCAGGGCACGCACGATGTATCCCGGATGGCTGGCTTGCAGCGCTTCGACGAAGGAATAGGTGAGGGTGCCGTCATCGTTGATCGCACGCCACATCAGGCCCTGAGTGATGCCGTTGACCCACATCGAGGCGATGTACAGCACGGTGCCGATGGTCGCCAGCCAGAAGTGCGTGTTGATCAGGCCGATGCTGTGCATCTGCGGCCGGCCGAAGACTTTCGGGATCATGTGATAGGTCGCGCCGATAGAAATCATCGCCACCCAGCCCAAGGCGCCGGCGTGTACGTGACCGATGGTCCAGTCGGTGTAGTGCGATAGCGAGTTGACGGTCTTGATCGCCATCATCGGGCCTTCGAAGGTCGACATCCCGTAAAACGCCAGCGACACCACCAGAAAACGCAGGATCGGGTCGGTGCGCAATTTATGCCAGGCGCCGGAGAGGGTCATCATGCCGTTGATCATGCCGCCCCAGCTGGGCGCCAGCAGAATGATCGACATCACCATGCCCAGCGACTGCGCCCAGTCGGGCAGGGCGGTGTAGTGCAGGTGGTGCGGGCCGGCCCAGATGTAAAGGGTAATCAGCGCCCAGAAGTGGACGATGGACAGGCGGTAGGAGTAGATCGGGCGCTCGGCCTGTTTGGGCACGAAGTAGTACATCATCCCGAGAAAGCCGGTGGTCAGGAAAAAGCCTACGGCATTGTGCCCGTACCACCACTGAATCATTGCATCGGTTGCGCCCGAATAGGCCGAATACGACTTGAACAGGCTGACCGGCAACGACATGTGGTTGACGATGTGCAGCATCGCCGTGACCACGATAAAGGCGCCGTAGAACCAGTTGCCGACGTAGATGTGCTTGGTCTTGCGCTTGACGATGGTGCCGAAAAACACCGCCGCGTAGGTCACCCAGACAATGGCCAGCAGAATCGCGATCGGCCATTCCAGCTCGGCGTATTCCTTGGTGGTGGTGTAACCCATCGGCAGGGTGATGATGGCGCCGATGATCACCGCCTGCCAGCCCCAGAAATGGAAAGCCGCCATGCTGTCGGAGATCAGTCGCGTCTGGCAGGTTCGCTGCACGACGTAATAGGAGGTGCCGAACAGTGCGCATCCGCCGAAGGCGAAAATCACCAGATTGGTGTGCAGGGGGCGAAGGCGTCCGAACGTGGTCCAGGGCAGACCCAGGTTCAAGTCAGGCCACACAAGTTGTGAGGCGATGAAGACACCAAGCCCCATGCCAAGGATCCCCCAGACCACCGTCATGATGGCGAACTGGCGGACTACCTTATAGTTATAAGCAGTCGGACTGATTGCTGTGCTCATTCTAAGGTTCCACGGTTTGGGTATTTTATTAGTGTGGTAACAGCCGCAACGTCGAATAAAGCGTAGACCTTTTGCCGCGCCACAGGCGGGACAGACGTCAACTGGATCGACTGCTGAGGTTTTCCAACAGATACCTGCGCGAAGACGCGCCGAGGCGATCTGCCCAAGTGGGCCGAAGGGGCGGGGGAACAGGTCGAGTGAGGCAGCGCGCGTGAATGCCGGAAACTGGATACAACCCTGCGGGTGACGAACAGATCGCTGCTGTCTGTCTGCAAGAGGGCTGAAGTGTCGTGCACAATCCTTTCACTGGGCCTGTGGCCAGCTGACGCCGGACCACTGTGGCGGCAAGCTTAGACGTGAACGGCTCGCGATGGAAGCCATATGAACAACAAGTGCGATACTTGACCGCGCGAGTCTGTCGAGCCGCCGCGTCCCCTTGCGGGACGCGGCGTTCAACAGTTTCTGGAGTGTGCTGAAACGTTCCTCCTCCTGCTGTCCCTGTACTTTGGTGGAGGACTTTTACACCTAAAGTTGTATACAAAAGACGCTGACAATTGCACTTTTTAGCTGCCCAAAAATTTTGGCCCGAGCTGGCAGATAAGGCCGGCGATCGTCGCGGTGGATCGTCCGGTAACCGACAAAAACGCCTGAACCGTCGATGAAACCGCCCGGTTGTGTGTGGTTTGGGGCGCTCAGGAGATCGGTGGTTTTTTGCCAAGTGCCGGGCAAGGGTAAGTACCTGAAGCTGAACCGACGCTGTCTTGCGCAGGGATCTTCATGGTCTGAGCGCTCGACGGTGCGAACAGCGTTCGTGGCATGCCGACATACCTTGCGTGCGAGCAGCGCAACGCCTGCGCGCTGGGCCAAGGATCAGCACCGGTTCGGCATCCGACCGACGGTTTTCTGCCCGTTGCCATCGTCCCATCGGCATAATGTCGACCTTTCCAGGTCACCTCACGCCGACGTGAGCCCGCAGCGAGGCAAGCATGAAAAAAGCACACCCTGCCAGTATCGAGGCCGATCAGTGCGCGCAACTGGCACATGAGCACGGTTGGCTGTGGAATGCGCCGGCGTCGGCTGTGTCGGGCCAGGCCGCGACCCTGATTCTCGCCCATGGCGCAGGCGCCCCGATGGACAGCGACTTCATGAACGACATGGCCCGACGACTGGCCGCGCTGGGTATCGGTGTGTTGCGCTTCGAGTTTCCCTATATGGCCCAGCGCCGCCTCGACGGCGGCCGACGCCCGCCAAACCCTCAGGCCAAATTGCTCGAGTGCTGGCATCAGGTCCATGAGGCGGTGCGTGCGCTCGTCAGCGGACGTCTGGCCGTCGGCGGTAAATCCATGGGAGGACGCATGGCCAGCCTGATTGCCGACGAGGTCAAGGCCGACGCACTGATCTGTCTGGGTTACCCGTTCTACGCCGTTGGCAAACCGGAAAAACCGCGGGTGGCGCATCTGGCCGAGCTCAAGACCCCGACCCTGATCATCCAGGGTGAACGCGATGCGCTGGGCAATCGCGAGACCGTCGAGGGCTACACGCTGGCAAGCCAGATTCACATTCACTGGCTGCCCACCGCCAATCATGATCTCAAGCCCTTGAAGGCAGCGGGCGTCAGCTATGAGGCATGCCTGCAAGACGCCGCCGAACACGTTGCCCGGCAATTAGCCGGGTAATGGACCGATACTCGGAACAGGGCCGCAGATCAGCTCGAATTGGCCGTCGGTCACCTCGAACCCGATCGCTGGGATGGCGAATTCAAAGGTGCCTTTCAGGCGGCCGGTTTCAATTTCACACGCGAGCAATGTCAGGCTGCCTTGCTGAAAATCCCGGGAGTGATACACCTGCGCGATACGCCGGGGCGTGAGGTGGTAAACCACGGTCAGCCGATCATTGCCGACCAGATCATAAGTGCCCGGTTTAAGCATTCGATCGATGAAAAAACCGAACACCGTGCGCCGCGAGGCCACCTGGCCCACGGCGTGGACTTTCCAGATGCTGTGAGTGCGCACGCCGTCGAGCTCGGGGCGCAAGCACCACACTGCACTCAGGTGGGTGGTGAGAAACTGCCTGGCGTTGACGACAGCGTTGAAGTGCCCCTCGACAGCCGGCAGCCGCAAGGGTGAATGGGGCAGATGAGTAGAGTTTTCCATGATCTCTCCTGCTTCGACCTGCTGCCACACAGGCTGAAGACACCGCCATGCGGGCACGGTGTCCTCGGCGTTGGTAGCGGGCAGGTCATCCTTGAGTGATACACGCCTCCAGCGTCAGCGGATCGCGACACCGAGGCTGGAATTGATATGCAGCAACTTGAAATCCTTGCCGGAGTTCAGGTTCTTGATGTAGTACCACTTGGCGCCGAAGACGTCTTTGGCCACCGTGGACGACCAGTAATTGCCGTTACCCATGGGCCAGCGATTGCCAAAGGCGTTATGGATCTCGATCAGCTCATGAATGCTCGGAATACGCCCGCCGATACGCGATGCAGCACTCGACATCTGCGTCAGATTCCCTGACCCCACGCCATGGCATTCGATGACGCCTGTGACTGCCACGGTGTAGCTTTTGCTATCGCCGGACGCATCGGTGACGCTGATGGTGGCCCCGCCGTTGCCGCGTACCGAGGTCAGCCCTTCACCGTCCACGTGAGCCACCGCCGGGTTGCTGCTGGTGTAGGTGTAAGGAGGGCGACCGCCACTGGCTGCGCGCTTGACCGTCGTCCCGCTGGGGAATGCAGGCAGCACATCGGGACGGCCGGGCAGTAGATACACCTTCCCGGTCAACGGTGCAGGCGAAGTGTCCAGCACCAGGCCCTCCCGAACCTGAAGCTCAAGCGTGTGCGACTCCATCTCTACACCCTTGCGAGTGATCAGGTACGACACCTGCGCAGCGCCGCCTTCGTTTTCGTCGATGAAGGTCTTCGGGATGCCGAACGTCAAGCGGGTGCTCGCACCGACCTCTTGCTCCAGACCGTCGTAACGGGTCTTGCCGACCCAGCGCACCCTGGCTTTATCCTCCGCCAGCATGCCTCGATAGGTCGCTTGGACAGTGGCCTGGGGACCGCTGATCAACGAAGGACGCAGCACCCCGTCAGGTCCGACGGTGTCCATCGTCGGCGCAGGAAGATCGAGCGCCGCGCTGAGGATTTTCACCTCAAGGGTGTCCGAATCCTGCACTACACCACTGACCCGCGCGACGCTGTAAGACACCTGCACCGTCTGCCCGTCGTTGACCGACACCAGCGCGCTGGCAAACACCAGCGACACCTCGCTGCCGGCCTGCTCAGCAGTAATCAGCTGCGCTTTCGAATCGCTGCCCTTGGGACCACTCCAGCGCACCGTCAGCTTCTCGCCCTCACGCACATTGGCCCCGGCACCGATCACCACCGTGGCACCGTCGACGGCGTTGGCCGGATCGAGGATGTTGTTTTCGGCTTCCTTGAGGGTGGGGAGGGGGAGGGGGTCAACGCGCTCGACACCGACGGGCAGAAACAATGAAGGCGAGGTGAAAAATGCGCGAGCGAACGTGTTGACCGTGTAATAGATTTCGACCGATCCACCCGCCAGGAGGCTGACCTTCTCGTCTGGCACGATAAAGCGCATGCCGCTGCCCACATCGCTACTGGTGACTGTTTTCAATTCATCGTGCATGACGTTGGCCCCGCTTTCGCTTCTACCCATCCAGAACAGGTGAAGGTCGTTGCCCTGCGCCATGAAGTAGTAGGGTGGCACCTCGACCTGGACGTTGACGGAGCCGGGGTCAAGCACGCCTCCATTGTCCTCGGCGACGGGTACACGGGGCAGCGCAAGCTGCATCGGCTCACCAACGACCCTGAGCGCCAGGCTCTTGGAGCGCAAGGTGTCGCCCGAGGGTTTAACCACCCTGTATTGCAGTCTGGCGCGCCCGTGAGTAATCGGTTGGAACTGCTCGTTGGGCACCATGAACTCGTAGACGCTGCCGGGTTGGTCAACCGTTTGGCTGGCTGTGTAGCCTGGCAGCGCCAGACCTTCTGCCGTACTGCGCTCCATCGACAGCATCAATTGGTCACCGTTCTGAATGTCGGCATGGGCAATGACCAGCACCTGCACATCAGCGCCAGACAGCAGATCGAGGTCCAGCTCCATGCCCGGCGCTTGCGGGGTGACGGGCGCTGGCAACGTCGATTGTCCGGCTTCCACTTCCAGATAGGTCGGCAGCGACCAGCGTGACCAGTTGTTGACGATGTCACGGATCTCGTAGCGCACTTCCAGCATGTCCGAATCGCCCGCGCTTTCGATGATTTCCTTGCTGATCGGGATGGTGACCGGCTGGCCTGTCTGCGCCTGGTCGGTGATCTCGCTGCGAATCAGCTCGCCGTGCCAGGAGAGGGTGATCTTGTCGCCAACGAACATGTTCAAGTACGGCTCGACTTCGACTGTCACCCCTTCAGGGGAGGTAATGACGCCTTCAGGCGACACCTTTGGTTTGGCCAGACGTTCGTTTTCCCAGGGCGTGGCGGGGTTGCTGTCAGTGCCGCCGGGCAGTGTCAATTTGACCGCAATGAGCGCCGGATGGGACTGGTTCTTCTGGCCACCGATAGGTTTGGTGACCTCGTAGTGAAGACTGATCACCGGTTGAGCCACGAATTTTTGGTCCAGCGGGAGAACCACGAAGTTGAACAGCCCCGAGGTCAGGTCTTCCTTTTTAACCGTGTAGTTGAACGCCAGCTGACTGTCGCAATGCAGATCAATGACGTCGCCCTCGGCTATCTCCAGATAGGGGCCGACACGCACGGCAAGGGGGACTTGCGGGTCAAGCGTATCGGCGTAGCCAATGCCGCTTGGGTCGTGCAGGTTCTGCATGGCAGGTGCGGGCAACAACGCGTTGGTTGCAATATTCATGAGTTGAGTCATCCATTCTCTGATTGTCAGTTGGCGAGCCCGAAGGCCCGCCGATGGGTCGATCAGCAGCCCTGCCCTGGAATGGCCATGGTGATGATCACTTGAGTGACTGTGGAATTGACCATCAGGCCGTCCGGGCCCTGAACGCGGTAGTAGGCTTCTCCCCGGCCTTCGCAAATCAGGCTCAGTTGCTGGGCCGAGACCCGGAAGCTGTAGCCGTTGAGCTGTTCGTACTCGTCAAGTACGCGGGTAATTTCAAGGCTTGCGCCCGGTACCGGGGTATCGCCATAAGCGCGGTTGTATCCGTGAAAGACGATGCTGACCCGTGGGTACGCATCGGCATTGACATACGGCGCGATGAAGATAGGCGTGCCATCGGGGCTGTTGACCGGGCTGATGGCGTTGAAATCGTTGGCGTTGCTGAACACCGGCCCTACAAGGCCGTCGGGCCCTCCTGGCAAATCGCCCTTGGAGCGCACAATCACCGCTTGTGCCGCAGACCTTGAGGTATTGGGGTTGCCCACGTGAGTGACCGTGTAATACACCTTGATATCGTCGCCGGTGCCTTGCGCTGCGATAACCTCATTTGGAATGGTCAGCAGCAGATCCCGGCCAACGTCGGTGGAACGCAGGGTGTATGCCACCGGCGTATTCTGCGAACCCCAATACAGGCTGATCCGGTCACTGATGGCAAACGCATCGCGCCAGCCGATCAGCGCAGTGGCTTCCAGCAGGAAGTCATCCTCATCGATCACGTTGTCTTCGTTATTCGGGTTGTCACTGGTGCCGCGAATGATCGGCAGAGCCAGGGCTTCGTTCTCAGGGGTTTGCGGATCTGGGTCCTGAGGGCCTGGCAACGTCAGGTTGACGCTGACCGGCAATGGCAGCGAACCGCCCACCAGCAGCTCGTTGCGACGGACCTCGTAGCGCAACTCGACCGCGCCATCACCCGCCTGAGCGATGCTGGCGTAAGGCACGTTGAGGGCAAACACCGGGTCCGAGGTTTCTTCGCCGGGCTGTACCGGCACCTCCTGCAACGCATCGGCGCCCCAGTACAGGGTAATGCCGTCGCCGGCGTGAATATTGGGGTACTGAGGAATGTCCACCGCTACGCTGGCGCGGGCATCGGCGTCGTCGATCAGGCCGTCCTCAGCCTGAGGGCAAGCAGGCGCCGGATAGTCTTGAGGAATTTCCTGCAAAAACAATTGAAAGGTTCTTGCCTGGGAGTTGATCGATACGTTACCGGCACGGTCGCTCACGATGTAATGCACGGGCTCCTTCACATCCCCCAGGCTTTCCAGGAACGCACGGGTGAAGTTGAGCATCACCCGATCGTCGTTGACCTCAGATGCGGTCACGGTGTGTTCCGGCCCGGCGACGCTGCCCCACTGGGTCTGGATCCGGTCGCCCCAGGCCATACCGGCGTAGCCCGGCACTTCGGCAACCAGCACGTCACCCAACGCGCTCAGTTCGTCGGAGGTCAGCGCTCCATCCCGGGCTTCGGGTGGGAAGACCATGGCCGCCAGCAAGCTGCCGCCCGGTGCGGTGCGGTCGACGATCAGCGGTACTTCGGGCGAGAGGGCGGCTTGGCCGCCTATCTCATTAATTGCCGCATAGCCAGCCGTGTAGACGCCATCGGCGCCCAGCAGACCCACCGGTATTTCCAGGGTTAGCGGGTCGCCGGGCTGCTCACTGCCGATGTATTTCTTTTCACCGACGAGCAGACCGTTCCATGCCAGTTGATAGGAGTGGCCTGGTACAGCTTCCGGCCACATCACGAAACTCATGACCACGGGACGTTGCAGGTCTTCCAGGGTTAACAGACCGTCGACGGGATCAGCTACCGGTACGCTGGGTTGTGGCAATGCCTTGGCCGAATAACGAGTGACCAATGGGGTTTGATGTGAATTGCACATAGTGTTTCTCCAATAAGAAGGCAGCCGGAAGTCTTCTGCGAAATGGCTACCTGGTTTTTTATAATTGCCGAAGATATAAAGTATCGACGGCGCAACAGTGCTGGTGTAATCGAGTAGAAGTTTATGGGATACAGCTACGAGACACTTTTAACTAATCTGGGTTTGGCGGTGAGGTCAACCAATAAATAAATATTATTTTTGAGTGCTAGTTGTTTTTTTAAACTTCAGTTCGCGCAGAGGGGCTGTGGAATACGTCGGTCGATGTAAGCGGCAGACAGTAAGGATCCAGCAGCGCCGTAATCATTTTCAATCCGATATTTGACCTGGATAACACCGATTGAAAACTGCTCCACTATGTTCGAGGGCACCTTGAATATAATGTCGCTGGTTATCGCCTCTTCACTCACGGTTGTTGAAAGATTGAGCGCGGCTGTCTCCAATACCTTGCCATCCACGAAAGCGTCGAAGCCGGTGAGCGACAGTTGTATTTGGTCACCCGGACGCATGTTGCGGTATGGCTTGATCAACAGCGAAGTGCCTTGGGCAATTACCGGCAGGCGCAGGGTCTGGCTGGCATCGACATCGACAAATACCGCACCCGGCAACCCGCATTCGCCGCCGGGTAACAGCGCTCGGCAGACGACTCTGACCGGCTGAGTAGAAGAGTGCGAGGTGTTGGGGTTACCGGCGTGCGTCACCTGGTAGCGCACCGGGATGGCCCGCCCGACCCCTTCGCCGCTGATCACCTTGTTCGGCACGCAAAGGACTAGATCAAGCCCGGCGTCGATATCGTTCTGGTCAAGGGTTCGAACCACCGGTATGGGCCATGACCCCCAGAACACCTGGATTTGATCGCAGGCCTTGAAGCCGGTTTGCCACGGGATGACGGTGTCTGCGTCGAGCAGGTAATCGTCTGGGTCGAGAAAGTTGATCAAAGGCGTGGCATGTTCAGCTTTGCCTCGCACCCGAGGCGCGGCAAGGTGCTCGTTGATCAGTGTTTCCGGCATAGGGTCCTGTGGGCCGGGCAGGCTCACGAACACGTTGACCGTTGTCGCAGGCGAGGTGGCAGGCGCCAGGCCGTCGCGGCGCACTTCATACCTCACCTCGATCGGCCCATCGCCTGCGGCCTGCAGCGTGGCGAACGAGACCGTCATCGACAGGACGCTTGATTGCGCCCTCGCGTGTTCGTCCAGGACTTGACCGGGCAGCGCCAGGCCACCCCAACTCAGCACGATGACATCGCCGGGCTGGGCATTGCCGTAGTGAGGGATCTGCACCTGCACGCCATGGCGAGCGTCATTGTGCTCGATCATGCCGTCAGTGGCCCTGGGCACCACCGGCGCTCGCAGGTCCTGCGGGTGGTTGCGCAATTGCAGGCGCAGCACGGCGGGTTCAGAGACGATCGACAGGTTTCCCGCGCGGTCGCTGATGGTGTAAGTCACCGCGATATCGCCGTCGTTCAGTTGCTCAAGAAAGCTGCGCTCGAAGCTGAAACTGATTTCGCTGCCCCCAAGTTCTTCTGCAACCAGGGTGCGCTGTGGCCCCGGCTGATCCCCCCAGTAGGTGCGCACGACATCGCCCCATTTGGCGTCGAAGTAGCTGGGCAGCCTGCCCGTCAGGCTGTTGCCTGCGGTTGTGAGTGACGCCTCGGTAAGGGGCAGCAGACGCGGGTCGAAAATCAGCGGAGCCAGCAGGTCGCCGCCGGGAGCGGTGCGGTCGACGATAAGTGGGATGTCAGGCGAAAGGGCGGCCTGTCCGCCTGTCTCATTTATGGCGGCGTACCCTACCCGATGCGTACCGTCCACGGCGAGCAGGGAGGGCGGAATCTCCAGTGTCAGCGGGTCGCCGGGTTTCTCATTTCCGATGTACTTTTTTTCGCCTATCAGAAGGCCGGTCCACACAAGTTGGTAGGAGTGACCGGGAACTGCTTGAGGCCAGACGGGTAAAGCTATTACGACGGGTTGAGCAAGCTGTTCCAGAGTCAGAAGTCCATCCACCGGATCGGCCTGCGGTAGCGAGGGGGGCGGAAGCGAGCCGCGTGGCTGTTGTATAGCTGACTCTTCTGAATGCGTCGATCTTTTCATTTTTTTGTTCCTTATTTCTAATGCCGGTTTGTGCTGAAAGTTTGCGGATTTTTTAAATTCTGATCGTTTTCCTTTGATGCTGGATTAGCCCGCCTGGTTCTTGCAGCGTGCTGAAGAGACATTGTTTGTTTATTCGGGCTCGCGTGGTTTAAATTGATTGAAGTTATATATTTATATCGAAATTTTAATTTGTGCCACCCATCTTTTTCGGAAAAGAAAACTCCTACAGTCTAATCGGACCTCTGGTTTTTTCTTGTAAGCCATGACAGGGGTTTGTAAGAAAAGGACGACCCTCAATTGAGCGTGACCCACCTGCAATAATGTCCGATTGGGTTCAGGGTCAGAATTGCACTGGCCGAAGCTGCCGGCTCTTTTTGAGGGAGGATGCTGAACGTGAGCAGTAGAGGCAGTACGAAACGCAAGGGCGTAGGCGTTCATTGGCAAGTTGTGGGTGGGCTGTACGGGATGCTGCTGTCGGGTTATGGGTTCGCCACTGGGCAAGGCCTGGAGGCATTGCCGGGAGCCATCGACGTGCCTGCCGGTGCTGTCCGGGATGTCGACCAGGCCACGGGCCTGGAGTATCGACTTCTGGGAAGCGAGGCGAGGCTCAATCTGTTGGCCAACTCGTCTGTAAATAATGTGTACAGCACCGCTGCGGGCTCCATTTTGAATATCCAGGGTGGCATCGTTGAGCAGACGCAGGATCGTCCTGGCATTGCAGCCGCTGTTCATCTCTATGCAGGCCGTTTGGAGGCCGATGACGCAGTGATCGTCAGCACGGATAAATATGGGGTATGGCTCCAGGCTATGTCCGGCAAGCGTGCCACGGCCAACATCCATCGCAGCTTGATTGCTGGCCCAGGCATCGGCGTGAAAATAGGAAACAGCGACGCCGTTCTGACAGATACCCATGTAGTGGGTCTGATTAATTCTGAAGGTGCAGGCGCAGGTATACAGGCAGGCTCTGCGAACATTGAGATCAATGGCAACAGCGTGATCGAGGGCGAGGTAGTGGGTATGGCGGTAACCCACTCCGGAGCGATGCCTACCGCAGGTATTGAGCCCTTGCCCGGTGTGATCACGATCGACCATTCCAGGATAAAGGGTCGTTCTGGTCCTGCGATTGAGCTCTTTGATAACGGAAAGGACACCGCCAAAGCCACCATCACCCTGCAAAACAACGCCGAACTGCTGTCCGGAAACGGCAACCTGGTCGAAGTCCATGACAAGGGCGAGCTCAAGCTGATCGTCGACGACAGTCGTCTGAGGGGCAACCTGTTGGCCGCCGACGGTGCGCGGTTTGATGTGGTGCTGCAAAACGATGCGCGCCTGAGCGGCAACGTGGAAAACGTCAACAGCCTGACCATCAACTCCGATGCTCGTTGGCGCATGCTGGGCGACAACAGCCTGCCCACCCTGAAGCTGGGCGCGGGCCGCGTGAGTTTCCGTGGCGAGGGTTTCAATACCCTGACCCTGGGCGAGCTGTCCGGCCGTGGGGTGTTCGACATGCGCATCAACCTGGATAACGGCACAGGTGACTTGCTCAACGTCACCGGGCAGGCCAGCGGCTTCCATCACGTCAACATCGAAAACACCGGTGTCGAGGTGGTGCCGCAGACGTTCGAGGCGTTGCGCGTGGTGCACACAGGCGGCGGCGACGCGCTGTTCGAGTTGGCGGGAAACCGTGGCCGCGCCGACCTGGGCGTCTACTCCTACGAACTGCAACAGCAAGGCACGGACTGGTTCATCGTCGGTTCTGGCAAGACCATCAGTCCGTCGACGCAAAGTGCGTTGGCGTTGTTCAACGCCGGGCCGACGATCTGGAACAGTGAGTTGACCACCTTGCGCAGTCGCATGGGGCAGGTGCGTGGGCAGGAGCAAGGCGGTGGCTGGATGCGCGGTTATGGCAATCGCTTCAACGCCTCGCTGGATTCGGGTGTGGCGTATCAGCAGAAGCAGCAAGGCCTGTCGTTCGGTGCCGATGCGCCGGTGCCGGTCAGTGACGGGCAACTGCTGGTGGGCTTGATGGGCGGCTACAGCACGTCCGATCTGGACCTCAGTGGTGGCACCTCGGGCAAGGTCGACAGCTATTACCTCGGCGCCTATGGCACCTGGCTGTCCTCGGATGGCTACTACCTGGACGGCGTGCTCAAAGTGAACCAGTTTCACAACGCATCCAAGGTGGCGATGAGCGATGGCGAGAAGGCCAAGGGCAACTACAGCAACATGGCCGTGGGTGGCTCGGTGGAGTTCGGCAAGCACATTGCGCTGCCTGACGAGTACTTCGTCGAGCCCTTCGCGCAGCTGTCGAGTGTCTGGATCGGCGGCGACAGCTACTCGCTGGACAACGGCCTGCAGGCCAGGGCCGACAAGACCCAGTCGATGCTGGGCAAGGTCGGCGCGACCGTCGGGCGCCCGTTTGCGCTCAAGGACGGTGGCGTGGTGCAGCCCTATGTGCGGGTGGCGGCGGCTCATGAGTTCTCCCGTAGCAACCATGTCAGCGTCAACGATCAGCGCTTCGACAACGACCTGTTCGGCTCCCGCGTCGAGCTGGGCGCCGGTGTCTCGGTGTCGCTGTCCGAGCGTCTGCAGGTGCATGCCGACTTCGATTACATGAAGGGCGAGCATGTCGAGCAACCGTGGGGCGCGAACGTCGGTTTGCGTCTGGCGTTCTGACGCGGCGGGCGAGTCATCGCCTGCGCTGATGCTGCTGTAACCGGCCCCGACCGCAGAGATGCCGTCGGGGCTTTTTGCTTTATCGAGCACCGGCCCAGGCGGCGTGGCGCAGGCCGGCTTCCGTGCGCCTACAGGTGTAATTTACGGCGCCGAATGGCGCGGGCGCGGTTGGGTGGGCGAGGGTGGCCTTTGCCGTCGCCGGAAAGGGTGACCTTGAGGGTTTCAGAGACGCCGACCAGTCGTGAACGGCGGACCACTTCGTAACGCACGTCGACCTCGCCGTTTTTATAATCCCCCAGCTTTTCGCTGTTCAGATACTGAGTCAGGCGTGGTCCGGTGCGGCCGTTTGATTCAGCCACGGTGGTATAGAAGGTGTTGTAACCCCACCGCATCTTCAGTTGATCGCCGACCCACAACTTGGGCGAGCGCGGCACATTGATGAAAATGCCTGCAATCAGTTGTTCCTGAGTCAGATTCCCGGACGGCAGGCCGGTGATATAGGGTGCGGCGAACGTGGGAGTGGCCGCCATGCTCTCTTCGTCGGGCTGCCACGCAAAACTTTGTACGTTCTGCAGGTAGTCTGAGTAGATCAGCGCAGTTTCCTTTGCGGTCGCGCCAGGAGCGGGTACTTGCGCGTCTTCATAAGGGAGCGGTGGTCCATCGCCGCCGGTTGAATCGTTGGCATCGTTAGTGTTTTCCATTAACGGATCGTTCGTCGGCTTCTTATCCAGATCCGATGCTTTAATGCCGGGTTTGTCGGGGGGCTGGATGTCCATTTCGTCTTCCATGGAAGCTCCTTGATCTAATGGCTGTTACAACGTTTAAAAGAACTCAGACGATACAGCCGCATTTGTAGGACTGGGCGTCTTGGTTGCCTATGTTCGATTCGAAAAAACCTGCTGTCAATCGTGCCCGGTGCAGAGCTTTTACGGGGTATTGGTGAACAGCTGCCGACGCTTGAATGGTTACTGTTTTTGTGAGTTGCACGGTATTTCTGCGGTTTCAAGCTGGTTGTAATTGTTTATGTATCGAAGCTGAGCGGGTATTTTAGGCTCCAAGTTAGGATGTTTCCCACGCCGTTGTAGGCTCTGCGGAAATAACGTCGTGAAAATAAATTAAGGCAATTGGGCCCATGCACGTTTTTTGACAAATGCTCCACGCAAATGCGTGGAGCGCTGAGGGTCAAATAAGCAAACGAATGGCAATATTCTGCAGTTACAATTTCATCGAAAGCATGACAGGCAATGACATCACCGACTGATTGCCGGCGCGGTCGGTGATCAGGTACTCGATGCACGCGGTTTGGGCTGCAAGGCTTTGCATGAGTTCACGTTCAAAATCGATCTCGATGGGGCGCAGGCTCAGCTCATCGGCCTGCACGGTGTGGGTCGGGCCCTGGACGCCGTTGCACAGTGTCTGGATCACATCGCCCTGCTCCATGCCGGCATAACCAGGCAATAGGCCGGTGAGGCGGTCGCCGAAGCTTGCGTTGGGGAAAATCAGCGGGGCAAGCAGGGCTGCGCCGGGTGGGGTGCGGTCGACTTTCAAGGAGACCCTTGGAGAGGGCATAGAAGCGCCGGTAATAGGACTGACCGCAACATACCCCAGTTGATACGTACCGTTTTCAATGAGTAGATGTTCACTGAGATGAACGGTAATCATGTCATAGGCATTATCTGCCGCGGTGATGGTCCGCTTGTCACCTACCCATTCATCATCAAGCGTCAGTTGAAAGTAATAGCCTGGCTCAGCTGCCGGCCAGACCATTACTTGAACGGGAACTGGCGTTTCCAGATCAGTTGTTTTCAATAGCCCATCTTCGGCATAGGCAATGGAAACAATCGGCGGGGTTAACGGAATTCCGCTTCTAGTGCTTGTGTCAGTCATAATATTCTCCATAAATACGGTCGCCGCAGGTGTGCGGGGGGGAAATGCTCGCTAAATTAATTGTCTAGATCAGCAATCAATACCCCTCGGGTATTAATTATTTATCGCTGATCTGAAATTCAACTAATAGCGATTCAATCCCGCTGTCAACCCTGTGCCCGCCCTTAAAGCCGCTTAAAATAACCAGCACCGACAACTTCAGAAACGTCCTACTTTCTTACCGCCCATAAAAAAGCCCCGACAGGTGCGCTGTCGGGGCTTGGGGTATTGCGCGCCGGGTTTTAGCGGTTGAAGCGCTCGACCAGCGAATACTGCGTGTTGGCGGTGTGGGTCAGTTCGGCGCTCAGGGTGGCGGAGCGGCGGGCTTCATCGGAGGTCTGGTCGGCCAGCTGGGCGATGGTGCTGATGTTGCGGCTGACTTCTTCGGCGACCGAGCTCTGCTCTTCGGTGGCGGCGGCGATCTGGGTGGCCATGTCGGTGATATTGGCCACTGCATCGCTGATACCCACCAGCGCCTTGTCGGCCTCCAGCACCTGCTCGACCCCTTCCTCGGCCTGACGGCGACCGGTGTTCATGGTCTGCACGGCGTTGTTGGCGGTGGTTTGCAGCTTGGCGATCAGCGCGTGGATCTGCCCGGTGGATTCGGTAGTGCGCTGCGCCAGCTGACGCACTTCGTCGGCCACGACCGCAAAACCGCGGCCCATCTCGCCGGCACGCGCGGCCTCGATGGCGGCGTTGAGCGCCAGCAGGTTGGTCTGGTCGGCAATGCCTTTGATCACGTCGACCACGCCGCCGATTTCGTCACTGTCCTTGGCCAGTTGGGTCACGGTCAGGCCGGTTTCCCCCACCGATGCCGACAGGCGCTGGATCGCCTGCCGGGCTTCGCCGGCAATGTCGCGGCCGCGGCGGGTCAGTTCATTGGCCTGCTGCGTGGCGTCGGCGGTGCGTTGTACGTGGTTGGCCACTTCCTGAGTGGTGGAGGCCATCTGGTTGATCGCCGTGGCGACCTGTTCGGTTTCCACGCGTTGACGCTCAAGCCCCTTGGAGCTGGCCTGGGCCAGACAGTCGGACTGCCGCGCCTGGGCGTTCAGGTGTTCGGCGGTGTCCTGCAAGCGGGTGAGGCAGGTCTTGAGTCGCGCTTCCTGGCTGAGGATGGACATTTCCAGACGCGCTTGCGGACCGCGGCTGTCGGTGTACATCTGCGCAATCAGCGGATCGGAGGTGGTCTGCTCGGCCAGACGCAGCAGGCGCTTGATGCCGCGCTGCTGCCAGCTCAGCCCCATCAGGCCCAGCGGTACCGACAATCCTGCGGCCAACGCGAAGCCCCAATAAGAGTTGAGCCATACACCGATCAGAAAACTCAGCTGGCTGACCAGGATGAACGGCAGCCAGTCCTGCAGCACCGGCAGCCACTTGTCACGGCTCGGCACGGCGGCCTTGCCGCTGTTGAGGCGCTGGTAAAGGGCTTCGGCGCGGCGAATCTGTTCGGCGGTGGGCTTGATGCGCACCGATTCGAAACCGACCACTTGCTTGTTCTCGAAGACCGGCGTGACGTAGGCGTTGACCCAGTAATGATCGCCATTTTTGCAACGGTTCTTGACGATGCCCATCCACGGCAAGCCCTGCTTGAGGGTGCTCCACATGTGCTCGAACACCGCCGACGGCACGTCGGGGTGACGCACGGTGTTGTGCGGTGCCTTGAGCAGCTCCTCATAAGAGAAGCCGCTGATTTCAACGAACGCGTCGTTGCAGTAGGTGATCACGCCACGCGCATCGGTGGTGGAGATCAACCGTTGCTGCGCTGGGAAGGTCCGTTCGCGTTGGGTGATGGGCTGGTTATTGCGCATAAGCTGTTCAATCCGGGAAGGCTTTGACGAGTTATCGGCGCCGCTGCCAGGAAATTAAGCATTTTGTGAACTGCGTCATGGGACGGTTTGTCGCGTATCAATATTCAGCGGTTGAACATCGGGTAGGTGAACAGGCTGAAATGCGCCAGATTGAGCCCGAAATGGGTGATCACCGCCGCTGGCAACCCGCCGAACCGGTAGGCGATGCCGTAGCCGACCCCGGCCATGCCCGCCAGCACCATCCACTGCCAGCCGGCACCGACGTGCGCAAGGCCAAACGCCAGCGAGGCGATCAGGATGGCCAGCGTTCGATGGTAGGGCAGGCGCTTGAGCAAGCGGCTCAGGCCGCCCTGGATATAGCCGCGAAAGACCAGCTCTTCGGTGAGGGTTACCAACAGCAGGTTGTTGACCACCCAGATGCCGGATTGCTCGGGCCACTGCGGTGTCCAGCCGATCAGGCCCATCGACACCGCGCTGACCAGGCACACGGCCGTGGTGACCGGCAGGGTCAGGCCCGTGGTGATCAGCATGCGCCGCGGGTTCACGGCGGTGAACACCCAGGGGCAGGCCAGTACCACCCAGAAGCCGATCAAGGGTTTGTCCAGATTGAGGTACATCGAGAAGGGTGCCGCTTGTGGGCTCAGGCGTACCGCGGCAATGGCTCTGGCGCTGAAGAAACCGGGCAGCCAGTGGCATGCCAGCGAAACGGCCAGGGCGATGAACAATCCATGACCAAAGCCGCGCACCAGCCAATGGCTGAAATGACTGACGCAAATCCCCGCCATGATCAACAGCCCGACGATCACCGTGACCGGGATGCTCAGTTGCCCGTACACCAGCGCAATGCAATAGCCCAGAGCCAGCATGATCAGCGTGGCCCAGCGAAGCGCCGGCATGATGTCGTCCTTGAGCGTCGGAGAAGGCGGCGATTTTAACGTTGATTAAACGGATATGCATGTAGGAGACGGATGAAAGGTATCTGATGATTCGGTGGAATTCTCAGTCGCCGGTGTAGGGCGTTTCTGGCAATGGCTGCATTCATCTGCTTCCGGCGGGAGGTGGGCATTGCGCCGGTCCGGCAGCTTCCACCGCCTCTGGCCAGAATCACAAGCAGGCGGCGCACTAGAGGGATCGTGCCCACGCTCCGCGTGGGCATGCAGCTCGTGACGCTCTGCGCCACCCAGCAGACGACGCCGAGCTTCTGGTGAGGTGCTACCACGCAGAGCGTGGGAGCGATCAATCACGCGGCGATAGATGTCGCATGGGATCGTTCCCACGCTCCGCGTGGGAATGCAGCTCGTGACGCTCTGCGTCACCCAGCAGACGACGCGGAGCGTCTGGCGAGGTGCTACCACGCAGAGCATGGGAGCGATCAAGCACGCGGCGATAGATGTCGCATTTACCTCACGACGCGATCAACTGGCGCAGCACGTAGTGCAGGATGCCGCCGGCCTTGAAGTATTCCACCTCGTTCAAGGTGTCGATGCGGCACAGCACCTCGACGTTTTCCTGTTTGTCGTCTTCGCGGGTGATCTGCAGGGTCAGGCTCATGCCCGGTTGCAGGATCGCGCCGGTCAGGCCGGTGATGTTAAAAATCTCCTTGCCGTTGAGCTCCAGGGTCTTGCGACTCTGACCGTTCTTGAATTGCAGCGGTAACACACCCATGCCCACCAGGTTGGAGCGGTGAATGCGCTCGAAACTCTCGGCGATCACTGCCTTGACCCCCAGCAGGTTGGTGCCTTTGGCCGCCCAGTCGCGGCTGGAGCCGGTGCCGTACTCTTGCCCGGCGATGACCACCAGCGGCGTGCCTTCCTGTTGATAACGCATGGCGGCGTCGTAGATCGGCAGCTTCTCATCGGTCGGCACATGCAGGGTGTAGCCGCCTTCCTCGTTACCCAGCATCTCGTTGCGAATGCGGATGTTGGCGAAGGTGCCGCGCATCATCACTTCGTGGTTGCCGCGACGCGAACCATAGGAGTTGAAGTCCTTGGGCTCCACGCCTTTGCTTCGCAGGTAACGGCCTGCCGGGCTGTCGGCCTTGATGTTGCCGGCCGGGGAGATATGGTCGGTGGTCACCGAGTCCCCGAGCATCGCCAGGACCCGTGCCTGCCGAACATCGGCGATGACCGGCAATGGCCCGGCCACGTCATCGAAAAACGGTGGATGCTGAATGTAGGTCGAATCGTGCTGCCAGACATACGTCGGATCTTTCGAGACCTGGATCGCCTGCCATTGCTGATCGCCGGCGAACACCTCGGCGTATTCCTTGTGGAACATGCCGGTGCTGACATTCAGCACCGCGTCGGCGATTTCCTTTTGCGTCGGCCAGATGTCACGCAGGTAGACCGGCTTGCCGTCGCTGCCTTCACCCAAGGGTTCGGTACTCAGGTCGATGCGCACGCTGCCAGCCAGCGCATAGGCCACCACCAGCGGCGGGGACGCCAGCCAGTTGGTCTTGACCAACGGATGCACGCGACCTTCGAAGTTGCGGTTACCGGAAAGCACCGAGGCCACGGTCAGGTCCGATTGCTGGATGGCTTTTTCGATCGGGTCGGGAAGCGGGCCGGAGTTACCGATACAGGTCGTGCAGCCGTAACCCACCAGATCGAAACCGAGCTTGTCCAGGTACTCGGTCAGTCCGGCGGCATTGTAGTAGTCGGTGACCACCTTGGAACCGGGCGCCAGCGAGCTTTTCACCCAGGGCTTGCGTTGCAGGCCTTTCTCCACGGCTTTTTTCGCCAATAGACCTGCGGCCATCATCACACTGGGGTTGGAGGTATTGGTGCAGGAGGTGATGGCGGCGATCACCACTGCGCCGTTTTTCAGACGATAGGTTGCGCCCTCGTATTGATATTCGGCCTCGCCAACCTGTTCGGCATTGCCCACCGCCACGCCACCACCGCCTTCGCTCTCAAGACGGCCTTCTTCGTGTTTGCTGGGTTTGAGGGCCAGGCCAAGAAAGTCGTCGAACGCCTGGGCAACGTCAGGCAATGCGACCCGATCCTGTGGCCGTTTGGGGCCGGCAAGGCTTGCGACCACCGTGCCCATGTCCAGCTCCAGCGCATCGGTGAACACCGGCTCCTGCCCGGGCAGACGCCACAGGCCCTGCGCCTTGCAATAGGCCTCGACCAGCTTGACCGTCTGATCCGGGCGGCCAGAGAGACGCAAGTAGTCCAGGGTAATGTCGTCGACCGGGAAGAACCCGCAGGTGGCGCCGTATTCCGGGGCCATGTTGGCGATAGTGGCGCGGTCCGCCAGCGGCAGGTCGGCCAGGCCGTCGCCGTAGAATTCGACGAACTTGCCCACCACCCCCTTCTTGCGCAGCATCTGGGTAACGGTCAGCACCAGGTCGGTGGCGGTGATGCCTTCCTTGAGCTTGCCGGTGAGCTTGAAACCAATGACCTCGGGAATCAGCATCGACACCGGCTGGCCGAGCATGGCCGCCTCCGCTTCGATGCCGCCCACGCCCCAGCCCAGCACACCAAGGCCGTTGATCATGGTGGTGTGGGAATCGGTACCGACCAGGGTGTCCGGAAAGGCGTACGTGCGGCCGTCTTCGTCCTTGGTCCAGACGGTACGGCCCAGGTATTCGAGGTTGACCTGATGGCAGATGCCGGTGCCCGGCGGCACCACGCTGAAGTTGTCGAAGGCACTCTGGCCCCAACGCAGGAAGGCGTAACGCTCGCCGTTGCGCTGCATTTCGATATCGACGTTTTCGCCGAAGGCCTTGTCGTCGCCGAACTTGTCGACCATCACCGAGTGGTCGATCACCAGATCGACCGGGGACAGCGGGTTGATCCGCTGCGGATCGCCGCCGGCCTTGGCCACGGCGGCGCGCATGGCCGCCAGATCGACCACGGCGGGTACGCCGGTGAAGTCCTGCATCAGCACCCGGGCAGGGCGATACTGGATTTCCCGGTCGGACTTGCGCTCGGTCAGCCACGCGGCGATGGACTTGAGGTCCTCGCCCGTCACGGTCTTGTTGTCTTCCCAGCGCAACAGGTTTTCCAGCAGTACCTTGAGCGACATGGGCAGTCTGTCCAGATCGCCCAGGGTTCTGGCAGCTTCGGGCAGGCTGAAGTAGTGGTAGGTCTTGTCGCCGACGTTGAGGGTCTTGAGGCTTTTCAGGCTATCGAGGGAGGGCATGAACTAACTCCTTGACGAGTCCGCACGGTACGGACGGGCAAAACGGTGCATTCAATACGGGTGGTAAGACGTTGTACGGCGAGCGCTCTGAGCGGCGCCCTGCATGATCATTGAGTAGTACTGGACCCTGAGGCTGCGCCAGTGGTTCCTGATTCCGTTATCATGCGCCGCTTTCGAGTCGTTGAGGTTAAACCTCAAATATAGGTCGCGCCGGTTTTCACCCGACGCGCCGTGGAGATGGTCCGGTGAATACCCTGTTTATGCATTGCCGCCCCGGTTTCGAAGGCGAGGTCTGCTCGGAGATCAGCGAGCATGCCGCACGCCTTGGGGTGTCCGGTTATGCCAAGGCCAAGCCCGTTGCGGCCTGTGCCGAATTCATCTGCACCGAGCCGGACGGCGCTGAGCGCCTGATGAACGGCGTGCGCTTCACCGACCTGATCTTTCCCAGGCAGTGGGCGCGTGGGGTTTTCGTGCAATTGCCGGAAACCGATCGCATCAGCGTGATCCTTGAGCACATGGCCGGTTTTGCAACCTGCGGCAGCCTCTGGCTTGAGGTGGTCGATACCAACGATGGCAAGGAGCTGTCGACCTTCTGCCGTAAATTCGAGGCCCCGCTGCGCAAGGCCCTGGAGAAAGCCGGCAGACTGGTGGACAACCCCAGCCTGCCGCGTCTGCTGTTGACCTTCAAAAGCGGTCGCGAGGTGTTTCTGGGGCTGGCCGATGCAGACAACTCGGCAATGTGGCCGATGGGCATTCCGCGTCTGAAGTTCCCCCGCGAGGCGCCTAGCCGCTCGACGCTGAAACTGGAAGAGGCCTGGCATCATTTCATCCCTCGCGATCAGTGGGACGAGCGTCTCTCGAGCGAGATGACCGGGGTCGATCTGGGTGCCGCGCCCGGCGGCTGGACCTACCAACTGGTCAGGCGCGGCATGCTGGTGACGGCCATCGACAACGGTCCGATGGCCGAGAGCCTGATGGACACCGGTCTGGTGCAGCACCTGATGGCTGACGGTTTTACCTACAAGCCCCGTCAGCCGGTGGACTGGATGGTCTGCGATATCGTCGAAAAACCGGCGCGCAACGCGGCGTTGCTGGAAACCTGGCTGGGCGAAGGCCTGTGCCGTGAGGCGGTGGTCAACCTCAAGTTGCCGATGAAACAGCGCTATGCCGAGGTCCGCCGTCTGCTCGAGCGCATCGAAGAAGGATTCAAGGCGCGGGGCGTGAAGGTCTCGATCGGTTGCAAACAGCTCTACCACGACCGCGAGGAAGTAACCTGCCACCTGCGGCGGCTGGATAGCAAGCGCAAGGGCTAGGCCTTCCGGAGGCAAGCTTGCCGCCGATCAATCGCCACCGCCAGCAAGCCATGTGGTCACAGGATAAGTGGTACACCGGGAGGCTTTCTCAAGGAGGCAAGCGTGCACAAAGAACATTCACAGCGAGCGTCAGTGCTGCAACACGTCAGCCTCAATGTGCGACGTTTGCGGCATGCGGCGGACCTGAGCCAGAGCGCCCTCTCGGAAAAATCCGGGGTCAGTCGGCGCATGCTGGTGGCGATCGAGGCGGGTGAGAAAAATGTCAGTCTGGCGACCCTTGACCGGGTGGCCGAGGCGCTGGACGTAGCCTTCAGTGATCTGATCCAGGCGCCGGACGAGCGCGACCCGAGCCGCATCAACGAAGTCGCCTGGGCCGGCTTGTTGCCCGGCAGCAAGGCGGTGTTGCTGGCCAAGGCGGGAGCCCGGCGTGAAGTGGAATTGTGGGAGTTCAGCCTGGCGCCGGGCGAGACCTATGAGTCCGAAGCCGACCCCGACGGCTGGAGTGAACAGGTCTATGTGATCGAGGGCAGTCTGACCGTAGTCTTGCCCGAGCACAGCCGACAGCTGGCAGCCGGCGAATTCTTCATGTTCGCCAGCAATCGGCCGCATGCTTACCGCAATGAAGGCGCGCAGGTGCTGCGTTTTGTCAGGAACGTGGTGCTGTGAGCGGCTGGATTTTCTGTAGCAGCGCGGCTTGCCGGCGGTGGCGTCTTTGAATGCGCTACCGCCGGCAAGCCGTGCTGCTAGAGAGGGTTTCATCGCTGATCGATGAGGCAAGGTGGCAGGGATGTGCATGAGCTGTTGCGCCAGCATCACCTGATCAACGCATTGCCCGCTTTTCATACAGCCAACTGCGGCAAACGCCGGCATGTCTCGTGCCTTGCATCCTTCGTACCGCAACGGGCCTACCAACGTCCTGTTTGAATCCATTGGCACGCTCTCCATAATCAGGCGTGCGCGCCATCGTGGCGAAGAAAAGGCGAGAAGCAATGACCTCAGAGAACAGACCTTGTGCCGACATCCTCATCGTCGGCGGCGGCCTGAGTGGCACGATGCTGGCGGTGCAGTTGCTGCGTCTGCCGGGGCAGCGGCGGGTCGTGATCATCGAATCGCGCAGCGAACTGGGACGCGGCGAGGCTTACAGCGCCACCGAGCTGGGCCACACGCTCAATGGCAATGCGTCGCGCATGAGTGTCGACCCGGACAAAGCAGACGATCTGACCCAGTGGCTGGGTGAGTACATTGGCGCGGGCGGCTGGCCGGAGTCCGATGAGCAACATGTGCCGCTGGCCGAGCTGTTTGCCCCGCGCGGGATATTCGGGCTGTATGTACAGCAGCGTCTGGCCGAGGCTCAGGCAGTCGGCGCGCGGCACGGTTCGACGGTTGAACACGTGCGCGGCGAGGTCACGGATCTGCAAAGCGACGCCGATGGCATACACATCACTCTGGCCGATCACACGCAACTCACCGCGCGCCTCGGTGTGCTGGCCACCGGCATGTTCGCCGCGGCCCGCACCCCGCAGCGCGACTCCAACGCGCTCAATGCGGCGGCGGTGGATCCTTGGGATGTCGCGGCCATGCGCCAGCTCGACCCGCAGGGACGGGTGCTGATCATCGGTTCCGGCCTGACCATGGTCGATGCCGTGGTGTCCCTGGAACAGGCCGGGCATCGCGGGCCCATCGACGTTTTCTCCCGGCACGGGCTGCTGCCCCATGTGCGCCGCCAGCCACCGAGCTGGCCGGACTTTCTGGGAGCCGATCACGGCATTCGCAGCACTCGACAACTGGTCCGCGCGCTGCGTGCACAATGCCGATTGGCGATCGAGCAAGGCATCGACTGGCAGGCGCCGCTGGACACCGTGCGGGTGCATATCCCACGACTGTGGAGTCAGGCCAGCGACGTACAACGGCGCCAGTTCGTACGCCATGTTCGGCCCTGGTGGGAGAGCCACCACCATCGTTCACCGCCTCCCAGTGCCCGGCTGCTGGAGCGCCTGCTGCGCGAAGGGCGGTTGAGTGTCCATGCCGCCTGCCTGCAGGCTGTTCAGCGCGCACCGCTCGGGCAGGTGCAGATCAGCGTTCGCTATCGCGGCGATGATCAACCGACCGAGATCAAGGGTGCGGCGTTGATCAACTCGACGGGCATTCAATACGACTGGCGGCGGGTCGATAAACCCTTGCCTCGGCAACTGCTGGCGCGTGGATTGATCCAGCCCGGGCCGCTGGCCCTGGGCATCGCCGCCGACCCCGGGGGCGCCGTGCTGGACGCCCAGGGCCAGGTGTCCTTGCGCCTGTTCGCCATGGGCCCGCCGTTGCGTGGCCTGTGGTGGGAGAGCACGGCCGTGACCGATGTAGCCCTGCAAGCCAAAGCGTTGGCGGCGCGGTTGGTGGGCGTACAGACCTGAAAGCGCTTTTAATCTGTGAGAGATTCCAGGGTTCCTCCGGGCAGAAGCGGTCGGCATTTGTGACCCTGCGGGCAGAAGCATCAGACATCTGTCGTCCTGCGGCAGAGGCGATAAACACCTGTGCACCGGCTGCTTTTGATTCTGGCCGAAGGCCGTAGGAACGGGCTTGCCTCTGGGCCGCATCCGGACGAGCTGCCGGGCACCGGCAGTAGAATCAGGCGGCGCGGTGAGTCAGGTGCGTAGCGTTCACCGGTTTTGCTGACGCTTCGCGCCAGATCGTCGGCAAGCCGGACTCCCACGCCCTCCGGGCAGAAGCGGTCGGCATTTGTCGCCCTCGAGCGGCAGCAATCGACACCTGTAGCCCTCCGGGCAGAAGCGGTCGGCATTTGTCGCCCTTGGGCGGCAGCAATCGACACCTGTAGCCCTCCGGGCAGAAGCGGTCGGCATTTGTCGTCCTCGGGCGGCAGCAATCGACACCTGTAGCCCTCCATGCAGAAGCGGTCGGCATTTGTCGCCCTCGGGCGGCAGCAATCGACACCTTTAGCCCTCCGGGCAGAAACGGTCGGCATCTATCCGGGCAGAAGCAAAAGACTCCGATGCGAAAACTGTGTCGACTCCGACACAATTTTCCTGCCTGCCCCTAAAGAGCTGTCCGAACGAGCCGACAGCCCGGTATCGCCCCGGTAAAACCGTCTGACGCAGCGGGTGGATTCACGCGATTATCAGGGCTATGGAGGCATTGATTCATGTTGAGCTTGAGTTTCAGGAACCCGGCAGACGCCGCAGCGCTGGTGCAACAGACCGTCGCCAGGAATCAGCAGACGGCCGATGACACCTCGGCAATGCCCAGCGCCGCCGAGCAAGCGCGTCAAGGCATCCAGGTGCTGCTGTCGCCCGAAGCGCAGAAGGCGGCGAAAACCGGCGACAAGAACGCGGACATCGACGCCAGTCACCTGCCGGACCGGATCAAGCAACAGCTGAAGATGATCCGCTCGATTCAAGAACGCATCGCCAAAAGAATGCAAGACATGCAGGCCTTCATGAGCGACCGCTCCCTGTCGCCCAAGGTGCGCGAAGGCAAGATGCGTCAGTTGCAGATGGAAATCATGGCCATGACCAACTCGCTGCTGCAGGCGACCAACGACCTGAATCAGGCCATGCAGCAAATGCACCTGTCACTGGCCGACCGCACCCTGGCCGGGACCCTGGTCAGCCCGCAGAACCTTCAGTCCTGATCCAGCAGGCGAGGGCCAGCGCCGCTTTCGCCCAGGCTGTCGCCCCAGTTGCGTAACGGACAGGCCTCCATGGACAGGCAGCCGCAGCCAATGCAGCCGTTGAGTTGATCGCGCAGGGCGGTCAAGCGATTGATCCGCTCGTCCAGATCGACCTTCCAGCGTTCGGAAAGTCTGCTCCAGTCATCCAGCGTCGCCGGGCGATCCGTGGGCAGCGTCTGCAGTGCCGATTCAATGCTTGCCAAGGGGATGCCCAGGCGTTGCGCGGTCTTGATCAGCGCCACCCTGCGCAGCATCTCTCGCGGGTAGCGCCGCTGGTTTCCAGCGTTTCGCCGGCTGCTGATCAGCCCCTTGGCTTCGTAGAAGCGCAGCGCGGTGATGGCCACGCCGCTGCGCGCGGAAAGTTGGCCTACTGTCAGTTCTCGGGTGATGTTCGGGGAATCTGTGCGCATATCGCCGTTTCGTTGCCTGTGCATTGCCAAATGGCGCTTGACCTCTAGTTAGGTGGAGGTTTTACCCTTCCCAGCCTCGGCCCGCAACCGGCATGCAGCACAAGAAACCTATGTCAGGGCCAGCGGCCCAGGCGGCATCCTGTCCAGCAACAACCGTCATCAGTGGAGAGTGTTCATGACGTTACACGACTCAAACCTTGCGTTCAGTCAGTTCGTCGAGTTTGCGGTGCATCCGCGCCAGCAAGCAGGTCTGGTCTTGGCACTGGATGAGCGCTTCGAGCGTTTGACCCGCACCTATCCCGGTTTCATTCGTGCCAGCGTGCAGGTCAGCGAGGACCGTCAGCGCGTGCTGGCTCATGTGCTCTGGCAATCAAGAACAGATTGCGAAAAAGCCTTCGAGAATGCCGAGAGCGGTGAGGGCGATCTGTGGGATCTGCTTGGCACCCACCGCGCTACGGCAATGATCTTCAACGGCTATGAGCTGGTCAGCGAAGTCGTCGGGCCGCGTTGAGTGGGTGGGGCATGCCTGTCGCTGCTGACCCGATGACGTCGAATCAGACCGACAGCTGCATCATCCGGTCGCCCTGCAACTGCTCGCCGGGACGGCGTTTGTTCACCGCCAGTTCGCCGATCTTGATCAGCCGTGCGCGGATCACGTTGCGGCTCAGCCCCAACAGCTGCGCGGTGTGCACCTGGTTGTAATGGCTGAAGCGGTAGGCCGCGCGCAGCAGGGCGTCTTCGACCTTCTCGTGCAGGGCGCCGGCCTGGTCTTCGAACAACTTCTGAAAGGCCCGGGCCAGCAGCGCTTCGGTCGAATCGTCGACGACCGGTGAAGCTTCCTCCTGACGCTCCAGGCGCAGGTTGGACAGGCGCAGGTCGCTGGACTGGATCACGCCGTTGCGGCAAATCAGCAGGGTGTGGTGGATGACGTTTTCCAGTTCACGGATGTTGCCCGGCCAGCTGTAGGTACGCAGCTTGTGCTCGGCGTCACTGCTGATCTGGATCGGCCCGCAACCCAGGCGCTGGCTATACACCTCGATGAAGTGGCGAGTCAGCGGCATGATGTCGCCGGGGCGTTCGCGCAGGGTGCTCAATTCCAGATTGACCACATTCAGGCGATAGAACAGGTCTTCGCGAAAATGCCCGGCGTTGATCGCCCGCTCTAGCTGCACGTTGGTGGCCGCCAGCACGCGAACGTTGATCGGGGTGCTTTTACGCGAACCCAGTCGCACCACTTCCCGCTCTTGCAACACGCGCAACAGCTTGACCTGGATCGCCATGGGCAAATCGCCGATCTCGTCCAGAAACAGCGTGCCGCCGTTGGCTTCCTCGAACCAGCCAGCCTTGGCCGTCAGCGCGCCGGTGAACGCGCCTTTCTCGTGGCCGAACAGCTCGGCCTCCACCAGTGATTCGGAGAACGCGCCGCAGTTCACCGCCACGAATGGCTGGTGACGGCGGCTGCTCAAGTTGTGGATATGACGCGCTACCAGCTCTTTGCCGGTGCCGGTTTCGCCAATGATCAGCACGCTGGCGTCACTGGGTGCGACCTGTTGCACGTGGGCCAGCAGCGCTCGCGATTTGGGGTCCTCGAACACCTGTGCAGTGGCGCGAATCGATGTCGCCAGGGCTGGGGAGGGCGGTAACGTCAGTAGCTGCATGGGGATCACTTGTGGTTGAAACGGTACGCTGGCGGTCATGCAGGGAACTCCTTCTCATCAAACGGCAGACCTGAGGGCATCGACAGTCTTGTAGCAGCACGGCTGCTGGCGGTCGCGTTGTCATGGCCGTCACCGCCGGCACGCCGTGTTGCTACAAAGCCTGACTGCGCAACACAGGGTTCTGCTGTGCATCAGTGTTCGTTGATCGCTGCCGCGCGCAGCAGGGTAGCGATCAATAACGCGTTTTCGGGCCTTACTTCTGCGGCGGCAGGTCGTTGGCGATCATTTCGCCGAACGGGCCGGTCAGGTTGGTGATGCCACGGCCAGCCAGGCTGCGATACGGCTCAGGCAGCAGCGGGAACACCAGTTCGGCGAAGCGATAGGCTTCTTCCAGGTGCGGGTAGCCGGAGAAGATAAAGCTCTCGATGCCAAGGTCGGCGTACTCCTTGATCCGCGCCGCGACTTCCTGCGGGTTGCCGACCAACGCGGTGCCTGCGCCGCCACGCACCAGGCCGACACCGGCCCACAGGTTGGGGGCGATTTCCAGATTGTCGCGGCGACCGTCATGCAAGGCCGCCATGCGCCGCTGGCCTTCGGAGTCGAAGCGCGAGAAGGACTTCTGTGCAGCGGCGATGGTCTCGTCGCTGATGTGTTCGATCAGCGTGTCGGCGGCTTTCCAGGCCTCCTCGCTGGTTTCACGGACGATCACGTGCAGACGGATGCCGAACTTCACGGTGCGGCCATTGCGCGCTGCCCGCTCGCGGATGTCGGCCAGCTTCTCGGCGACGGCGGCAGGTGGCTCACCCCAGGTCAGGTACACGTCGACCTGTTCGGCTGCCAGCTCGTGGGCGGCCTGCGATGAGCCACCGAAATACAGCGGTGGATAGGGTTTCTGGATCGGCGGATACAGCGCCTTGGCGTTCTGTACCTTCAGGTGCTTGCCGTCGAAGTCCACGGCTTCGCCTTGCAGTACCCGGCGCCAGATTTTCAGGAACTCATCGGTGACTTCGTAGCGCTCGCTGTGGCTCAGGAAGCTGCCGTCGCCACGGTTTTCGTCAGGATCGCCACCGGTGACCACGTTGATCAGCAGACGCCCGCCGGACAGACGATCGAGCGTGGCCGCCATGCGCGCCGAAACGGTCGGCGAGATGATGCCTGGACGGATCGCCACCAGATAACGCAGGCGCTCGGTCAAAGGCACCAGTGCCGAGGCGATCACCCAGGAGTCTTCGCAGGAGCGGCCGGTGGGAATCAACACACCGTGGTAACCCAGGTCATCGGCGGCCTGCGCCACTTGCTTCAAATAATTGAGGGTGACCGGGCGCGCGCCCTTGGTGGTGCCCAGGTAATGGCCGTCGCCGTGTGTCGGTAGAAACCAGAAAACATCCATGAGAAGTCCTTCGAGCGAAATCGGTGGCTTGTATGAAAATCGGTATGTTGCGTAGGTGCGACATTTATAGAGGTTGAGAGATATTCCGTAAAAGAACTGAATCCCATATTTTTAGAACTTTCGGAGATATAGCTGTATTTACCTTTTGAAAAGGCTCGCCGCGTGCGGTGTTATTGTTGCGAACATTCAAACTGTGGGAGCCGGCTTGCTGGCGAATACGTCCGTTCAGCCACCTCTGCAGCGACTGGCCTGGCGCATTCGCCAGCAAGCCGGCTCCTACAGGAGTCCTTTCAGGCCTGACAAATAAGAAGCCGCATGACCTCAAAAAAAGAAGTGGCACCGCTACCCGAAGACCTGCGGGTATTTCTTACCGTGATTCGCAAGGCCGGGTTCGCCGCCGCAGCGGATGAACTGGGCCTGTCGCCGGCCTACGTCAGCAAGCGCATCCAGATCCTCGAATCGACTCTTGCCACCCGCCTGCTGCACCGCACCAGCCGCAAGGTGGCGCTGACCGAAGACGGCGAGCGAGTGCAGCGTTGGGCGGTGCGGATTCTCGAAGACTTCCAGCTGCTGCATGACGAGCTGTCCGACGCGCATTGCGCGCCTCGGGGCAAATTGCACCTGTGCAGCTCGTTCGGCTTCGGGCGCAATCATGTGGCCCCGGCGATCTCGAAACTGGCCCAGGCGTATCCGGACCTGGAAGTGCGGCTGGATCTGTTCGATCGGGTGGTGGACATCGTCAGCGAAGGTTTCGACCTGGAAATTCGCGTGGGCGATGACATCCCAGGGCAACACATCGGACGCCAACTGGTGAGCAATCGGCGGGTACTGTGCGCGGCGCCGGATTACCTGGCCCGACGCGGCACGCCCGAGGTGCTGGCCGATCTGGAACAGCACGACTGCCTGGTGATCAAGGAGCGCGACAACGCGTTCGGTATCTGGCACGTCGAGCATGATGGGGTGCCGCAAAGCGTGCGGGTCAGCGGCCCCTTGTCGTCCAACAGCGGCGAAATCGTCCTGCAATGGGCGCTGGACGGGCGAGGGGTGTTGCAGCGTTCGTTGTGGGACGTCAAACCGTTTCTTGAGCAAGGAACGCTGGTGCAGGTATTGCCCGACTACACCGAAAGCGCCAACGTCTGGGCGGTGTACCCGACGCGGCTGGCCAACTCAGGCAAATTGCGCGTTTGCGTGGAGTTCCTGCAGGCGCATTTTCAGGGGTTGTCGTTATGAGGCGGATGTCGTCATGTCGCGGTCATGCGTCTGGCCGCAGGCCGACGCCTGCGGCACAAGCGCGACTGCAGATCAGCTCAACCACGGATTCTGCGCCAGATGCCGCTGCTCGAACGCCAGAATCTGTTCGCGTTTGTGCAGCGTACTGCCAATCGCATCGAGCCCCAGCAACAGCGCGTTCTTGCGCAGTTCATCGATCTTGAAGGCAATGGCTCGCCCATCCTGCAGACGAATCTGCTGCGCCGGCAAGTCCACCTCGATCAGGGCGTTTTCAGCCTGGCTGATGACCTGTCCCAGCGCTTGAACCTGAGCCTCTTCCAGGACGATGGTCAGCACGCCGTTGCGCTGGCAGTTGTCGTAGAAGATGCCGGCGAAGCTGCTGCCGATCAGCGCCTGGATGCCCATCTGCTTGAGGCCCCACACCGCATGCTCGCGACTGGAGCCGCAGCCGAAATTCGGCCCCACCACCATGAACTTCGCACCCTGCCACCCCGCCTGGTTGAGGATGAATTGAGGATCGGGCGCGCCCGAGGGCAAAAACCGCAAATCGAAGAACAGGCCGCGATCCAGCCCTGCACGGTCGATGCCCTTGAGGAACTGCTTGGGCATGATCACATCGGTGTCGATGTTGGCCGCCAGCATCGGCGCGGCCTTGCCACTGACCTGGGTAAATGGCTGCATCTCAGAAACTCCCCTGCAGGCTGCGAACGTCGGTCAGGTGGCCGGTAATGGCGGCTGCGGCGACCATTGCCGGACTCATCAGGTGGGTGCGCGCACCGGCGCCCTGGCGGCCCTCGAAATTGCGGTTGGTACTGGACGCGCAGCGATCGCCGGGGGCCAGCACGTCGTCATTCATCGCCAGGCACATGGAGCAGCCGGACTGACGCCATTCGAAACCGGCATCGCGGAAAATGGCCCCCAGGCCCTCGGCTTCGGCTTGGTCACGCACGGCGGTGGAACCGGGGACGATCATCGCGCGCACATGCTCGGCCACATGTTTGCCGCGCACCACCTGGGCGGCGTCGCGCAGGTCTTCGATGCGGGCGTTGGTGCAGGAACCGATGAACGCGTGGCTGATGACGATATCGCTCAGCGGCATGCCGGCCTCAAGGCCCATATAGGTCAGGGCACGGCGCATGTCTTGACGCAGGATCAGGTCGGCGATGGCTTCCGGGTCTGGCACCGCGCCGTTGATGGCGGCGGCCTGATCGGGGCTGGTGCCCCAGGTCACCATCGGCTGCAGAGCGCGTGCGTCGAGGCGCACTTCCCGGTCGAACACCGCCCCCGGGTCGCTGTGCAGGAGGCGCCAGCTGGCCACGGCGCGCTCCCACATCTGGCCCTGTGGCGCGCGGGGTTTGTCCTTGAGGTAGCTGAACACCTTGTCGTCCGGCGCCATGAACGCCCCCCGTGCACCGGCCTCGACGGCCATGTTGCAGATGGTCATCCGCGCCTCGACGCTCAGCGCACTGATGGTCGAGCCGGTGAATTCGATGGCGTAGCCGGTGGCCCCTGAGGCGCCGATCTTGCCGATCAGCGCCATGATCACGTCCTTGGAGGTCACACCGCTTGCCAGATCGCCCTCGACGCTCACGCGCATGCTTTTCAGGCGTTTGTAGACCAGTGTCTGCGAGGCCAGCAGGTGTTCGATTTCCGAGGTGCCGATACCGAAACCGAACGCGCCCAGCGCGCCATAGGTGGTGGTGTGGCTGTCCCCCGCGGCAATCACCATGCCTGGCAGGATGAAGCCCTGTTCAGGGGCGATCACATGCTCGATGCCCTGACGCTTGTCGAGCACGTCGAACAGCTCGATGCCGAATTTTTCGCAGTTGTCGGCCAGATAAGACACCTGCAATGCGCCACCGGGATCGGCCATGGCGGCAACGCGTAGCGGGGCGGTGGGGTTGACGTGATCGACCACGGCCAGGGCGGTTTCCGGGCGCCAGACATCGCGACCTGCCTCGCGCAGCCCGCTGAACGCCTGGGGGCTGGTGTATTCGTTGATCACCTGACGGTCGATGTAGAGCAGGACATGGCCCTGGTCATCGAGTTTGCACACGGTGTGCGAGTCGATGTGTTTGTCGTACAAGGTTCTAGAGGTCGGTCTTGTTGGAGTCATCAGGGTGCTCACTTGAAAGAAATCACGGCCTTGAAGGCTTGCTGACATCTTAGGCAGGCGAGGGTGCGCATCAATGGCCGAACAGTGAGGGCATGGGACATGGATCGTGTTTGATGAGGTCGTGACGCTGGGTTCGCGGCTGATTCTGCCCGGAGGGCGTGGGAGTTCAGCTTGCTGACGATGGGCTGCGAAGCAGTCCCGAAACCATTCGACCAGGTTGTGTCAGGCGCCTAGCGCTGACAGGATTTGCTGCCGGTTTCCGGCAGATCGTCAGCACGCTGGCCTCCCACGCCTTCGGCAGAAGCAGGCATGGGTTGTCCCCAAAGTCCGGGCAAAAAAACAGGCGCCAAAGCGCCTGTGAAGGAGAGCACGGGAGTCTCTGCAAAATCAGAAAATCTGCGTGAACAACCAGTACAGCCCGCCCGACAGCAGGATCGCCGCTGGCAGGGTCAGGATCCAGGCCATGGCCAGGTTGCGCAGGGTGCGCATCTGCAGCCCCGAGCCGTTGGCGGTCATGCTGCCCGCCACCCCTGAAGACAACACATGGGTGGTCGACACCGGCAGCCCGTACATGTCGGCCGCACCGATGGTGAGCATGGCGACGACTTCGGCCGAAGCACCCTGGGCGTAGGTCATGTGGGTCTTGCCGATCTTTTCACCGACGGTGACCACGATGCGCTTCCAGCCGACCATGGTCCCCAGACCCAAGGCGATGGCCACCGCGATCTTGACCCACAGCGGGATGAAGCGGGTGGCGTTGTCGATCTGCTGCTTGAACAGCTGCAGCTTGCCCTGGGTGTCGGCATCGAAGTTGCCGACCTTGTTCTTGTCCATCAGGCGGATGGCTTCGCTGGTCAGGTACATGTCGTTACGCACGTTGGCGGTCGCCTCGGCCGGGACCTTGCTGAGCGAGCCGTAGCTTGCGACCTGATCACCGATCTTGCCCGCCATCACCGCCAGTGCCGGCACCAGTTCCGCTGTTGCCTGCTTGTCGCGGATGTAGGTGGACAGGGTCAGGCGCGAGTCGGCTGGCGCCGGCAGGGGCGCCACCTTGGTCAGCGCCTGTTGCGTGACTTGCGCCACCGCCGCGAACTGTACCGACTCGTCGGCGGGCATCGCGCGGTTCAGGGCGTAGGCCATCGGCAGGGTGCCGACCAGAATCAGCATGATCAGGCCCATGCCTTTCTGCCCGTCGTTGGAGCCGTGGGCGAAGGACACGCCGGTGCAAGTCAGGATCAGCAACCCACGAATCCACATCGGTGGCGGCTGGTTGCCTTCCGGCGCCTTGTACAGCGCACGGTTCTTGACGAAGGCACGCAGCGCCAGCAGCAACAACGCCGCGCAGGTGAAACCCACCAGCGGCGAGAGCAGCAGCGAGTAACCGATCTTGGTGGCTTGCGACCAATCCACCCCGCTGGTGCCATCGCGCCCATGCATCAGCGCGTTAGCCACGCCCACGCCTATGATCGAGCCGATCAGGGTGTGCGACGACGAAGCTGGCAGGCCCAGCCACCAGGTGCCCAGGTTCCATAAAATGGCGGCGATCAGCAGGGCGAAGATCATCGCGTAACCGGCCGACGAGCCGACTTGCAGGATCAGTTCGACCGGCAGCAGGGCGATGATGCCGAACGCCACCGCGCCGCTGGAAAACAGCACCCCCAGAAAATTGAACACCCCCGACCAGACCACGGCGAAATTCGGAGGCAAAGAATGGGTGTAGATGACGGTGGCCACCGCATTGGCGGTGTCGTGGAAACCGTTTACGAACTCGAACCCCAGCGCAATCAACAGCGCAACGCCCAGTAGCAGGAAAGGGGTCCAGGTCAGCACCACCGTGCCCAGCTCATCCATATCCTGCTTGAGGCTGTAGGCGGTGAACAACAGGCCCAGGCCGAGTACGGCGAAGAACATTACCATCGTCAGAACGCCAGGCTTGCGCCCGAATTGAGAACTCAGCCCGGCACCTTGTGACAGGGAGCCTTGAGCCAGTGTTGGGGTCGCCATGATGCACAATCCTGTTCAGATGGGATGGCGAACATGATCATTACAAAATGTGACAGAGATGCGACGCAGGTCAGGTTTGCAGTGGATTTGTTACGGCAAGGGACCGATGGTGCTGGCAAATTGCATCTGGCCGAAGCTATGGTGTTCGGCCTGACGCGAATCGCCAAAACACCGAGAACCCTGTAGGCCTTCGGCCAGTGGCAGATCACACGTGTAATGTGCGCTTGGCTCAATAATCCCGGCTCTTGCGAAATGCCCAGCGCCCGGCGATGAAGGTGAACGACGCCACCAACGCCACCAGCACCCAGAACCCGTGGGGATCGCTGGCCAGCGGAATGCCGCCGACGTTCATGCCGAAGAACCCGGCGACGATGTTGATCGGCAGCGCCAGTACGGTCACCACGGTCAGGGTGAACAGGGTGCGGTTGGTCTGTTCGTTGAGGTTGGCGGCGATTTCCTCCTGCAACAGCTTGATCCGCTCGCCCAGCGCCGTGAGGTCGCTGATCACCAGGGCCGACTCTTCCGTCGACTGACGCAGCTCCTGGAGGTCGTCCTCCAGCAACCACTGCGGCGGGCGATGCAGCAGGCGCATCAACGAGCCTGGTTCCAGCGCCAGCAGGCGTTGCAGGCGTACCAGCACCCGGCGCATGGCGCCCAGTTCGGTGCGGTTGTTGCTCAGGCGCTGGGACAGCAACTGGTCCTCGATCCTGTCGACGCTGATGCTGGTCTTGCGCATGAACTGCGCCAGCACCTCACTCTGATCGCGCAACAGGTGCGCCAGCAGTTCAAGGGGCGAGCGAAAGGTCTCAGCGTGTTTGACCGACGAGCGCAATTTGTCCACCGAGCGCAGCGGCTGGTGACGCGCAGAGATCATCAGGTTGCTGCGCACGCAGACCCACAAGGTGGCGATGTCGGTGGAGACGCGATTGAAATCGAACACTACATCGTTGACCACCGCCAGCAGGGCAGAGTCGACATGTTCGATGCGGGTCGAGCGTGAGCCTTCGTGCAGCGCTTCGAGAAACTCGTCCGGCAGCTCAAGGTGGGTCTTGAGCCAGCGTTCGCAGCTGGCGTGGGCCAGGTTCAGGTGCAGCCAGATGAACTCGTTCGGTTCGGCGCGATTGCGCAGGTATTCCAGCGCGGTGGGCGAATCGATTTCGCGCCCCGGCTCGCCGCTACGAAAGGCGAATCCATACAGCAGACCGGAAATCTCAGCGTCCTGATGACGGGCGGTGCTTTGATTCATGAAGGCTCGCAGGTGAGAAGTGCCGCGCCAGGCACAGGATCCAGAGCGGCATCATCGCAAGCGGTTTTGACAGTTTTGTGACGATTTGTATCGGCAAGCTACGCATCACCCTGTAGCAGTGAGCTTGCTCGCGAAGCCTGTCGGTCAGCCAGAACCTGAATCTCAGACAGACCCGAATCGCGAGCAAGCTCACGCCTACAGGGATTGCGGTTCATTACACCATCGCCAGACGCATCTTGCGCGACGGCGCCGGGAACGAGGCGTCGATCAAGCGCTCGTCGTCGCTGGTCAGCTCGATGGCGATGGCTGCGGCGTTCAGTTGCAGATGGTGCGGGTCCACCGCCTTGGGAATCGCGATCACCCCGTCCTGGCGCAGCACCCAGGCCAGGCTGATTTGCGCGGCGGTGACGTTGTGACGTCTAGCGACCTCGATCATCGCCGGGTTCGTCAACAGATCGCCGGCCTGGCCGATGGGGCAATAAGCCATAAGCGGCATCCGGGCGTTTTCCATCCATGGCAACAAGTCGAATTCGACGCCGCGCTCCTGAGGGTTGTAGAGCACCTGATTGGTGGCGCAGGCGCTGCCCTGCGCCAGCGTGTTGAGCTCATCCATGTCCGAGACATCGAAGTTCGAAACGCCCCAACGGCCGATCTTGCCGGCCTTGCGCAGCGCTTCGAACGCCTCGACGGTCTGTTCAAGCGGATGGGAGCCCGGCCAGTGCAGCAGGTAGAGATCGATGTAATCGGTTTTCATGCGTTGCAAACTGCGCTCACAGGCCTCAGGATGCCTTTGCGGCTGGCGTTGTGCGGATAGACCTTGCTCACCAGCACGACATTGTCGCGTTGCCCGGCGATCGCCTGACCGACCACTTCTTCGGCGCCCCCTTCGCCATACATCTCGGCAGTGTCGATCAGCGTCAGGCCCATCTCGATGCCTCGTTGCAAGGCCGACACCTCGGCTTTGCTCTGAAGATAGTCTTCACCCATGCGCCAGGTGCCCTGGCCGATGACGGGGACGGTTTTACCAGCCAGTTCAAGCGTGCGCATGGGGGAACTCCTGCCGGGGATGATTGTGTCTATAGACAGGTGAGGCAGCGTTGGCGGGCGGGGGTTCAATTCAATAAGCAGTTGCGAGCGGTGCGCTTGATGCGCCAAGCACGGATCGTGAGCGTTGCAGGGGTTTGCTTCTGCCCGGGGGGCGTGGGAGTTCGCCGGGGTGGTGCTGCACATTGCCGACGATGTGCTGCGCAGCAGTCGTAAAACCGCGCGCCGCAATCGTGTCAGGCCAACCGCGTTCTTGGGGTTTACTGCCGGTTCCCGGCAGATCGTCGGCAAGCTGGACTACCCCGGCCTGCCGGCAGAATCAAAAGAGAACGGCGGACGGCCGCCATCAGCCTTTCCGCAGAATCAAAAACTGAGCTATTTCTCAGGCTGAGAAGCTGCCTGGCGAGCATTCTCCCAACCCCCACCCAACGCCAGGAATAGATCGATCTGGCCCATGGCAACCTGGGTATTGGCCGCCGCCAGCTGCGCGGTCACATCGGTGTAGGTGCGGGTCGCCTGCAGGTCGGCCAGGAATGACTCACGACCGGCCATGAAGAAGCGGTGAGTCTGGTCGGCGGCCTGTTTGGCCGATTCCTCGGTATCGGCCAGGGCATCGCGACGCTCCAGCAACGCGGTGTATTGCGACAGACCGGTCTGGGCTTCACGAATGGCGTTGAGCACCACCCCGTCGAAGTGCGCCAGCGCTGCCTGATTCGAGGCTTCGGCCATGTGGATCCGGGCGCGGGCGCCATTGGACGGGATGGTCCAGTTGATCACCCCGCCGAAACCCCAGCGATTGGTCGACGGCTCGCCCAGCTCCTTGAGGATACCGACGGTGCCGACCGTGGCGCCGATGCTGATGTCCGGGTACAGCTCGCCAGTGGCCACGCCGATGGCCGCAGAGGAAACTGCCAGACGCCGTTCCGCCTGACGTACATCGGGACGACGCTTGAGCAGCGCGGCGCCGTCACCCACCGGCATCACCTGGGCGATGTGCGGCAGTTCGGCGCATTCGGCCACGCCTTTGGGCAGCTGATCGAGCGGCCGGGCCAGCAACATCGACAGGCGATACAGCCCGGCATCACGTGCGGCCCGATAGCGCGGCAGATCGGCGCGCAGGGATTTGAACTGGGTCTGCGAGCGCGTTACCTGAGTCTCATCGCCCCGGCCGGCATCACGCAGGCGTTGGGTCAGGGTCAGGCTCTGTTGTTGCAGATCCAGCGAGTGCAGGGCGATGTCATGTTCTTCGTTGGCCGCGCAAACCTGGGTGTAGGCACGCACCACGTCGGCGACCAGGGTAATGCGTGCCGTATCGGCCGCGGCCTGGGTCGCATCGGCATTGGCCTGGGCGGCCTCGATGCCACGTTGCAGCACGCCGAACAGATCGAACTGATAAGAGGTGGTCAGGCCGACATCGCCGACGTTGGCGACCGGGACTTTTTCCGGCAGCAAGTACGCCTGGCCGGCCTCCTGCAGCCGCTGCGCGCCGGCCTTGGCGGAGTTGGTGAAGCCACCGGCGGCGTCCGCTTCGTTCATCTGAAAGCGCGCGCGCTGCAGGTTGGCGGCGGCCACGCGCAGGTCGGTGCTGGAAATCAGCGCCTGACCGACCAGCTGGTCGAGCTTGGGGTCGTTGTACAGACGCCACCAGTCGGCAGGCACCGGGGCAGACACCACGTTGGCCGAGCTACCCGCCAGTTCGCCCTGCAAATCCGGACGATTGACCGCCGCCTTGTCGGGCAGGTTGTAATCCGGCCCGACCACGGTACAGGCCGACAGCAACAAGCCCAGGCCTGCCGTGAGCAGGCGTGCGCTGCGTTTCATTTCGTCGCTCCCTTGTCAGCGGCCTGCTCGGCGGCGGGGGCCGCCAGCGTGTCGCCATCGAGGATCGACACCGTGGCGGTGCGTCCGGCGATCATGCGGAAATCGGCAGGCACTTCGTCAAAGGCGATACGCACCGGAATCCGCTGCGCCAGACGCACCCAGCTGAACGCCGGGTTGACGTTGGGCAGCAGGTTCGAGCCGCTGCTGCGGTCGCGGTCTTCGATACCGGCGACGATGCTCACCACGTGGCCGCGCAGGCGGGCGTTGTCGCCGATCACGCGGATGTCCACGGCCGAGCCTATGTGAATACCGTCGAGCTTGGTTTCTTCGAAGTAGCCGTCGATGTGATACGAGTTGCTGTCCACCAGGGACAACACCGGGCGTCCGGCGCTGACGAATTCGCGGTCGCGTGGCGCACGGTCGTTGAGGTAGCCGTCCACCGGGCTGCGAATCACCGAGCGGTCCAGGTTCAGCTGCGCGGCGTCCACCGCCACTTGCGCTTCGTTCAAGGCCGACAGCGCGCGGGCTTCCTTGGACTGGCTTTCTTCCAGTTGCTCGCGGGCGACCAGGTTGCCCAGGCCACGGTTACGCTTGTTCTCGCGCTGGGCCTGTTCCCAGGTCTCCTTGCGCTCGGCCACGGTGGCCTGGGCTTGACGCAAGGCCAGGCGGAAGCGGTCCTGATCGATGGTGAACAACACCTGGCCTTTGCTCACGGCCTGGTTGTCGATCACCGAGACCTTCTGGATCAGCCCGGAAACGTCTGGCGCGATCTGGATCACGTCGGCACGGATGTGACCGTCACGGGTCCAGGGCGCGTACATGTAATACATCACCATGCGCCAGACCACGATCGAGGCGAGGATGACAACCAGCAGGGTCAGGACCACACGGCCCAGCGTCAGTAGAGGTTTTTTCATTTCATCAAATATCGACTTAGGGTATCCACAGCGCCGAGCAGCAGAGCGTATAGACCGACGTTGAACAAAGCCCGGTGCCAGACCAGGCGGTAGAAGTGGGCACGCGACAGCACGGCGTGAACCACCAGGAAAATCACATAGGCGATGCCCATCAACACCAGAAAGGTCGGCAGGAAAATCCCGCTGATGTCCAGATCACCGATCACAGAGGCGCTCCATCAATGCCATACGGCGGTTGTTCTTCCTGCTCGGCCTGCACGTCGACGATCTCGACACCCGGCAGCAGCGCCAGGCGCAGGCCGGACAGGGCATGCAGCAGGTGCAGGCGCGACGGGTCGTCGCCCATCCAGTCAAAGGTCAGTGAGCGGCGCGCGCGGTCCATGGTCATCAACAGACCTTTGGGCGCAGGCAAACGCTCCCGGGCCTTGAGGCAGGCGCGGAAATAGTTGCCCACCTCGGTGGTCACCTGGCGCAGCAGCTGGCGCGGTGCGGCATCGACGCGCGGCATGTACGCCAGCAGATCCAGCATGTTCAGCGACACCCGCACTTCACGCAGGGCGATGCCAGTGTCCTGCGCGGTCAGCGCCAGGCGCGGCAGATGCTGCATCAACCGGTCGAGCATGCGCACGCCCATCTGCCGGTGTTCGGCCAGGGTCGCTTGCTCGCTCAGCGACACGATGTCGCGCCAGGCGAAGCGGGTCAGGCGCCGGGCCGCCACCTCGGTGCCGAACGGCCTGACGATCAAGGTCCAGACGAAGGCGAAGGCCAGACCCGCGGGACCGGCCAGGTTGGCGTTGACGAAGTTCAGGAAGTCGGCGTCGTACGCGCTCTGGATACTGATGAACGATGAGGTGTTGACGATGGTCAGCAGCGTGCCCAGGTAGAACTTGGGCTGCACGGTCAGCGTGCCGACGACAATGAACGGCACCGCGAACGCCAGCACCAGCATCGGGAAGTCGTGCAGATTGGGCAGCACCACGAACAGATAGAGGCTGGCGAAGATCACCGACATCATGGTCCAGAAGAAGAACCGGTAGATCTGCGGCGCAGGGTCGTCCATGGCGGCGAAGAAGCTGCACGACACCGCCGCCAGCGCCACGGCACTGGCGCCGTCCTGCCAGCCGAGCAGAATCCACAAGGTGGAGGCGACAATGATGGCGCTCACCGAAGTGGCCACCGAATAAAGCATCATGCCCTTGTCGAGGAATGGCGACAGGCGGCCCAGGCGCCAGTGACGGTACACCGCACGCCACGGCGAATGGTCATCGGTCTCGATCGCGCATTGCAGGCTGCGGCAGTCCTGCCACAGATCGATCCACTCACCCAGGCGGTACAGCGCGTTGGACAGCAACAATTGCCGACGATCGTCCAGCTGCGCCAGGGTCGGCTGCAGGCGCTCGAGTTCGTCGTGCAGGGCCTGCCAGTAATGCATAGGTGCGCCCTGGGTGGTTTTTTCCACCCAGTCGCGGGTTTCGATCAGCAGCGGCGCGAGGTCTGCCACCAATTCCGGCGTGCGTCGCTCAAGGGCCCACAGCGCGTCGTCCAAAGCATCGATCACCGGCAGCAAATGGATCATCCGGCCGCGCAGTTCCTTGGCATTGCGCACGGTCTGGCGGTGGGCGCCTTCATGGGGCAGCTGGCCGATCATCAGTTCCAGGGTGTTGAAGTTGCCGACCATGGCCGTGCGCAAGGCGCCCACCGTTTCCGGCGTGGCACTGCGCGACAGGAACAGGTCGCTGTAGGTCGAGGCGTCCTTGAACCACTTGGCCATGGAGTCGACCAGCACCGGGGCCAGACGCCGCGGGAAGAACATTGCACCGACCACCGCGGCGCAGACGATCCCCAGGAAGATCTCTTCGGTCCGCGAGACGGCGATGTCGAACACCGCCTGCGGGTTGTCGACCACCGGAAAGGAGATCAGCGGCATGGTGTAGCCGGCCAGCATCAGCGCGTAGCTGTTGGCGGTGCGCAGGTGCAACGACAGATAAAGCAGGGTGCCGGTCCACAGGGCGATGACCACCGCCAGCAAGAACGGCGTCTGCACGAACATCGGCACCACCAGCACCGACGCGGCGGCGCCCAGCAATGTGCCGGCGGCGCGGTACAGCGCCTTGGAACTGGTGGGGGCGACGAAGGGGCTGGAGACGATGTACACCGTGGCCATCGCCCAATAGGGGCGCGGCAGCTCCATGATCAGCGCGATGTACAGCGCCAGCATTGATGCGGCGAAGGTGCGCACCCCGTAGAACCAGTCACGGGACGGCGGAACACCGGTGAAAAAACCTTTGAACAGGTTTGGCCCAAACATGCTTTTCAAGACGACAGCTCCGGTGCCATCGGGGTCGCCATGGCGATGGCCTTGAACACCCGCAGGGTGGCTTCCAGATCGGCTGGATCGACAGTGCCAAAGACCTCACGGCGCAGGCGAATCAATTCGTCCTCGATGGAGTTGGCCAGCGCGCGTCCTTCATCGGTCAGGCTCAGCGACTTGGCGCGGCGGTCGGTGGGGTCCTCGGTGCGCTGCACCAGTTTAGCCTTGCCCAGTTGATCGAGCAGCCGCACCAGCGAAGGACTTTCCAGTCCGCAGGCCTGGGCCACGGTGACCTGGCGAACACCTTCCCCCATGCGCGCGATCATCAGCAAGGGGCCTGCACAGGCTTCGGACACGCCGTAGTTCATCAACGTGGTCTGGCACACCCGGCGCCATTGGCGTGATGCCGCGACCACGCCGCCGGTGATGTGCATTTGCAGTGAGTCTAGAGTCATGAAGGTGCCACTGGGTTATCGACAAAGGAGTTGATTAGGCTGTGAATGGTTAGGCTCTGTATTATTAGGTTGCTAACTATTAATATCCGGTAACAAAGACTTTTCGTCAAATGAAAAATGGATGAGTGGTGAGTGCCATTTGCGGCCGGCAGATGCCCGTAGCAGTCCGGCTTGCCGGCGGAGACGTCCTCAACATCGCTGCCCCGGCAAGCCAAGTTGCTCAAGGCCCGGAAAAAACGAAAAGAATTAATACCGTCTGTCGGGCTTTTCGCCATTTTCTGAACTTAATTCCGAATTTGCTTTCAGTGCCATCCAAAAAAATGGCGGATACAGGCGGGATCGACGTCCCCGGAATTCGGCGTGTTGATCAAAAAGCGCTCAATCAGCCGTTTGAATCCGGTGATGTCGCAATAGTGGCATAAGCGTTTTTCGGGGTAAGTTCGGCGGTTTCTTGACTGTCTGGTCGGCTTCATGAACAACCGATTCAGCCGATAGCAAAGGCGACAGGGAACTGGCCTCAAGGCCCGTTCCAGACACATCCCTTTGCTGGTGCGCGCTGCGCACCCATGAGCGCTACGTGATCGACCTTGCCAGCTGGAATCTATCCGAACCTGTAGGTATCCCTGCAGTCACCATCGACACCCCCAAACTGATCGCCGGTTACCAGGATGGTTACTTCCGCTCCGGCGACACGTTGTTTTTCTGGGCCCCTGTGACGGGGTCGCGCACCGACAACGCCATCTACCCGCGCACCGAGCTGCGCGAAACCTACGCCAACGGCGCGGTTCATAACTGGACTTACACCCAGGCAGACAATTTCCTGCGCGCCGCGCTGACCGTGGATCAGGTGCCGTCGTCCGGCAAGATCGTCATCGGCCAGATCCACTGCTATGGCAGCACCGAGCCGTTGATCAAGCTTGAGTACCAGTACAAGGAAAAGACCCAGAACGGCAACATCGTCGCCAAGTTTCGGGTGACGCCGACGTCCGAGCCTGCGGTGATCCAGATCGCCACCGGTGTGCTGCTCAAGGAGCGCTTCACCTACACCATCCACCTGACGCCAACGGGCAGCCTGACGGTCAATGCCCACGACATGCAGTGGACGGCCAAGCTGGACCCGACCTGGAACGGCAAGCAGCTGTACTTCAAGGCAGGGGTGTACACCCAGGACAACACCGGCTACGCCACCGAAGGCGGCGCGGCGACGTTCTACAAGCTGCAGATTTCTCACGACAAAAAGGCATGAAACGGCGTTTTGCGGCGAACACGATCCTGTAGCAGCCGGCTTGCTGGCGAACGCAGTGGGCAGATGCATCACTGTCTGCTGACACACCGCTTTGGCCAGCAAGCAGGCTCCTACAGGGTCAGGGCATGGCCCTGAAGTATCAGCTGGCGGGGAAGGCGAGGGTAAAACGGATTGTGCCTGGCACCGGCTGGCTCGCCGTCACTTCACCGCCATGAAACTGCATGATCGCCGCGACAATCGCCAGGCCCAGGCCATTGGAGTCGGAACTCTGATGGCGCGAAGCGTCGCCGCGATAAAAGCGGTCGAACAGTTTGGCCAGGGTCGATTCGCTCAGGGTCGGCCCCTGATTTTCCACTTCGATGCGGCATTGCCCGCTTGCCGTCTCCACGCGAATGTCGATGGCGCTGCCTTCGTCGGCATAACGAATCGCATTGGCCACCAGATTACTCAACGCCCTGCGCAACAATAGCGGGTCAGCCTTCAGCTGGCCGTCGCCCTGGCTGTTCAGGCTCATCTGCCGCTCTTCTGCCAGTCCTTCGAAATAACCGGTCACGCGCTGCAGTTCCTCAGCCAGATCCAGCGACTGAAGATTCAGCGCAGCCTGGGCGTCGTCTGCGCGTGCCAGAAACAGGATGCTTTCGACCATCCGCGAAATACGTTCCAGCTCTTCGAGATTGGACGCCAACAGCATCTGGTATTCATCGGCGGTGCGCGGCTGACGCAATGCCACCTGGCAATGACCCATCAACGAGCCAACCGGCGTGCGGATCTCGTGGGCCAGATCGGCGGAGAATTGAGTCAGGCGCTGATAGCCGTCGGCCAGGCGATCGAGCATGGCGTTGTAGGCCTCGCTCAACTGCTGCAGCTCAACGGGGGTATCGCTGCTGTCCATGCGGCTGTCCAGGCGGGCCGGGGTGATGGCCGTGGCGTGATCGGCCATTCTGCGCAGCGGGCGCAAGCCACGCCGCAGCAGCAGGTAACCCAGCAACGCCGTCAACACGAAGGCCAGGGCCACGGCGAAGAGGATGCGATTGCGAAAGCCGGCCAGTGTCGCCATTTCCTTGACCGCCAGATGCGCGGCCGTCAGATGCACCACCTTGCCGCCGGAAATCGCTTCCACGGTGGCGGCACGCAAGGGTACGCCCGGGTCGACCTCGCCGCTGCGCAGGTCGGCGGCGGCCAACGGGCGGTTGGCTGCGACCACCGGCATCTCGGGCAGCGGCGCATGCAATGGATTGACCATGATCACCGGCGGCTTGCCGGGCTCGGCGATGATGAAGATGTCGTCCTCGCTGTCGAGCATGTTCTCGAACAGCTGCGGACTGCCGCGCAAAGTGTCCAGGGTCAGGTCGTACTGCAGCAATTTGCGAAAGTGATCGAGGCGTGCCAGCACCGCATGATCGCTGCGGGTCATCACCGAAGCTTTCATGGTTTCGTACAGGTACATGCCGGCGCTGGACACCGCCAGCATGGCCACCACCGCAAACGCCAGGGTCGAGCGCAGGGTCAGGGATGGCTGGCGTCGGGCTCGCATGGCCGCACCTCACAGACGTAACCGATGCCGCGCACGGTATGGATCAGCTTGACCGGGTAGGGCAGGTCGACCTTGCTGCGCAGGCGCTTGATCGCCACGTCGACCACGTTGGTGTCGCTGTCGAAGTTCATGTCCCAGACTTCCGAGGCGATCTGCGCGCGGGACAGCACGTCGCCTTCGCGGCGCACGAACAGGTGCAGCAGGGCGAACTCCTTGTTGGTCAGGGTGATGACTTGCTGCTGGCGGGTTACCCGACGCCGCAGCAGGTCAAGCTCAAGATCGGCCAGATGAAAGTGATCGGCCTCGCGCACCACGCCACGGCGCAGGATGGTGCGGATGCGCAGCAGCAGTTCGGTAAAGGAAAACGGTTTGACCAGATAGTCGTCGGCACCCAGTTCCAGACCGCGAATACGATCCTGCAACTGGTCGCGGGCGGTGAGAAACAGCACCGGCACGTCCTGTTTCGCGCGCAGGATTTCGATGATCTGGTAGCCATCGATGCCCGGCAGCATGACGTCCAGCACCAGCAGATCGTAGGCATGTTCCAGCGCCATGTGCAGGCCGTCGGTGCCGTGCTGGGTCCAGTCGACCTTGTAACCGGACTCGCTGAGGCCCTTCTTCAGGTACTCGCCGGTCTTGGTGTCGTCTTCGATCAGCAGGATGTGCATCGTGGCTCGGACTCGCTTCATGTCGTTGGCAGCGTGGCCGACACGTGGGATCAAGAGGTGAAGGGGTGGGGCATGACGCCGTAAACAGGGCAGGGGATGCGCCTGCACCCCGCGTCGAGTGGGCAGTGTAACCAACTGCTGAGCTGGGCACGGTTACATTTTTGTCATTGAGGCGGCCTCGCCGCGGTCATCGGCGCGAATGACAAAAATGTAATCGGCCGGTCATTGTGCGGTGCCGGTTGCAGGTACAGGATGGTCGTCATTCCAAACGGCAACATCTGCTCATCCAATCACCAGGGATCCTCACATGAAGATGAAGACTGCACTGTCCAGTACCTTTGGCCTGCTCATGCTCAGCGCTGCCGTCATGGCCTCGGCGGCCGACATGCCGGTGGTCAAACCATTGCGTGGCACGGTCGACAGCGTCGAGAACAACACCTTGAATTTCACCACCCGCGCCGGCGCTCATCAGAGCATCGCCCTGACCGACAAGACGGGCGTGCGCCTGGTGTCCAAGACCGACATCGAGTCGATCAAGTCGGACAGTTTCATCGGCTCGGCCGCCACGCCTCAGGCTGACGGCACGCTCAAGGCGCTGGAAGTGACCGTGTTCGAAGCCAGCCTCAAAGGCAGCGGCGAAGGGCACTATGGCTGGCAGAACGCCGACGGCAGCACCGGCACCATGACCAACGGCACCGTGGGCAAGCTGACCAATGCCAATGGCCGCACCCTGAGCGTCAGCTACAAGGGCGGCGAGAAGCAGCTGGTCGTCCCCCAGGACGTGCCGATCGCCTACGTTCAGGCTGGCAAGGTCGATGAGCTGGTCAAGGGCGCCAAGGTGGTGGTGTTCCCGGCTGAAGACGGCAAGACCGCCCGTGGTGTAGCGGTTGGCAAGGATGGTTTCCAGCCGCCGATGTAACGATCGGGTTGAGTTCATCTGTAGCAGTCCGGCCGGACTGCTACAGGCGTATCACCGCCGTAATGAGCCTTGAAAAATGAAAAAAACCAGTATTCATCCATGGCCCGTTCGCCTGACTCACTGGATCAACGCCTTGGGCATGGTCTGCATGTTCATGAGCGGCTGGGCGATCTACAACGCATCGCCGCTGTTCCGTTTCTCGTTCCCGCGTGACCTCACCCTCGGTGGCTGGTTGGGCGGTGCGCTGGCCTGGCATTTCGCGGTGATGTGGCTGCTAGTGATCAACGGCCTGATCTACGTGCTGTACGGCCTGTTGAGTCGGCACTTCAAGCGTGACTTTCTGCCCGTGACGGCCAGGGCGGTCAAGCGCGACCTGAGTGACGCGCTGCGTTTTCGCCTCAAGCACGAGAAGGGCGTGTACAACGCCGTACAGCGGTTGATGTACTGGCTGGTGCTGGCCGCAGGCGTGCTGATCGTGGTCTCGGGCCTGGCCATCTGGAAACCTGTTCAGTTGCAGGAACTGACTGCCTTGTTCGGCGGTTATGACTTCGCCCGCTTCGTGCATTTCGGCGCGATGGCGGCCATTGGTGCCTTTGTCGTGGTGCATCTGGCGCTGGTGTTGATGGTGCCCAAAACCCTGTTGCCGATGATTACCGGCGGCACACGTGCGGTTGAAAGCGGGAAGGTCGAGCATGATTGAACCTAACAAACGCGCGATCCAGCGCATCAAGCTGGAACCGGCGCAGCAGACCCAGCTGGAAAACCTTCAGCGTCGGCATTTCCTCAGGGGCGGTCTGACCGTCGGTGCCATGGCCATGCTCAGCGGCTGCAACCTGCAGGATGGCGATCAGGTGGACAAGGTGCTGTGGAGCATGTCGCGATGGAACGACCGGGTGCAGGCCTGGCTGTTCAGCGGGCAGAAGCTGGCGCCGACGTTCAGCAAGGAACAGATCCGCAATCCGTTTCCATTCAATGCGTTCTATGCCGAGGACGACATCCCGGACCTCGACGTTGCCGACTGGAAGCTCGGCGTCTCGGGCCTGGTGCGCGACAAGGCGCCGTGGACCCTGGACGGCCTGCGCAAGCTGCCGCAACGCAGCGACATCACGCGGCTGATCTGCGTCGAGGGCTGGAGTGCGATAGGGCAGTGGGGCGGGGTGCCGCTCAAGACGTTCCTGGAGCACGTGGGCGCCGACACGTCGGCGAAATTCGTCGGTTTCAAATGCGCCGATCGCTATTACTCAAGCCTGGACATGCCCACCGCGCTGCACCCGCAAACCCTGCTGGCGCTGGACTTCGGCGAGGTCGCCTTGCCGCCCGATTATGGCTATCCGTTGCGGGTCAGGGTGCCGACCAAGCTCGGCTTCAAGAACCCCAAGCACATCGTCGAGATTTTCGTCAGCAACGATTATCCGGGAGGGTATTGGGAGGATCAGGGGTACAACTGGTTTAGTGGGATTTGAGGCGATCGGGCATCGGGATTGGGTGTATATCCGTTATTTCTGGTGGCGCTGATTTCAGGTCTGCCTAACGGCAGATCGTTTCGCCTTCGGCGAGTGACTTGGAAAAGCCCCAAGTCACCAAGGGCCTTTGCTCCGGGTTCGGCTCCTCCTTCGTCGGAGTTCCCTCACTCCGGCGTCGCTCCGTGGGCCCGCGCCGAACGGACATCCCTGTCCTGACGGCGCTCTCGCGGCATCCATGCCGCTCGGCCCACTGCGCGCCACCTGCGTTCAGCCTGCACCCAAGTCGCGATGTGTGGTGTCTGGACTGTTGCGATAGCAAGGCAAAAGCAAAGGCAAAAGCGGGCGTGCACAGGGCCTCAAAAGGCATGCATGGCTGTCTGATCGTCCCCACGCTCCGCGTGGGAATGCGGTATATCGGCAGCGGGGTTTGGCGCGGGTTTTTGGTTCTGCCTGAGGGCAGAAGCGTTTCGCCTTCGGCGAGTGACTTGGAAAAGCCCCAAGTAACCAAGGGCCTTTGCTCCTGGTTGGGCTCCTCCTTCGTCGGAGTTCCCTCACTCCGGCGACGCTCCGTGGGCCCGCGCCGAACGGACATCCCTGTCCTGACGGCGCTCTCGCGGCATCCATGCCGCTCGGCCCACTACGCGCCGCCTGCGTTCAGCCTGCACCCAAGTCGCGATGTGTGGTGTCTGGACTGTCGCGTTAGAAAGGCGAAAGCAAAGGCAAAAGCAGGCGTGCACAGGGCCTCAAAAGGCATGCATGGCTGTCTGATCGTCCCCCACGCTCCGCGTGGGAATGCCGGGGTCGATTGCTGCGTTACCACGCGGAGCGTGGGAACGATCAAAATTGCGACTTCGTGGCATGCCGAGATGGGGTGAACGCCACAAATTGCGACTTTGGAAGGCCGAGCGCAGGTATTGCGTAGGGGACAGCGCGACATGGATGTCGCGCTAGCCGCCCCCCGCCATGGATGGCGGATGGCGGCGTGCCCCCGGAGCAATGCCTGCGCGAGGGAACCCCGACGCAGGAGGGGCCGCACAGGGAGCCAGGACCCTTGGTTACTTGGGGTCTTTTCAAGTAACTCGCCGAAGGCGAAACAGTTTGGCCGTCAGGACAAATTCTAGGCGAGCCAGCCGACAACGGATATGCACCCGAACCCAGCGCCACAACAAAACAAAAAAGAAGCCCGCCTGACGATCACTCGGCAGGCGGGCTCTTCATTGCATCCGAAACTCAGTTCAGACCGAGTTTGCCACGCATTTGCGACAGGTCTTCAGCCAGGGTGTTGACCGGGCCGGTCAGGGCCTTGCGGTCGTTTTCTTTGACTTTGTCGTAAGTCTCGAAACCGCCATCCTTGGTTTTGTACTTGGCCAGGATCTTGTCCACGGTGGCGAAGTTTTTGTCGACCTTGGCCACGAACGCCTTGTCAGACTTTTCCAGTTGCGGCTTGAACAGATCGACGATTTTCTTCGCGCCGTCTACGTTGCCCTGGAAGTCATACAGGTCGGTGTGGCTGTAACGGTCTTCTTCACCGGAGATCTTGGTCGCAGCAACTTCCTCAAGCAGGGCAGCCGCACCGCCAACCACTTTCTCTGGCGGGAAGGTCAGGCCGGCAATACGCGCTTGCAGGTCCTTGACGTCAGCCAGCAGCTTGTCAGCAAAGACGCTTTGATCCTTGGTGGTGTTGTTCGCGAACAGGGCGTGCTCCAGACGGTGGAAGCCGGTGAAGTCTTCGGCGTCAACGCCTTTCTCGTGGTCGTCTACACGGGAGTCGATCGAGGCGTCCAGGTCGCTGAACAGTTCGGCAATCGGCTCGATGGACTCATAGGCCACGCGGGTGGTCGGGTACAGCTTCTTGGCCGTCGCCAGGTCGCCTTTGTTGATGGCGTCGGTGAACTTCGTTGTGTCGGCGACCAGTTTGTCGACGTTTTCGGTGACGTAGATCTTGTAGTCCGAAACCGGCGTTACCAGATCCAGCGGTGCGGTTGCCGCGAACACGGACATCGGGGTCTGCAACAAGCCAAGGGTAAGCAACAACGCGAGAGGCGACTTTTTCATGAGCTCTTCCTGTGAGGTAAGGGTTGTCAGGCAGTTTTTGTTTTTACAGCAGAGGCAGCAGCCAGCAGGGACCGGCCGATGTAATCGTTACTGTCGACCACGCCTGGCAGGGTGAAGAAGTACCCGCCACCGATCGGCTTGAGGTATTCCTCCAGCGGCTCGCCATTGAGGCGGGTCTGAACGGTGATGAAGCCTTTTTCCAGGTCCGACTGGTAGCAGATGAACAGCAGACCCATGTCCAGCTGACCGTTCTTGTTGACCCCGTTGGAGTAATTGAACGGACGGCGCAGGATCAGGTTGCGCTGGCTTTCTGCGGTACGCGGGTTGGCCAGACGGATGTGCGCGTCCATCTTGGTGACCTTGCCTTGCGGATCCTTGTGGTAATCCGGCACGTCGGTCTCGGTCTTGCCATCCATCGGCGCGCCGGTGGTCTTGACCCGACCGAAGATCGCTTCCTGTTCCTGCAGCGGGGTGCGGTCCCAGCGTTCGACGAAGTTGCGGATGATGCGCACCGCCTGATAGCTGCCATTGGCAGCCCAGGTGGGTTCATCGCTGCCCGGTTGCACCCAGACCAGCTCGTTCATGGCTTTCTGGTTGTTCGAATCAGGGTTGGCCGAACCGTCGCGGAAACCCAGGAAGTTGCGCGCGCTTTCCGGCGTCTGACCTGGCTTGAGCGGCGCCTGGGCCGGCACGGTGCCTTCCTGTTTCCAGCGCACCAGCAGCAGGTCAGGCAGGTTTTTGACGATGTCGCGCAGGGCGTGAATGTTGCTGTCCGGGGCGTTGGAGCAGAACTGAATGCTCAGGTCGCCGTGGCAGCAATCGGCTTCCAGCGCGTCGTTGGGGAAACCGACCATGCGTTGCAGGCGCTTGGGTTTGACGCCTTCCAGGCCAAAGCGCTCGTCGAACAGCGAGTCACCGACCGAGACGGTGATGGTCAGGTTGTCCGGGGTGACCACCGGGCCAAGGATCCCGGAATCCACCGGCGGCAATTTGGGATCGACCTGCGGCACCGCGCCGCCGGTCATCAGGAACGCAATGCGCTCGTTCAGGGTGCGGAACAGGCGCTCGAGGTCTTCGCGGTCCTGGGCCAGCACGTCGAAGGAAACCATCATCCCGGCGCTCGGGCGCGGCGTGACGATGCCGCTCTGATGCAGGCCGTGGAACTCGTTGTGGTCCTGAGTCTTGTCGCTTTTCGGCGCTTCGGTCACTTGCGCCGGGGCAGGGGCGGCCAAGGCATTGGCGCTCAGGCTGGCGCCGGCGATGGCAGCGCCAGCGGCACCCAGGCCCATCAGGACACGGCGGCGCTGGACGGAAACAGGGGCGTTGGCTGGATCTGAATCTTTCATTTGAATGTGTTCTTCGCTCGGGTTTCAGGGCCGGGCGGATGCGTCAGGCACCCGCCAGGGCACGCTTACAGGCCGGTAAGGCCAAGGGCCGGGTCGATTCCATCGAGGGCATCGGCCAGCGCCTTGGCCTTGTCTGCGATTTGTCTTCTTTGTTCGGTGCTGACCTGGTCATACGCTTTGAAGCCGTCATCGGTCTTGAGCATCAGCAACTGGTCGTCCAGCGCTGTGGTGGCGTTGTCGATCCTCTTCAGCAGCTCCCCGGACGTCTTGGCCAGCAGCGGTCGCAGCAGTTCGATGACCTTGCGCGTGCCTTCCAGGTTGGCAGCGAAGCCGGCGACGTCGACATGGCTGTAGCGTTCTTCTTCGCCGTTGCTGCGGATGTCGGCCAGGCTGCGCATGTTGCGCACCACCATGCTTGCCAGTTGTTCCGGGGCAATGGTCTGGGCCAGCAGTTGCTGTTTGAGCGAGGCAATGTCGGTTTGCAGCTTCTGCACCACAGGGGCCAGGCCGTCCACCGACTTGTGCGAGAACAGGCCGAATTCGATGCGGTGGAAACCGCTGAAGCCTGGGTCCTGCTCGCGTTTTTCGAAGTAGTCGGCACGGGCGTTGATGCCGTTGTCCAGCTCCGCCAGACGCTGCGCGGCCGGGGCGATGCGCTGGTAAGCGGCGCGGGCCGGGGTATAGGCGCGCTGGGCGGCGGCCAGATCGGCGCTTTCGATGGCTTGCTGCAGGTCGTTGACGGCACGGATCAGGGCGCTGCTCTGCGTGCTCAGGTAGACGCGGTATTCGGACAGCGGACCGATGAACGCCACCATCGAAGGACGGGCCTTGGCGGCAGCGTCCGATTCAGCGGTCGGCGTCACGTGCAGAGTGCCGCGCGGGTTGCTCAGCAGCCCGCAGGTGATCGCGTAGTCGCCTGGCAGCAGGTTGGCATTGATGATCTGGCTCAGGCCCGGAACGATGTTTTCACGCTCCTCGACCACCAGCACGCCGTCGAGGATTTCCCACTCCACGGCACGTTCGGAGGCGTTGACGATGCGAAAGGCATTCTTGCCGGCCGGCACGGTGATCGCGTTCGGCTCGCAGCTCTTGGCGTGGATGGTCACCACGGTTTCGTTCCCGCTGTTGGCGATGCGTTTTGTGTGCGCGGCCTGGGAGGCGTAGTAGAACATGGCGCCTGCGGCGATCATCAGAATCACCGAGCCAGCGACAGCCAATTGCAGGGCACGTGTAGGCTTGGCTTTCTGTGGAGGAAGGCCGGTGGGACTGCTGGTCATGGTTGCCCTTATTTGTTCGTAACTGAAGAAGAGTGGCCGTGTTCATGCGCCGGGCGGGTGGGCAGACTCACCACCTTCGCCGCGGGCTTGAAGAACAGGACCAAGGCGAAGATCAGGTAAGCCAGGTAGGCCACCAGCACGCTGACGCTCGGCGCGTCCTGATAGCCGAACATGCCGGCCAGCACCGTGCCGGTCGGGCCGTCCATCGGCAGGATCGGGCTGATGTCGAAGACCACGTCCTGGAAGTGATTCCAGACGCCGGCTTCGTGCAGCGACCGCACGGAGTTGGCCAGAATGCCCGCCGCCACCACGAGGATGAACAGGCCGGTGTAGCGGAAGAACAGGCTCAGGTTCAGGCGCAGGCTGCCTTTGTAGATGGCCACCCCGATGCACACCGCGATGATCAGGCCCAGCAGCGCGCCCAGCGGGCCGGACGCGCCTTCGCTTTGCTGGAACACCGCCAGCAGGAAAAACACGGTTTCAAGGCTTTCCCGAGCCACGGCGAAGAACACCATGCCAATCAGGGCGTAGGTCTGGTTTTTCGAACCGGCAAGGGCGGCATCCAGCGATTGGTGCAGGTCATGTTTGACCGAACGCGCGACCTTGCGCATCCACACCACCATGGAGCTGAGAATCACGACCGCCAGCAGACCGACCAGGCCTTCGAACAATTCCTGCTGCTTCTGCGGGAATTCGGCGCTGACCATCTCCAGCCCGCCGCCGACGAACAGCGCCAGGGCCGCTGCGAGGAAAACGCCGATCCAGACGGCTGGCATCCACTCGCCGCGTCCGGTCTGTCTCAGGTAACTGGCAATGATGCCAACGATAAGCGCGGCTTCAATCCCTTCGCGCAACATGATCAAAAAAGGAACGAGCATTTATCACCGGTGTAAATCTGATAGGGTGTGCGGCGTGAACGCGTTGTAAAGCCATTCGCATTCAGCCAATGTGTAACATAATGATACTCATTATTGAATGCGGATACCGTTTTTTTTGCAAAGTCCGGGATTTGTGCAGGTGTTCAGGTGGCGTTCAGCCATATGCCTGAGCCTCGATCTCTGCGCGAGGCTGGTTTGTCCCGCGAGCGCGCAGGAAGTCATCGCAATAGCAGACGCCCAGCCACTTGGCACGGTGCGGCCGGGTATTAAGGCAGCCGGCAGGTGGAAGCGTGCTTCACAGCCCGTTCCTCAGGAACACCACATACCCCCGAAACCACGGACTGCGCTGCAGGTAGTCCGGCGCAGTCCATTCCCCGCCCTGAATCAGCCCGATCTTGAATGGCAATCCCAGCCGACTCATGCGCGGCAGGTAGGCGGCGTAATCCGGGATGCTGCGTCGACCCTGGTAGGTCTGCACCACGACCTCATCCACCACGCCTTTGAGCTGCTCGAGGGCCTGCGGGTCGGCGTGGCTGCTCCAGTCCATCAAGCCGGTAATGCTCAGCTTGCAGGCTGCTGGCAGACGTTGGCGCAGGTCTTCGAGGAACGCCACGTAGTCCTGTAGATAGCGGGTGCGGGCGTCGAAGTCGATCTGGATGCCGGTCACTGCATTACCGGCCTGGCGCCAGCGCTGCAGTTGACCAAGCACTTGCTTGTACACCGGCTCGGGCCAGCGCAGGGTGTGGGCGCGGTAGACGATCCACAGATCCTGTTGCGGCAGGCGGCCAACGCTCATGCCCTGGGCGATGAGGGCGACCCTTTGCCGATCACTGCGCGCAGCAGTGATCTGGCCTTGCAGCACATACAGGGTTTTTGCCTGATCCAGGACCGGTTGCGAGGCCACGCCACTCCACAGCCAGAACGCATCGTGGTCCCGGGCATCCACCGTCGCCCAGGCCGGCCCGGTGCAGAGCAGCCAGGCCAGAGCGCAACGCAGCAGCGCCTTGATCAGCACGCCTTTATCTCGCGGCGCATCACCAGTAGTACTGCAGGGACTTGCCCCAGGTCGTGGTGCCATAAGCGGTCTTCAACTGCTTGAACCAACCCTTGCGCACCGATTGCGCAGCGTCCTTGCCGCCGCAGCTGTTGTAGCCGGACGGTGCATAACAGTTGATCGCCCGGAACAGCGCATACGCCTTGTCATCACGCCCGGCCTGGGGGTCGGCGATGACCGTCTGATAGCCGTCGAGCCTTGAGAACAGATCGCCCTTGAACCCCGGCTCGCTGCTGGCCAGTTGCGGCGCGGCAGGGCGTTGATCCAGCGGCATGCTGTCCAGGCCGTTGCGCAGGATGAATTCGCCCAGGCAATTCAGGCCCTTGGGATCCTTGCCGTTGGCCTGAAGCAGCGCCGCGATCTCGACGATGCCAGGGCAGGCGTAGCTCGAGTCGGCCTTGGCGCCGTTCCAGCGAAACAGCTGCACGCTTTGCCCGTCGCCGTAGACGTAGCCCAGGCTGGTGCCCAGTTTGCCGGCGTCGGGCTGTTCCGGCAGCGCCTTGAGGTCCTCTGCAAAGGCGGCGTACTGGCGGTGCAGCAGCTCTTTGTAAAGCAGCACGAACTGTGCGGTGGCCTTCTCGTTGTCGCTGATACCCTGGGCTATCTGCTGACGCAACAAAGGCGCATCGGCCACTTTGTCGAGCAGGATCAGACGCACCTGGGCCGAGTGGATCGGGGAATCGCTGGCGAACACTTTGGCCAGTTGCCCGCTGCGCTCGTAGTTCATCGCCAGCGCCAGCTCCAACTGTTCGCGTTGCAGCGGCTGGCGGGCCAGTGGCAGCAGGTTGAGCCACAGCGTCTGGGCGGCGGGCAGATTTCCACTCGCCTCCAGTGCCAGGCCACGCAGGGTTTGCTGGCTGAAGGCGAAATAGTCGAGCCTGGCCGGCAGCTCGCTGGGCAACCGTTTCAGCGCCGCGGCCGGATTGCGGTCCAGATAGACGTCCAGTACCGCCTGCAGATAATCGAACATCGCCGGGTCACTGGCGAAGATAGCCTGCTGCGCCAGCAGCGTGTCGCGGGTCAGTCTGGGCTGGGCGTCGGCACGCATCAGCATCAGGTCGCTGGTGGCGGTGAGCAAAGCCGATGGCGCGCCATGGCCCATGCTCATCAGCAGTTTGTTGTCGGTCTCCTGGATCAGATCGTCCATGCTCAGGTTGCGCTGCAGGTCACCGGCTTCGGTCAGCTGGAAGTCGTAGTCCTGGGCGAGCCTGGCGGTGTCCTTCGACAGCCAGTGGACCCTGCGCAACAGACCCTTGGCCGAGCGCGCGTAGGTGCCTTCGGGGTAAGCGCCAAGGTACTGCTCGAACGCTTGCGCGACGCTGGCGAACGGCGCCGGGTCGAGCCCCTCCTTGAGCGTGCCGTACTCGTCGAACGCCTCCTTCTGCGCATCGTTGAGCCGGGTGCGGGCGACCATGTAGAGCGCGGTTTGCCTGAGCCATGGCTGGGGGCTCTCGCTCAGGCTGGCGAAGCCGGTCTGGGCAGCGGCGAAGCGACCGCTGTAGAAGTCCGAGGCCGCTTGCAAGTAGGTAACGAAGGCCTTGCCATCGGCGGACTGAATCTCGGCTGGCAGCAGCCCGGCCTGTTTTTCGCCTTCCCAGGTGCAGCCATCGAGCAGTTGCACGCGACTGCGCGCCAAGGCCTGACGCTCGGCGTCCGACAGCGAGGGGGTGTCGAGCAGTTGCCCGATGAACTGGGCAGCGCTGTCGTCGCGGTTACTGCGGCAACGGCTGCCTTCGCCTTCCAGGAACGCCTGCCCGGCGCTGTCGGAAGTCTCGCGCTTGATCCCGAGCTTTTGCAGCAGACCGCTAAGCGCCGCGGCGCCGGACTCTTCGCTTTCATCGCCCTCGACCACCCCCTCCACCAGCCGCGTCACGGCGAACGGCACCGGACCATAACCCTGGGCAATCTCATCCTCGGTCAGCGCATTGGGCTTGAGCGCCAGCGCGTTGCGGTCGGCCAGCAACAGACGCAGGTTTACCCGACTGTCGTTGCCGGGGTTGATGAAGGCCAGGTTGTTGCAGACATCCAGCGAGTCGCGCAGCAGCGACCAGGTGGGGTAGCAGGAGTCGTCACTGCTGGCCTGCGCCGGGCTGCAGACAGCCGCGCCAATGATCATTGCAAGTGGAGTCAGGGAGCGGATACGCATGAACAATCCTTGATTTCGCTACGTAGGAGGAGGGTGAATCGCGACGAATGATACAGGGTGTTTCAGAAGTTCGAACGGGTGGCACATTGATGATTGCTCGCCCGCCTTGCAGGCGCCGCGCCACATGCTCCGGTGTGCGCGCCGGGTCGACGGATACGGCTCCCACGGCCTTCGGCCAGAATCAAAAGCAGGAGGCGCAAGGGGGTGGATTGCTTCTGCCCGCAGGCCGTCAGATGTCCACCCGCTTCTGCCCGGAGGCCCTCAGATGTCCACCCGCTTCTGCCCGGAGGGCGTGGGAGTTGGCTTGCCGACGATCTGGCGCGAAGCGCCAGCAAAGCCTGTTGACGCGATGCACCTGACCCGCCGCGCCGTCTGACTCTACTGCCGGTGCCCGGCAGATCGCTGGCAAGCCAAGCTCCCACGGCCTGCGGCCAGAATCAAAAGCAAGCGGCGCAATAGTCCAAAGCTGCTTGAGGAGCTTGTCTGAAACCATAGAATCTCCCACGGCCTTCGGGCCGAAGCACTGGGGTGCGGCGAGTGCTTTTGATGCTGCCAGAAGGGCCCTCTGCGGGCCGAAGCACTGAGGTGCGGCGAGTGTTTTTGATTCTGCCCGAAGGGCGTAGGAGCAAGCTTGCTCGCGATCTGGCGCGAAGCGGCAGCCAATCCTGCAAATGGGATTCACCTGACACGGCCGGGGCGTCTGATCTTACTGCCGGTGCCCGGCAGATCGCCGGCAAGCCAGGCTCCCACGCCCTCCGGGCCGAAGCACTGGGTGCGGCGAGTGCTTTTGATACTGCCAGAAGAGCCCTCTGCGGAGCGAGGCACGATGGGTGCGGCGAGTGCTTTTGATACTGCCAGAAGGGCCCTCTGCGGGCCGAAGCACGATGAGTGTGGCGCCCGTGTTTGATTCTGCCCGAAGGGCGTAGGAGCAAGCTTGCTCGCGATCTGGC